>JBDHIJ010000006.1:0-100975 GCA_039587435.1 Gemmatimonadota bacterium
GGAAAGAACATATTCCGTATCGCCCCGCACGAAGCCCCACACTCGGGGCCCCAGGCCGATGGAGAATCGCTGGACTTCGATACCCACGCTCTTGGCCGCCCAGAAGTGGCCCAGCTCGTGGACAAAAATCAGCACACCGAGTACGACGATGGTGGCCAATATTGCCATCAGTGCTTCCTCATAGAGTTCATCCGGGGCTCGCCTCGATCAGGCAGCGCCACGCCGCTCAACTTCGTCCCAGGCGGCAAGGCGCGCCCGGCGGTCCCACTCCAATACCTCTTCAACCGACGAAAAGCTCCCGCCCCCCAGACGCTGATGGGCGGAGTCCACCACATCGGCCATCTCCAGCAGACCGACGCGTTCCTCCAGGAAGGCCTGGACCGCCACCTCGTTCGCCGCGTTGAACACGGCAGGAGCCGTGCCGGATCGAAGCTCCGGAGCGCCTCGTCGGGAACGCGCCGGGGGTAGTTCATCGCGTACAGAATGGGGAGCTCCATGGTGGGGTCTCCGAGCTGAGCCAGCACCGACCCATCCACGAACTCCACGAACGAATGAACGATGGACTGGGGGTGCACCACCGCATCGATGGCGTCGTACCCGAATCCGTACAGGAAGTGCGCCTCGATGACCTCCAGGGCCTTGTTGGCCAGGGTGGCCGAGTCGATGGTGATCTTCGCCCCCATGTCCCAGGTCGGATGACGCAGCGCATCGCTTGGGCGGACGGCGGCGAGATCGGCCCGCGGACGGCCGCGGAAGGGCCCCCCGGACGCCGTCAGCGTGATCCCGGCAACCTCGTCCCGCCGGTAGCCCTCCAGGCACTGGAGGAGGGCCGAATGCTCGCTGTCGATGGGGACGATTTCTCCCCCACCCCGCTCGGCCGCCTCCAGCACCAGGTGTCCACCGGCGACCAGGGACTCCTTGTTGGCCAGGGCCAGGCGCTTACCCGCCTCGAGGGAGCGAATCGTGGGCTCCAGGCCGGCCGCTCCCACGAGGGCGTTCACCACCACGTCCACGTTGTCGGTCGCGCCGATTCGGGTGAGGGCCTCTGGCCCATCCAGCCATTCCGTGGCCCCCTGGAGCTCCGGGGGGACCGGCTGGACAGGCTCCAGCAGGGCCGCACGCGCCGGCGTGAACTCCCGAACCTGCTCGAACAGGCGGTCCGCCGACCGGCGAGCCGTGAGAGCCACGACCTCGAACCGATCCGGGTGACGCCGGACCACCTCGAGGGCGCTCCGACCGATGGAACCGGTGGAGCCCAGGACCGCTACGCGGATCACAGCAGGGCCGCTCGGACAACCAGGAAGGCGAAGGTGAGCGGAACGGAGAAGTAGATGGAGTCGAACCGATCCAGGATCCCCCCGTGCCCGGGGAGGAGGTTGCTGGAGTCCTTCACCCCGGCCTCCCGCTTCAACACCGACTCCGCCAGGTCCGCCACCTGGGCCACGCCCCCCAGGACGATACCCAGGAGCGCTCCCTCGATCGCTCCGATCCCGAATACCGGGATCTGGTCCAGTACCAGCCCGCCCAGCAGTCCCCCGGCCAGCGCCGAGGCGACGAACCCGCCCACGCTTCCGGCGACGGTCTTCCCGGGACTCACCGCCGGGATCAGCTTCGTCTTTCCGAAGCGGTATCCGGCGAAATAGGCGCCGCTGTCACCGAACCAGGTGACCACGATGGGAAAGAGCACCAGCGCAGGCCCGGCCCAGGACCCCAGCGGTCCGGCCCCTCCACCCAGTTCGGGGAGATTCCAGAGAAGCGGCACGAAGGCCACGGTGCCGCCGGTGTAGAGGATCCCGAGCACCGTCGAGGACGAGGACGCCAGCGGCTTTCCGTCGGGCCAGCGGCCAAACACTGAGAGGGCCAGAGACAGAAGACCCACGCCCAGAACCACACCCCACCCCATCAGGGCCAGCGCTTCGATGCGGGGATACTGGGTGGCGAAGAGAACGAGGGCGCCGCTGCTGATGGCGCCGATGCGCGCGAACGGCTGGGCGCCGCCGGCCTCAGCGATCCCGTAGAACTCGCGAGCCCCCAGGATGGCGATGATGGTCAGGACCGCGCCGAGGGGCCATCCCCCGACGTAGATCAGAGCCAGCCCGGCGGGGATCCCCACGCCGGCCACGGCAAGCCGCTTCCCGATGTCCGGTCCGGCCATCAGAGCACCTCCACCCGTCCGAAGCGCCGCTCCCGGCTCTGGTAGTCGAGGAGCGCGGCAAAGAAGTGCTCCCTCGTGAACTCGGGCCACAGGACCGGGCTGATGTGGATCTCGGTGTAGGCCAGCTGCCAGAGGAGGAAGTTGCTGATGCGCAGCTCCCCGGAGGTCCGAATCAGCAGGTCCGGATCCGGGATGTCGCGGGTGAACAGCTCGGCCGCGAACTCCTCCTCGCCGATGGCGTCCGGATCCAGGCCGCCTTCCTGAACCTTCCGGGCCAGTGATCGGGTGGCCCGGAGGATCTCGCCTCGACCGCTGTACGAGATCATGAGGTTGAGACGAAGGCGATGGCCGTCTGCGGTACCTTCGCGGATGCGGTCGACGGCCTTGCGCGTCCCCTCCTCCATCCGGTCCAGGTCCCCGAGCACGTGAACCTGGACGCCCTCCTCGCGGAGCCGAGCACGCTCCTTCTCCGCGTAGAGACGGAGGAGGGACATGAGCGCCGAGATCTCCCGGCTGGGCCGCTGCCAGTTCTCCGTCGAAAACGCGAACAGCGTCAGGACCTCCACGCCGGAGTCCACCGCGGCCTCCACGGCCGCCCGGACCGCGCGCATCCCCTCCCGGTGGCCGGCATAGCGGGGGAGGCCACGTCGACGGGCCCAGCGCCCGTTCCCGTCCATGATGATGGCCACGTGCCGGGGGATGTCCCCGTGCACCTGGAGGGCAGAAAGTTGATCGGAGCTCATGGGGGGACGGTTCCAGCGATCCGAGCGGGCCTCAGATCTGCAGGACCTCCTTTTCCTTGGCGGCCAGCATCTCGTCGATCCGCTTGATGTGGTCGTCCGTGAGCTTCTGGATCTCGTCCAGCTCCCGGTGTCCTTCGTCCTCTCCCACCTCGTGGTCCGCCATGCGCTGCTTGACCTCGTCCCGGGCCTCGTGACGGGCGTGCCGGACGGAAACCCGACCCTCCTCGGCCATTTTGTGCAGCAGCTTCACGAACTCCTGGCGACGCTCCTCGTTGAGCGGCGGGATGGGAACGCGGATGACGTTGCCGTCGTTGGCCGGGTTGAACCCCAGGTCCGCGTTCAGAATCCCCTTCTCGATGTCGTTGATCAGCGTCTTGTCGAAGGGAGACACCAGGATCATGGTCGGCTCCGGCGTCGAGACCGACGCCACCTGGTTCAGGGGCATCTTCCCGCCGTAGGCGTCCACGCGGACCGTGTCCAGCAGCGCGGGAGTCGCCTTGCCGGTCCGGACCGTGGCGAACTCGCGCTGGATGGCCTCGATGGCCGCGTCCATCCGATCACTGGCCTGCTTGAACGAGAGCATGGTGGTTCCTCCGTTGCCGCGCCCGGGTGGGACGGTTGACTGACTTCAGGAAACGAGGGTGCCTGGATTCCTGCCCTGGATCGCTGCGGCCACCGATCCGGGCTGGGAGGTATCCAGGACGATAATGGGAAGGTGGTTGTCCTTGCACAGGGAAACCGCCGGGCCGTCCATCACCGCTAGTTCACGCGCCACGACCTCCTGGAAGGAGATCTCCGGGATGAACTCGGCCGAGGGGTCCTTCACCGGATCGGCGCTGTACACACCCCGGACCTTCGTGGCCTTGATGACCACGTCGGCCTCCATCTCGATGGCCCTGAGCGCCGCCGCCGTGTCGGTGGAGAAGTAGGGGTTGCCGGTCCCGCCGGCGAAGATGACCACCCGCCGCTTTTCCAGGTGCCGCAGCGCGCGACGCCGGATGTAGGGCTCGGCCAGCTCCTCCATGCGGATGGCGGTCTGAACCCGCGTCTCGACCCCCTTCCGCTCCAGCAGATCCTGCACGGCCAGAGCGTTGATGATGGTGGCCAGCATCCCCATGTAGTCGGCGTTGACCCGGTCCATCCCCTTCTGACTGGCGATGGCTCCGCGGACGATGTTCCCGCCCCCGATGACCAGCCCCAGAGCGACGCCCATCTCGTGGACGGCCTTCACCTCGTCGGTGAGCCGATCCACGACCGAGGGTTCGATCCCGAAGCCCTGATCTCCGGCCAGCATCTCGCCGGACAGCTTCAGAAGAACCCGTCGGTATGCCAGGTCTTCACCCTCCATGGACATCCCCGGTCTGTTGGTTGGTGGGGTCAGCCGCCGATCTGGAAGCGGGCGAAGTCGCCGACGGTGATCTTCTCACCGGTCCGGGCGGACACCTCCGTGATGAGTTCCTCGATGCTCTGATCGGGGTTCTTCACGAAGCCCTGCTTCATGAGGGTGTTCTCCTCGAAGAACTTCCGCAGCTTGCCCTCGACGATCTTCTCGGCAATGTGCTCCGGCTTCCCCTCCTGCTTGACCTGCTCAAGGTAGACCTGCTTCTCGCGCTCCACCACCTCGGCCGGGATGCCGCTCTCGTCGACGGCCACGGGCTTGGACGCGGCGATGTGCATGGCCAGGTCCCGGGCGAGACCCTTGAAGTCGTCGGTGTTGGCGACGAAGTCCGTCTCGCAGTTCAGCGCGATCATCGCGCCGACCCGACCACCGTGGTGGATGTAGTGGCCGACGGTGCCCTCGTTGGCTTCCTTCTCGGCCCGCTTGGCGGCCTTGGCGGCGCCCTTGGCCCGGAGGAGGTCCACGGCGGCCTCGAGGTCGCCATTGGTCTCCGTGAGGGCCTTCTTGCAGTCCATCATTCCGGCCCCGGTCATGTCCCGGAGCTTCTTTACGTCCTGTGCGCTGATCGACATGGGTGTGTTTTCCGCGTCTTCAGGGTTCTGATTCAGTTCGTCATAAAGAGAGGCGGGAGCTTCTGCGGGCGGGGCGGTCCAGGGGACCTCCGACCTCGTTCAGCTCCCGCCTCCGGGTCCTCGAAGAGTCGTCCGGACCGTGAGGTCAGGCCTTCTCCTCTGACTCGTCGGCGGCTCCGGCATCGGCCGAGGCATCCTCCGCAGCGGCCTCGGGGGCCGGCGTGTCGGCTTCGGGAGCCTCGGGCTGGGCCTCGACGGCCTCGGCCTCGGCGGCGGGAGCGTCGGCAGGGGCCTCCGCATCAGCCTCCCCACCCTCGTCGGAGCCCTTCCGGTGGGCCGCGATCACCTCCGGCACCGGAACCCGCTTGCGCCGAGGACGGCGACGGGCCGGCTTCTTCTCGGCGGCGGCAGCCTGCTTCTCACCGGTCTCGGTGCTGTAGACCGTGGCCTCCACCTCAGGCGCCCTGCGCTGATCCTCCGGCACCTCGCGCTGCGCTTCCTCGATGGCATCGGCGATGGCGCGGGTGATGAGGCTGACCGAGCGGATGGCGTCATCGTTCCCGGGAATCGGGTAGGTGATGAGATCCGGATCCGCGTTGGTGTCGGTGATGGCGATCACCGGGATGTTGAGGCGGGCGGCCTCCTTCAGGGCGATGGACTCACGCCGGGCATCGATCACGAAGATCGCGCCGGGGACGCGGTTCATGTCCTTCACGCCACTGAAGTACTTGTCGAGCTTTATCCGCTCGCGGTCCAGCATCAGGCGCTCTTTCTTCGTGTAGAACTCGAAGGCGTTTTCCTCCTGGCCGCGCTCGAGCTCCTTCAGGCGCCGGATCTGCTTCCGGATGGTCTGGAAGTTGGTGAGCATGCCGCCGAGCCAGCGCTCGGTGACGTAGTACCCGCCGCAGCGACGGGCCTCCTCTTCCACGATGGGGCGCAGCTGGCGCTTCGTGCAGACGAAGAGCACGCGCTCGCCCTTGAGGGTCACCTCCCGGACGGCCTGCTGGGCGGCCTGCAGCCGGTCCAGGGTCTTCCGGAGGTCGATGATGTGAATCCCGTTGCGCTCCGTGAAGATGTACGGAGCCATCTTGGGGTTCCAACGGCGGGTCTGGTGTCCGAAGTGGACGCCCGCCTCGAGCATCTCGTCGAGTCCTACCTGCTTCATGTGTTCGGTCGTCTCTTACAGTGGGGCCGATGTACGCCCCGGTCAGGATATGTCGAAGGCGATTAACGCTTCGAGAACTGGAACCGCTTCCGGGCCTTGGGCCGGCCGGGCTTCTTCCGCTCGACCTTCCGGGCGTCCCGGGTCAGGAGGCCCCGGGCGCGCAGCGGCGACCGGAACTCCTCGTCGTGCTCCACGAGGGCCCGGGCGAGGGCCATGCGGACGGCGTCGGCCTGGCCGGACACCCCTCCGCCGTTCACGCGGAACTGGATGTCGAACTGCCCCTCGGTCTCCGTGGCCTGGAAGGCCTCGAGGGCCCGGGCCCGGTGGAAGAACCGGGGGAAATACTCGTTGAATTCACGTCCGTTGACCGTGAGGTTGCCGGAGCCCGGGCGCATGGTGGCGCGAGCGACGGAAGTCTTCCGGCGACCGACGGTCTGGATCGGATTCGTGGCGTCTACTGCCATGGTCTAGGATCCCCTGATCAGAGCTCGAGGGGCTGGGGGTTCTGACCGGCGTGGGCGTGCTCCGCCCCCGGGTAGACCCGCAGCTTCTGAATCATCTGGCGCCCGAGAGTGTTCTTCGGGAGCATTCCCTTCACCGCCAGACGGATCACCCGATCGGGGTGCTGGTCCAGCATTCTGCGGAAGGGGATGTGCTTGTCCCCTCCCATGTATCCCGAGTGCCGGAAGTAGGTCTTCTGATCGGCCTTGTTCCCGGTCAGCTTGACCTTCGAGGCGTTGATCACGACCACGTTGTCCCCGGTGTCGAGGTGCGGCGTGTACATGGGCTTGTGCTTACCACGCAGGACACGCGCGACCTCGGTGGCCAGACGTCCGAGGGGCATGTCCTCGGCATCCACCACCCACCAGCGGCGCTCGATTTCGTTCAGTTTCGGCGTATATGTCTTCATTGCTTTTGCCGTCAGGGCAATTGGCGAACAGAGCTATCAATGATATCCGAGCTCTCAAGGGAGGTCAACCCCGTCTGGAGCCCGGTTCCGGCCAGTGATGGTGGGGGTTTTCGGCGTCCGGAGGGACCGGGCGCAGAGGCGTGTCTCGGTGGGCGTGCCGGAGGGCCGTCCCGGGTACCGGCGACGGCTTTGTGCGGTCGCAGGACATGACCGTCGGAGGCTACCGGAAGAAGGTCTCCAGGAAGCGGGCCCGGGAAGCGTGGCGGAGCCGCAGGAGGGCCTTCTCCTTGATCTGCCGCACCCGCTCGCGGGTGATCCCCAGCAGGTGGCCGATCTCCTCCAGCGTCATGGGCTCCTGGTCGTCGAGGCCGAAGTAGAGGCGAAGGATCTTCGCCTCCCGCTCCTTCAGGCTGGTGAGGGCCTCCTCAACCGTCGCCTTGAGAGCATCGTCGTAGGTCTCGTCCTCCGGACCGGGCGAAAACTGGTCGGGAAGGTAGTCCAGCAGCCGGTTGTCCTCGCCCGGTGAGAGGGGCGCGTCCAGCGAGAGGTGTGTCTGCGAGATGGCCATGGTGCGCTGGACCTCTTCCTCCGAGATGTCCAGGTCTTTCGCGATCTCCTCCACGGTGGGCTCCCGACCCAGTTCCTGAAGGAGCGCGGAGCTGCGGCGGCCGATCCGATGCAGGGCCCCGGCCCGGTTGAGCGGGACGCGGACGATGCGGCTCTGCTCCGCCAGGGCCTGCAGGATGGCCTGCCGGATCCACCAGACCGCATAGGAGATGAACTTGATCCCCTTGCTCTCGTCGAACTTATGGGCCGCCCGGATCAGACCGACGTTCCCCTCGTTGATCAGGTCGGACAGGGGAACACCCTGGTTCTGATACTTCTTCGCCACCGAAACGACGAACCGGAGATTGGACCGGACGAGCTTGTTCAGCGCCTCGGGGTCCTCCTTCCGGATGAGCTTGGCCAGCCGCGCTTCTTCCGCGCGATCGATCAGTGGGTACTGGCTGATCTCCTTGAGATACTGGTCCAGCGATCCTTCGCGGACGGAGGGCGTTCCGCGGAAGCTCAAGAGGCTCCTCCGACGACTGCCACCCGGAAAGGCGGTGGCCCGAAGGGGGGTAGGGCTCCGCCCAACCTCCTCCGGGGGGAGGAGGACGAGGCATTCGGCTCACGCGAGCAAAGGTGGAACAAGGATCGAGCCCGTCCTGGAGTCTGGAGCACGAATCGTGGACGGTGCCCCGTCGTCCCCTGTCCGGCAGGCGCCGGCTGCCAGCCGGGGACATTCTTGGGAATCCTTTAGAGAGATGCAACCGGAGCCCGGGCTCGGACCCCGGCGCCAGTCCCGCTCCAGCGGCCCTCCCGAGACCGTGGTGCGCTCGACGCCGCTACTCGATGCGACCGCCGATCCGGTCCCAGCGGACCTGCCGGAACCACGGCCCGGGCCCCATGCCGGGATGGATCACGGAGAAATAGACCCTCCACGGGCGCCCGGTGAAGGAGTCCCGGGGTACGAAGCCCCAGTAGCGGGAATCCTCGCTGTTGTCGCGGTTGTCACCCAGCATGAAGTACTGGTCCTGGGGCACGAGAAGAGGGCCCCAGTTGTCGCGCGTCGGCCTGTAGCTCCGCCGCGATCGTCCGTCCGCCAGGTGTCTGCGCTGCCACAGCATTCTGGGGTGGGCGGCATCTCCACGCCGATCCCGGTGCTGGGTGTACTGCTCCTCCTGCGGTTCCCCGTTTATGAAGAGCACCTTGTTTCGCATGGACAGCGTGTCACCGGGAAGCCCCACCAGGCGCTTCACGTAGCTGCGATCGGGGTCGTGGGGAGGGCGGAACACGACCACGTCCCAGCGCTCGGGCTCCACCATCGCGGGGATGGACGCACCGCCACCGGGGAGTTCGGCGCCGTAGGCCAGCCGGTTGACGAAGAGGAAATCGCCGACGAGGAGCGTCCCCTCCATGGAGGCGGAGGGAATCTTGAAGGCGTCCACCAGGAAGGCCCGCACGGCGACCAGCACGATGAGCGCCAGAACGAGCGCCCGCGTCCACTCCCAGACCCACCGCATCCAGCGGCGGGCCATCAAGCCCAGGTCGTCCCGGCCTCCGGCTTCCTTCTCGTGATCTTCAACCGTCATGCACCCAATCCTCGCCAGTCCTGGTGCAGGTCCCGATGTCGCGAGCCCTCCTCGCCGCTCCCGCACAGCCCCCGGCAACCCCGGGCCCGCAAACTCGCGACCCCCGGTCCAGGGAGACAACCCCCGGTCGCGGGAGCCCACCCCGACTCACCGCAGGCCCACGAACATCACGGTACCGGCAAGGAATCCCAGGAGCACCGAGTAGAAGAGCCACAGGCGACCGAGGGGGAGAGCCGGATGAATTCTCCGCGCGATCAACGCGAGTAGGAGCCCCCCACCCGCAGTCGATCCGATCCACACCGCCCCCAGCACCACCAGCGTCACGGAGTCCGTCATGCGCCCACCCTTGCGGACTCCCGGTGAGGCGGGTGGAAATAGAGGGGAGAGAGGCGCCCCACCCGATACGGATCAGAGGAATGCCCCGCAGTCGTTCCGCCCACACCCCCGGCACGGTCCTCGTTCTTCTCGTACTCGCCCTCGTGGCCGCGAACGAGATGTGGAGCCGCAGGTCCGGGGAGGATGCCCCGCCTGCCGATCCCTGCGCCGAACCCGGCACCGAGGGATGCGCATCTCCGGCGGCGTCGGCCTCCGGCCCCATCGAGCTCTTCGCCCTGCCCCACGGCGAGACCTGCACGCCGGCGTCCGGCTACCTGTGCGACGAACTGGCTTCCGAGGCCGAGGTGCGGCTTCTGCGCTGGCCGGACGACACCCGGAGTCTCTCCATTCACGTTCCGATCCCGTCGGGGTTGGAGCCCGAGCAGGCCCGGGCGCTCCAGGAGGCGGCGGTCCGGGGTATACGGGCCTGGTACGGGAATCCGTTCGACCTCTCGGTCCGGAAAGGGAGGTATGCTCCGGGGGCCGACATCCGGATCCAGTGGGTGAACACGCTCGACGGAGGCAGGCTGGGGGAGACCCGGACGTGGTTCTCCCGGACTCCCGACGGAAGCCGCTACGGCGTCCGGGCGCTCGTGCTCACCACCCACGAGCCGTTCGGCGGAACGGGCATGCTCCCGGAAGCCACCGTGCGCCTGACCGCGGCTCACGAAATGGGCCACGCCCTGGGCCTGCCCCACAGCGGAGACTCCAGGGACGTGATGTTCCCGGTCAACACCTCCGACGGCCTGACCGTGAGGGACTTCAAGACGCTCGAGTTCCTCTACTCGATGCCCAACGGATCCGTGGTACGCCGGGGCGATCACTCGTCCCGGACCAATCCGTAGCGCTCGATCTTCTTGTAGAGGTTGGAACGGGGCATCTCCACCGCGCGGGCGGTCTCCGAGACGTTCCAGTCATGCTCTCGGAGCTTGTGGAGGATGAAGGCCCGCTCGGCCCTGTCCTTGAACTCGGAGAACGTCCCCGCCCCCAGCAGTTCACCACCGAGGCCGCCAGATCCCGGTGAGCCGGACACCAGGCGGCTCACATCATCCGGTCCGATCGTCTCGCCCGTGGACAGGATCAGCAGCCGCTCCACGGTGTTCCGGAGTTCCCGGACGTTCCCGGGCCAGTCGAGGGACTGGAGGTACTCCAGGGTCTCCGGAGCGAAGGAGCGCGGCGGCACCCGGTCCGTATCGGATGCGAGCCCGGCGAAGTGGGCCACCAGCATGGGGATGTCCTCACGCCGGTCCCGGAGTGGCGGAACCGTGATCGGGACAACGTTGAGGCGGTAAAAGAGGTCCTCCCTGAAGCTGCCCTCCCGGATCTCCTCTTCCAGGTCCTTGTTCGTGGCCGCGATGACCCGGACGTCCACCTCGATGGGGGAGGAGCCGCCCACTCGCGTGACCACCCCCTCCTCCAGGGCGCGGAGAACCTTGGCCTGCGCGGCCAGCGACATGTCGCCGATCTCGTCCAGGAAGAGGGTTCCGCCGTCGGCCTGCTCGAACTTCCCCGCACGGTCGTTCACCGCTCCGGTGAAGGAGCCCTTCATGTGACCGAAGAGCTCCGACTCGATGAGTTCCGAGGGGATCGCGGCACAGTTGACCTCGACGAAGGTCTCCTCCGCCCGATCCGACAGACGGTGGACGGCACGGGCCACCAGCTCCTTCCCGGTGCCGTTGGCCCCGGTGACCAGGACCCGCGCGTCCGTGGGCGCCACCCTCTCGATGCGCTCCACCAGTTGACGGATGGTGTAGCTGGATCCGACGATCTCGTGGCGCGCCTGGACCTCCTCGGCCAGCCGGTCCACCTGGGCAGCGAGCCCCCGGACCTCGAGGGCGTTCCTGAGCGTCAGGAGGAGGCGCTGGGTGTCCAGGGGCTTTTCGAGGAAGTCGAAGGCGCCCCGCCGGGTGGCCTCCACGGCCGTCCCGATGGTCCCGTGACCGCTGACCATGACCACGAGGGCCCGGGAGTCCTCGGCCTGGATCCGCTCCAGGACGTCCAGGCCATCCATCCCGGGCATCTTGACGTCCAGGATGGTCACGTCGGGCACAAACGCGTCGAAGGCCGTCAGGGCGGCGCCCCCGTCCTCCGCGGTCCGGACCTCATGTCCCTCGTATTCGAACAGCTGCCGGAGTGCGTCCCGGATGGACGGTTCGTCGTCTACGACAAGGAGGCGCGCCATGCCTGGTCTCCACGGGTCAGGCGTGAGGGTCGTCCCGGAACGCCCTGACCCGAGGGTCGAAACGGGCTCCCGGAGGCCGCTGGGGCCGAGAGTCTGAGTGTCCTACACCGAGGACACCCGGTTTGGGTCCACTCCGGCGGCCAGCCGACATGCGGAGCCGCTGAGAAGAGCCGCCCGGGGCCGGAAGCCGCGGGCGGAGGGCGACCCCGTCAGCCGCCGGAAACCAGGACCAGGCTGTCGGCCTGCACGTAGACCCCCGAGAGACCGTCCGGAAGGGGCACGGCGACTCCGGTGGGAGGAAGGCCGGGTCGGCTCCGGCGTCCCACCGCCTCCAGGATGTCGGGGATGAACCTGCGAGGCACGGGGATGGCCGAAGCGTCGATCCTCTGGACCATGACCGAGACGTGCGCGGGATCGAACGGCAGGACCACCGCCCCGACCTCCAGCGGAACCGTATCCGGCAGGATCTCCAGGACCCCGTCCAGGCGCGGGAAGCTCGGGAATCGATCGCGAGCCACCCGTGCCTGGAGATCGAGCGTTCCGTCTCGGATGATGACGGTGGGCTCGGCCAGGCCCGGAGGGAGCATGCCCGGGAACGAGAAGCGGATCAGCGAGGTGACCTCCAGGCCGCTGAACATGGCCTCCGTCCCCGCCGGCGACCGGAGAAGGTCCTGGTACCGGTCCAGCGCGGCTTCCGCGATCTCCTCCGAGGGCTGGGGCTCCCCGGGTACCACGGTGGGAGACCGGCCCAGCATGCGCTCCACCGCCGGGAACACCTCACCGCCCCACCGCCAGCCACCGTAGGCGATCGCCATCAGGACGATCCCGGTCACGAGCACGCTGAGGCAGCCCCGGAGCAGCTTCATGACGGCCTACTTGGGAGTCGGGGTGAGGAGCTTGCTCCCGTGGACCACGGTGTACCTGGCACCTTCACGGGAGAGCTGGCTCCGCATGAGGTCCACGCGGTCGGCGGGAACGGAGCCCGCGTAGCTCATCTCCGCAGCCATCTCGTCCAGCCCCCGGAAGGCACCGGCGCCCTCGTCGTCGCCGGCCCGGCCCAGGGTGATGTGGGGGTGGAACGCCCGGGTCTCCCGGTCGTAGCCCAGCTCGGACAGGGCCCACTCGAGGTCCTGCTTGAGGCACCGGAGGGCCGGCGACGGATCCACTCCGACCCAGATCACGCGGGGGCGCCGGATGGTGGGGAAGGCTCCAAAGCCACCGAGCTCCAGGTCGAACAGGCGGGTGCTGGCAGCCACCTTGTCCAGGGCAGCCTGGAGGGGCTCTACGGCCTCCTGGCGGGTGTCCCCCAGGAACTTCAGGGTCAGGTGATACGCCTCGGGCTCGGACCAGCGCACGGGCAGTTCGGCCTGTCGGAGAGGCTTGGCGGCGGAGTAGATCCTCCGGCGCTCCGCTCTGGGGAGGTTCAGCGCTACGAAGAGGCGCATGGGCGTTCGAGATCGAGTCGGGGGGTCAAGGTCGGATCAGGTCGGATTGGATCGGATCGGATCAGGTCGGCACTGCAGGGTTCGCGGCGATGGCATGCACACCCTCGACAGCGGCATCCACACAGGCCTCCGTGGAGGCCCAGCCCAGCGAGAGACGAACGGCTCCGGTCTCGAAGGTACCGAGCACCCGGTGGGCCTCCGGGGCACAGTGCAGGCCATGCCGGGTCATCACGCCGTATTCGGAGTTGAGGCGGTTGGCCACTTCGGACGGATCGTGGCCGTTCAACGTGATGGTCACGACGCCCACCCCGTCCGGGGCGGCTGGCGACACCACGTTGACCGTGGAGATCTCCTGAAGCCCCTCCCGGAGGCGGACCTTGAGCCTGGCCTCCTCGGCATGAAGGGCCTCCACGCCCCGGTCCAGCAGGAACTGACAGCCGGCGCCCAGGCCGGCCAGACCGGCCGCGTTGGCCGTTCCAGCCTCGAGGCGGTCGGGCATGTCCGGCGGCATGTCCCGCAGAGCGGAGTTCCCACCGGTGCCGCCGGTCATGAACGGATCGATCTCGAGCCCCTCCCGCACCCAGAGGCCGCCGGTCCCGGGGGGGCCGAGCAGTCCCTTGTGGCCGGTGAACGCGATCATGTCCGCTCCCTCGTCCGCGTGGCTCACACCGATGTGACCCGCGGACTGGGCGGCGTCCACGAGGACGAGCGCGCCCCGGTCGTGGGCCAGGGCCACCAGGTCCCGGACCGGGAGCCGGCTGCCCAGGACATTCGAAACCGCGTTCAGTACGAGGAGACGGGCTCCCTCCAGGAGCTGACCGGCCTCCTCGAGGTCGACCTGGCCCTCGGGGTCACCCTGAATGGTCCGGACTCGAACGCCACGGGTCTCCGCCAGATGGTGGACGGGGCGAAGGACGGCGTTGTGGTCGAAGGACGTCAACACCACGGTGTCTCCCTCCCGAAGAACGCCGTTGAGGCCGGTGTTCAGGGCGTGGGTGGCGTTGAACATGAAGGCGATACGACCGGGATCACCCGGAAGGCCCATGACCTTGGAGAGCGCCCGCCGCGTCCGGAACGCCATGCGCCCCGACTCGATGGATCGAGAGTGCCCGCCCCTGCCCGGGCTCGCGCCGCAGGTGGTCAGAAACTCGGTGCAGGCCTGAACGACCTCGGGGGGTCGCACGGCCGAAGTGGCGGCGTAATCCAGGTAGTACGACATGGGTTCCTCGCTTCTCGTGCTGCATTCCAGACGGGTGGCGGCCCCGCTGGGCCGCGTAACTTACCCGGGCAAAACGACTTGAACAAGGAACCCCGCCCCGGGTCATCCCCGCTCGGGCGAGACGTCCCGCGACGCGGCCGTCGGGGGTCCTCCGGACCGTGATCATCATCACCGCCGAAAGGATGATACCGGCCGCGATGAAGGTCCGGGGCGAAAGCGGCTCTCCCATGAGTGCCCAGCCCAGGAGGAGCGCCACCACCGGGTTCACGTAGGCGTAGGTCGAAACCGCCGCCGCGGAGACCTGCCCGAGGAGCCAGATGTAGGCCGAGAACGCCACCAGGGCTCCGAACACGATGAGGTACACGAGCGCGAGCGCGGAGCGGACCGAGGACCCGGTCAGAGCGAAGGGCTCTCCCGCCAGTCGACTCATGAGCAGCAGCAGCACGCCCCCGACCATCATCTCCACCGCCGTGGCCATCCTCGGTGAGGACGGCATCCGTGCGGCGCGGGCGTAGATGGAGCCGGCCGCCCAGCCGAACGCTCCCCCCAGGACCACCAGTCCACCGAGGAGCTGGGGGCCCTCGCCGCCCCCGAACCCCTCCCCGCTTACCAGCAGGACAACCCCGGCGAGCCCCCACACCAGCCCGAAGAACAGACCCGGTCCCGGGCGTTCGCCCCCCGCGGCGAGCCAGTCCAGGAGGACCATCCAGAGGGGTACGGTCGCTACCAGGAGGGCCACGAGGCCCGAAGCCACCCACTGCTCGGCCCACACCACCGCCCCGTTGCCGAGCAGGAGAAGCAGGCCTCCGGCCACGGCGGCATTCCGGGCCTCGATCCGGCTCGGCCAGGGCGTACCCCGAAGCCGGGCCCACACCAGCAGCAGCCCTCCCGCGACGACGAACCGGATCCCCGCCATGAGGAATGGCGGGATCGTCTCGATTGCGATCCGGATCGCCAGGTAGGTGGACCCCCAGATCACGTAGACGGAAGCGAACGCCAGCACCAGGGTGACGGCGTGGCGCCTGCCGGATGGTTCGGATTCGGATGGGGTTGAGATCGGTGCCCTCCCTCGGTGGCTCCTCGCCAGAGTACCACGGTGGGAACCCGGTCGGGAGGGCCCGGCCCGCTCATGGGCGGTCGCGGCCCAACGGGCGCTGTGATCACGCCCCACCCCCAGAAGCCCGCTCGGACCGCCGCGCACTCACGTCGCCGATCGAAACTGCAGGGCCTCGAGCAGATCCTCCTCCTCCACCCGGGACCGATCCGAGAGGTCGGCCAGGGTCCTGGCCACCCGTAGCACGCGGTGACACCCGCGGGCGGACAGCCCAAGGCCCGTGGCGGCGCGCTCCAGCAGGGATCGTTCACTCCGGCGGAGCGGCGCCCAGCGCCGGATACCGGCCGGATCCAGGTCGCGGTTCGGAAACGGGTGCCCGCCGGATCGGTGGGCCTGCCGGCTCCGCGCCGTCGCGATGCGACCCCGGATCCGATCCATCTCCGGAACGGCTTCCGCCTCGGCCAGGAGCGTCGAAGGAGGGACCGGCCGCAGCTTGAGCCACAGGTCGATCCGGTCTCTGAACGGCCCGGAGAGCCGCCCCTGGTACCGACGGCGGACCGGCTCGGAGCAGGTGCACCGCTGGGGGCCGTCCTCCTCTCCGTACCACCCGCAGGGGCACGGATTCATGGCCGAGACCAGGGTGAACCGCGCGGGAAGAACAACCACCCCTCGGGCCCGGACCAGCGTCACCTCACCGGTCTCCAGGGGCTGCCGGAGCGTCTCCAGGACTCGTCGGGGCCACTCGGGCGCCTCATCCAGGAAAAGGACTCCGCGATGAGCCAGCGACACCTCTCCCGGCCGGAGGTTCGGGCCTCCTCCGATCATGCCCACGTGGCTGGCGGTGTGATGCGGGGCCCGGAACGGACGCCGGGTCTGAAGACCCGCGCCGGCGGGCAGGAGCCCAGCGGCCGAGTGGACCCGGGTGATCTCCAGAGCCTCGGCCGTATCGGCCGGGGGCAGCAGCTCGGCGAGGCCTCGGGCCATCCAGGTCTTCCCGGATCCAGGCGGGCCCTCCAGCATCAGGTTGTGGCCGCCGGCGGCGGCGATTTCCAGACCCCGCATGGCCCACGAGCGACCTCGCAGCTGGCCCAGGACGGAGGGCGCTGCCATCGGCGGCGGATCACCGGGAGGAGCGCCCGGCGGGTCCGGAGACCGGCCCCGGCCGGGGTGCCTCAGCGCCTCCAGGAGGTCGGGGAGGGTCTCGGCGGACCGTGCCGTCAGGCCGGGCACCAGCGCCGCCTCCCGACGGTTCGCCGGTGGCACCCACAGCTCCGAGACCCCCGCGTCGACCAGGGCCGCCGCCATGGCCAGGACGCCCCTGACCGGTCGCAGGGCGCCGTCCAGCCCCAGTTCCCCGACGAATCCTCGTCCGCTCGAGAGGCCGGGGTCCAGCTGGCCGACGGCGACAAGGAGGCCCACGGCCACCGGCAGATCCAGGGAGGACCCGTCCTTCCGCACATCCGCCGGGGCCAGGTTCACCGTGATCCGCCTCGGCGGGAGGGCGTACCCGGCGTTGGAGAGGGCGGTCAGCACCCGCTCCTTCCCCTCCCGGACCGCACCGTCGGGGAGCCCCACCACGGTGAAGGCCGGGAGGCCGCGGGTGGCGTTGACCTCCACCCGGACCGGGAAGGCGTCCACCGCCGCCAGGGCTGCTGAAAGGACAGGGGCGAGCATCGTCGACGCTCGCCCCTGTCGTCGGGCGTTCCCATGGAGCCCTGGGCCTTCAACTCCGCCTCGGCCTCCGCGTCCGGCTCCCGGCCTCCCGGGGCCTGTGCGGGACCCCTGCCCCGGCTCACCGCCCTCAGGCGAACATGGGCGGCCGCTGCAGGTGGTGGTCGGTGGCCTGCTGGTAGGCCCGGGCCAGGGCCAGCGCAGCGTCGTCCCGCCAGAGATTCCCGAGGAAGGAGAAGCTCACCGGTGAGCCCTCGTCGTTGTAGCCGCTGGGCACCACCGCCACCGGGTGGCCGGTGAGGTTGGTGGTCAGCAGGACGTTGGGAGCGAACGAAGGCGTGATCACCGCGTCCAGACCCTCCAGCGCCGCGTCCACCGCACCCATGAGCTGGGTTCGGATCCGGTTGGCGTTGATGTACTCCACCGCCGGAATCGTCCGAGCCACCCGGAAGGTGGTGGGCCAGCTCCCGTCGGTCTGGCGGGTCAGCAGATCGTCCCGACCGCTCAGGGTGAGATCGTCGAACGCCGCTCCGGCCTCCGCCGAGAGGATGATGCGGAGCGCCGACGTGGGCGTATCGGTGGGGATCTCCACCGGCACCATCTCGATCCCCAGGCCGCGCATCACGTCCAGGGCGGCCCGGTCGAAGTCCAGCGTAGCCCGATCCCCCTCGAAAGCGCTGGGGATGTACCCGACCCGAAGCCCGTGCACACCCATGTCCGCGTCCCACCGGAAGGGCACGGTCCGAGCCGAGCCGTCCATGCCGTCCGCTCCGTTCACGGCGGCCAGGACCAGCGCGCAGTCCTCGGCGCTCCGGCAGATCGGCCCGAGCTTGTCCATGCTCCACGACAGGGCCATGGCCCCGGTCTTGGGGACCCGGCCGTACGTGGGCCTCAGGCCGGAGGCGCCACACCGGGTCGACGGCGACACGATCGACCCGAGCGTCTCGCTTCCGATGGAAAAGCCCACGAGCCCCGCCACCGTGGCCGAAGCCGACCCGGCCGACGACCCGCTGCTCCCCTGCTCCAGGTTCCACGGGTTCTTCGTCCGGCCGCCGAACCACCAGTCGCCCATGGCCAGGGCGCCCAGCGTGAGCTTGGCCACCAGGATGGCCCCGGCCTCGTCCAGCCGCCGGACGACCGTGGCGTCCATGCCAAGGACCTGATCCCGGTACGGCTCGGCGCCCCAGGTGGTCGGGTAGCCCTCCACGGCAAGGAGGTCCTTCCCGCCCCACGGGATGCCGTGGAGAGGACCGCGGTAGTGGCCCTGCGCGATCTCGCGGTCCGCCTGCCGGGCCTGCGCCATGGCCCGCTCCTCGGTGAGCGTTACCACGCACTCCAGCGTCGGCCCGTGTCGCTTCAGCCGATCCAGGTACATCTCCGTGAGGGCCTGGGCGGTGACCTGCCGCGTCCGGACCAGTTCGGCCAGATCCGTGACGGGCCAGAAGGCGGCATCCTCCAGGTTCGCCGGCGCCTGCAGCCCCGACGGCCGGGAGTAGCGAAGGCGGCTGGGCCCGGTTGGCAACGGCTTTCCCGGAAGCTGAGGATCGAACACCAGCGCGGGCGACACTTCGTTCTCCACCCGGTGATCCCGGATCGCGTCGTAGCTGCGGAGGTTCCGGTCGAGGGACTCGAGCATCATCTCCCGTTCCTCGTCCGTGAATTCCAGCCCGGCCACCTTCTCGGCCTCGGCCAGCATCTCCTTCGTCACGACCGACGCTTCCTGCTCCTGCATTCTGGCCCACAGGACCCCCGGAAGCAGGGTCGATCCGAGACCCATGGCCCCGAAGTAAGACAGAAAGTCTCTCCGACGGACGTCCAGGGAGATGAGGCGTCCTTGAAGCTTGGAATTTGCCATTCGACTCATCCACACTCACGATATCCCGGTCCCCGACGATCCTCGCTTGTAGAGGGCGAATGCGAGGGCCGGTCCGGTGGGGGCATCGTGGCCCGGAGGTCCGCCTCCGGCAAGGGTCCACGCCTGCCCCGACGTCCCGGGTTGGCCCTCTCCTTGCAGAGTCGGGGGCGCACTGTAGTGGTGCGCTCGCGCGCGCCGTCCACCGACCCGCTGTCCTGCCCCTGGAGGGAAGGCAATGAAGGTAGCCGTCCTGGCGGAAACCCGACCCGGTGAAAAACGGGTAGCGATGGTTCCTGCCGAGATCGAGGCCCTCAAGCAATACGGACTCGAGTTCCATCTCGAGGCCGGTGCCGGAGTGGCCGCAGGATTCACCGACGAGGCATTCCGGGAGGCCGGAGCCACAATCGTCAATGACCTCGGGCCCCTTCTGGGCGACGCCAAGTTCGTCCTGAAGGTGGCCCCTCCGACCATGGGCGCTGACGGCCGGGATGAGGTCTCTCCCCTCCCGGCCGGTTCGATTCTGATCAGCTTCCTCGCGCCCGCCGACAACCTCGACCTCATCCGGTCCCTGGCCTCCGGAAACGTGACGGCCATGGGAATGGAGCTGGTTCCGAGGATCACCCGGGCCCAGAAGATGGACGCCCTCTCGTCCCAGGCCACGGTGGCCGGGTACGAGGCGGTTCTCCTGGGCGCGACGAACATGGTGAAGTTCCTGCCCATGTTCATGACCGCGGCCGGTACGATCCGGCCCGGAAAGACCCTGGTACTGGGTGCAGGCGTGGCGGGCCTTCAGGCCATCGCCACGGCCAAGCGCCTGGGGTCCACCGTAGAGGCGTTCGACGTCCGCCCCGCGGTGAAGGAACAGGTGGAGAGTCTTGGCGCCAAGTTCGTCGAGGCCGAGATGGACGAGTCCGCCGAGGACGAGGGCGGATACGCCAAGGCCCGGTCCGAGGACCAGGCCGCCGAGGATCAGGCCCTCATCGCGGCCCACATCCACGACGCCGATCTGGTGGTCACCACCGCCCAGATCCCCGGCCGGAAGGCCCCGGTCCTGATCACCCAGGAGATGGTGGAGTCCATGGCTCCCGGCTCCGTGATCATCGACCTGGCGGCGTCCACGGGTGGTAACTGCCCCCTCACCCGCCCCGACGAGCGGGTGGAGCACAACGGGGTGGTCATCCTCGGACCCACCAACCTCCCGAGTATGCTCCCCCTCCATGCCAGCCAGATGTATGCGCGGAACGTGCGCGAGCTGGTGGCGGAGATGTTCGACAAGGAGTCGAAGGAGTTCAATCTCGATATGGAGAACGACGTTCTTGGGCCCACCACCATCACGCATGGTGGCCAGGTGGTCCATGAACCCACCAAAGAGAAGCTGGGCTCCTGATGAGACCCCGCATCAACCCTCTATCGACACGGAGGAATCCCCATGTCGGGTGAGATCCTTGTGGGCGTCTACGTCTTCGTACTGGCGACGCTCGTTGGATTCGAGGTCATCACCAAGGTGCCCCCGACGCTCCACACCCCGCTCATGTCCGGCGCGAACGCGATTTCGGGCATCGCGGTGGTGGGAGCTCTGGTGGTCTCTGCCACCAGCGACAGCACCCTGGTGACCTATCTCGGATTCGCGGCCATCGTCATGGCCACGATCAACGTGGTGGGTGGCTTCATGGTCACCGACCGCATGCTCCAGATGTTCAAGCGCGACTAGCGCTTTCACGGCAACTACGGAGGGATTGGTCGTGAACCTCTCCATCCTCATCGAGCTCGCCTACCTGCTTTCGGCGGTGCTCTTCGTCTTCGGACTCAAACGGATGGGCTCTCCCGCCACAGCCGTTCGAGGGAACCAGCTGGCGAGTATTGCCATGCTGATCGCCATCGTGGCGACCCTCGGCGACCAGGCTATGAGCGGCGGGGCCATCAACTGGGGTGTCATCATCGCCGGACTGGCGGTCGGAGGGCTCATCGGAGCCGTCGCCGCCAAGACGGTCAAGATGACCTCCATGCCCGAGATGGTCGGGATCTTCAACGGTCTGGGCGGTGGCGCCTCGGCCGTCGTCGCGATCGCCGAGTATTTCCGGGCCGGTGGGTTCGAAGGAGGCGGCGCGGCCGTCTCCATCCTGATCGGTATCCTCATCGGTACCGTGACCCTTTCGGGCAGTTACATCGCCTTCGCCAAGCTGTCCGGCCAGATGACCGGGAACCCCATCCTGTTCCCCGGCCAGAAGATCCTGAACGCCCTGCTCTTCCTGAGCGCGCTGGGCCTGGGCGGCTTCATGGTGGCCACCGAGCCCACGAATCAGCTTGTCCTGATCTTCGTCGGGATCGCGTTCGTCCTGGGAATCCTGCTGGTGATCCCCATCGGCGGCGCGGACATGCCGGTGGTGGTGTCGCTGCTGAACTCCTACTCCGGTCTGGCAGCAGCTGCCGCCGGATTCGTCATCGGGAACAACCTGCTCATCATCGCCGGTTCGCTGGTGGGTGCGGCGGGCCTGATCCTCACCCAGCTGATGTGCAAGGCCATGAACCGGTCGCTGGCGAACGTCATGTTCGCGGGCTTCGGTTCCGAGGGCGCCGGACCGGTGGACATCGGTGACCGGACCGTCCGGTCCGTGGACGCCGAGCAGGCGGCCATGATTCTCGGCTACGCGCAGAGCGTGGTGTTCGTGCCCGGGTACGGCCTGGCCGTGGCCCAGGCACAGCACGACCTGAAGAAGCTGGGCACCCTGCTGGAGGACCGAGGAATCACCGTCCGGTACGCCGTCCACCCCGTGGCCGGCCGGATGCCGGGGCATATGAACGTGCTCCTGGCCGAAGCCGACGTACCGTATCCCCAGCTCTTCGATCTCGACGAGATCAACGACGACTTCCCCGAGGTCGACGTGGCCGTTGTCGTGGGCGCCAACGACGTGGTGAACCCGCTGGCCCACGATCCCAACAGCGTCATCGCCGGGATGCCCATCCTGGACGTGGACAAGGCCAGAAGCTGCATCGTCATGAAGCGCAGCCTGAGCCCGGGATTCGCCGGGATCGACAACCCGCTGTTCTATGCCGAGAAGACCAACATGTTCTTCGGCAGCGCCAAGGAGTCCATCGTGGACCTGGTGAAGGAAGTGCGGGAGCTGCAGTAGGAGACCCGCGGGGAGGAGCGGACCCGGGTACCGCCCCCATCCCGAACCGCGGACCCGGACTGAAGACGGCGGAGCGTCCTAGGGCGCTCCGCCGTCTTCGCGTGCGGCCTCCTGGAGGAGGTGCCAGGTGCGGTCGAGATGCTCCTGCCGGGTCCGGAGGTTCCCCACCGCCAGTCGAAGAGCGATCCGGCCCTGGAGGCGGGTGTGGGACAGGAAGGCCTGGCCCGTGGAGTTCACCCGGTCCATCAGGTCCATGTTCAACTGGTCCTGCTCCTCCCCCGCCAGTCCCTCGGGAGCGTACCGGAAGACCACCGTGCTGAACGGGACCGGAGCCACGCGCTCCCATGTGGGCGCCGCGTCCACCCGGCCCGCGAACGTCCGAGCCATGCGGCAGTGCTCGCGGATACGCTCGCGGACGCCCTCGGCGCCGAAGTAGCGAAGCACGAACCAGAGCTTCAGAGCCCGGAACCTCCGCCCGAGCGAAACGCCGTAGTCCATGAGATTCCGGCCGACGTCCATCTCGGGGGTCGAGAGGTACTCCGGCGTGAGGCTGAACGCTGCCCTGATCATGTCCGGGTTCCGGCAGAACAGGACCGAGCAGTCGACCGGAGTGAACAGCCACTTGTGGGGGTTCACCACGAAGGAGTCGGCCCGGTTCACCCCCTCGAAGTGATGCGCGAATTCGGGCACCATCGCCGTGACCCCTGCGTACGCCGAGTCCACGTGCAGCCACATCCCGAACTCCTCGCACAGGTCCGCCATCTCATTCACGGGGTCCACGCTGGTGGTGGAGGTCGTGCCGAGAGTCGCCACCAGGGCCACGGGTCGGACTCCGGCCGCGACGTCCCGCTCGATGGCCTCCCGCAGCAGATCCACCCGCAGGACGAACTCGTCGTCCGTGGGGATCCGCAGAATTCCCGATCGCCCGAATCCCAGGGTCACGACGGCCTTGTCGATGCTGGAGTGCGCCTCCTCCGACGCGTAGATCCGGGCCCGGGGGGCTCCGAACAGTCCGTCCTGGCGGGCCTCCGGCAGATACTTCTCCCGGGCGGCGGCCAACGCCACCAGAGACGACACCGAGGCCGTGTCGTTGATGTGTCCGTCGAACTGCTCCGAGAGGTTCAGCAGCCGCCGAAGCCAGTCGGTCGTGAGCTCCTCCAGCTCCGTACCGGCCGGAGAACTCCTCCAGTTCATGGCGTTCACGTTCAGCGCAGCGCTGAACATCTCTCCGATGATTCCGGGCCCGGATCCGGTGACGGCGAAATAGGCGTGAAACGCGGGGTGGTTCCAGTGGGTCACTCCCGGAATCACGATCTCGCGGAAGTCCCGCAGGATGTCGTCGAAGGACTCTCCCGCCTCGGGAGCCTCCGCCGGCAGCGACGCCCGAATCTCACCGGGCTGGAGCGGAGACAGGACCGGGTAGTCGCCGACGGAGTCGAGGTAGTCGGCGATCCAGTCCACCGCCTCGTGGGCGGTGACGCGGAAGTCCTCGGCGGGCATATCCCCGAGGGACGCGGTGGAACGGTCCGGGATACCGGGATCGGATGGCTTCATGTCACTCATGGGAACGCCTGCCGGGAACCGGTTCAGGGCGTGTCGTCCAGATACCCCATGATGTGCCGGTACTCCTCCCGGATGCCGCGGAGCTGCTCCCGGAGCTCCTGGCCGAGGGCCGCGTCGAGCTCGGAGCGGACCCCGCTTCCCTGGAAGAGTGAGAAGAACATGGCATCCGTGTGGCCGACCGCGGCCATGGTGACTCCGCGGTCCACCACCCGGTTCAGGCGGAGCAGGTCCCGGAACGAGACACCGTCGTCGCCCACCCGGTTCTCCCCCAGGTAGAGGAGACCGATGATGACCTCGCGGAGGAGCTGGAACTCCTCGATGACCTCACCCGAGGCCAGGCCCCGGAGAGAGGCGAAGTTCCCGAACAGCTCGGAAGTCTGCCGCCAGAGCGGGTCTACCTGGCTGCGGAACGGCCCGAGGGTGCCCGGAAGCAGCTCCACCAGCAGTTCCAGGAACTCGGACAGGATCTCGGCGCCATCCGGGCTCAGGTTCAGGTCGGCACGTGCGCGGAGTTCGGAGAGCCACCGCTCCTGGAGCGGGATTCTCTGGGCCTCGGTCCAACGGGCGATCTCTGCTGCGGTCACCGACGCTACCTGAAGGTGTTGAGTGGATTGGAACAGCAGTAAAAGCTACTCCAGATCGCCGGCGGGTGGGACCCCCGGATGCGGATCCTCGGCGAAGACCGGCAGGGAGAGGCGAATCCGGGTCCCGTCCCCGGGGGGACTGCTGACCGTAACGGCTCCACCCCAGGACCGGACGACCCGATCCACGATCGCCAGGCCCAGGCCGGTTCCCCCGGTCCGCGTCGAGAAATGCGGCTCCAGGACCCGGGGCAGGACCTCGGGCGGAATCCCCGGCCCGTTGTCGAGGACCTCGATCTCCAGCCATTCGGGGCCCGCCGAGACGGTAACTCGGACCCAGCCGTCGGATCCGACCGCCTCGCGAGCGTTCTCGAACAGGTTGATCAGCACTTCTCTGAGCTCGCTCTCGCGTCCGACAACCGAGGGCAGCGATTCCGGGAGCTCGGCTTCGAAGCTCACCGCGCCTCCCCCCCCTGCGTACAGCCCAACCACATCCGCTACGACGCCCGCCACGTCCACCGGATGGGGACCGTCCTCGGCGGCGCCGCCCTCCGGCGGAGCCATGCGCGAGAACCCCCGGGCGATCCCGTCCAGTCGGTCGATCTCACTCAGGACGGTGTCCGCATTCCTGGAGAGGATGTCACCGAAGTCCGACCGTTGATCGTCCCACGCTCTGCGGATGTGCTGGACCGAGAGCTTCATGGGCGTCAGGGGGTTCTTCACCTCGTGGGCGACCTGCCGGGCCATCTCCCCCCAGGCCAGGATCCGCTCGCTCCGCAACTCGTCCGTGACGTCCTCCAGGATGACCACGGCACCGGACCCCGCGGCTTCGGAACGGATCCGGCGGGACCGGATGCGAATCCGGCGCTCGTCGAACTGGAACTCGACGGCCGCCTCGTCGAGTCCGTCCCTGAAGTAGCGACCGATCCAGCCGGCCACCTCCCCGGTCGGGCCCTCGGCCTCCGGGAGAGCCTGACCGGGCTCCAGGTCCACGCCCAGGATCTCCCGGGACCGGGCGTTCGCCAGCGTGACCCGTCCAAAGGGATCGAGGGCGATGACCCCGGCCGCGGCCTCCTCGACGATGGCCTCGGTCCGCTCGGTGGTCTTCACGAGTTCCTCCCGACTGGAGGAGATTCTGCGGACCATCCGGTTGAACGCGACGAACACGCCTCCGAACTCATCCTCCCGGTCATCCGGGAGCCGGACGGACAGATTGCCACCCCCTACCCGTTCCGAAGCGACCAGAAGAGTCTGGAGGGGCTGGGCCAGCGCCCGCCCGACCAGGAGAGCGAGCGCCAGTGAGAGGCCGGCACCCATCAGGAGGGCGAAGGCCAGAAGGTGGGCCAGCTCGGCCGGGCGGAGGGCGCTCTGTCCGGCATCCACGGAGCTCGGCGCTGCCAGGACCTCCTGGCCGGCGATGCGGCGGAACGAGAGGAGGTAGGTCCAGTCGCCCAGGTGGGCCTCGGACGAGGTCCGCAGCGTCTCCCGCCGCTCCAGGGACTCGTACACCCCCCGGGGGATCCATCCTTCGTAGAGCCCGAGCCTGAACAGCTCCTGGGACGAGGCGTTCACCAGCCGTCCGTCCACGTACAGCAGGAGGTCCGAGCCCACCCGCTGGGAGAGCGGTTCCAGGGCCCGCTGCATGGAGAAGTACGCCCGCGCCCCCGACTCCACGGCCCGGTCGGCGAGGACCTCCGACGTGCGCTGCGTCGCGCTGGAGAGCGTCCGGAAGACGAGGGTGCCGAAGAGGGTCGTGGGCAGCAGGAAGAAGAGGAACAGGGCGACCGTGACCCGCCCTCGGAACGACGAAAGGACCGCTTTCAGGGGAGGACCTCGGGGCCGGGTACCCCTCGACGAGATCACTCCGAGGCCCCAGACGCCCAGGAGGAGGAAGAGGTCCAGCGCCGCCAGAAGGGTGCCCCGGGCCACGAGGAGCACGGCCGTCGGCAGTTCGAGGAAGTAGCTGGCCTGGGAGGGCCCTTCCGGGAAGGGGATTCTGGCTTCACCCCGCCACCCGCCGGGAACGGCCCGCCACGCGAGGTCACGACTCCAGATCCCTTCGCCCGAGGGCGGGACGCCCGCTGTGACGAGTGGAATCAGCGTCAGAGGAGAACCCAGGTCCGCGTCGGGGGTGAGCAGAGGCCCGAGTGGCGTTGCGGTGGGAAGCCTGCGCCGGGGGGGCAGCACCGCCGTTGCGACGCTCCCGGACGCCAGCCGGACGAGGCCCACATACTGGGCGTTGGACCGCTCGAGCGTCACGACCCGGATGGCCTCCGGCCACTGGCCCTCCTGGAGTTCACGCGCGACGGAGGAGCGGGGGCCGGTGATGCCGATGCGGAGTTCCTCCCGCGGAAGTCCACCGGGGGACCACAGGGTCAGGTCGGCTTCGGCCCCCTCCTCCGCCAGCCCACTCGTCACCCAGGACCGGAAAAGAAGCTCAACCTCTCCCACCCCGGCCTGCGCGAGGGAATCGGTGACCTCACCCCACCGGTAGAGCAGGAACCGCCGGTAGGGGTCCTCCTCCATTCCGAGCGCTGCCACCTTCCGGCCGGCGTCGGCTCTGCGACCCTCGACCCAGTCGCCCCAGAGTACCGGTACCGAGGCGGAGATGACGAGGACGATGGCCAGCCCCCAGCGCAGAGAGGGCGACCCGTGGCCCCAGCCTCGGGCCGTTCCCCGGGCAGCCAGCCCCACGGGCACCGCCCACAGCGCCGGCCACCAGAGAGGCAGCGAGGGGTCCACGCGGACCCGTGCGAGCGACGCCAGCCCGAGGACGACCCCCAGGACGACGGCCGACGCCACCCATCGCTCCCCGCCCGCGTGGCCCGCCTCGCGGTCCGTGAGGAGGAGCCGAAGCGGCACGCTGCCCAGCAGGACCATGGCCAGCTGGAGCCCAACGACCTCGCCGGTCATCCAGACCTGTCCCCCCCCGGACGCTCCGACGCGGACGAGGGCGACAGCGGCGGTCAGTGCGATGCCTCCCAGGGCTCCGACCCAGAGCGGCGGGAGTTGCGGAGCCATCCAGCGGCCACGGGCGAAGCCCAGGACCCAGACTGCCGCCAGGCCGGCCGCGAGGATCCGGCCCAGGGTCGCCGGAACGGGCGGGGGGAGGAGGAAGGTGGCCGGATCGAACAGGCCCTCCACGCCGAGCAATGCCCCGAACGGCAGGATCATGGCGAGGCCGAACAGGGCTCCCGAGGCGAGTCGCCTGCGACCCGTCGACCCCGCCGACCCGAAGGCCAGCAGGCCCCAGACCACGAGGATCAGGGCCGAGACGACCCGGCCCCAGCGAAGTGTGATCCCGCGGCGTGTCTCGGCCTCGGAGAGGGGCTGGATCTCGAGCGAGAGCAGGGGCTGGTCCTCCCAGACCAGGTCCCACACCGATCCCTGGGCCAGGCCGGCCGGCGGGACCAGTGATACGTTGACTCCGGAGGTCTGGGAGAAGGATCCCAGGAACCCTTCGGGCCGCCCCCCGAGGGCGGGTGGCAGATCGGCGGCCAGGAGTTCCGCCACCACCACGAGTTCTCCGGTTGCCGGAGAGACGGCCGGAAAGTACAGGTAACGGAAGAGAGGGCCCTCACCGATTGGATAGGCTTCAGCCGCCAGTCGGTCGAGACTGGGCAGGGGGCCGTGGTGAGTCCCCACCCAGGCGAGGAGGGATCCGTCCGGCGCCAGCACGGCGGCGGCGTCGATCCCGAGCCGTAGGTGGAGCGACTCGAGGTAGCCCTGGTACTCGTCCGAGGACGCCGTCTCGACGTACGCGGCCAGGGAGTCCCGGGCCAGCGCACCCAGAGCGACGACCTGGTCCAGGGCGTTGACCAGCTGTCCGCCGGCCATGGCCTCGCGCTCGCGCGAGAGGACATCCCAGTTCGCCGACAGGTAGAGCACCCGGCCCTGTCCGGCGAACCCGGCCAGGACGGCGAGGACGAGGAGAATTCGAGAGGCCGCACCCCTCCAGCGCCTCGGGGGGCGGGACAGAGCGAAACCCATGGCCCCCACGGCGCCCGCCACCAGGAGCCAGGGAACGGACCAGCGAACCCATGACGCAAGAGCCAGCACCGACAGCCACGCAGCCGCGTAGCCAGGCAGACCCGCCAGAGCCCGTGTCAGCCGCCCCCTCCGGGTGGACTCCGTCATCGACCCACCTGGAGGAGCTGACCTGGGAGGAAGCGGGATGGGTGATCCAGCGGCGCCCGTGGCTGATCCTCCCGGTGGGAGCCCTCGATCAGCACGGCAGACACCTTCCGCTGGGTACCCACACCTACATCGTGGAGCGGCTGGCTGCGGATCTGGGCCGGAGGACGGAGACCCTGGTGGCTCCGGTGCTCCGATACGGTGTGAACGGTCCGGCCGCCCGGGCCTACCGGGGCACGGCGAGCCTGCGCAGAAAGACGCTCCACCGGGCCGTCAACGAGATGCTGTCCGACTGGGAAGATCACGGGCTCGAGCAGATCCTGATCCTTACGGCCCACCGATACGAGCCCCACGTCGACGCCCTCCTCATGGGGCTGACGGCGACGACCGTGACCAACGTCGTGGACCTGTTCGCGATCGATGTGTCCGACCTCCTGCAGGGTGATCCGCATCAGGAACACGCTGGGGAACTGGAGACCTCGCTGCTCCTGTATCTGGACCCTGAGCGGGTCCGGACCGGTAAAATCGAAGACCGGCCCCTGAAGAACCGCCGGGAATACAGAAAGTACGTGCGCGGCAAACAGCCCACACCCCCGCCCGGCTCGGGTGGAGTGGTGGGATCGCCCAGCCGGGCCGACGCCGAACGCGGTCGACTCGTCTACGAGCGCTACCTCGAGACCTGTCGCTCCATACTCTCCGACTCGTCCGAAGAGGACTGATGTCCATCATGAGACCGTCCCCCGCCCCGTCGGGTTCCGCCCGGCGGCGCTACGCACTGGGTCCGAGCATGGCCGCTCTGATCCTCGGTGTGGTGGCTCCCGTTCCGGTCGCGGCCCAGGGAAGGCTGGTGGACTCGGGCGAGTTCCGGATCCTCGTGTCGGGCCGGGAGGCCGGACGGGAGACCTTTTCCATTCACCGGCAGGGCGCCGGCCAGGACCTCCGATTCACCGCGCAGTGTTCACTCGACGCGCAGCTGGCCGAGGGCCCTCTCCGCATGACCACCACGCTGGTCACTCTGGGTCCCGACCGTGCGCCCAGCGGCTACGAGGTCAAGGTCTCCGGGTCCCGCTCGGAGGAGGCCACGGTCCGGAGGCAGGGTGCCCGGTACGTCTACCGCCGGAACTCGGACGCCGGTCAGGAGATGCGGGAGGTCCGCGTTCCCTCGGGGGCCGCCGTGCTGGAGTTCTGGGTGACCCACCAGTTCCACTTCGCGGTGGCCCGATACCTGGACGGGTCCCGCGACCTGGCGGTGGTGGATCCCCGACAGGGCCGGCCGATCCAGGTGACGATGGAGGCCCGTGAGCCCACCACCTTCACCCTGGGGGACGAGGCGATCCCGGTATCCCGCATCCGGATTCCCATGCAGAGCGGGTTCTGGGAAGTCTGGTACGACGACTCCGGTCGCATCATGCGCGTGGAACAGCCGCTCGCCGGCTTCCGCAGCGAGCGGGTCGGACCGGGCGATTCCGGATGAGGATTCGGGTCGACACCGGCCCGTTCATCCCGGTGCACCCCCTGCCCTTTGAAGGGATCTTCCACGACCTTCGTAGGATGCGGGTGAAGCGCCGATTCCACGGCGCGGCTCGCGAAACTGCTGATCGGTCCCGCTCGTAAGGCCGGTGGGTGGTGGGGACGTTAGAACATCGGTGACAGCTCTCAGCGGAGTGAGATCCTTGAGATTGAAGTGCCTGATCGTGGCCGCCTCAGCCCTGGCGGTCCTCACGGTCGTTCCCTCCGGCTCTGCCCATGCGCAGGACCAGGAGTACCTGAGCGGCCCCCTCTCCCTGGACCAGGCGATCCAGTTCGCCCGGATCTACAACCCCACCTTCAGAGCCGCGGAGAACAACGCCGTGGTCGCCGACTGGGACGTGAAGTCGGCCTACGGGTCGCTGTTCCCCTCGGCCAACGCCTCGGGTGGGCTCTCCTACCAGGCCGAGGACACGGGCGGCCAGGGGCGTACTACAGCTCCAACTATTCCCTGTCGCTGAACTACCGGCTGGACGGCAACATCCTCTATTCGCCCAGCCAGGCGAATCGGTCCAGGGAGGCCACCGGAGCCCAGATTCGGACCGCTGAGAACACCCTCGTTCTGGGAGTGGTCCGCTCCTACCTGGACGCGGTGCGCCAGCAGGAGGAACTGGAGCTGACGGAGCAGGAGCTGGAGCGGGCCCAGTTCAACCTCCGACTCGCCCAGGGCCAGCTCGAGGTGGGTCAGGTCACCCTGCTCGACGTCCGACAGGCCGAGGTCCAGGTGGGCCGGGCCGAGGTGAATCTCCTTCGAGCTCAGACCACCGTCGTAACGTCCAGGCTCCGGCTCATGCAGCAGGTCGGCCTGGACGGCGATGCCACGGCGCTGGAGGTCGAGCAGCCGTTCCAGCTGACCCAGCCCGAGCTGGAGTTCGAAACCCTCTGGGGTCTCGCGCTGCGCATGAACCCGCAGCTCGAGGCGCTCCGGGCCAGCGAAGAAGCTGCTGAGGTCGGAGTGAAGATCGCCCGGTCGGCCTATCTTCCCTCGCTCTCGTTCTTCGCCGGAGTCTCCGGATGGACGCGCCAGCTGAGTTCCACGGCTGGCCAGATCGCCCAGGCGGAGCAGCAGGCCAAGGCGGGGTTCAACCAGTGCGTGCAGCTGAACGACCTCTACAGCCGACTGGCGGATCCGCTGCCCCCGCTGCAGTGCGGCTCCCCTCTCCTGCCGGACGAGACGATTCGTCAGATCCAGGAGGAGAACCAGGTCTGGCCCTTCAGCTTCACCAACAACCCGGCCACCGCCTCCATGACCATCTCCCTGCCCATCTTCCAGGGGCTTGGACGCCAGCGGTCGGTGGAGGCCGCCCGCGTTCAGCAGGAGGACCTGAACTTCCAGGTCCGGGAGCAGGAACTTGCCCTGCGCGCCGACCTGCAGGCGGGGCTGGCCGCGGTGCGGGCCGGATTCCAGGCCGCCCAGCTGGAGGAGCGCAACCGCGAGGTGGCCTCCGACCAGCTCCGCCTGGCCCAGGAGCGGTACCGCGTGGGTTCCGCTTCCTTCCTGGACCTGGTGGAATCCGAGACGGTTCTGGCCCAGGCCAATCGGGCCTTACTGGACGCCATCCAGATCTACCATGACGCCGTCGCCAGCCTGGAAGCGCTGGTGGGCACCCCTCTTCGCTAAGTACCGGGAGCATCTGCCGCTATGAGCGGAACGAGAAAGATTCTGATCGGACTGGCCGTGGTCGTGGTCCTTGGGGCTGCCGCAGCCATCTCCATGAACCAGCGTGGCGACGAGGGCATCGAGGTTCGCGTGGAGGAGGTCACCCGCCGGGACCTGGTGGCCACGGTCACCGCCAGCGGGAACATCCGACCCCGCCGGATGGTGGACATCTCCGCCGACGTGATGGGCCGCATCGTGGAGCTGACCGTCCGTGAGGGCGATCCGGTGGAGCGGGGTGACGTTCTCCTGAGAATCGACCCCACGCAGTATGAAGCCGCGCTCTCCCGCTCCAGGGCCGGGCTCAGCCAGTCCCGGGCGAACGCGGCCCAGTCGCAGGCCAACTATCTGCAGGCTCAGCGCGAGCTGGATCGCCTGACCGGGATCGTGGCCAGGGACTCCGCGCTCATCAGCCGCCAGCAGGTCGAGGACGCCCAGACGGCCGTGGAGGTCCAGCGCGCCCTGAACGAGGCCGCGGAGTTCGGTGTGGAGCAGGCCCAGGCCGCGGTGGAGGAAGCGGAAGATCAGCTCGAGAAGACGATCATCCGCGCCCCCATGTCGGGCATCGTGACCCGACTCTCCGTGGAAGAGGGAGAAATGGCGGTCATCGGGACCATGAACAACCCCGGAAGCCTGCTGCTCACGGTCTCGGACCTGTCCGTGGTGGAAGCCGTGATGCAGATCGACGAGACCAACGTCCCGGAAATCAGCCTGGGTGACTCGGCTGTCGTCGAGCTGGACGCCTTCCCGGGCGAGACGTTCACCGGAAGGGTGACCGAGATCGGCAACAGCGCCATCGTGCCGCCGTCCCAGGTGGCGGGGACCGGGCAGACGGCGGCCATCGATTTCGAGGTGGTGATCACCCTGGACGCTCCGCCCGAGCAGATCCGTCCGGACCTCTCGGCCAGCGCCGACGTCATCACCGACGTTCGCGACCGCTCGCTGTCGATTCCCATCATCGCCCTGACCATCCGCGAGGAGGACCGGGCCCGGGAGGAGGACGAGGACGAGGAGGAGCGGCCCGTGCGGGCCGGAAGCCGCGGAGGCCCTTCGGACCGTCCCGACGCTCCGGTCGAGGGAGTGTTCAAGGTCATCGACGGTACCGTCGAATTCGTACCGGTGGAGGTCGGGATCGCCGGCCGCGAACACTTCGAGGTGATCTCGGGCCTGGAAGAGGGAGACGTGGTGGTATCCGGCCCCTACCAGCGGATCCGGGCTCTGACCAACGGGGACCTCATCAGCGTGATGGAGGAGGGTGAGGGCGAGGACGGTGGAAACCGCTTCGGCCCCACCCCGTCCGGCCGCTAGGGGAGCGACACGTGCAGCTCTGGGAAGGCGTCGTCCTCGCCCTGCAGCAGATTCGGGCGCAGAAGCTGAAGAGCTTCTTCACCCTGCTGGGGGTGATCATCGGCGTCATGTTCCTGATCGTCGTGGTCTCCGTGGTCGAGGGAATGGACCGCTACATCCGTGAGGACTTCTCCTCCGAGTTGTTCGGGATCAACACGATCACTGCACGCCGGTTTCCCCGGGTTCAGATCAACACCAGCCGGGAGCAGCGTCGAGCCTGGCAGCGCCGTCCCCGGCTCACCATGGACGACGCCCGGGCCCTGGAGGCCGGCATCACCACGCCGGTCCTCATCGCCGTCGAGAGCGGCGGAGCCGGCGAGATGCAGGGCCCCACCGGTCTGACCATCAGCAACGTCCGGATCACGGGCGCCACCCCGGAGATCTTCGAGATCCGGGACCTGACCGTGGAGCGGGGGCGCCCCTTCTCCGACCAGGAGAACGAGCAGGGCGCCGCAGTGGTGGTGCTCGGCAGCCGCACTGCGGAGGTCCTGTTCGAAGATCTCGACCCCCTCGGGAAACGGGTGAAGATCCGAGGCTTCCCCTATCGGGTCATCGGGGTGCTGGAGGAGCAGGGATCTCTGTTCGGCCAGTCCCTCGACAACCGGGCCATCGCCCCGGCCATGTCCCCGGTGAAGAGCTTCACCGCGCCCCGGGGCTACGTGGACCAGATCGTGATCCAGGTACCGACCCCGGAGGCCATCCCCGCGGCGAAGGACGAGGCCGAAGGAGTCCTCCGCACCCTCCGGCGACTCAGGCCCTACGAGGAGAGCAACTTCGAGTTGGAGACCGCCGATTCGTCCCTGGGCTTCTGGGACCGGATCTCGCGGATTCTCTTCCTGGCGCTCCCCGGGCTCGTCGCGATTTCGCTGGTGGTCGGCGGTGTCGTGATCATGAACATCATGCTCGTGAGCGTGATGGAGCGTACCCGTGAGATCGGCGTACGAAAGGCGCTGGGCGCCCGCCGCCGGGACATCCTCACCCAGGTCCTCATCGAAAGCTCGACCCTTTCGTTCGTGGGGGCGGCCCTGGGCGTGGGTGTCGGAATCGGACTCACCGTCATCGTCCGGGCGGTATCTCCCCTGCCCGCTTCCGTGGCTCCACAGTGGGTGACGCTGGGCGTGGCGCTGGGAGTCATCGTGGGCATCGTGGCCGGGGTCTATCCGGCGTCCCAGGCGTCCAAGCTGGACCCGGTGGACGCCCTCCGGTACGAATAGGGAGGATCGGGAATGCGCGGACCGCAGATGCTCGCAGAAGGCGTCCGGATCGGGATGGACGCCCTGGTGGCCAACAAGCTCCGGGCCGGACTCACCGTCCTGGGCGTGGCGATCGGCGTCAGCGTCGTGGTCACCATGGCCGCACTCATCACCGGAATCCGTACCTCGGTGATGGAGGCCTTCGAGTCCTCGGGGCCCGAGAACCTGATCCTCACCCCGTGGGACTTCACGGACGTCCAGATCGGAGGGGACGGGAACGACCGGCCACCCTGGTGGGACCGCCCCAACATCACCGATGAGGAGATCAACCGCATTCAGGATCTCCCCGCGGTCGCGGAGGCGGTGGCCGCCTTCGACTTCGGAGTCTCCGTCGCGTTCGGTGAGGAGCGAATCTCCGGCGTCGATGCCATCGCACGCTCCCACGGCTGGCCGGCCTACATCGGCGGCGACTTCGTAGCCGGTCGGAATTTCACCCCGGCCGAGGAGCGGCAGGGACGTACGGCCCTGGTGCTCTCGGAAGGACTCGCGGACGCGCTGTTCGGTCAGCTCGACCCGGTGGGCAAGCGCATCCGGGTCTCGTCGGGGCGCCGAGCGTCGGAGCAGTTCACGGTGGTGGGCGTCTTCCACGTCGAGGACAACATCTTCGCCGAGTCGTCGGAGCACTGGGCCGTGATCCCCTGGACCACGGCGGACAAGCGGCTCCAGGGCCTGGGCCGCTTCAATTTCCTGACGGTCCTGGTGGTGCCCCAGGAGGGCTTCACCCAGACCCAGCTGCGGGACCAGGTCATCGGCACCCTGAGGGGGTCCCGTGGGCTCAGGCCGGCGGAGGAGAACAACTTCGCCCTCATCGAGTCCACGCAGATCCTGGAACTGTTCGACCGCCTTACCGGCGTGTTCTTCCTGGTCATGCTGGCCCTGTCTTCGGTGGGGCTCATGGTGGGAGGCATCGGTGTGATCGGGATCATGATGATCTCCGTCACCGAGCGGACCCGCGAGATCGGAGTGCGGAAGGCGCTGGGCGCCACGCGCCGCGAGATCCTCTGGCAGTTCCTGGTGGAGGCCGGGATTCTCACCCTGGTCGGCGGCGCCATCGGGATGGCCCTGGGTGCCGCCGGAGCCGAGGCGGTGGCTTCGGCCACGCCGATTCCGGCCCGAATCCCCCTCTGGTCTGTGTTCGCGGCCTTGACGATGGCCCTGGTGACGGGGATGGTGTTTGGCCTGATCCCCGCCGTCCGGGCCTCGCGCCTGGAGCCGGTGGACGCCCTCCGCTACGAGTAGACCACCCGGTACCAACCCCCATGACCGAACCCCTCGACGTACTCGCCGTCTTCGCCCATCCCGACGACGCCGAGCTTCTTTGCGGTGGCAGCCTCATCAAGGCGGCGGATGACGGAGCCCGGGTGGGAGCCCTCGACCTGACCCGGGGAGAGACGGGCAGCCGGGGCACTCCGGAACTCCGGGCGGCGGAGGCCGCCAAGGCCGCCGAGATCATGGGGATGGTGGTCCGGGAAAACGCCGGACTGCCGGACTCCCAACTGGCCAACAGCCACGCCGCGCGGTCGGAGGTGGCCCGCTGGATCCGGATGTTCCGCCCCCGAGTGGTCGTCACTCACTGGATCCGGAGTCGACACCCGGACCATCGGGCCGCAGCGGCTCTGGCCTACGATGCCTCGTTCCTGGCGGGCCTGAAGAACTTCGACTCCGAGGGTCACGCGCATCGACCCGAGAAAGTGGTGCACGCCACCGCGTTCCGGGAGGACGCGCCGGAGCCCACGTTCGTCGTGGACGTGACCCTCCAGGTGGACCGCCGGATGGAGGCGATCCGGGCCTACGCGAGCCAGTTCGAAGGGAACCTGGCGGCGGGAGAGGTGCTTCCGGGCGGCTCCCGCGGGCTGGAGGACCAGATCCGGGCCCAGCTGGCCCACTACGGCTCCCGGATTCGCAGGTCCTACGGGGAGCCGTTCTGGACCCGGGAGACCGTAGAGGCTCCGGGCCTGGAGTCGCTGGGGGTCAGTACCTTCTAGCGAGGCCTACCGGATCCGTCCCCCTGCGGGGCGGGATCCGGTCCAGAGGGTAACGCCGCAGGGACCCGACGCCGCGGAACCGGCCGGTGAGTCACGACTCGTCGCCTCCGCGGCACTCCACCTCCACCACCAGGCGCCGCCAGCTGGGCGTGGTGGGATCGTGGACCTTCAGGGCCCTGGCGATCGCGACGCCGCCCGCGCGCATCCAGGGCGCCAGCCAGTCCCCGATCTCCTCGGGGAGGTGCCCGAGCAGATCTCCACTCTCCCGGTGAACCCAGACCGAGTCGTGGTCCTCCTCCTCCAGGGCCGGATGCAGGTCGAGCCGATCTCCCGCGGCCACCTCGTCCAGGGTCTCGGCCCGGTGGGCGAAAGCCACGCCGTGAACCGTCGACCGGAAGAGGCGAGGGCAGTGGGAGGGAAAGGGCGGCGCTGAGCTGGCCATGGCGGGATCCCGACGGTTCAGGGGGAAGGGAGCTTGAGTTACTTTAGGCCCCCGGACGCCGCGTCGCACGGGGAAGATGATCCGCACGTCGCAAAGGCCCCGGATTCTCTCGGAGACCGAGGCCACTCCAGTCGCCATGAACGCCAGCGCCCCCCTCGCCAGCCACGCCGATCCCCCACGGAGGATCCTCGTCGCCATGTCCGGCGGCGTGGACTCATCGGTCGCGGCTGCCCTCCTCGCCGAGGCCGGCCACGAGGTGGTGGGCGCCACCATGAAGACGTTCTGCTACACCGGCACCGGCGATCACGGGAAGACCTGCTGCGGCATGGACGGCATCCGCGACGCCAGGAAGGTGGCGCGGTCGCTCGGGATGGAGCATCACGTGTTCGACGTGGAGGAGGACTTCACCCGGGACGTGATCGATGACTTCGTCCGGGAGTACGCCCGGGGTCGGACGCCCAATCCCTGCGTGCAGTGCAACTCCTACACGAAGTTCCAGGACCTGCTTCGAAGGGCCGGGGAACTGGGCTGCGAGGGCATCGCGACGGGTCACTACGTGCGGTCGCACCACCCGCCCGATGGAGATCCGGGACTGCTCCGGGGCCTGGACCCCTCCAAGGACCAGTCCTACTTCCTCTGGGGCATCCCCCGGGAACACCTGGGCCGGGTGTTCTTCCCCGTGGGTGGCCTGACCAAGGCCGAGGTCCGGCAGCGGGCCCGAGACCTGGGCCTGGTGACGGCCGAGAAGCCCGAGTCGCAGGAGATCTGCTTCGTCCCGACCGGAGACTACAGGGATTTGCTGAACCGGAGAATGGGCCCCACGCATCCCGCGCTCCAGTCGGGACCGCTCCTCCATGTGGACGGGCGGGTCCTGGGCGAGCACCCCGGGTACGCCAACTTCACGGTCGGACAGAGGAAGGGCCTGGGCGGCGGCTTTCCGGAGGCCCTGTTCGTAGTGGAGATCCGGGCGGAGGCCCGTGAGGTGGTCGTGGGGCCCAGAGAGGCCCTCGGCGCCTCGGGCCTGCGGGTCGAGGGGCTCAACTGGCTCGTGGGGGCTCCGCCCTCCGAGGGAGACGAGGTGGGCGTGCAGCTGCGCTACCGGGCCCGTGAGGCTCTCGCGAGGGTGGCGTCCGTGGACGGAGAGGGGATGGACCTCGAGCTGCTGGAGCCGCAGCTCAGTGTGACCCCCGGACAGTCCGCTGTGCTGTTCAGGGGCGATCGGGTCCTGGGCGGCGGGTTCATCGAAACGCCGGTCCCTGCCGGCGCCGCCGAGCCGGATCAGTCCAGGAACTGAGCCTCGTTCAGGAGGGATCGGAGTTCCCCGAGCGGAAGGTCGATCACTCGCGCCTCGGCGTCGGGTTTGTCACCGTCGATCACGACGTAGCGCGGCCGGCGGGTGGGATCGGTCCGGCACCGGAACACGATCCAGGCATCGGCGGTGAACCCGTGCTCACCCGTGCTGGCGAACGCCTCCCACGTCTGGAATTCTCCGTCCTGAAACTCGCGGGCCATACTGGATCTCCTGGGTAAGTCTCGCGGGGCAGAGCCCGATGGGCCGCGGGCTCGAGCCGGGTTCGGTGTCTCGATCGCCTTCCGAAGGAGCAAAATCAGTACCGAAGTTCGGCCGCCTCCGCGAACGCTCTCAGTGCCGCCTCCTGGTCGGTGTCCAGCTCCTTGGGCACCTCCACTCGCACCTCCACGAACTGATCACCGACCCGGTCACCCTTCCGCACGCCCTGGCCCCGAATCCGGAACCGGGTCCCGGACTGGGTTCCGGCCGGAACTCTGAGCACCACCTTCCGGCCGTCCACGGTCTTCACGCGGAGCTTCGAGCCCAGCGTCGCCTGGGCGAGGTTGATGGGGACGGTGACGTGGATGTCGTTGCCCTCCCGCCGAAAGAACCGGTGCGGCTTCACCCTGAAGGTGATGATGAGGTCTCCGGGGGAGCCGCCCTTGGAGCCCCGCTCCCCCTGCCCCGACAACCGGACCTTGGACCCGTTGTCCGTCCCCTTCGGGACCGCGACCTGGATCTTCCGCTCCTGGCGGATCTCTCCGCGGCCTCCGCAGGAGGGGCACGGGGTCTCGGGCACGACGCCCTTTCCGAAGCACGCCGGGCAAGGTCTCTGGACCGCGAACCCACCCTGGCCGAACGAGACGCTCCCCGAACCCCCGCACTCGGTGCAGCCCCGGGTCTGACTGCCCGGGGCGGCGCCGTCTCCACCGCACGTCGCACACTCCTCGGTGATCGGGACGTTGATGGAGATCTTCCCCCCCGTCACGGCCGTCTCGAACGGGAGCTCGACCACATACTCGACGTCGTTCCCCTTCGCGGGGCCGGACGGACGGGCGGTGGGTTCCGGGCGAGCCTTGAAGTCGAAGATCGAGCTGAACAGGTCGCCGAGCCCGCCCATCCCTCCGATATCGTCGAAGGAGAAGGACTCGGGCTGGGCTCCGGGATGGCGGGCTCCACCGGTCCGCGAGCGGGCGGCGCCCCCGAGACCGAAGGCGCCCAGCTTCCGCATCTGGTCGTACTGGGCGCGCTTCTTCTTGTCCGACAGCACCGCGTACGCCTCCCCCACCTCCTTGAACCGCTCGGCGGCGCGGGGGTTGTCCGGGTTGGCGTCCGGGTGGTTCTCCTTCGCCAGCTTCCGGTATGCCTTCTTGATCTCATCCGGGGACGCCTTCTCCGGCACCCCCAGGATCTTGTAGAAGTCTTTCGTCCCTGTGGCCATGGGCCTCTGCTATGGAGTTCGTACGGGCGCGGGGCCGGGCTCAGCTGTCCTTGAACACGCTGACACGGGCCGGACGGACGAGGTGTCCCTTGAACAGGTACCCCTTCTGGAAGACCTGGGCGACGTGGTCGTCCCTCGCGGGATCGTCGGTGTCGGCCCGCATGACGGCTTCCATCGTGTTGGGATCGAACGGCTCTCCCTCCGGGTTCATCTCCTCGATCCCGGCATCCAGCAGGGTCCGGAGGAATTTCCGCTCCACGAGCTCCACTCCCTCCAGGACCGACGCCGTGGTCGCGGACTCCGGATCCAGGTCACTCACCCGCTGCAGATCATCGAGGGAGTCGAGGAACTTGCCCACCAGTTCGGCCTGGGCCCGGGCCCAGGCGTCGACCCGCTCCTGGTTCACCCTCCGGCGGAAGTTCTCGAACTCCGCCACGAGGCGGATGTGCCGATCGTTCAAGGCGTCATGCGCGTCCTGGAGCTCGACCACCGGGTCTGCCGCTGCCGGCGGGGCATCGGCCGCGCCGGCGGTCTCCGTCTCGGTATCGGCCTCGGGGCCGTCCTCGTGGGTGCCGCCGCCGCGGGCCTCTTCGTGAGCCTCCGCGTGGACCTCGGATTCGGCTCCGGCGTCGGTAGCCAGGAAGTCGTCGCTGTTCTCTCGGGTGCCGCTCATCGATTCTCCAGATTCACGTCTCGCCTCGGGCTCTCAGGCCCTACCGGGAGAGGGGTCGTTTCGTTTCAAGTTCCTTCCGGGCACGCCGTCGCCCCCCCGGAAGGGACCAAGAAACATAATGGACGCAGCTGGATTCCGGGGGGGATACGGGTCAGTGGAGCCGAGCCTTCAACCAGGCGCAGGTCTCGCCGGTGACCCGGGCCCGATCCACGTCCTGGAAGGGCTCATGAACACCGTGGGGAAGGTCGAGTACCTCGGGGGCCGGGTCCAGCCCGTTCGCGTATCGTCGGGTGACCTCGGAATCGGCGATGGGATCAGCTCCGGGAAGGAGCACGAGGCACTCTCCCGGGCCTCCGCCGGTCAACGCCCGGGCCTGGGCCTCTTCGACCTGCGTCACCAGGCGAGCCGTAACCCGCTGGTGCTTCATGCGGTCCTTCCGGTGAAGTTCCTGCCGCTCCGGATCCCGGGTGAGGTCGGCGGGATTCAGGGGCCGAGGGGTTGGGAGCCCGGGGGCCACCGCGTCCAGGAACGCCTTGAGGGCCCGGGTGGCCCGCCCCACGGGGATCGCCGTCCCCAGCCAGGGTGCCGAGAGGACGAGCCCCGAGAGCAGGTCCCGGCCCCGAGTCTGAACCCAGCGCAGGGCGATGAGCCCGCCGAGGGAGTGCCCGAGCAGGAACCGGCGGGCGTCGGGCGCCACAGCCGCTTCGAAGACCCGGTCGACGTCCACCAGGAAATCCTCGAAGTCCCGCACATCCCCTCGTCGACCACCGGAGCGGCCGTGCCCCCGGAGATCGAACCGCACGACGTCGAACCCGGCGCCCGAGAGTTCCCCGGCCAGCTCGACGTACCGACCCGAGTGCTCCTGGAACCCGTGCACCAGGAGAATCGCCGGACCACCGACCTTCTCGCCGGCCTGGTCCGCCGCAGGATGGACGCAAGCCACGAGTCGCACGTCGCGAGCGCCGGCCAGGGTCACCTCCCGGACGCCCATCTCAGGGATGTCCGGTGGGATCGGCGTCCTCCCTCGCGTCCCCGGCCAGCCGTGCGAGCAGGAGGGCGAGGGCAGCCTGGCCGCTCCGCTCGCGAACCATGGACCGGTTCCCGGAGAACCGCTGAACACGTGCGGTAACCTCACCGTTCACACAGACCGCGTACCAGACCGTGCCCACCGGCTTCTCCTCGGTCCCCCCTCCGGGCCCGGCCACGCCGGTGATCCCGATGGCGGCGTCGGAAGAGAAGAGCCGACAGGCCCCGAGCGCCATGGCCTCCGCCACCTCCCGCGAGACTGCTCCGTGGGCCTCGAGGAGCGCGGATGACACCCCGAGCTGTTCGATCTTGATCGCGTCGGCATAGGCCACCACCGACCCGACGAAGAAGCGGGAGGAACCCGCGTATTCGGTCAGCCGGCGAGCGATGAGGCCTCCCGTGCAGCTCTCGGCGGTGGACACGGTCATACCGCGCTCGACCAGGTGCCGCCCCACGTCCTCGACGATGTCCCCGGAGATCGCCTCGAAGCGGAAGGGCGCGACGGCCGGCTCCACCGCCGCCTCCAGCCCGTCCAGGACCCGGGCTGCTTCGGACGGGTCCGCGACGCCCCGCACCGTGAGTCGGACGTCCACCCCGGCCACCTGAGGGAGAAAGGCGACGGACGCGGGCCCCATGTCGCTCGGCAGTCGATCCGCGACCCGCTCTCCCAGCAGGGACTCGGAGATCCCCGTGGTATGGATCACCCGGTGGTGGGGTGCGGCGAGGCTCCCGTCGAAGTGGGCCCGGAGGGTGGGATGGACCTCACGCGAGAAGAGCGCCTTCATCTCGTAGGGTACGCCGGGAAGGAGGAACACCAGGCGCCCCTCCACCTCGATCGCCACGCCCGGGGCGGACCCCAGCTCGTTGGGGAGCGACCATCCACCCTCCGGGACTCGGGCCTGGCGACGGTTGTTTTCCGCGAACGTCACCCCCCGCCGGGCGAAGCGCCGCCTGAGATCCTCCACGATGGCGGGATCCTCGTGAAGCGGCCGCCCCAGTTCCCCCGCGACGCTGTCCAGGGTGAAATCGTCCAGGGTAGGGCCGAGCCCCCCGGTGCAGATCACCACCTCGGCCACCTCGAGGGCCTCTCGAAGCGCGAGCCGGATTTCCGCATCCTCGTCGGCCACGGTGTATCGGCGCATCAGGGGAATCCCCAGGAGCCCCAGTTCCTGGCCGAGCCAAACTGCATTGGTGTCTATGGTGTGTCCGAGCAGAAGTTCGTCACCAACCGTGATGACCACCGCCCGGGGAGTTCGGGTCCGAGACATGGCTCAGAGTTTTTCGCGGATGAGCGCCCGATACGTCCAGAGGTAGTCCAGCATGGAGTAGACCGTCAGGAAGAGCGCCACGGCCAGGGTGAGCGCAAGCCACGCGGAGTGGAGGAGCACCCAGATGTCCCAGACGACGCCCTCCCAGCCTCGTTCCCTGGACAGTGTCGCCAGGGGGAACCAGAGGAGGGCCCCCCCGGAAAACAGGTTCTGGACGAAGGCCTTGTACTTCCCGCTGGGTCCGGCGGCGATCACAACATCCCGACGGGCGGCCCAACTGCGGAAGATCGTCATGAAGAGCTCCCGTCCGAAGATCACGACCAGAATCCAGATGGAGAGAGCGCCCCAGACCGGCAGTTCCCACTCGGGTCCCCGGTGGGTGATCATGTAGAACGGGACGAATGTCGAGACCAGGAGCAGCTTGTCGGCGAGCGGATCCAGCAGCTTGCCCAGGTCCGTGATCCACCCGTGCTTCCGAGCCAGATATCCGTCCCAGAGATCGCTCAGAGCCGCGGCGAGGAACAGCACGAAGGCCCAGAGTCCCCGGTTGGGGTCCGGAGAGAGCGCCAGGAAGAACACCGCCGGGGTGGCGAGAATCCGGGCGACGCTGATGATGTTGGGAAGGTTGAGCCGGCTGACTGCCATGGGCCGTCCGGTCACCCGAGCTTGGCGATGACGAGCTTGCTGACGGCCTGAAGGGTCTCGAAGACGCCGGTCCCGTCGATAGCGCACCCCTCGAAGTCCGGCACCCCCGTGGGGTTCAGGGTCCCCCGCAGTTCCTCCACGGTCATGATGTCCGGGAGGTCCCGCTTGTTGTACTGGATCGCGAACGGGATCTCGGAGAGATCGTAGTCGTAGGATTCGAGGTTCTCGTAGAGGTTGTGCATCGCCTCGATGTTGGCCTCGTTCCGCTCCCTCTGGGAGTCGGCGACGAAGATGATCCCGTCGACGCCCTTCAGGATCAGCTTCCGACTTGCGTTGTAGTACACCTGGCCCGGCACCGTGTAGAGGTGAAACCGGGTCTTGAATCCCCGCACCTCACCCAGGTCGACCGGGAGGAAGTCGAAGAAGAGGGTCCGCTCCGTCTCGGTGGCGAGCGAAATCATCTTTCCGCGTGTGTCCGGGTTCACCCGGCCGTACACGTACTCGAGATTGGAGGTCTTCCCGCCCAGGCCCGGGCCGTAATAGACCACTTTGCAGTTGATCTCGCGGCTGGCGTAGTTGATCATCGACATGATCGGGTCTACGCCTCCTTATCTCGGGGGTTCCGGGCCAGTTTCACGGGACAATCGAGTTAAAGTCGGGCCAATGGAGCCGGCGGGCAAGGAGGGGCGCACGGGCCCCCGGATCCACCTCGCGAACGAGCGGAATCAGGCCGCTCCGCCCGCCGAAGAGAGACGGCTGGCGTGGGCCTCGGACTCCATCCTCTCCAGGATCGCCCGGGCGCGGCTCCGCAGAATGGGGCGGGTCTCCCATACCATGAAGTCCCGCAGGAGGTTGATCCGGTCCACCGAGGCCTCCGCCCGGGCCATGTGACCGAGCGCGGCGAGCCGCTGGAACGCGTGGGGACTGAAGAGCCCGCGCTGGTGCCGCACCATCTGGTTCCGCACCAGCAGGGTCGCCACGACACCCGCGGCGGCGCCGGCCAGAACGACCACCCCGATAGTTTTGAGATTCTGGTTTAGACGGTCAGCCATAAGCCCATTGTTCCCTTACATTTCCCTCCGACCCGCCAACGCCTCGGCGATCGTCGTACCATCAACATACTCCAAGTCGCTGCCCACCGGCACTCCCCTGGCGATCCGGGTGACCCGCGGCCCCAGGGGTTTGAGCACACCCTCCAGGTATACCGCCGTCGCCTCGCCCTCGACGGAGGGGTTGGTGGCAAGGATCACCTCCTCCACCGAGGCGTCTCCGTCCCGGCTCAGTGTCACCCGCTCCACCAGTGTGGCCAGGTTCAGCTCATCGGGCCCGATGCCATCCAGCGGCGACAACCGACCTCCCAGGACATGGTAGGTGCCCTGGAACTGACCGGTTCGCTCCACCGCGCCGACGTCGTACGCCTCTTCGACGACGCAGATCACCGTGGGGTCCCGTCGCGGGTTCGAGCAGACTTCACACAGCTCGGACTCGCTGTAGTTCCCGCATCGGGCGCAGGGGTGAATCCGATCCGCCAGCTCGACGAGCGCGGCGGCGAGCCTGCGACTGTCGTCCCGCGAGCTCTTGAGGAGGTGATACACCAGTCGGAGGGCAGTTTTGGGGCCCACTCCCGGAAGGCGGGAAAACTGGCGGGTAGCTTCTTCGATGACCGACATCCGCGGTGATCAGAAGAGGCCGGGCATTCCGGGAGGCATCGGCATTCCACCCGCCATCTTCTTCATCTCCTCCTCGTACTCGGAGCGGGCCTTTCGCTGCGCCTCGGACACCGCCGCCACCACCAGGTCTTCGAACATCTCGACGTCGTCCGGATCTACCACCCCCGGATCGATCCGGATCCCCTTCAGGTCGCCCTTTCCGTCCACGGTAGCCGTGACCATGCCGCCACCGGCAGTGGCTTCGTAGGTGCGGTTCTTCAGGTCCTCCTGGAGTTCCTGCATCCGGGACTGGAGCTGCTGACCCATCTGAATCAGCTGCTGGAGATTGTTCATGATCGTGGGGGTGGGGATGGTGGGTCGGGAGGCCGGACCGGCGGGGCCTAGTCCATGAGCTCCAGGTCCAATGCTTCTACAGCGGGCCCAAGGCGGGGTTCCTGCTCCATGAGCTCGCGGATGCGGCCCTCACGTACTTCCTTCTGGGACACGCGGCCGCCACCTGCCTGCCCTTCGTGTGCGATGGACTCGACCCGAAGGGAAACCTGCCGCCCGAGTGCGGTGCTCAGCAGCTGGGCCACGCGGGCCTGCGTGCCCGGGTCCACCAGGCGGTCGTGGGCCGGACCGTGCGGCACGGCCAGCACGATGTCGGTGCCCTCCATGCGGACGTGACCTGCCCGCATGAGCACACCCAGTCCGGGCGGAAGCCCGGACCCTGAGGACAGTACCCGCTCCCAGGCCTCATCCAGCGATCCGGCCGGGGCCGGGGCCGGGGCCGGGGCCGGGGCCGCCGGCCCGGGTACCGGATCGGGCACCTCGGCGCCACCGCTCTCGGCGCCCACCTCCAGTGACGGCTCAGGAGTAGCGGCGCTCTCCGACGCCTCCACGCGGACGCTCGCGTCCCGGGGAGCAGCCGCGTGGCCCTGCGGAGAGGCCTCGGCGGTGGAGTGGGAACCGCCTCCGGAGCCGCTGAGCTCGCCCGCCCCACCCTCCGTGCCCACCGGTCCACCATCCCCCTCGGGAACGCCCCCGAGCCTCAGGAGCAGGTCTTCGAGCTGGACCGTGCGGTCCAGGTGGCTGAGGCGAAGGAGCAGCAGTTCCAGAAGCAGGCGTGGCTGGGCCGCACGGCGCAGATTCCCCCCGGCTTCCAGATCGGAGGCCAGCGCCAGCATGCGCAGGAGATCCGCCGCCTCGAAGGCCTCCGCACGACGCTGATACTCCGGGGCCAGCGCTCCGCCGATCGCCGCCTCGCCGGATCCTCCCAGCCGGAGTCTCAGGAGGAGACGAAGTCCCTCGGTGAGTCCCAGGTAGAACTCGGAGAGATCGTATCCCTCGTCCACCAGCCGGTCCACGAACGGGAAGATGTCCCCGTGGCGCCGGGCCGCCATCAGGTCGAAGAGCTCCAGATACCGCTCCTCCTCCACGAGCCCGAGGACCTGCCGGACACTCTCCACCGTGATCTGGTCGCCGGCCAGTGCCAGGACCTGATCCAGGAGCGAGAGCGCGTCCCGCATCCCCCCCTCGGCCTTGCGGGCCACGATCCGGAGCGCCTCCTCCGGTGCTTCCGTCCCCTCGGCGGCCAGCACCTCCTGCAGTCGGCCGGTGATGTCGGCCCTTCCGATCCGGCGGAGGTCGAACCGCTGGCACCGGGACAGGATGGGAGCGGCGGCCTGCTGGATCTTCTGAGGCTCCGTGGTGGCGAACACGAAGATCACACGGGGCGGCGGCTCCTCCAGGACCTTCAGGAGGGCGTTCCAGGCCTCCCGGGTGAGCATGTGGGCCTCGTCCACGATGTAGACCTTGTACCGTCCCGGCTCCGACGGGGCGTACTGGGCTCGCTCCCGGAGCTCGCGGGCGTCGTCCACGCCCCGGTTCGAGGCGGCATCGATCTCCACCACGTCCAGCGACGTCTGCCCGCCCCAGATCTTCTCGCAGGAGGGGCAGGTGCCACAGGGTTCACCGTCGTCCCCCCGGTTCGGGCAGTTCAGCGCCATGGCCAGGACCCGGGCCAGGGTCGTCTTGCCGATCCCACGCGGGCCGCAGAACAGGTAGGCGTGGCCGACTCTGTCCCCGGAGACCGCGCGGCGCAGCGTCTCCGAGACGTGCTCCTGGGTGGAGACGTCGGAGAACCGACGAGGTCGGTACTTCCTGTGAAGGGCGGTGTGGGCCAAGAGCGCTCCGTAGGCCTGGGTGGTCCCTGCTCCCAACGATGGGGGAAGGAGGGCCGGCGAACAACCACCGGGGGGCCGGGAACGGGGGGAAAAGAAAATGCCCCAGGCGACCCGGAGCAACGATCACCACACTTACCGCTGCTGCCTGCGGGGCCCTGACGGAGTTCGCGGGCTCTCGCTCCCCGGACCTGGGGCTCCCTAACCTATACCCGTCTGGAAGACGGGTCAACGTCCAATTACCGTAACCATAATCCCTGAAAAGACTTACCAATCCCAAAGGCCCCAAGCGTCCTCCCAGTGCTCGAGCGTGAATTCGGGGCCCGGCCCCAGCCGCACCGTCACCGCGTCGAACCGCAGCTCGACTCCCGGTTGAGGATGGCTCTGAAGCCATCTCCGGGCCGCCCTTCGGATTCTGGCCCGCTGACGCCGGCTCAGGCCCTCGAGGGGATGGCCCATGGAGTCCCAGGCCCGGGTCTTCACCTCGACGAAGGCCACCATGTCGCCCCGGCGGAGTACCAGATCCACCTCTCTCGGGCCATCTCGGACGTTCCGGTCCAGGAGCGTCCACCCCTTCCGGAGCAGGTGGCGCAGGGCCAGTTCTTCGCCGAGACGACCGTGAACGTGGGCACGGGCCGACATGAAGCCTCCGGTTCGAGATCACCGGAGGGATGCCCGGCGCGCCGGGAAAGATCTGCCGCCCGGGGGGCGGGGCCATGTCGGTGCGGGCCGGGTCGAGTCCGGCCGGCGGGCTCAGCCCAGGGAGGCGGACTCGGGAAGGGGGTGGCAGAGTTCGCGGCCGATGGCCTCGACGATGTGGCTGATCTGCTCCATCATCTCTCCGAACTGCTCGGGATACAGCGACTGGGCCCCGTCGGAGAGAGCCCGGGTCGGATCCGGGTGGACCTCCACCATCAGCCCGTCGGCTCCCGCGGCCACACCCGCCCTGGCCATGGGGATGACCTTCGAACGGAGGCCCGTGCCGTGGGACGGGTCGGCGATGATGGGGAGGTGGGAGAGCGCCTTCACCACCGGGATCGCGGTGAGGTCCAGCACGTTCCGGGTGTGCGAGTCGAAGGAGCGCACTCCACGCTCGCAAAGGATCACGTCCGGGTTGCCCTCGTTGAGCACGTATTCGGCGGCCAGGAGGAGTTCATCGATCGTGGCCGACATCCCGCGCTTGACCAGGACCGGCTTCCCCGACCGCCCCGCTCTCTTGAGGAGCGGGTAGTTCTGCATATTCCGGGCACCGATCTGGACGATGTCGGCATACTCCGCCACCAGATCGACGCCCTCGGGGTCGATGGCCTCGGTGACGATCGCCATGCCCGTGGCTTCGCGGGCTTCGGCCAGGAGCTTCAGGCCCTCCTCCCCCAGACCCTGGAACGAGTACGGCGAGGTCCGCGGTTTGAACGCCCCGCCGCGAAGGACCGTGGCTCCCATGCCCCGCAGCTGCCGGGCGATGCCCACGACCTGCTCCCGGCTCTCCACCGAGCAGGGGCCGGCCATGACGGCCACGTGATGCCCGCCGATCTCCGTCCCGTTGGGAAGCCGTACGATCGTGTCCTCCTCCCTCCACTCCCTGGACACCTGCTTGTAGGGGTGGCTGACGATGATGACTTCCAGCACCCCGTCCAGCGCCTGAAGGCGGGCCGAGTCCACCCGCCCGTCGTTTCCAACCAGTCCGACGGCGGTACGCTGGGAACCGGGGATCGGCCGAGCGCCGTAGCCCAGGTCTTCGATTTCAGCCACGACCCGACCCACCTGTTCTTCGGTGGCGTTGTGGCGCATGACGACCAGCATCGGAAACTACCCCGTGCGATGGCGTGGATTGAAGCGTGTCCAGACCGACAAGTTTACAAGGACGGGCCCCGGGTTCTCTACCCCCTGCGTCGACCAGGCGGCCGCCCGGGGAGGCCGGTGACCGGCGGTCGGGTCAGGCGATTCCAGCCGTCTCCAGCGCTTCCTGGAGCTGCACGCCGACGATGGTGGATACCCCCGGCTCCTCCATGGTCACGCCGTAGATCCAGTCCGCTGCCTCGATGGTCCTGGGATTGTGGGTGATGACCACGAACTGGGTCCGGTCCTTGAACTCCTGCAGAAGCCGGATGAAGCGACCGATGTTGTTCTCGTCCAGTGGGCCGTCCACCTCGTCCAGCACACAGAAGGGGCTGGGCTTGACCAGGTAGATCGCGAACAGGAGAGACAGCGCGGTGAGGGCCCGCTCCCCGCCGGAGAGCAGATCGATCCGCTGGGTCTTCTTTCCCCGCGGGCATGCGTGGATCTCGATGGGAGACTCCAGGGGCTCCTCCGGATCCGCCAGCCAGAGATCGGCCTCCCCGCCCTGGAAGAGCTTGAAGTGGACTTCCTTGAAGTTCTCCCGGATGGCCTGGAAGGTCTCGTCGAACAGGGTGGTGGCCGTCTGGTTGATCTCCCGGATCGCCTTCCGCAGATCATCCCGCGCCTCGACCAGGTCGGAGCGCTGCTCGGTCAGGAACTCGAGCCGCGCGCTCTCCTCCGCGTGCTCCTCGACGGCCAGCATGTTCACCGGCCCGAGGCGCTCGATCTTGACGACCAGCTCTCGGAGTTCCTCCTGGAGGACCTCCGGATCCTCATCCAGCGGCTCCGCCTCCTGAAGGAGTACCTCCAGCGGACGACCCCACTCCCCCTCCAGACGCTCCTCGATGCGGCCGATGCGGCCGTCCAGTTCCTGGCGCTCCAGTTCCAGCCGATGACGGCGATCGGTGGCCTCCCGCTCCGCGGACCGGGCCTCTCGGGCCTTCCGCTCGGCATCGGAAACCTGTTCCAGGATGCCGGTGAGCGCCTCGTGCCGCTCCTCCACGGCCTTGAGAGCTTCGTCGCGCTCCCGGAAGAGCGTCTCGGTGGCGGATTCTCCTTCGGTGCGGAGCCGTCCGGCCTCATCCAGCGCCGTGCTGAGGTCCGCCTCTTCCGCATCCAGGGCGTCCAGGCGGGCCTGAGCCGAGGTCCGGGTCGACTCCACGTCGGCCAGGCGCTCCTTCAGGCGCTCGAGCTCTCCCTCCATCCGGGCCAGCTGCACCGACAGGCGAGCGTCCTCGGCGCGGGCGGTCTCCCACTCGGCCTGCACGCCCTCGAGCGCCTCTCGGGCCGCCGCACGCTCCTGGCGAAGCTCCTCCTCCTCGCCCTTCAGGACCTCCCGGTCCTCCCGCGCCACCCGCGCCCTTTCCAGGGACCGTTCCCGCGCCCCTCGGGTCCCCTCCAGCTGGCGGGCCAGGTCCTCCTGGTGCCGCTCCGCCCGGTTGCGTTGATCGGTCTGGGCCGCCTCCTGGGCCCGGGTGGAACGGAGTTCATCCTCGGCCTCACGATGCGAACTCCGGGCCCCTTCGACGGCCCGCTCGGCGGCCTCGACCCCCGACTGGGCGGCCACCCGGGCGGACGTGGCCGCCTCGGCCTCCTTCCGGGCCTTCTTCTCGTCCTCCCGAAGGCCGCGGAGCTCCTCCTTCCGGACCAGCACGCCGGTCGTGCCCAGCGCATCCCCCACCCGGACGATCCCGTCCGCCCCCACGCTCCCGCCCGCCCGCGAAAGGCGGGTGCCTTCGGAACCGGAGAGGAGCTGGTCGTCGTCCACCAGGGTCACTCCCCCCAGCAGGGCCTCTACCCATGAGGCCCCCTTCCCCTTGCCGGATACGCCCTCCGGGAGGGGGCCGCCCGGCTCGGGGGCGGCATCCATCGGCAGGAGGATCAGGCCACCCCCACCGGCCCAGTCGCTTCGGAACCACTCCCGAGCCGCCTCGGCTTCGGACCGGCTCGCCACCACGACTCCCCGGGCCAGCGGTCCGAGGTAGGTCTCGATGACCGCCACGTCGTCCGCTGATGCCGATACGAAATCGGCCAGGGTTCCCAGAACGCCTTTCCGACCGGCATCGAGAAGCGCGCGGGCCGCGGGCTCCACGCCCTCCTGGGCGGCCTCGAGTCGCTCCAGAGCGGCGACGCGGGTCGCGAGAGACGACGCGGCATCCACGGCGCTCAGTTCGGCCTGGCGGGCCTCGTGAAGCGCCGTCCGGGCTTCGGTCAGCGCATCGAGAGCTCCGTCCACACCGGAGCCCAGTTCGGCCTCCGCGGCCGACAGGCGGCTCAGCTGGTCGGAGAAGAGGTCGCCCTGGCTCGCCAGATCGGTGACGGCAGTGGACGCGCCGGTCAGTTCCTGCTGGAGCCGTTCCAGCCGCCCCTCCAGCTCTGTGGCCTGGGCGTCGGCGGCCTCCGCGTCCCCCTCCAGCAGCGCGCCGCGGCGGGCCACGTCCCGCTCTCGTCCCTCTGCGCCCTCCAGGCGCTCACGGGCGTCCCGGAGTCGGGCCTGAACCTCCTCCGTCCCCGCTCGGTGAGCCTCCACCTCCGCGCGTACCGAGCCGGCCTCGGCCTCAACCTCCGCCGCTCGCGCACCCATGCGCTCGGCCTCGCCTCCCGCGGTGGCCAGGATGGCCCGGGTCTCCTCGCGGTCCGATCCGATCTGGCTCAGCCGGCGCTCCGCCGACTGGGCCCGCTCCGCGGCCACCGCCAGATCCCGTTCCCATTCGGCCAGCTTGCTTCGGACCCGGTCGAGGGCAGCCGCGGCTTCGCCCCGCGCCTTCTCGGCATCCACCTGGCGGATGCGGAGAGCCTCGTACTCGGCCTCCACGGCCGCGACCTCGGCGAGCATCCCTTGGCCGGTCTGAACGTCGCCGGTCAGCGCCTTCTCGATCTCCTGGAGGCGGCCCTGCAGGGTCTCCAGCTGGTAACGAACCACCGATACCTCAACGGCGAGCCGTCGGGCCCGAAACTCGTGGTATCGCTCCGCCTTCCCCTTCTGGCGGGCCAGGGAGCGCACCTTCGTGGACACCTCGGCGATCACGTCCTCGAGCCTCTCGAGGTCGAGTTCGGCCCGCTCCAGCCGCCTCTGCGCCGCCTTGCGCCGGTCCTTGTACTTGCCGATCCCGGCCGCCTCCTCGAAGAGGGAACGGCGCTCTTCGGTGCGATCCGAAAGGATCGCGTCGATCATCCGGCTCTCGATGACGTTGTACGCGTTGGCCCCGAGGCCGGTGTCCCGGCACAGGTCGTGGACGTCCCGCAGGCGGCAGGTCGACCGGTTGAGGGCGTACTCGCTGCCTCCGTCCCGGTAGACGGTCCGGCCGATCTCCACCTCCTCGAAGGGGACCGGGAGAAGACCGTCCGCGTTCGAGACCGTCATGGTGACCGAGCCGCGGTTCACGGGCCGGCGGTTCACCGAACCCTGGAAGATCGCCTCCTCCATCTTCGCGCCCCGGATGGCCGTCGGCCGCTGCTCGCCCAGAACCCAGCGAATGGCGTCGCTGATGTTGGACTTCCCGCACCCGTTCGGACCCACGATGGTCGTGATTCCACCGTGGAACTGGACTTCAGTGCGATCTGCGAAGGATTTGAAACCGTGGAGTCTGAGAGAGGTCAGCTTCATGAAGGCAGGTAGCCCAGTCGGTCCGTCAGGACCGGGCGGTCGGGGAACGAGCTCTCCATCTCCCGCCAGAGGACCTCGGCCTCTTCGACGGAGGCGAAGGCCCCGGCATAGACGTGATAGCGGGAGCTGTCGTCGGAGTAGCGAACCTCCAGGACGTAGGCGGGAGCTCCACTGTCCCGCATGGCGTCGGCCAGGGCATTGGCGGAGGAGAGTGAGGACTCCTCACCGAGCAGGAACGTAAGCGGAGTGCGTCGCACGACCCAGTCCGCTCCCACGGTGCTCGTCGGTCCACCGATCTCGAGCCCCAGGACCTGCCGGAGGGCTTCGGCGTCGGTGGAGTCGGCTGCCGGACCCGCGAGCACCCGCCAGAAGGTCTGTCCGTCCACCTCGACCGGCGAGATGACGAAGAGTACCTCCTGCACCTGCTCGGCCAGCGCCGCGGCCCTCCCGGCCGCCGTGGTGGCGTCGGAGTAGCTGCCCATGGCGATGGAGAACTCCTGAACCGTGCCCCCCGGGGTCGCCGGCGGCGCCTCCACCTCCACGACCGCCCCCGGGACCTCCTCCACCACGGGGGCTTCGCGCATGCCGTCCCACAACAGCAGGCCGCCCGCCGCCACGACCACCACCGCGGCCACTCCCCACAGCACGGGGCGGGTGCGAGCCGGGTTCACCGGGTCGCCCTTGGGCAGGGGGACGATGGCCTGGGGCGAACTCGGTGACCGCTCCTCCTCGCGGGCAAGCTTCTCGATCCACTCGACCGCCTCGTCCGGGACGCCGCTGAGATCCACGTCGAGGTCCAGGACCTCATCCTCGAAGGGGGCTCCCCCCTCCCGCCCTGGTCCCGTCACCAGGAGGTTCTGCCCGGCCGACTGGCCCAGCATCGCTCCATGGTCCTCCCCCGCACCGGCCAGGAGGATCGTGTGCGTCGCGTGGGAGAGGAGTGACTCCAGCCCCATGCCGTCGGACGGAACGAGCATGACCAGCGTCACGCCGGCCGCCAGGAACCCGTCCAGGAGGGGGAGCCAGCGAGGAGCGCCATACACCATCGCCGGTTCCGCCACTGGAGACCCTGCGGAGGCGAAGAAGAACCCGTCGACGGACCGGGCCACGCGCCGGATCGAACTCCCGAACAGGATGGCGTCGGCCACCCCCTCCCCACGCGGCTGGCCGAGCCGATCGTGGACCTGGGGATGGTCCAGCATCAGGTCCAGGAGAAAGACGCGAGCCCCCGACGCCGACCACGATCGGCAGAGGTCGATGACGGCCTGCGCGGCGTAGCCGTCAGCCTGGGCTTCCGCTGAGGCCATGACCGCCACGACGGCTCCCGCGGCGCGGCCGTCGGCGACCGGAACGGGGAGATCGGAGAGCGACGAAATCGACTCTGGTGGCTGGTTCGTCACGGGCCGTGAAGTACGGGTTCATCTTCGCCCCGATCCGGCTCCCGGGGCTGGGCTGCCGCATCGAAGGACTGCGATGCTCGAGAATCTAGGGGGGTGTGGAAGCGGCTGCCACCTGTGGCGGCGACCGGTCCGGTCAGTCCCGGGCCACCAGGCGCGGAGCGTCGCCCCACAGCCGCTCCAGCTGGTAGAAATCCCGGGCCTCCGGATGGAGCACGTGTACCACGCAATCCACGTAATCCAGGAGGATCCAGCGACCGGTGGACATCCCCTCCACGTGCTCCGGACGGGATCCCTCCTTCTTCCCCTCCTCCAGAACGTGCTCGGCGATGGCCTTTACCTGGATGTCGGAGGTTCCGGAGGCCAGTACGAAGTAGTCGGTGGCCGAGGAGATACCACGAAGGTCCAGGATGACCACGTCCTGGGCCTTCCGCTCGAGGGCGAGCTCGGCCACCCGCCGAATGTAGGCGGGCATCTCGAATTCAGTGCCGTCCGCGACCAGTTCCATCGTGCTCCGGGCGTTCGCGCGGGAGTCGGGGAGGGCGGTTCCGCCCCCCCGACTTCGCGGGACTAGTCCTCTTCGCGCTCCACCGTCACCACGACCTCCACCTCGACCTCGGGGTGGAGCCGCACGGTGACGCGGCTGTCGCCGAGGCTCTTGATGGGAGAATCGAGCATGACGGTGCGTCGGTCGAGCTCGAAGTCCAGCGACCCCTCGTTCGCCCGGTCGGCGATGTCGGCGGCCGTGATGCTCCCGAACAGCGCCGCGTCCTCGCCCTCACCGGCGCGAGCCCTGAACTGCAGACGCAGTCCCTCCATCTGGGACGCACGGCGCTTGGCCTCGAGGTAGTTCCGGCGAGAGGCCTCCTCGGCCTCGCGCTGCTCCTGCTCCAGGCGGGCGATGTTCTCGGCCGAGGCCTCGTACGCCAGCCCCTGGGGGAGGAGGTAGTTCCGGGCGAACCCGGGCTTCACGTCCACGACCTGGCCGGGCTCGCCCAGGTGCTCCACGCTCTGCTTCAGAATGAGCTTCATCTCTAGTCTCCTTGCGACTCGGGTCCCCCCGATGCCGACGGGATTCGGGATCGCAGGTCGATCCACGTATCTCCCAGCCCGATCATCAGGGCGCCCACAAGAATCAGGGGCGCCACGAAGAGGAGCCCGAGACCCAACAAAACGAATCCGAAGAGGGAAACCCCTCCATTGAGGGCCACGACCACCGCAGCTCCCCGGAGGACGTAGAGCCCTCCCATGAACACCAGGGCATTCAACCCGGCCCTGTGCCATCCTTCGCCCAGGCCAACCACCATCAGGGCAACGCCCGCGATGAGGACCCAGACCATCCCATCGCTGAATCGGAACCCGGCGAAGGGCCCCAGCCCAGCGTCGGCCCGATGGGCCAGCCGCGTGTACCCCACCCACGAAAGGCCCAGTCCGGCGAGGCTCCCCAGGCCCACGAGGGCCGGGAACAGCCTCCCCTGAAGGTCGGCCGTCTCGTACAGCGTGGCCTCCAGCCCATCGGGCAGCCCCAGGTCACCCCGCACCAGTCGGAGCGTCTCCAGGGCCGATCCGGCCCCCTCCAGAATCCGGGCCTTCACCAGCCAGTCCAGCATCTCCCACGCCTGGGGGTCGACCCCCAGCACCAGAGCGGCGGCCGAGAAGGCCCCCGCCAGAGCCATGAGCGCCCGATCCGTGAACGCCAGAGCGGGCCTCGCCAGCGTCGCCGCGAGAAATCCGCCGCCCAGGAGAATCGCCCAGCCCCGTTCCACCAGCCACAACCCGGAGTCGGCCGCACCGCCCAGCGCGAATACCAGGGCCGCCGTCCCTCCGAGAGCCGTCAGCAGGTTCCGATCGGGGCCGCCCAGCGCCAGGAACGCGAAGGGGATGGCCACGACTACGAAGGGGTTGAAGATCGCCAGGGCCAGGGCCAGGAACCCCAGTCCCCAGACCGCCAGCCAGCCGCTCTTCGCGGGCGCGGACTCCGGCACCGCCGCCTTGCCTCGGCTAGGCCTCGTGATCCCGGATGTACGGGAGGAGAGCCAGGAACCGGGCCCGCTTGACGGCCGTTCCGAGCCGGCGCTGGAACTGGGCCGTGACCTTGCTGGTCCGCTTCGGAAGCAGCTTGCCCTGCTCCGTGATGAAGCGGGAGAGGGTGTCGACGTCCTTGTAGTTCAGCAGCTCGATCCGGGGACCCTCGATCCGGCGGCGCCGCGCGCGGCCACCGGAGAACTCGGGCGGGCTGGTCCGGTTGGCGTCCTCGCCCTCCTCGCCCTCCTCGCCGGAAGCCTCGGCCTCGGCCTGGGGCTCGTCCTCCTCGTCATCGTCCTCGGAGGCCCGCACAGGGGCGTCGGAGACGATGGAGCGACCGGTGGTGGGCTCGCCCTCGTGAAGAACCACCAGGTAGCGCATCAGTTCGTCGTCGAGCTTGATGATGCGCTCGAACTCGGGGAGGGACGTGGGGTCTGCGGTGAACTGCGTCACCACGTAGTATCCCTGGTTCTGCCTCTTGATGGGGTAGGCCAGCTGGCGGGTGCCCCAGTGGTCGACGGCGGAGGTCTCGCCGCCCCCGGCGAACAGCCGCTCGCCATAGGACTCCAGCTTGGCGTTCACCGCCTCCTCGTCGAGGGTGGCGCTGAAGATGTAAACGATCTCGTAGTTCCGTAGCATGACTTAGTCTCCCATGGACCGTCGTGAACGGGCCCCGTCCCTCGTGGACGGAGCGGGATGAGCCAAGAAAAATACCGAGGATTCGGGGGCGTGTGAAGTGGTCACACGTTGAACCGGAAGAGGATGATGTCCCCGTCCCGGACGACGTAGTCCTTGCCCTCCGATCGGATCCGGCCGAGTTCCCGGGCCCGCTTCTCCGAACCGATCTCCGTGAACTCCTCGTAGCCGATGGTCTCGGCCCGGATGAAGCCCCTCTCGAAGTCGGTGTGGATGGTCCCGGCGGCCTGGGGCGCCCGGCTGCCGTCCCTCACGGTCCAGGCGCGGGACTCGTTCTCACCGCTGGTGAAAAAGGTCAGCAGCCCCAGGAGGTCGTAGGCCGAACGAATCAGTCGGTTCAGTCCGGTCTCCGCGAGCCCCAGGTCCTCCAGGAACTCGGCCCGGTGCTCGTCGTCCAGTTCGGCGATCTCCGCCTCGATGGCCGAACAGATGGGGACGGTCTCCACGTCGTGCTCGCCCTTCAGCGCCTCTTTCAGGGCAACCGTGTAGGGGTTATCCCCCTCCGGGAGATCCTCCTCGGCGACGTTGAGGACGTAGAGCGTGGGCTTGGACGTCAGCAGCTGGAAGCCCTTGAGCACGGCTCGGTCCTCTGGCGAGAGCTCCATGGCGCGCACCGGCCGGCCGTCCTCCAGGACCGTCTTGATCCGGCCCAGGAGGTCTGCCTCGCGGATCGCATCCTTCTCCCCCGACCGAGCCTTCTTGGCGACCTTGTCCAGGCGGCGGTCCACCATGTCGAGGTCGGACAGAACGAGCTCCATCTCCACGACCTCGCGATCACGCACGGGGTCCACGCTGCCATCCACGTGGGCGACGTCCTCGTTCTCGAAGCACCGCAGGACGTGGGCGATGGCGTCCACCTCGCGGATGTTGGCCAGGAACTGGTTCCCGAGGCCCTCACCCTCCGAAGCGCCCTTCACGAGTCCCGCGATGTCGACGAACTGGATTACCGTGGGGACCCGGGACTTCGACCCTGCCAACTCGTGGATCCGGTCGAGTCGCGAGTCGGGTACTTCCACCGTGCCGACGTTGGGCTCGACCGTGCAGAACGGGTAGTTCTCCGACGGGGCCTCGGCCGCCGTCAGGGCGTTGAACAGCGAGGACTTCCCCACGTTCGGGAGGCCGACGATTCCTACCTTCAGCATGCTATGATTCTCCCACGCCACCCGATCCGAAACCGGCCTCCGGGGCAGATCCCCCGGACCCCGGGAAGGGGTGACGGAATACACAAAAAAAGGGCCCGCCAGGACCCGGCGCGACCGCAGACCAGAAAAGCTAAAGATGGAGTTTCCAGGGGTCAAACCCCGGCGTCGAAAGCCCTTGCGTTCCAAGGGGTTTCCCTAGAGGTTTGTCCAGCTTTTTTTTCCCTTTTTCATCGCATCGTCCCGCCCTGATCGCGGGGCGCTGATGCACCTGCAGGATCAGTCATGAAATTCTCGTTTACCGGCAACCATGACTCCGACCGGTATCGGTGGTTCGCCGACGGCATCCGGGACGCGATGTCCCGCCAGGGGCACGAGTGGACCGAAGACCCGGAAGATGCCCTTCTCGTCGCCAACTTCTTCGATCCCGGCGAGCCCAAGCCGTTCCGCAGGAATGCACAGGCGGTCTTCGTGTTCTCGGTCACGGCCTCGGACGAGCCGCTCGAGCACGCCATCTACACGGTCTATCCGTGGCTCGTGCGCTCCCTGTCCAACCTGGTGATCACCCTGGTGGACGAGGGTGGAGTCGAGCCCACGGCTCACTTCCTCACTCCCGAGCAGGGCCACTACACCGTGTCCGGGGACAAGCCCCTCGGCGAGTACTTCGAAGAGGTGTACCGGCGGATCCATCCGCTGGCCACTTCGAGGCTGGTGATCAACAACCGGTACGACCGGGACCTCCCCCGGGAGCTCTGGGACGGAGACGACATCACCCGCTCCATCCACATGGCCGGGAAGCACCTGGACGACCTGGATCTCCTGCCCACCCCCTTCCCGATGGACAAGGTGCTGCCCGAGCGGGATCAGCGGCACATCAAGCGGCTGTATGGCATGGGGGGCCTGAGCTACGGCAACATCTCCGCCCGGAAGGACGAGACCACCTTCTGGATGAGCGCCAGCGGGGTGGACAAGGCCAACCTGACCGAGATCGGACGTGATATCCTCCTCGTGAAGGACTACGACCCGGACGGGAACGCCATGATCCTGAGCGTTCCGGAGTCGGTGGAGGAGCCCCGGCGGGTCTCGGTGGACGCCATCGAGCACTGGATGGTCTACCGGGAGCACCCGGGGGTGGGAGCCATCATCCACGTCCACGCCTGGATGGACGGGATCGACGCCACCGAGTTCGTCTACCCCTGCGGGACCTACGAGCTCGGGAAGGCCGTGGCGGACAAGGTCCGGCAGGCCCCGGATCCCAACCGCTGCGTCGTGGGCCTGAAGAACCACGGCGTGACGATTACCGGTGAGTCCATCGAGGAGATCTTCGAGCGGGTGGAAGGGAAGCTGGTACAGCCGGTACCCATGTCCTGACCGACGGAGACCTCTGGATTGGAAAGCCCCCGGCGGCCGCGATGGCCGCCGGGGGCTTCTCCGTCTGAAAGGGGTTCTCCGGCCCGGCCGCCGGCCCCTACCTCCCCGCGGCCTCCTGCACGGCCAGGATCAGACCCGGATAGCGGTCGTAGGCCCACTCGGCCTCGGAAAGCTCGAGCCGCTCGGTGTTGGTGTGGGCGTGCCGCTCCTCGCCGGGAGCGAACCCGACCGTCGGGATGCCGAAGACCCCGCAGCTCCACCCCCCGTCCGTGGCGAAGGTCCAGGGCCGTACGGTGGCCGGGGCCGCGGCGTCGTCCCGCTGCCCGACCGCTCCCGCCGCGGCCCGCACCACCGGATGGTCGGGGTCCATGAGGAACCCCGGGGTGAGCAGTGATTTTTCCACCTCCACGCCGGTGAAGGCCCGCTGTGTCTCCCGAGCCATCCTGGCCTCGACGGACAGGCCGTCGGGGAGAGAATCCGGCAGATGCGCCTTCAGCGCCTCGCGAACCCGGGACAGGAGGGACTCGTCCGTGTCCCCGGGCAGGATCCGCCAGTCTCCGGTGACCACCACCGAATCCGGGATCACGTTCCTGCTCTCCGGGAGGACGTCCACCATGGAGGGCACGAGGGTGGCGGGCCCCAGGATCGGGTCCGACTCCTGCCTCGCCCCCAGGTCCTCCAGCGCCCGGATCACCGCCGGGAGCAGGTGAAGGGCGTTCCGGGCCCGGTCCGGCGCGCTGGCGTGCCCCGCCAGGCCCGAGATCGCCACCTCCAGTTCGGCGCGCCCCCTGTGACCGATGGTCACGTCCCCGTGGGTCGACTCCCCAATGATGACCACGCCAGGTTCGAGCCCCGAGTTCTCCAGGAAATGGCGCATCCCCCAACCGCCTCGCTCCTCGAAAACGGTGTGGGCCACGATGACGTCTCCGCCGGCCCGTCCCTTCAACTCGGCGGCGGCGTGGGTCTGGATCGCCAGCGGACCCTTGATGTCCATGGCGCCACGGCCGTGGAGGAACCCTCCCTCCACACGGCCCTCGAAGGGCGGAAACTCCCATTCCGCGGGGTCTCCGGCCGCAACGATGTCCATGTGACAATTCAGCAGGACCGACGGCGCGGCTCCGGCGCCCCGGATGATCCCGATGGCGTTGCCCAACTCGTCGGAGAAGACCTCGTCGTATCCCAGCTCTCGCATCTCGGCCTGGACGCGGTCACTCACGGCGTCTTCCGCACCCGGGAGGGAGGGAATCCGGATGAGGTCCTGAGCGAAGCGGATCGCGTTGTCGAAGGAGGGTGTGTTGGCCATGGGGGCGATCTCTTCGATCAGATGGGGTTGAGGGGTCACCCGGGAGGACCGGCGGACGGGAGAACCGGCGGACCGGGGCTAACCTCCCACGGCCCGGCGGGAACGACAAGGGGGCCCAGACCCTCGGTCCGGACCCCCTTCCCCGCTTCAGCCGCCCAACGCGGGCGGCCAGGCAGACTTACTGGTGGAGCGCCACGAACCAGGGAGCCAGCACCAGGGCCACGACGCTCATCAGCTTGATGAGGATGTTCAGCGACGGCCCGGAGGTGTCCTTGAACGGGTCGCCCACGGTGTCGCCCACCACGGCGGCCTTGTGGGGCTCCGAGCCCTTGCCGCCGTACGCTCCGCCTTCGATGTGCTTCTTGGCGTTGTCCCAGGCCCCACCGGCGTTGGCCATGAACAGGGCCATGAGCACACCGGTCAGGGTGGCGCCGGCCAGCAGACCGCCCAGCGCCTCCACACCCAGGAAGGCTCCCACGACCACGGGGGCCGCGATGGCCGTCACACCGGGGATGATCATCTCCCGGAGCGCTGCCTTGGTGGAGATGTCCACGCACCGAGCCGAATCGGGCTTGGCGGTGCCCTCCATGATCCCGGGGATCTCCCGGAACTGGCGACGAACCTCGTCCACCATGCCCTGAGCGGCGCGGCCCACGGCGGTCATGGTCATGGCCGCCACCAGGAAGACCACCATTCCACCGATGAACAGTCCGATGACCACGAGGGGATCGGCGATGTTGATGGAGGTGAGCCCCACCTTCGAGCTGTAGGCAGAGAAGAGGGCCAGGGCGGTCAGAGCAGCCGAACCGATGGCGAAGCCCTTACCGATCGCCGCAGTGGTGTTCCCGATCGCGTCCAGCGAGTCGGTGATCTCCCGCGTCTCCGGACCCAGACCGGCCATCTCGGAGATCCCACCGGCGTTGTCGGCCACGGGGCCGTAGGCGTCCACCGACATGGTGACACCTACGGTGGCCAGCATGCCCACCGCGGCGATCCCGATGCCGTACAGTCCGGCGAAGAAGTAGGACCCGAAGATGGCGGCGCAGATCAGGAGGATGGGAATCGCGGTGGACTCCATCCCCACGGCCAGGCCGGTGATGATGTTGGTGGCCGAACCGGTCTGGGACGCGTCGGAGATCTTCTTCATGGGCGGACCGGCGGTGTACCACTCGGTCACCAGCCCGATGAAGATCCCCACCAGGGTACCGAAGGTCAGAGCGAACCAGGGGCCGCTCGCCGAATAGGCCTCACCGGTGGAGACGTTGGTCATCTGGATCCCCAGGCCCTGCACCACGAAGTACATGACACCGAGGAAGAGGGCGGCCGCGATGAACGTCACGTTCCGCAGGGCGGCGGCGGGGTCCGTCCGCTCCAGGACCTTCATCATGCCGATGCCCACCAGCGATGCCACGAGTCCCACCATGATGGTCAGGATGGGCAGCGACACGGCTTCCATCCGGGAACCGGCCAGGGAGGCAGCGGTGGCACCGATGGCGATGGTAGCCACTACCGAACCCACGTACGACTCGAAGATGTCCGCGCCCATTCCGGCCACGTCACCCACGTTGTCGCCGACGTTGTCGGCGATGGTAGCCGGGTTCCGGGGATCGTCCTCAGGGATTCCGGCCTCGACCTTACCCACCAGGTCGGCGCCCACGTCGGCGGCCTTGGTGTAGATCCCGCCGCCCACACGAGCGAACAGCGCGATGGAGGAGGCCCCCATGGCGAACCCGGAGATGGTCTCGGCGAAGAACGCCAGATCACCCGATCCGGGGACCGCATTGCGAACGTACACGAAGTAGAAGGCGCCCAGACCCAGGAGGCCCAGCGACGCGACGGCCAGACCCATGACTGCCCCGCCCAGGAACGCGACACGGAGCGCCTTCCCCTGTCCCTCCTGATTCGCGGCGGCCGAAGTCCGGACGTTGGCCCGGGTGGCGGCCTTCATGCCGAAGAAGCCGGCGAACACCGAGCACAGCGCACCCACGAGGTACGCGATGGCGGTGGACTGGCCGATTGCCACGAACAGGAGGATCGCCACGACGGCCACGAATCCGGCCAGCATGGTGTACTCCCGACGCAGGAACGCCATGGCGCCGTCGTGGATCTGGTCCGCCAGGTCCTGCATTTCGGCGGTGCCGGAGTCCTGCTTCTTCACGTAGCCGTAGATCAGCCCTGCGATGACCAGGCCTACGAGGCCGAAGGCGCCGGCAAGGTTGCTCAAGCCAAGAAGGTCGCTCATGCCTTCCCTCTCACGAGTTGGGTTTTGTGGCGGCGCCGAAGCACCGCCTATCGGTTGAACCGGTTCATGGCCTCTGCCACCCCGTCTTCGAGCCAGACCTTGCAGGCCGTGCTCATGTCGGGGAGGAGGCCGACGATGATGTCTTCATCCTCTGCGGGCATGGGTGAAAGCACCCAGTCCGCCAGGTCTTCCCCCACGGGCGGGATTCCCACCCCGATGCGGAGACGACCGTAGTCCTTCGTTCCCAGAACGGCTTCCACGGACTTCAGCCCGTTGTGCCCGCCGGCGGTACCACCGGGTCGGAACCGAACTCGACCCGGGTCCAGTGTCGCGTCGTCCACGACGACCAGGAGATCCCGGGCCGGCTCGAAGCCTTCCTGGCCGCGGAAGGGGGCCAGGGCCGCCCCACTGCGGTTCATGTATGTCGTGGGCTTCACGAGGACCACGTCCTCGTCTCCCACAGCGCCCAATGCCACCCGGGCGTTCCGTTCCTTCATGAATCCGCCGAAGCCCCAGTCGTAGGACAGTCGGTCCACGACCCACCAGCCCACGTTGTGACGGGAGTCGTCGTAGCGCGATCCGGGGTTTCCCAGACCAACGATGACCTTCACGGGGATTCGGACGGGACCCGGAAGGGGGAAAGCAGGGGAGTTCCCCTACTCCTCCTCGCCCTCGGCCCCGGCATCGCCTTCCTCGCCCTCGGCGACTTCGCCCACCAGCTCGGGCTCGGCGGCCTCGTCCAGCTCCTCCTCCTCGACGGGAGCAGCCTTCGGCAGGGACACCGAAGCGACGATGGTCTCGGGATCCGTGAGGATTTCCACACCCTCGCCGGGCTCGATGGCCGACACGTAGGCGTGATCACCGATATCCAGTCCCTCGATGTTCACCACGAACTCATCGGGAATCATGGACGGAATGCAGCGGACGTGGACGGTGTGAATCACCTGATCCAGGATGCCGCCGTTGTTCTTCACGCCCACTGCCGTGCCCTCTACGTGGACCGGGATGTCCACCTCCAGCGCCACACCCTTCTGAATGCGGAGGAAATCGATGTGGAGGATCTCGGGCTTGTACGCGTGGGCCTGGATGTCCCGCACCAGCGTCCGAACGCCACCCTTTTCGCCCTCGATGTCGAGTTCGATGATGGTGTTGTCCACCGAGATGTTCTGGAACAGGTGGAAGGCCTCGTGGCTGTCCACCGTCAGGCTGACGGTGTCCTCATCTCCGCCGTAGAGCACGGCGGGCACGAGCCCCTCGGCCCGGAGCTTCCGGGCGACTCCCTTGCCGGCGCCGTCCCGAGGGGAGGCCTTGAGCGATACGTCCTGGGTCATTTTCTGTGTCTACCTTCGTCAAACGGGGCGTGGGGCCCCACGGGTCGGCGATCCGCGCCGACCTCTGGGATCGTCAAACGTCGTCTCGCAGCTCGAACAGCTGGCTGACGGATTCGTTCTCGTGGATGTAGCGGATGGACCGCGAAAGCAGTTCGGCCACCGACAGCACCCTGAGCTTCTCGAATCTCCGCTCCTGGGGGATGTCGATGGTGTTGGTCACCACGAACTCCTCCAGGGGAGCGTTCTGCAGGCGCTCCGCCGCCTTCCCCGAGAGGAGGGCGTGGGTCGCGCAGGCGTATACGGAGCGGGCGCCCCGCTCCTTGAGGGCGACGACGGCGTTCGCCAGCGTCCCCCCCGTATCGACCATGTCGTCGGCCAGGAGGCAGTTCTTGCCCTCCACCTCTCCGACGACGTTCAGCACCTCGGAGGCGTTGGCTTCGGGGCGCCGCTTGTCGATGATGGCGAACGTCCCGCCGAGCCGCTTTGCGAATCCGCGGGCCATCTTGGCCGAACCGACGTCCGGTGCGACCACCACCAGGTCCTCCAGGCCCTTGTCCCGGAAGTAGTGCGTGAACACCGGGGCGGCGTACAGATGGTCCACCGGGATGTCGAAGAAACCCTGGATCTGATGCTGGTGGAAGTCCAGGCCCACCAGTCTATCCGCTCCGGCCGCCACGATGATGTTCGCCATCAGCTTGGCACCGATGGCGACCCGGGGCTGGTCCTTCCGATCCTGGCGGCCGTACCCGAAGTAGGGGACGACGGCCGTGACCCGGGAGGCGGAAGCCCGCTTCGCGGCGTCGATCAGGAGCAGCAGCTCCAGGATGTTGTCGCCCGGAGTCGTCGTGGGCTGGATGATGAAGACATCCCGGCCACGGGCGTTCTTCTCGATCCGGACGAAGATCTCGCCGTCTGAGAAGTTCCGGACCTCGGCCCCCCAGGGGGACGCGCCGAGGTGCTCGCCGATCTCCTGGGCGAGGGGCTGGTTCGACCTCCCCGAGAGAAGGAGAAGCGGGCCTTTCTGTTTTACGTCTTCCATGAGTACGACGGCGCTACAGGATTCCGGATCACCAGAGCCCGAAAAAATACCGGAATCCGCAAGGGCAGTCAACGCGTCGCAAGGCGCGCCGTTGCTGGGGAAATCAGGGCTGGGACCCGCCCCCGCCGGGGGCTCCGGAGAGTTCGATCTCGACCTCCCTGGCGATGGTGGACCGGCCGGGAAGCCGGGCCTCCAGGCGGACTCGGTACCGGCCGACCGCCAGGGACCTGAGATCCACGTCCAGCGACCGGAACGCCGGTCCCATGATCGGAGGCGGCGGGTCCTGCCAGTCCACCTGCACCGCCTCGGCCTGACCAACGATCCGGAGCCACCGTCCCGCCCGCCGAAACACGCTCTCTCCGGCCGGAACTACCGTGAGGCGGTAGGCCGGGCCGGCTCCTCCCGGGCGCAGGCCATAGATCTCCCAGGCCAGCCGGAGGCTCCGGTCCGCACCGACGATCCGATTCGGGGCCATCGCCACCGAGGCCTGATCGAGGTTCAGCGGGGTGGGCCCCTCACCGTCCAGGAGGACGAGGTCGGAGAGCGCCGCCACGCCTTCCACCAACGAATCCGGTACGACGCCGTAGCGGACCCGGCCGGCCATTCGCTCCCGGGGGACGAGGGATTCGAGTGAGAGGACCAGGGGGCGGGTCGCGGCCCGGACGACCGCCGCACCCTCCGGACCCGGGACCCAGTCGCCCGTCCACGCACCGCTCCCCTCCTCCAGGGCGAACAGACCCCTTCGCGAGACTGGTGAGACCACCTGGGGGGCCCGCCAGTCATGGTCGAACTCCGCGGCCCGCGCCCTGGCGCCTTCGGGGAGGGTCCACGAGGCCAGGACCAGGATCGAGTCGCCGCGCAGGAACACCCCGGCCTGGTAGTCCAGCGACACGATGTACGGCGCGGCAGAAAGAGCGTAGGACTCCCTCGGCCTCTCCACCTCGGGAACCCAGTCCTCGGCGGTGCTGCTGAACGGGTCCCTGACCACCTCCTCGGGGGGCGTGAACCGGGCGCCCATGGGGTCCTCGTGACCCACCACGGACTCGGGCCCCATACTCCCGTAGCTTCGGGGCATCCGCTCCCACCCCACTTCGGGTCCGAACCGGAGGAGCAGCTCCTCCAGGTCGGGACCCCAGGACAGGTTGTGCGGGTTTCGAGCATCCCTGGACATGCGCGCTTCGGTCACGCGGACCATGTGCTCCACCCAGCGCTCGTTTCCGGGTGTGATGACGAGCGGGTCCGCCATGGCCCAGAAGGCCTGCCGGTTCCCGTCCGAGACCTGTTCCCCGTAGTACCAGCCGCGGGTGCCCCGGTCCAGGACCATCCGGAGGTTCTGCCAGTCCGCCGCCGCGTTCATGGGCATCTCTTCCAGCGCCGTCCGGTAGACCTCCTCGGCCTCCTCGGTCCACCCGGCCCGGTGCAGAGCGAAGCCCTCGAGGCACAGGCACCACCACGACTCGGCCTCGCAGTCGCTGCGGGCCACCCGCTGCGCAAGGTTGGTGAACCCGGCTTCGGCGAGGTAGCGGACCCGCAGCCCCAGGACCCACCCGTCTCCGGGGATCAGGGAGTGGACCTCCTCGAGCGTCCCGAGCAGATCCAGCCGGCCCTCCCTGACCCGGTCCGTCTCAGCCGCCGGGGTCCAGTCGGGATCGTAGTCGTAGCGCCAGCACATCCGGCCCACCGTCTCGTCGCAATACGAGGGGTAGCCCCCGAGGCGGAGAGGCAGATCGGCTCTGCGGACGGTCTCGAAGCGGCGCTGGGCATCCTTCACCCTGGCGACCAGGAACGCCGAGTCCGGGGCCGATCGGGTCTGCGCGGAGACGGCGGAGGGAACGACGCCGGCACCCCAGGGGGCCAGGGCGAGCCAGAGTACCCCGCTGGACCAGGGAGAACGTGGCAGCGACCCGGGCCCGCGGGGCCGACGGGGTACAGTCCGGCGGCGACTTGCGGGGAGGAGCCTGAACATGGGCCTCCAGGGCGGGCAGAGGCAGGAATTGGCCCGCCAGGATTCGAACCTGGACCAAGGGTTCCAAAGACCCTTGTGCTGCCATTACACTACGGGCCAGCCGCCCGAACGGTAGCCCGACCGCGGCTTCCCCTCAACCCGGGTTGGGCCGCGCCTGCGGCCCGAAAACCGCCGATCGGGCTGTTCTCGATCCCTCGGTTGACCGAGGCCCCGGCCCGGCCAATCCCCTCCGGCCCGTCGCTCTCCCACGGGCCACCCGACTCGCTCAGAGCGTGCCCGGCAGCTCCCTCGCGAAATGCCCGGAGTGACAGCGCGTGGAGGGGTGCATGACCTCGACCGCTCGGGCCGCGTCCCTGGCCTGACCTTCGTCTTCGAACACGGCGAACAGGGCCGAACCGCTGCCCGACATGCGGGCCCCGACCGCACCCAGGTCTTCCAGCTGGTCCCGGATACCCGCCAGCTCGGGGTGCGCGGCGAACACCACGGACTCGAAGTCATTGCCTCGGCTGCACATGGCCCGGACCCGATCCGCCGGCGGGCCGCTCCGGACCTCGGACAGGATCGCCGGGCCCCGCCAGCCCCCACCGCGACGGGCTCGATGTTCGGCCAGCTCCCGGTAGGCCCACTGGGTCGAAACGTGCACGTCCGGCAGCACCAGAACGACGGACAGGCCCTCCAGGGATTCGAGGGGCAGCAGCCGGTCCCCCCGCCCCCACCCGAGGCTCACCGGTGAGGGTGCGAGAAAGAACGGGACGTCCGCCCCAAGGCCAGCCGCCAGCCCTCGCAGCTCGTCGGACCCCAGCGGATCACCCAGCTCCCGGTTGAGGAGGGCCAGAGTCGCGGCGGCATCCGACGACCCGCCACCCAGGCCGGCTCCGTGCGGGATTCGCTTCTCGAGACGGATGGAGACGCCCTCGTCCCGTCCCGCCCGGAGCATGAGCAGTTCCGCCGCCTGGTAGACCAGGTTCTTCCTGGGATCCCCCAGGTCGGCGCCCACCACCTCCAGGTCGATCCCTCGCCCCGCCAGCTCGAGCTCGATCCGGTCCGTAAGGTCCACGACCGCGAACACCGTTTCCAGCTGGTGGAAGCCGGACGCCTCCTGCGCCAGGATGGTGAGAAACAGGTTCAGCTTGGCCGGGGTCTCGAAAGAAGCCATGGTCAGGTGCCCTCTCCCGGAGATCGACCCTCGGGATGAGCCTCCTCGACGGCCTCTTCGATGGTCTCCTCGCTCCGCTCCACCTCACCGAAGGACATCCCGATCCTCCACGCGTAGTAGAGTCCCATGACCGTGACCGGGATGAAGCCGCCCAGGTGGTATCCGAACGCGAAAGACAGGGTCGGCGCGTCAGCGATTCCGTAGACCTCGGACAGTCCCACCTTCGCGGCAGCGTGGAACGTCCCGATGAACCCCGGCGCGGACGGAACCGCGACCCCGATGGCGATGACCGCGTTCAGGAACAGTGCTGCAACGAAATCCGCCTCGATGCCGAAGGCCCGGAAGGCCAGCCAGAAAGACCACGAGTGCCAGGTCCAGAATCCGAAGCTCCACACGAGGGAAAGGAAGAGCAGTTTCGGGTTCTGGAGCACCGTCAGGCCGTCCAGGAACGCCCGCGTGGTGTCCACCAGGAGCCGGGCCACCGAATCCGGCAGGACGGCGTACAGGACCTTCTCCATGATGGCCACGATCCGTTTCGGGAACAGCAGCATCAGGATCAGGATCACCAGGAGGACCCCGAGGACGACCATCACCGACTGCATGGCGCGTCCGATGGGCTGACCCGCGATGGTGGCGTCACTCGGGAATGTCGGAGCAAGAACCGCCACGACCAGCAGGCCGAGAATGGCCACCGCGTCCAGGAGACGCTCGACCACCAGGGATCCGAACGCGCCGGACGCGGAGGCCTGGCTGACCTTGCTCAGGGCAAAGGCCCGGGCGAATTCGCCGATGCGGGCCGGAAGCAGGTTGTTGGCCGCAAATCCGATGCAGGTCGCGGCGAACCTCGGCCGGAAGCCGATCCCCGGGGCGATGGGGGTCAGGAGGATCCCCCACCGCGCCGCTCGGATCGCGAACCCGAAGGTGGCTACGCCGACGGCCGCCACGAGGTATCCCCACCGCGCGTCCCGAATGCCCGCCCAGATGGCCCCGAGGTCCTCCCCTCGGAAGACCCACCAGAGAAGGAGGGCGCTGATTCCCAGGCCCAGAGCCGCCTTCCAGTCGAGCTTCACGAGGATCGACTCCCGGTACGAGAATCCTGCGTCTGGGTTCGCCGCATCAGAACCCCGTCGGCGGGAGCCACACACCGGAGCCGGCAGACCGGCTCCTGGCGTTCCGCACCAGATCGCCCATCTCGCGGACCGCGCGCTCCATCCCCACCAGGATCGCCCGGGACATGATCGAGTGCCCGATGTTGAGTTCCTCGAGCCCGTCCAGCGCGGCGACCGGGATCACGTTCTCGTAGGTCAGTCCGTGACCGGCGTGCACCGCCAGGCCCAGCTCGCGTCCGAGTTCCACCGCCCCGGCCAGGCGGGCGAGTTCGTCCCCGGCGGCGCTGGAGCGGCCGGCGTTCGCATACTCACCCGTGTGGAGCTCGATGGCCTCCGCCCCGAGGTCCGCCGAGGCCCGGACGGCCTCCTCGCTGGGGTCGATGAACAGAGATGTCCGGATCCCGGCGGCGGCCAGGCGTTCCAGTGTCTCGCCGACGCCCCGGCGGTGCATCTCCGACGAGAGGTCGAGCCCTCCCTCCGTGGTGACCTCCTCGCGCCTCTCCGGCACCACGGTGGCCTGCATGGGTTTGAGCTCTTCCGCGATGGCCAGGACGTCGGGAGCCACGGCGAGCTCCAGGTTCACCCCCGTGCGGGCGGTCTGCATGAGGAGTCGGACGTCGCGGTCCTGGATGTGCCGGCGGTCCTCTCTCAAATGGACGGTGATCCCATCGGCTCCGCCGAGCTCGGCGAGAACGGCCGCTCGAACCGGATCGGGCTCGTCGGTCATCCGGGCCTGCCGGATGGTGGCGACGTGGTCGATGTTGATGTAGAGCCTCATCAGTCCTCGTACCTCGTCAGCAGATCGTGGAGAGCAACCGCCGCATCGGCGTCCAGCGCCGGCTCGGCGAGCCGGAGCATCTCCAGCCCCACGGCAGCGTACAGTGAACGCTCCCGCTCCGGCAGAGCGCGGAGGTGGAGACGGACGGTCTCCACGTCGCCCCTGGCGATGGGTCCAGTCAGGGCGCCGGCCGGACCCAGCTCGTCCAGGTTGTCCAGGGTGCCCCGGACGAGTGGGAGCAGCGCGTCCAGCGCCTCGTCCGCCGGCGCGCCGGCCTGGATGAGCACGCGGGCCGAAGCGGCCAGCATGGTCAGCGTGAAATTCGACGCCATGACGGCCGAGGCATGATACAGGGCCCTCCCCGCGATTGGAATGGTCAGGGGTACTCCCCCCAGAGCGTTCACGAGACGACGGGCCACCGCGACGGCGTCGCGCTCGCCGGACACCGCAAACGCGGAGCCGGGCAGCAGATCCGCGCCCGACACCGGACTCGCCAGGGTCTGGAGCGGGTGAAGCGAGCCCACCGGATACCCTCGAGCATGCAGCGGCGCAAGCACCTCGGTGGAGAGCGCACCCGAGCAATGGAGCGCCACGCATCCCTCGGGCGCCGGTCCCAGTTCGGCAACGGCCATCGCCATCTCGGGGACCACCTCGTCGGGTACCGCCAGGATCAGAGCGGTCACATCGCCGGCGGGACGCGCCAGACCGAAGACGTAATCCGCCTGGCCGGAGGCGAACAGCGGATGCTCGGGTGGCTGGGGGCTGCGGCCGAGATAGGTGAGCGAAGAGACGGCCCCCTCCCGGGCGAGCGCGAGCCCGAGGGAGAGGCCCATTCGACCGGGGCCCACGATCCAGAGACGTTCACCCACCGGGGCCCGCTCCCTCTCCATCCGGCACAGCGCCATTCGCGGAGCCCGGGTCCGACGCCGATCCCTGGTCCGGGAGAACCCCCTGCGAGCGAAGTCGGCCATAGGCCGCCCGGGGCAGTCGGACTTTCATCAGCATCCGACCGTCCACCTGGCGGGAGTCCAGCACCTCACCCTCCCGGTACAGGGTGGCCATCAGCGCACCGTCCGATGCGGGAAGGTCCAGATCCAGCTCCACCATGCCCTGCCGGGCGCGGGCCCGGAGCGCATCCCGCAGCTCCTCCAGGGTGCCCGGGTGGAGCGCGGAAACGAACACGGAGGGAAGCGACTCCAGTCGGGCGGCCCGTTCCCTCAGGGACCGCTCCTCATCGTGAGTCAGCCGATCGACCTTGTTGAATACGAGGATCTGGGGCTGGTCCTGGAGGTCCAGTTCCTCGAGGACCTCGGCGACGACCCTTCGGTGCTCCTCGAGGTCCGGGTGCGAAACGTCCATGACGTGGAGCAGGAGGTCGGCCTCCCGAGCCTCCTCCAGCGTGGACCGGAAGGACGCCACCAGCTGGTGTGGAAGCTTCCGGATGAACCCCACCGTGTCCGTAGCCAGGGCCTCGAACCCATCCCCCAGGTCCACGCTTCGGGTGGCCGAGTCCAGGGTGGCGAAGAGCCGGTCCTCCACCAGCAGTTCCGATCCGGAGAGCGCTCGAAGCAGCGAGGACTTACCGGCGTTGGTGTAGCCCACGAGAGCGACCCGGAACTGGCCCTCCCGACCGCTCCGGCGCACCGCACGGGCCTGGGCCACCTCGCGAAGCTTCTTCCTGAGCGCGGAGATCCGGGTTCCGATGAGTCGGCGATCGGTCTCGAGCTGAGTCTCACCGGGGCCACGCAACCCGATTCCACCCTTCTGTCTGGAAAGGTGGTTCCACATCCGGGTGATTCGGGGCAGGAGATACTGCAGCTGGGCCAGCTCGACCTGGATCTTGGACTCCCGGGTCCGGGCCCGGGTCGCGAAGATGTCGAGGATGAGCTCCGGCCGATCCATGACCCGGATCCCCAGGGCGGTCTCCAGGTTCTTCCCCTGGGCCGGGGTCAGCTCCTCGTCGAAGATGACCAGGTCGGCTTCATGGGTTTCGACGAGGTCCCTGAGTTCCTGCGTCTTCCCCTCGCCGATGTAGAACCGGGGATGGGGAGCGTCGATCTGCTGCTGGATGACCCCCACGACGTCCCCGCCGGCCGTGTCGGTGAGCCGGCCGAGCTCCTGGAGGTGCTCGTGCGCCTCCACGGGGTCGGAGCCCTTCCGAGGTGCTCCCACCAGGATCGCCCGTTCCACGGGGGTCCGATTGTCGATGAGCTGGGTAGGAATCGCTCAGGTCTCCGCTTGGTCGCAGAACAGGGGGTCAGGGCCGCAGTGTGCCCCGCTGGCGAAAGGGAACATGATACTCTCCCGTCGGTCCACCCACCCGGGTCTCACCCGACACCTGGTAGTCGACCCCTCCGGTGGCCATGATCGCGTTCAGAGCACTTCCCAGGGCCGTGTAGTCGAACGGCACGGGAATGGTCACCTGGAGCGTGTCCCTGGAGGGGAGGCGAACGGTGTCGGGCCACTCGCCGGCCGAAAGCTCCCGCCAGCCGTCGGGCGCCCCGTCGTCCACAACCTGAAGGCGGTAGTCGAACCCTCGCACCTCGAGGTCGTACCCGTTGGGATTGTCGACCTCCAGCACCACCTCCGCGGTCCCGGAGGTGAGGCCGAGCGACGCCACCCGCACACCCGCCACCCGGATGGAGGGCTCGGTGAACACCAGGGAGCAGGCCGTCAGCAGGACGACCAGGGCCAACACCGCCCCGGTCCCCCGCCGATACCACCCGCCCGGTCCCGCCCGTCTTTCGAACGTCATGAGGCTTCCTCGTCGCCGCCCGTCAACTCTGGTTCCTGCGTCGTTTGCGCCTCTCGACGTCGGGCTGCCCACCAGTCGAGGCGCTTCCGGATGGCGGCTTCGTGTCCGTAGGGGCCCGGGTCATAGAACGAGCGGCCCTCCAGCCGCTCCGGCAGATAGGTCTGTGGAGCCACGCCGTGATCCGCGTCCGGGTCGTAGTGGTACCCCCGCCCGTACCCCAGGTCCCGCATCAGCTGGGTCGGGGCGTTTCGGATGTGCAGTGGGACGGGCTCGCCGCCGGTCTCTCGGGCGACGTCCCGGGCTTCCTTCCAGGCCCGATACAGCCGGTTGGACTTCGGCGCCGTCGCCAGATAGACCGCGCACTCGGCCAGCGCCAGCTCCCCCTCCGGACTCCCGAGGAAGTGGAAAGCGTCCCGTGCGGCCATGGCGACTCCCAGCGCATCGGGATCCGACAAGCCGATGTCCTCGCTCGCCATGCGAACCAGGCGCCGAGCCAGATAGAGGGGGTCCTCCCCGCCCTCCAGCATGCGGGCCAGCCAGTACAGGGCCCCGTCGGGGTCGCTTCCGCGAACCGCCTTGTGCAGGGCGGAGATCAGGTTGAAGTGCTCCTCCCCCGACTTGTCGTAGACGGCGAATCGGTGCTGAAGAGCCTGCGCCGCCATCTCCTCGTCCACAGTCCCCGATCGGCCGGCCAGGATCGCGGCCGACTCCAGCGCGCCAAGGGCTCGGCGGGCGTCCCCGTCGGCGGCCTCGGCCATCCTCATGATGGCCTCGGCCCGGGCATCGAGCTTCCACCCCCCCAACCCGCGGTCCACGTCTTCGAGCGCCTCCTGCAGCACCAGGACGAGGTCCTCGGGCGAGAGCGGTTCGAGCACGAACACCGGAGCGCGCGAGAGCAGCGGGCGCACGATCTCGAAGGACGGGTTCTCGGTCGTGGCGCCAATCAGGGTGATGGTTCCGTCCTCCACCACGGGAAGAAACGCGTCCTGCTGGGCCTTGTTGAACCGGTGGATCTCGTCGCAGAACAGGATGGTATCCCGTCCCGTGGCCTGCTTGCGGGCCCGGGCCTCGGCGATGATCTCTCGAACCCGCGGGACGCCCTCGGTCACGGCGCTGAACGGGGTGAAGGCGGCATCCGTGCTGGCGGCCAGGATCCTGGCGAGGGTCGTCTTCCCACTCCCCGGAGGACCCCAGAGGATCATGCTCTTCAGCGCTCCCGATTCGAGCATGATGCGGAGCGGGCCACCGTCGCCCACAAGCTCATCCTGGCCCCGAAACTCCTCCAGGGAACGGGGGCGCATACGGGCTGCGAGGGGGGCTCCGGAGCCCCGCGAGGCCGGCGGGCCGGGGGCCCGGGCCCGCGAGATATCCCCGCCCGGCGATTCCGGAGGGGCTCCCTCCCCCGGTCCGAAGAGGTCCATCTCGCTCACGTGTCCGTCCACTCCCCCGCCAGCTCCACCCCGCGGGCCACGAGGTATTCGGGGTCGTTCCGCGAGGGCTCCTCTACCACCTCGTCCAGGAGGACCTCCAACAGCCGGCCGAACCGGGGACCTGGCCGGACTCCCGCCCGGATCAGCGCCCTTCCGTCGATCGCCAGTTCTCCCACGGCCAGCGGGCACCCGGAGCGGCAGACGGCGCGAGCCGCCCGGACCAGCCGGGCAAACCCCTCCCGGCCTTCTTCCGGGGTGAAGCCCGAAACGAGGCGTATGAGGTCGGGGAGTCGATCTCGTCCGACGCCCACCACCCAGCGTCGCACCGCCACCTCGTCATCGGGGGCGGGACGGGTGAAATAGAGGGCCTCCACCAGGCCTCCCACCGAGCGAATCTCCCGGTTGGAGAACCGGAGGCGGTCGAGAAGGCGGCCGGTCGCCTCAGCCTTCGCCCACCCGGCTTCTACTCCGAGCCGAGCCTCCGAGCGTCCGTCCCCGGCCTCGGCCTCGGAGGCTCCCACCTCAAGCCCTTCCGGAGGGTCTTCCAGAGCCGATAGCAGGGCCGCCATCCGGACGAGCGGCCGGTGAGCCGGGATGCGATCCGCCGCGGCTAGCCCGGCCTCCCACTCCTTCCCGCTCGTCACCAGTTCCGGGGTCAGCACGCCCAGGATTCCGGCCTCCGCCATGAGCCTGAAGGGGACGGACGGACGTGGGGACCGGCTCACCATCTTGAGGAATTCGTCCCGGACCCGCTCCGCCGAAAGGACGTCCAGGTGGGGTGTGGCGTCCTTGAGGGCGTCCCAGGTGTCGGGGTCGATACTCAGGTCGAACCGACCGGCGAACCGGACCCCGCGGATCACCCGCAGATAGTCTTCGGCGAACCGCTCGCTCGGATCGCCGACCGTGCGGAGGATACCGGCGTCCAGATCGGCCACGCCGTCGAACGGGTCGCTGAGCTCCTCCCGGATCGGATGCCACGCGACCGCGTTGATGGTGAAGTCCCGCCGCGCCAGGTCCTCATCCAGGGTGTCGGCGAACTCCACGACGGCGTGCCGGCCAGACGTTTCCACGTCCCGGCGGAAGGTCGTGACCTCGTACATCACACCGTCCCGGTCGAGCACCCCGACCGTCCCATACTCGATTCCGATGGGCACCGTGCGCCGGAAGAGCTTCCGCACCTGATGGGGACGGGCCCGGGTGGTCAGGTCCCAGTCGCCTCCCGGCTGACCCAGGAGCGCATCACGAATGGCACCGCCAACGGCCCAGGTCTCGAAGCCGGCATCCTCAAGGGTCCGAGCGATCCAGCGCACCGCCCGTGGTGGGCGAAGTGGAGTGCTCACCCGACCAGGACGGCTCCGCCGTTGACGTTCACGATCTCGCCCGTGACGTGGCGGCCCAGCTCAGAGCAGAGGAACACGATCGGTCCAGCCACGTCCTCTGCGGTGGCCACCCGACCCAACGGAATTCCATCGCGTACGCGCTCGCCCGCCTGCTCCAGCGCCTCCGCGGACATCTCGGTGTCGATCCATCCCGGGGCGACCGCGTTCACGTTCACATCCCTCGGTCCCAGTTCCACGCACAGTCCCTTCACCATCGAGATCTGGGCTCCCTTGGTCGAGGCGTAATCCCCGTGGAATGCCTCTCCTCTCTGACCCGCCGTGGAACTCACGAAGACGATCGACCCCCCGTCCCGGATGCGTCGGATCGCTGCTCGAGTCGTGAAGAACGTCGAGTCCAGATTCACCGCGTGGGTCCGATGCCACTGCTCGGAGGTCATCTCCGCCATCGGCACGTCCAGGGGCGGCCAGATCCCGGCGTTGGCCACGAAGATGTCCAGTCCACCGAACTCGCGGTCCACCCGCTCGAAGAGGGCGTCGACTCCGGCCTCGGTAGAAATGTCGCCGCTCTCGGCCCAGGCCACCCCGCCCATGGAACGGATCTCGTTCACGACGGAGTCCGCGTCGTCATGCCGGCTCCGATAGCCGATGCCCACGCGAGCGCCAGCGCGCGCCAGCAGCAGGGCCGTCGCACGGCCCACGCCCCTGGATCCGCCGGTGACGAGGGCATCCCTGCCGGAGAGGTCGATGAGGCTGGACATGTTCGACTCCGTTGGCTGGCCCCGGGGCCAGGTTCAGGCGGACATCCACTTCCCGCCGAGGTGATCTCGCTGCTTTCGTTCGCCGACCAGGATGTCCTCAAGGACCCCGACCGTCTCCGCGTCGAGCGTCGTACCTTCCGTGCCCTCGGCCGAGAGGAGGCCCTCGTACCAGCGGACCTCGACATCCTCCCTGCGCCGGGCCTCGTCCTCCCACCCCTCCAGGGACTGGACAGCGCCGCTTGGACGGCTCCGAAGGTCGATAGGGCTCCCCCCCAGCTCGAGCACTCGGGCCGTGAGCCGGGACAGGTGGTGCTGCTCGTCGGCGTGGAGCTCATTCAGGCGCTCCACCAGCCGGGCATCGCCCACCTCCTCCGCGCTGGCGGCCAGCGACCGGTAGAAGAGAGTCTGGTCCTTCTCCCTCGCTCGCGACTCTTCCAGTACCGCCAGGACGCGGGCCTCACCCGAAGTGGGTGCACTCATCCCTGCGCCTCCCCTCTCGTGGCGAACATCTGGTCCACCTGCTCGCAGATGATGTGTCCGATGGCGAGGTGGATCTCCTGGGCCCTGGCCGTGACCTCGGTCGGCACGATCACCGTGTGGTCGGCGAGGCCCCTGAGCGCGCCGCCGTCCCGGGCAAGAATTGCCACGGTCTCGACGCCGGTCTCACGGGCGGCCTCGGCTGCCTTGATCAGGTTCGGGGAGTTGCCGCTCGTCGAGTGGAGGAACAGGAGGTCCCCGCGCCGGCCCAGTGCCCGCACCTGGCGTGCGAAGACCTCTTCGAATCCGTAGTCGTTCCCTCCGGCCGTGAGGACCGACGTATCCGTCGTCAGCGCCAGTGCCGGGAGGGCTCGCCGCTCACGCTGGAACCGGACCACGTACTCGGCGGCAAGGTGCTGCGCGTCCGCGGCGGATCCTCCGTTGCCGCAGAACAGGAGCGTGCCACCGGCCTCGAGGACCTCGCCGGTCCGGCGCGCGAGGGCATCGACGGCCGGTCCGAGGTCGGCGGCGGAGCGGGTGGCCAGGGCGGCCAGGTCCCGCAGCGCCCGGGCGGCCCCGGTGTCGGAATCGATGGGAACAGTCACGTGCACTCCTTCGTCATGGACCTCAGGAACCGGTCCGGCTCCAGAGGTCCCGCACCCTCCCCCACAGACCGGGGGTGCCCGCGGCCGGGAGAGGGGCGACGGACATGGTCGAGTCACCCGTCAGAAGTCGACTCGGGTTGGTCACGGCCATCGTATACCACTGCTCCTCGGCGCCCACCTCCAGGAAGAATCTCCGGACCCTGGCCACCAGGGGCTCCTGGCCCGGATGGGGATGGAAGTCCGAACTGAGGAAATCTACCCAGCCCCGCCGCACCAGACGGAGCGCCGTGGTGCGGATCTGACCACCGTAGCGCCCGAGGAGGGAGCCGTTGTTCAGCTGGAGCAGGGCTCCGGCGGCTCTCCACCCCCGCACCACGTCCAGCCTGTCATCGAGCCCGACGTAGCGTTCCGGATGCGCGATCACCGGGACGTAGCCGAATTCCACGATACGGGCCACGACTGCCGCCGACGCCGGCGGCACCTGGAGCCGGGGCCACTCCATCAGCAGATAGCGTCCACCGTCGAGCCGGATTCGGGGATCGGACAGGTCCGGGATCGGCACATCGATCATGAGTTCCGTCCCCCTCCGGAAATCCAGCGCGGGGTAGACGGAGTCGACGGCCCGCCGAACGGCGCTCCAGCCCTGGTCGAGTTCGGCCATGCGTCGCTCGAACGCCTCGGGCACAAGGGTCGTCGAAGCGTCCAGGTGTGGCGTCGTCAGGATCGCGGTCACGCCCTCCCGCCCCATCCGGGCGATGGCGTCCAGGGACATCTCCACCGTTTCCGACCCGTCGTCGACGGCCGGTACCAGGTGGGAGTGCAGGTCGACGATCCCGGACACGGTCTCCGTCACCCCTCGCCCCTCTGCTCGGCCGGTGACGGCGCGGCGAGAGCCTCGAGGATCCTCGTGAGCGCGCTCTCGGGATCGGGAGCCCCGGCAGCGGCCTGCGCCGCATGGGTGAGGAGCGCGTCGGCCGTCAGCAGGTCGAAGGCCGACTGGCGCACCTTCCCCGGCACCGCCCGGGCACTCGACAGGGCCCGCACACCGGCCTCGGTCAGATCCTCCGGCGACGGTGAAGGTGCGTGCGCCCCGCCGAGCGCGGTCTCGAGCCACTCGGCCAGTTCCGCGGGGACCCCGGGCCGCTGCGCCTGGATCCACTCTCGAACCGTGCGTTCAGGGGACTCCATGGACGGCCTACTCGCCCCCACCAAGGAGAGCGCGGGCAATTTCCGGGGCAGCCGCCAGGGCGCTGTCCAGCTTGGCCGGATCCCCCACGGAGGCCTGGGCCATGTGGGGTCGCCCTCCGCCCCGTCCGTCCGCCACCGCGGCCACGTCCCGGATCAGCGCGTCGGCGCGAAGCCCGGCCCCCAGCAGGTCGTCCGTGACGAAGGCGAACAGGGTCTGCTTCCCGTCGGCGAACTCGGCCGCGACAATCCGGGCCGACGACGAAGCGTCGGATCGGAACTGGTCGCCCGCGGCCCGGACGTCGTCGGCGTCCATCGCCTTCATCCGACCGGCCTCGAGCCGAATCGTGGCCCCGTTGGCCTCGAACTCCGTCACGTCGAGCTCGGACGACGAGGCGCCGCCGCCCTTCCGAAGGTCCGCGAGCAGGCTCTCCAGCTCCGAACGCTCGACCATGAGTTGTTCTGCGCGCCTGGGCGCGTTCTCCGGAGGGGTGCGGAGAACCTCGGCCACCTCCGCGAGGCGCTCCGCCTTGCTCTCCATGAAGGCGAAGGCACCCGGCCCGGTCACCGCCTCCAACCTCCGGACGCCCGCCGCCACGCCGCTCTCGCTGGAGATCTTGAAGAGCCCGATCTCGCCCGTGTGCCGGACGTGTGTTCCACCGCACAGCTCCATGGACACCTCGGGAATGCGCACGACCCGGACCTCGTCTCCGTACTTCTCGCCGAACAGGGCCATGGCACCCTGGGAGACCGCTTCGTCATAGGCCATCTGGTCGGTCTCAACCAGGTGATCATCCCAGATCGCCCGATTCACCTGCCCCTCTACCTCGTCGATCTGCTCAGCCGACATGGGCGAAGTGTGGGAGAAGTCGAATCGGAGGCGGTCCGGCGCCACCAGCGACCCCCGCTGTACCACGTGTTCACCCAGAACGTCCCGGAGCGCCGCGTGGAGCAGGTGGGTGGCCGTGTGGTTCCGCTCGGTGTCGTGCCGGACCCGTCCGAACACTCTGGCGACCGCGGACCCGTCGGATCCGGTCTTCAGCTGGCCCGGATCACCCTCGAACGTCCCGACCAGCGCGGACCGACCGCCCACCCGGACCACGTCGCGGACCTCGAACGCCCAGCCCTCACCCTCGACCCGACCTCGATCGGAGACCTGCCCGCCCGACTCCAGGTAGAAAGGGTTGTCCCGCAGGATCAGCGCCTGGGGCTCCTCCCGGAGCCGAACCGCCAGGACTTCCGTCGCGGTCTCGCTCAGGGTGTACCCGACGAAGACCTGGTCCCCGGTCGCGACCTCGGTCCAGCCGTCCTGGAGGGCGTCCTCGCCGACGGAGAGATCCGAGGCCGCACGGTCGGCGCGGCTCCGCTCGCGCTGCTCCTGGAGAGCCTCCTCGAAACCCTCCACGTCCACGTCGTAGCCGCGCTCCCTGGCCATCAGCTCCGTGAGGTCCAGGGGGAATCCGTAAGTGTCGTAGAGCCGGAACACCTCCGCCCCCGAGATCGTCCCCCCTTCGGGGCCGGCCGGCGCGAGTTCGTCGAAGCGGTCCAGGCCCCCCTCGATGGTGGCCAGGAACCGCTCCTCCTCGCCCCTCGTGGTGCGAAGGATGTGGTCCCGGCGTTCCTCGAGTTCGGGATAGGCGGATGACATCTCCCGGATGACCGCCTCGACGACCGTCACCAGGGTCGGCTCCCGGCGGCCGAGCAGCCAGGCGTGTCGAACCGCCCGCCGGAGGATGCGACGGAGCACGTAGCCCCGGCCCTCGGAGGAGGGGAACACGCCGTCGGCGAGCAGGAAGGCCACCGACCGTGCATGGTCGGCCAGGACCCGGTAGCTGATCCCCTCCTGCCCATCCCGATCGTAGGGGCGGCCCACCGCGTCCGCCGCGGCGTCCAGGAAGGGCTGGAAGAGATCCGTATCGTAATTGGACGGTACGCCCTGCAGGACGGACGCGATCCGCTCCAGTCCAGCGCCCGTGTCGATGGACGGCGCGGGGAGTGGATGCAGGGTCCCGGACTCATCCCGGTCGAACTGCATGAACACCAGGTTCCAGAGTTCGAGAAACTCCCCCGCCTCACCGGCCTCCTCGAAGTCCTCCTGCGAGGGGATGGTGCCCAGCAGGGGCTCCGGCCGCATGTCGAAATGGATCTCGGAGCAGGGGCCGCAGGGGCCGGTGTCGGCCATCTGCCAGAAGTTGTCCTTGTCCCCCAGGCGGTAGATGCGCTCCGCCGGCACGCCGGCCACCTCCTCCCAGAGCTCGGCGGCCTCGTCATCGGTGTGGTGAACCGTGATGAACAGCCGGTCCGGATCGAGCGCCAATTCCTCCGTCAGGAACTCCCAGGCGTAGGCGATGGCGTCTCGCTTGAAGTAGTCTCCGAACGAGAAGTTCCCGAGCATCTCGAAGAAGGTGTGGTGGCGAGCGGTCTGGCCCACCTGCTCCAGATCATTGTGCTTGCCTCCGGCCCGAACGCACTTCTGAGACGTCACGGCACGATCGAATCCGAGGTCCTCCTGACCCAGGAACACCTTCTTGAACTGCACCATCCCCGCGTTGGTGAAGAGCAGGGTCTGATCGTCCTGGGGCACGAGGGGAGAACTGGGCTGAACCGAGTGCCCCTTCTCCTGGAAGTAGTCCAGGAATCGCTGCCGGATGTCGGAGACCTTCATGGGTATCGGGTCCGGCCGCGTGGCCGGTCGTTGGAGATCCGAGGAGGCGGGCGACTCTCGAGCCGCCCGAAGTGGATCAAGTTAACCCCCGCCGAGGGGTCGTCTCAACAACGGAAACGGGGAGGTGGCACCCACTTTGCGCCACCTCCCCGTCGAGCTTCCGAGAGCCGGACCGAGCCCGTTTCGGGCCGGCCGGGCCGGCTCAGGGCATCGGCACGGGCTCGTCGAGCGCCGGCTCGGCCTCCTCTACCGGCTCGTCCTCCGTGCCCACGCCGAGAGCGACTCTAATCCGGGTCGCCACCTCGTCGGCCACATCGGCGTTCTCCAGGAGGAACTGTCGGGTGTTCTCCTTGCCCTGACCGAGACGGAGGTCGCCGTAGGAGAACCAGGCCCCGGCTTTGTCGATGATCCCGTAGTCGACACCCAGGTCCACCAGGAGGCTGGAGTGGCTCACACCCTCGTTGTAGAGAATGTCGAACTCGACCTGTTTGAACGGCGGGGCGCACTTGTTCTTGACCACCTTCACGCGGGTCCGGTTTCCGATCACGTCCTGACCGTCCTTGATCGCACCGATCCGGCGGATGTCCATCCGGACCGATGCGTAGAACTTCAGCGCCCGGCCGCCGGAAGTGGTTTCCGGGCTGCCGAACATGACGCCCACCTTCTCTCGGATCTGGTTGGTGAAGATGACGGATGTGTTGGAGCGGTTCACCGCGCCGGTCAGCTTCCGGAGGGCCTGGCTCATGAGCCGTGCCTGCAGGCCCACGTGGCTGTCCCCCATCTCGCCCTCGATCTCGGCCCTGGGCACCAGGGCGGCCACCGAGTCGATCACCACCACGTCCACGGCATTCGACCGGATCAGGACCTCGGCGATCTCGAGCGCCTGCTCCCCCGTGTCGGGCTGGGAGACGAGGAGGTTGTCGACGTCCACGCCCAGGCGGCGGGCGTACTGGATGTCCAGGGCGTGCTCCGCGTCGATGAACGCGGCCACTCCGCCGGTCTTCTGGGCGTTGGCGATCACGTGGAGACAGAGCGTGGTCTTACCACTGGACTCGGGCCCGTAGATCTCGCTGATCCGACCCCGGGGCAGCCCGCCGATCCCGATGGCGGCATCCAGGTTCATGGCGCCCGTGGAGATCCCTTCGAGGCGGACCGCTCCGGCCTCGCCGTCCATCCGCATGATGGCGCCCTTCCCGTACGAGCGCTCGATCTGGGCGATGGCGGTCTCCAGCGCCTTGTCCCGCTTCTTCTCCGTTTCCACCGTTGCCATTCAACTCTCCTCAGTCGCTCCAACTGTTCCGGACGGACTCAAAGTACGAAAACCGAAGAGAAAGCGAAAGTCCCTTCGGACCGGACCAAGCGGCATCTAACGCCGGCCGGAACGTAGCGAGTGCGATGGGGCGGGCCAATGCTCGGCAGGGACCCGTGCGGCGGAGGATTGGCGCCGCGGTCCGTCAGAACACATGTTTTCAGAAGACGGCCCCCCGCCCCACGCGAGGAATCGCCCGATGAGCGACACCAAGAGCCTCGTCCGCCGGCGCCTGAAGCTGGTAGACATCGTCCACGACCGCTTCCCGGACGGACGCTGCTCCGTGCAGGTGGTGATGGAGTGGCACGGCCGTACCCTGGAGGGCCTGGAGGAAGGAACCCAGACCACGCAGGGCATCCTGAGGGCCGGCGCCCTGGCGACCCTGACCGCCGCCAACATGGCCGCCGATGACGGCATCGATCTGGAACTGGTGGGGGTCAAGGCGATCAAGGCCTTCGACGCCGAGGTCATCATCGCCGCGGTCCGCGGAGTGAGCCCCGAAAGCCGCTACCGACTCATCGGAAGTTGCGCCGCCTCTACCGACACCGAGCCCGCCCGGGGCGCGGTGCTGGCCGTGCTGGATGCTCTCAACCGCATCCTGGAGAAGTACGTCCCGGTCGAGTAGCGAGTGGGAAGTCCCGGCCGGCCAGGGCGACCCGGCCGAGGAGGGCCCTCCGGCCGCCATCGGCTCGGCCCCGAAACGAGAAGGGCCCGCCCCGGTCGAAACCGGGGCGGGCCCTTTTTCATGCGGCTCAGGCCGCGGCCTTCTTAACCCCGCGTGCGCCGCAGGTTCTCGTAGGCCTGCCAGACACCGGGCCGGACCGGCACGTAGACCATGTCGTACGGCTGGTCGGCGTTCCGGTCGGCGAAGACGTTCACGCCGTTGAACTCGCCGACGATCATGATGTCGGCGCAGTCCAGGCCGATCTCGCCACCCGACTTCTGGAACCGCTCGCGGTCGAGCGTGAGCTCCTCGTCGTTGGTGAACCAGCCGGCGCCGGCGGCGTAGTTGCCCTCGAAGACGACGCCGCCGAGGTCATCGATGGAGACCCGGTTCGGGCCCACCAGCGTGTCGCCGGAGGCGGAGATGAAGATCTGCTCGCTGCGGCCGGTGGCCAGGCAGATGGTGCTGGGCGTACCCCGCGGAATCGGCGGAGCAACCTCGCGCTCGACGATGACGGTGTCGGCCGGCGGCGCGGGCAGCTGGACCGTGTCGGCGCTCTCGCGCTCGGAAATCCGCGGCCTGCACATGATGCCCTCGACATCGTCACCCATGCACAGCCCCACGGTCACCTTCATGGCGAACTTGGGGCTCTTGTACTCGGTGATCCGCTCGAGGTAGTTGGCGCCCAGGACGTAGGCTCCGAGCTGAACGCCCTTCCAGTCCAGCTCAGCACCCAGGTTGGCGTCGAAGCCGTTCCACTCACCCTTGAGGTTCACCAGCGTGTTGTCACCGGCCTGGATGTGGGCGGTGGCGCCGCCGAAGAACCCGTAGGAGTGGGCGTTTGCGTACCAGTCGAGGTCGTGACCGGCGTAGAACATCCCCTGGCCCCACCCACCGGTGAGCGTCATGTCCCACTCGGGGAACCAGTCGGGCCGCATGCCCTGGAACTTGAAGTTACCCACGATATAGGGCGTGAAGTCGTTCCAGTCCTCCATGGGGTGACCCTCGGAGAACTCGCCGTTGTAGAACCGCTGGTCCGGGAAACCGAGCCGCGGGGCCTTGTAGGTCCGGTTCGGATCGATGTCGTCGAATGTCGGCTCGGTGATGTAGCGGATCCCCACCGCCAGCCCCAGTCCCGTGTTCTCGGGCTTGAGGAGGCGCAGCTTTCCGAAGGCTCCAGCCAGCGTGCCGCCGGTCCCCGCCTCGGAGAAGTTCTGGAAGGTGGCACCCAGCTCGACCCAGTCGAACAGGCCCAGCGCGATGGATCCGTCCTGGCGCCAGTCGCTGTAACCGTCACCGAAGCCGATGGCGCGACCCTGATCGTCCGTAATGACGGTCTGATCGAGGTTCACGTAGAACCCGGAATACGTTCCGATGAGGGTGAGGTGAGGCAGAACGCTGGCGTCGGGTACATCGACGACGCCCGTGCCATATCGGAGCGTGCTCGAGATCGGGGCGTTCTGGGCAGCCGCATCGGCTACGCCAGCCACGAGGAGCGCAGCGGCCAGGGCGCCCGAAAGCACTCCTGCCTTAATCCGAGCTCTAGTCATCGTGAGGATCCTCCGTCCTTAGGAAAGGGATGGATTCTTGAAGTTATAAATGGTAATCGGCTGCGATGGTCTGCCGAACGCGAATCAAAAATATGTTTCCAGCCAGAATCATGCCAGCGGTGGGACAGAATTTCCCTGCCGCTGGAAATCGGCGAAAACCTGCACCGTTCTTTGGATTCCGGCCGAATCGACGTCCATATGGGTCACCGCACGAAGCCGTGTGGGACCAAACTGCGTCATCAAAATTCTGTGGGACTCCAGAAAACTCAATACCCGCGTCGGATCTCCGAAATCCGGGTCCAGGTCGATCATGACGATGTTGGTCGGCGGGTCCACGACGGAGATCCCCGCAAGCTGAGCGAGACCCGAGGCGAGTTCGCGGGCCCGCCGATGGTCGTCCTTAAGCCGCTCCCTGTGGTTCTCCAGCGCATGCAAGGCCCCTGCGGCGATGATCCCCGACTGCCGCATGGAGCCACCCATGCGGCGTCGGACCCGCCAGGCTTCTTCCAACACCACCCCGGGCCCGGCCAGGGCCGAACCCACCGGGGCGCCCAGCGCCTTGGAGAAGCACACCATGACGGTGTCGGCCAGGGCGCCGTAGACCGCGGGTTCGATACCCGAGGTCGCGCTCGCGTTCCACAGCCGGGCACCGTCCATGTGGACGGCGAGTCCCCGCTCCCCGGCCAGCTCCCGGATCGCCTCCCCGTCGGCCAGGTCCATGACCGTACCGCCCGAGGCCAGGTGGGTGTTCTCAAGGGCGATGGCGGTCGTACGGGGCAGATACGGGGACTCGGGCCGAATTCCCGTGGCCACGATTTCCGCCGTCAGGCGACCGTCCGGGCCCGAGACCGGATGAAGCTGCACTCCGGCGAGTCCCGCCGCGGCCCCCTCCTCGTAGTGGAAGATGTGGGCCCCGGCCTCGCACACGATCTCCCCGCCGGGTCGGCCCAGGACGGCCAGCGCCGTCTGGTTGGCCATGAGCCCGGTGGGGAAGTAGAGCGCCGCCTCCTTGCCCAGCACCTCGGCGGTCCGTTCCTCCAGCCGCCGGACGGTGGGGTCTCCCTCCAGCTGGTCGTCGCCGACCTCGGCGGCCGCCATGGCCGCCCTCATGGCCTCGGTGGGCCGGGTGACGGTGTCGGACCTGAGGTCGACGAGAGGCTCGCTCACGGGGTGGCCGCCGGCCTGGGGCTCAAGCGTCCATCCGCTTGGCGACGGCGTTCAGGCGTCGTGAGATGGACAGGATCCATCCCCCCACCAGGAGCCACACGACCGTGTAGGCGATGAACACGTTGCGGTAGGCCTCCATGCCCCCGGGCGTGACTTCCTCCATCTGGGCCAGAAGCGAAGCCGGAACGCCCAGGGTGAGCACCCCCAGGAGGAGGATCGAACGAAGAGACTTGAACATGTCGATTACTCCGACGGAGCGGCTTCGGGGCCGGCGGACGGGGGTGAAGAGGGGGCAGCCGGGGATGCCGGCGAACCGGACGGCGCCGGAGAGGGCGCACCACGGGCTTCGCGGTAGGCGATTTCGTACTCCATCCGGGCCACCCCGAATCGGAGCAGGAAGATCCCGAGAAACAGGAGCGTGAAGCTGAGCAGACCCACCATCAGGGTGAGGAGCATGTCGGGGTGAAGCGTCGGGCCCTCGGCCTTGAGCACCACCGGCTGCGGGTGCAGCGAACGGAACCACAGCACGCTCACGTGGATCAGCGGGATGTTCACCGCACCGACGATCCCCACGACCGCTGCGAACCGCTTGGCCGCCTGCGGGTTCTCCGTCGTCCTCCGGACCAGGAAATACCCCAGGTAGATGAACCAGAGGAGCAGCGTCAGTGTCAGGCGCGGCTCCCAGGTCCAGTAGGTCCCCCAGGCGATGACGGCCCAGAGCGGGCCCGTGATGAGGACGATGGTGGTGAAGATCATCCCGCCCTCGGCTGCGGCGAGCGCCGTCTGGTCCAGACGCTCGTCTCCGAGCCAGAGGTATACGGCTCCGGCCAGGGCCACGATCCCGAAGGCCAGGAAGGCCACCCAGGCCGAGGGCACGTGGATGTAGAAGATCCGCTGGACGATCCCCATGGTGGCCTCGGTGGGCACCCAGAAGAACACCATCCAGTGGAGGAAGAGTGTGCCGAGCACCCCCAGTCCTCCCAGGATCGCGGCGGAAATGCCGATCCGTCCCAACTGCATCTATTCCTCCACGATGAATCGAAAGAGCCCGGCGCCCGCGAAGGTCGTGATCAGGGCGAAGGCCATGAGCATGCGAAGATTCCCCGACACCTCGCTCACCGGCAGGCCCGCGAACAGGCCGGCCGTGGCGGTCACACCGTAGATAACCATCGGCACGAGCAGGGGAAAGACGAGAATGGGGAGCAGGGTATCCCCCATGGTGGTCCCTGCCGTCACACCGCTGTAGAGGGTGCCCAGGGAGGTGAACCCGAGGGTCCCGGTGGCCACCACGGCCAGCAGCACCAGCGGATGCGAACCGAAGCTGAGGTCGAAGAACAGCCCGAAGATCGCGAAGACCAGGATGGCCGCCAGCATGGTCAGGACGAAGTTCGACAGGACCTTGGCCAGGAAGATGGCGTCGCGCGGGACGGGGCTCATGAGCACGCCCCTCAGGGCACCCTCGGACCGTTCCATCTCGAAGGTCCGGCCCAGCCCCAGCACGCCCGTGAAGACGATGGTAACCCAGATCCACCCGGCAGCCAGGTCCTGCGGGCGGACCACCGACCGATCGAGGCCGTAGTTGAAGAGCACCCCCACGAGGACGGTGAAGCCTCCCATGGACAGGATGCGCTCCTTGGTCCGGAGTTCCACCACCAGGTCCTTCCAGACGATGGCGGACAGCTGGCCCAGGTAGCCCCTCACGCCGGCACCTCCACCGACTCCACCACCTCCCGGTAGAAGTGCTCGAACCCGTTGTCGGGTACGCCGCTCCGGGGACCCAGGTGCTCGAACCGGCCTCGGACCTGGATGGCGACCCGATCCGCAAGCATGAGGCCCTTGGACAGGTTGTGCGTCACCAGCACCACGGTCCGGTCCCCGTCCTTGAGGGATTCCAGCACCTCGTTGAGGAGGGCGGCGGCGTGGGCATCCAGGCCGGTGTAGGGCTCGTCGAGAAACACCACCCTGGGGTCATGGAGCAGGGCTCGGGCCAGGGCCAGGCGCTGACGCATGCCCCGGCTGAAGGTCCGGACGCGGGAATCCCGTCGCTTCCACAGCCCCACCTCCTCGAGCCGGGACTGCACCCGTTCGGACACGTCGGCGAGTCCGAAGAGCCGCCCGTAGAAGCGGAGGTTCTCCTCGGCCGTGAGGTGGTTGTAGAGGAAGCTGTCGTGGGACAGCACACCGAGGTTCAGCCGCCAGCTCTGGTCCGCCCGGCTCAGGAGGTCACCGTCGATGCGGACCGAGCCCTCCGTCGGGAGGAGCTCGCCGGAAAGGAGGCGCAGCAGCGAGGTCTTCCCCGCCCCGTTGGGCCCGAAGACCGCCAGCACCTCGCCGCTCCCCAGCTGGAACGAGATCCCGTCCACTGCCCGGAAGACTCCGAACTCGCGGACCAGGTCCCTGGCGTCGAGGACGGCGCCGGAGGGGCCCGAAGTCCCCATGAACTAGTGGTCGCCGTCGGTGACGCCCGCGGTCGCGGCCGGAGCCGCGGCGAGGGAGAACCCACAGGTCGCGCAGAACCGGCTCCCGGGCTCGTTCACCCGGCGACAGTCCGGACACACGGTGCCCGCCTGCAGCGCGGCCCGATACCGGGCGATCTCGGCCTCCAGGGCCTCCCGGTCGGGGAGAGCCGCTCCGGCGACGCCCTCCTGCGGGGCGGGCCCCGCAGCGCCCTCGACCGCCACCACCTCGGTCTGCCCCTCCTCCTCGGCCTTCATCGCCTCCAGGGCCTCCGCGGCGAGCTCGCCGCGGAGGGAACTGTAGTCTACCTGGTCGAGCTTCCCGGTGGCGTAGTCGTACTCCACGTCCCGTAGGGCCAGGAGCGCGACGCGCTTGCGAGATTCAACCTCCGAGGGCTCATCGGGCCGCCGGTCCAGCGGGGCTTCCCGCCCCGTGATGATCGGGTGGATCACATACCCCACCACGACCAGCGCCATCCCGATACCCAGAATCGTCAGTCCCACGTTGTCCTCAGTTCCGTCAAGCGGTAGCGGGTTCCGCCGTTCCTTCGGACACGGCCGCGGCCTTCGGCACCCGGGGCATCCTCCCCCGGGAGGGCCACATCGAAATCAGAGCGCCCAGCGTGATGATCAGGCCACCGTACCAGATCCACCCCACCAGGGGGTTCACCTTCACCTTGAAGGTGGCCCGCTGGGAAGAGGCCTCGTTGGCCGCCATCCCCTGCAGGTCTTCCACCGAGTCAAGGATGATGTACAGGTCCTCCAGGAAGAAGGACCGGATCCCGACCTCGGTAACCAGCATCTCGACCACCGGGTACCACCGCTTCTCGGTGGTAAAGCCGCCCAGGTCCTCGCCCTCCTTGTCCACCATCATGAGCGCGGTCCACTGGCTCATGTTCCGGGTGGGCGAGGTGGAGGACGAGATCCCCACGTAGCGCAGCGTGTAGGTGTGGCCCAGCGCGGACTGGATCTCCACCGTCTCGCCCGGCTCCATGATCTGCCGGACCTCGCGGTTGAACGCGCTGCCGGCGAAGGCCGTGAACACCACCACCGTACCCACGTGGACGATGTAGCCACCCCAGCGGCGCCGGTTCCGGGCCACCAGGTGGACGAAGGCCTTCATGAAGCCCTCGCCCTCGATGCGGGCGCGGGCCTTGGTGCCCTTCCAGAACTCCGTCACGATGATCGCCATGACGAAGGCGCTGGTCGCGAAGGTGATGAGGGCCAGTCGGTGATGGATCCCGGCCAGGTAGAGCCCCACCAGTGTTCCCAGACCCACCGCCGTGGGCATGGCGAAGTTCTTCACCAGGTTCTTTCGCGAGGCCTTCCGCCAGGCGATGACCGGACCGATCCCCATCAGTGCCAGCAGGATCAGGCCGATGGGGATGTTGACCCGGTTAAAGAACGGCGGGCCGACCGCGATCTTCTCGCCCATCAGCCCCTCGGTGAGGAGGGGGAAGAGCGTCCCCCACGTCACCGCGAAGGCGGCGGCCAGGAGGATGAGGTTGTTGAAGAGGAACGCCGCCTCCCGGCTCAGGAAGGAGTGGATCTTGTTCTCACTCCGCAGCTCGGGAAGTCGCCACACGATCAGCACCGCACCCAGCAGACCGGTCGACACTATGCACATCAGGAAGATGAACGCGATGGTCGTGTTCTCGGCGAACGAGTGCACGGACTCGATGAGTCCGGACCGCGTGAGGAAGGTCGCGAACACGGTCAGGAGGAACGTCAGGATGAGGAGGGCCATGTTCCAGACCTTCAGCATCCCCCGGTTCTCCTGGATCATGATGGAGTGCAGGAACGCGGTGGCCGTGAGCCACGGGAGCAGCGACGCGTTCTCCACCGGGTCCCAGAACCAGTATCCGCCCCACCCGAGCTCCTCGTAGGCCCAGCGCATCCCGAAGATGATCCCGTTGGTCAGGAAGAACCACGAGACCAGGATCCACTTCCGGGTCAGCTGGATCCACCTCGAATCCAGGCGGCCCGACATGAGGGCCGCGATGCCGAACGCGAAGGGGATGGAGAACGCCGTGAACCCCAGGTAGAGGGTCGGCGGGTGGATGGTCATCCAGTAGTTCTGGAGCTGGGGGTTCAGTCCCTGCCCGTTGGCCGGGGTGAAGCCCAGCTTCTCGAAGGGGTTCACCTCCGCGAAGAGGAGGACCACAACGAAGAAGAGGATGATGCCCTGGAGCGTGCCCGTGACGTAGGGCATGAACTCCCGGTTCTTGTTCCGGTTCTGGAACACGGCCAGAGCCGAGAAGAACGCGAGGAGCAGGGCCCAGAACAGGAGCGAGCCGCGCTGCCCGGCCCAGAGACCGGAGATCTTGAAGAAGAGCTCCAGTTCCCGGTTCGAGTAGCTGGCGACATACCAGTAGTCGAACCGGTCCTGGACGAAGGCCGCAACCACGCCCAGCGAAGCCACCACGAGGAGACCGAACGAAGCGTAGACGCTCCGTTCAGCGCTGAGGACCAGGTCCCCCCGCTGCGTTCGCCCACCTGCGAAAGCCAGCACCATCCCCCATGCGGAGATGGGCAGGGCCAGCCATAGGGCGATTTCTCCGAGGGTGATCAACCGACCATCTCCTCGGGGGCCGCCTCATACCGGCTTCCGCACTTGGTCAGGACGGTGGCGGCCTCAAACACGCCATCGTCCCGGTAGCGGCCCTCGAGGACAACTTCTACCTCGTCGGTGAATGTGTCGGGAAGGACATCTCGGAATACCACGGGGAACCGGACGGCCTCGTCGTCGAGGTCCATGACCTCGAAGTGGTGCTCGAAGTCCTCCGACTGGGTGTAGCTGCCCTTCACCACCCGACCGCTGACCTTCAGTCCGATCTGGTGGAAGGAGGGGTCCTCCGAGACCTTCGCCATCATCTCCGTAGGCGTGAGGTAGTAGATCATGGTGTCGCTCACCCCGGTCCAGACGAGGTAGCTCACCACGAGACCGACTCCGATCAACCCTACGAAGAAACGTCCGTTATTAGGCATGGCGGGGGTTCCTGAGAAACGGGGCCCATGGCCCGTCCGACTTGTAAGTCCGGTGCGAAAAATCTAACCACTGCCGGCCCGGGCGACAGTACCCGAACCTGAAACATTTTGGGGCTTTTTGTCCCGGCCCGAAGTCCCAGTCGGACCCCGAGGAGGCTGGCGCTCAGGCCCCGGCATCCCCGGCTGCGCAGCGGACGGCCCAGCGGGCGGCCTCTGCGGGGTCGGAGAAGGCCCGGAGCCCCAGCTCCGGGAACGACGGCTCCCCGACCACGGCCACAGAGATGTGCAACTTCCTTGCCAGCGCGATCTCGGACAGCGTTCCCCAGGATCCACCCACGGCCAGGAGCGCCTGGCCGCACCGTGCAACAAGCGTGTTTCGCGCTTCTCCCAGGTCCGTGGGGAGCGGGATCGTGACCCAGGGATTCGCCCCGTTCGAGTCCGGTCCCGGCAGGATTCCGACCACGGTGCCCCCGGCCCGGGCGGCGCCCCGGGAGACCGCCTCCATGACCCCGCCCCGTCCGCCGCACAGGACCACCGCGCCCTCCAGCGCGAGGCATCGGCCCAGGGCCTCGGCCCGCTCGAGTTCGAGCTCGGAAGCCTCCCCGGCTCCGGCCACCGCGACGCGCGCCGGCCGAGGGGGCGGAGCCCCGAGCCCGGTCCCGTCCGGATCCTGCAGGCTCACGACGGACCGCCGGTGTCGCGGGCCCAGTGCACAGCGGCCCGGACCGCCCGGTCCCAGCCGGCCGTCAGCGCCGCCCGCTGCTCCTCTGCCAGATTCGGCGAGAACACGGTCGGTTCCCCGGCCGAGGCCAGAAACGCCTCCGCGTCGGGCCAGACGCCGAGGGCCAGCCCCGCCAGGCCGGCCGCCCCCAGGGCGGTGGTCTCCACCATGGCCGGTCGGCGGACCGGGACCCCCAAGAGCCCCGCCTGGAACGCCATGAGCCAGTCGTTCAGCGCCGCGCCACCGTCCACCCGCAGTTCTCCGGTGGGGACCCCGGAGTCCGACTCCATGGCCCGGAGTACGTCCTGGGTGCCGTAGGCCATGGCCTCCAGGGCCGCACGAGCCACGTGGGCGCGGCTCGTCCCCCGGGTGAGGCCCACGAGCGTGCCCCGGGCGTCGGGTTCCCAGTGCGGCGCTCCCAAGCCCACGAAGCCAGGCACCATGTAGACGCCGTCATTCGACTCGAGGCTTCCGGCCAGCTCGGCCGTCTCCGCCGCCGAGTCCAGGATTCCGAGCCCGTCCCGGAGCCACTGGATCGCGGCTCCGGCGATGAAGACCGACCCCTCCAGGGCGAACGCCAGCCCGCCCCGGGCGTCGCACGCCGCGGTGGTCAGAAGGCCGGACCGGGAGGGGACCATGGCGTCCCCGGTATGGAGGAGGAGGAAGGCTCCAGTCCCGTAGGTGTTCTTGGCCAGCCCCGCCTCCCAGCAGCCCTGCCCGTAAAGCGCCGCCTGCTGATCTCCGGCGACCCCCCCGATGGGGAGTTCCACTCCAAGCGCGTCCCCCGCGGACACACCGAAGTCCCCGCTGCTGGGCCGCACCTCCGGGAGCAGGCTCGAGGGGACCCCGAGCTGGTCGAGGAGCCACGGGTCCCAGCCCCGGTCGACCAGCGAGTAGAGCAGGGTCCTGGAGGCGTTCGTGGGGTCCGTGGCGTGGGTCCCGCCGTCCGTGAGACGGGCGATGAGCCACGAATCGATGGTGCCGGCCGCCAGTTCGCCCGCTTCCGCCCGGGATCGCAGCTCGGGGTTCTCGTCCAGGATCCATCGGATCTTGGTGCCGGAGAAGTAGGGATCCAGAACCAGACCGGTCCTCCGGCGGAACTCCTCCTCCAGTCCCGCCTCCTTCATCGCTCTGCAGATCCGGGCCGTCCGCCGATCCTGCCACACGATGGCCCTGTGCACGGGCTCCAGCGTCTCCCGGTCCCATAGGACGACGGTCTCCCGCTGGTTGGTGATCCCGATCCCCTCGATCCCGGAACGGGCGAGTCCGCCGGCCGCGGCCACGGCCTCGGCGGCCACCCCGAGGGTGACCGTCCAGATCTCCTCCGCGTCGTGCTCGACCCAGCCCGGCCGGGGGAAGTGCTGGGTGAACTCGGAGTAGGCCCGGCCGAGGACGCGGCCCTCTTCGGAGATGACGAGACAGGTGGTCCCGGTGGTGCCCTGGTCGATGGAGAGGATCGATCGGCTCATGGAGTGTGCTCTCCTGAAATCAGATCCCCGGCGCCGGCCCTCCCTGCGCTCGGGGAGAAAGTCCCCGGAAGTCGTAGTGGTACCCCATCCGCTCCAGGAGGTCGAGCAGCAGGGGAACGGGAAGGCCCACCACATTGAAGTAGTCGCCCTCGAACCCCTCCACCAGTGCGGCCCCGAGCCCCTGGATGGCGTAGGCGCCGGCCTTGTCCATGGGCTCCCCCGTCTCCACGTAGGCCCGTGCGACGGCCTCTTCGAACTCCCGGAACCGGACGCGGGTGGACTGGCGGCCGGCCACCTCGCGCCCTATCAGCGCCAGGGCCAGGCCCGAGGTCACGTGGTGATCCCGCCCCTGCAGGGCCATGAGCATCTCGACGGCGTCCTCGGCGTCCCGCGGCTTCCCCAGGACCCGGCCGCCAACCACCACCACCGTGTCTCCGGCCACCACCAGCGATCCCTCGTGGCGACGGGCCACGGCCCGTGCCTTCTCCAGGGCGAGGCGGTGGACGTGGGCCTCGGGAGTCTCGTCGGGGAGCAGGTCCTCGGGGATGTGGGCGGGGTCGATGGCCGGATCGAGGCCCAGCATCCGGAGGATCTCCGCCCGGCGAGGGGATGCCGAGGCGAGCACGATCGCGGGAGCCGATCCCGCGTCAGGCGAGGTCATCGCTCCAGGACCAGGGTGACCGGGCCGTCGTTCACCAGCTCCACGTCCATCATGGCGCCGAACTCACCGGTTTCCACCAGTCCCCGGCTCATACCGCGCAAAATCTCGACGAATCGCTCGTACAGGGGGATGGCGATGTCGGGCGGGGCCGCATGCACGAAGGAGGGGCGGCGCCCCTTCCGGGTGTCGCCGTACAGGGTGAACTGGCTGACGACCAGGAGCCCTCCGTCCACGTCCTGAACGGACCTGTTCATCTTCCCCTCGTCGTCGGGGAACACCCGCAGGTCCAGGACCTTCCGTGCCATCCACTCCAGGGCGGCCTCATCGTCTCCGGGGGTGAAGCCCACGAGGAGGAGGTGACCCTGCCCGATCTCTCCGGACACCCGCCCCTCGATGGTGACCCGGGCCCTGGAGACGCGCTGCAGTACGACCCGCATGAGTGCTGGTTCGTCCGCTACTCCACCGTGACCGATTTGGCCAGGTTCCGGGGCTGGTCCACGTCGCAGCCCCGCAGGACCGCCATGTGGTAGGCCAGGAGCTGCATGGGGATCGTGGTCAGGATTGGGAGCATCTGTGGCAGAGTCGCGGGCACACGGATGATGTCGTCGACCTTCCCGTCCAGCTCGTCGTTCCCTTCGGTGACCACGGCCAGCACGCGACCGTTGCGGGCCCGGACCTCCTCGATGTTCGAGACCACTTTCTCGTACACCGCGTCATGGGGCGCCAGCGCGATGACGGGCATCTCTTCGTCGATCAGCGCGATGGGGCCGTGCTTCATCTCGGCCGCCGGGTACCCCTCGGCGTGGATGTAGCTCACCTCCTTGAGCTTCAGAGCCCCCTCCAGCGCCACCGGGAACTGGTATCCGCGCCCGAGATAGAGCGTGTTCCGCGTGTCGATGTACTTCTCCGCCAGTGCGCGGATCTCGTCGTTCTTGTCCAGGATCTGCTGGACCTTGTCCGGAAGTTCCTGAAGAGCATGGACCCACTCCCGGCCCTGGACGATGGACATGTCCCTGCGGCGGGCCACATAGAGCGTGAACAGGAGCAGAGCGCCGATCTGGCTCGTGAAGGCCTTCGTCGAGGCGACTCCGATCTCCGGGCCCGCGTGAAGGTGCACGCCGAAGTCCGTCTCCCGGGCGATGGAGGAGCCGACCACGTTCACGACTCCCATGGTCAGGGCCCCCCTGGCCTTGACCTCCCGGAGCGCGGCCAGCGTGTCGGCCGTCTCGCCGGACTGGGAGATCGCCATGACCAGCGTATCGGGCTCGATGACGGGATTCCGGTAGCGCAGCTCCGAGGCGTACTCCACCTCCACCGGGACCCGGGCAATGTCCTCCAGGAGGTACTCGCCGATCAGACCGGCGTGCCAGGAGGTGCCGCAGCCCGTGATGATGATCTTCCGGACCCGACGCATGTCGACGTCGGATACGGTCACACCCCCGAGGCGGGCCATGCCCTCCTCCTCCTGGAGGCGTCCGCGCATGACGTCCCGGAGGGTCTGGGGCTGCTCCATGATCTCCTTGAGCATGAAGTGGTCGTAGCCGGTCTTCTCGACCGAATCCAGGTCCCAGCCCACCGTCGACACCCCGCGGCTGACCGCGCCCTGCTCCAGGTGGAACACCTGGTATCCATCGGGCGTGAGGACCGCGTAGTCGCCGTCGTCCAGGTATACCACGTCGCGGGTGTGGGAGAGGATCGCGGCCACGTCGGAGGCCACGAAATTCTCCCGGTCCTCCCCGAGCCCGAGGAGCAGGGGCGATCCGTGGCGGGCGGCCACCAGCTTGCCGGGATCCCGGGAGCTGATGACTGCGATCCCGTAGGCTCCGCGAACCTGTTCGAGGGCCGCCGCCACGGCGTCCTGCAGCTCGTCCGTGGATTTGAACGCCTCGTCGATCAGGTGGACGAGCACCTCGGTGTCGGTGTCGCTCCGGAAGGTGTAGCCCAGCCCCTCCAGCCTGGAGCGCAGCCCGCCGGCGTTCTCGATGATCCCGTTGTGGACGAGGGAGATATCCTCGTCACCCGAGAGGTGGGGGTGGGCGTTGGGCTGGTTCGGCGGACCGTGGGTGGCCCAGCGCGTATGGCCGATTCCGGCCGGGCCGCCCACCGGGTTCTCTGCAAGCGCCTTCTCGAGCTCCTGCAGCTTCCCGGGGTGCTTGACGGTGGTGAGCGACCCGTTGGAGTGGACGGTGACACCCGCGGAGTCGTACCCGCGGTACTCCATCCGGCGAAGTCCCTCCATCAGGACCGAGACACAGTCCCGCTCGCCCACGTAACCGATGATTCCGCACATGTAGACCGCTCCTCAGATTCAGCTATTCAGCGCCCCGGAAAGCCCCGGGGGCAGACTCTGCAATGGTCAGCCGGCGACCGCCGCCAGCACCGTTCTCGCGTCGTCGACGAGGCCTTCCGCCGCCTCGGCGCTGGGAGCCTCGGCGATCACCCGGACCACGGGCTCGGTCCCCGAGGGCCGGACATGCACCCACCGGCCGTCTCCGGCCCAGTCGATGCGCAGCCCGTCGGCCCGATCGTCCTCGCCACCCTCCCCGGACACGAACCGCTCCGTGAGAGCATCATACGCCCGAGGAAGGTACTCCCGCTCGAACGCCACCTTCCGCTTCACGATCTCGTACCGGGGCCACCGGGCGGCCGCCTGTCCCAGCGTCGACTCCTGGTCGACGAGGTGCTGCAGCAGCAGCGCACAGCCCAGCGGCGCGTCACGGGTCAGGTTGAGCGCCGGGAGGATGACCCCTCCGTTGCCCTCCCCACCGACCACGGCCCCCTCCGCCTGCATGGTCCGGGCGACGTTGATCTCGCCGACCGGCGATCGAACCAGGCGTCCCCCCATCCCCTCGGCAACGTCCTGGATGACCCGGGACGACGACAGGTTCGTGACGACCGTGCCCGGCTCCCTCGCGAGCACCGCCGCCGAAGCCAGGGCGAGCGTGAAGTCCTCTCCGAGCGGCGTGCCGCTCTCGTCCACCAGGGACAGCCGGTCGGCATCGGGGTCGACCGCCAGTCCCAGTTCGGCCCCCGAACTCCGCACCAGGTCCCCCAGCGGCTCCAGGTGGGCCGCCGTGGGCTCGGGATCCCGGGGGAAGCGACCGTCGGGGGTGAGACCGATCCCGCTGACCCGGCAGCCCAGGTCCTCCAGGAGAGCCGGGACCATGTGACCGCCGGCCCCGTGGATGCAGTCCAGCGCCACGTGGAAGTTCCGGGCCCGGATCGCCTCCACGTCGAGATAGGGCAGCTCCAGGATCGCCTGGTGATGCCGCGCGATGGCGTCGCGGTCGTCCGTGGGGTCGATCAGTTCGGTCCACTCGACGCGGGGGAAGTCCTCGGACCGGACGAACGCCTGGAACTCGGCGCTGGCCGTCCCGTCCAGGAACATCCCTTCGGCGGAGGCGAACTTCAGGGCGTTCCAGTTGCCCGGGTTGTGGGACGCCGTGACCCCGATCCCGCCGTCCGCCTGATGGTGGCGCACCGCCAGCATCATGGTCGGGGTGGGAACGATCCCCAGCTCTACCACCTCGGCGCCGGTGGAGTGAAGACCGGCGACGACGGCCCGATACAGGCCGGGGCCGGAGGTCCGGGAGTCCCGACCCACCACCACTCGCGGGGTACGGCCATCCCGGGCCAGGAAGGCTCCGAACGCGGCGCCGAGCCCGGTCATGAGTTCGGGGGTCAGGGGGTCGGGTACGGTCCCCCGGAAACCGGAGACGCTAACCACCAGGGCATCAGGCAGTTCGAAAGGCATGGGGAGGTGCTGTGGGGAAGGGTCTCGGGGCAGCCACGAGGTCCGCGCGCCCGTGAGCAGGTGTTCGTGAAGAACGATTAGAAATCTGGTCAGCCGTCGCGGGAAGTGTCAACGAAGCGGTTTTCGACCGTTCGGCCCGTGGCCGGGCCTTCGGGACCCTCCTAGATTCGGCGGCAGGCACTCTGCAGGACCGACCTTCCACCGCAGCACAGCTCCGACCAGACCATGAGTTCAGATCAGCTTCCCCGTTTCGGCACCCGGGCCGTCCACGCCGGACAGGCCCCCGAGCCCACTACCGGGGCCATCATGCCCCCGATCTTCCAGACGTCCACCTACGTCCAGCCCGCCGTCGGTCAGGACCTGGGCTACGACTACGCCCGGGTCGGGAATCCCACCCGCGAGGCCCTGGAGCGGAACGTGGCCGCGCTGGAGGGAGGCGCTCACGGGCTGGCGTTCTCGAGCGGGCTCGCCGCCATCGAGACCATCACCAAGCTTCTCTCCTCCGGCGATCACGTCGTATGTGAGGAGAACACCTACGGCGGGACCCGCCGCATGTACGATCACGTCCTCAGCCGTCTGGGGATCGAGTTCTCGTACGTGGACTCACGGGACCCGGGGAACGTGGAGGCGGCCCTCCGGCCCAACACCCGCATGGTGCTGGTGGAGACGCCCACCAACCCCATGATGCGGCTCTGTGACATCCGGGCCGCCGCCGACCTGGCGCACGGCGCCGGCGCCATTCTGGTGGTGGACAACACCTTCTCGTCGCCGTTCAACCAGCAGCCCCTCGCCCTGGGCGCGGACGCGGCGGTCCACTCGTCCACCAAGTACCTGAACGGCCACTCGGACATCATTGGCGGGGTCCTGGTGGTCAACGACGACGAGCTGGCCGAGCGGCTGGCCTTCACCCGGAAGTCCACCGGCCCGGTTCCGGGCCCCATGGACGCCTGGCTATGCCTGCGCGGCACCAAGACCCTTCACGTCCGCATGGAGCGGCACAACGAGAATGGGCTCGCGGTCGCTCGGTTCCTGGAGGAGCATCCCGCCGTAGGCCGGGTCCACTACCCCGGGCTGGAGAGCCACCCCCAGCACGAGCTGGCGAGCCGGCAGATGACGGGCTTCACCGGAATGGTGTCGGTGGACATGGGTGCCCCCGGGCGGGCGAGGGGCCTGGTGGAGGGGACCCGGGTCTTCTCGCTGGCGGAGAGCCTGGGCGGCGTCGAGTCCCTCATCTCCATACCCGCGCTCATGACCCACGCCTCGGTACCGGAGGCCGAGCGCGAGCGCATGGGGGTGACCGAGGGGCTGGTCCGGCTGTCGGTGGGAATCGAGGACCGGGACGACCTTCTGGAGGACCTGGAGCAGGCGCTTTCCGGGCTCTGATCGGGTCCGCGGAGGCCCCGGGACCGAACGCCGAACGGTCGGACTGAAACCGGAGGTCCGCCCCCGCCGTAGGGCCGGGAGACGACGACACGACGGTCGAGTTCGAGCCCGGCGAAGTCCGGGCCGCACTCTTCAAACAGTGAGGACGAGAGCATGTCGGACGAGCAGGATTTCACACAGAACCCCGATTCGGGCGATGAGGGCGCGACCGAGGGCAACGCCAGCCCGCAGGGACCGGTGACCCCGGCCCGCCGCATCCTTACCGACATCTCGCCCCGGGCGTGGGAGCACCCGGCGGACCGGGCGGCTCTGGCCGCACTCCGCAAACTCCCGGTGTTCGACCAGGTCCTGAAGACGCTCTTCGGGTTCTTCGGCGAGAAGCCGATTCGACTCGCCTTCCAGGCCAACGCCATCAAGGTGTCGGACAACCAGTTCCCCGAGGTCTACGCCCTCTACAGGGACGTCCTGGCGACGCTGGACGCTCCCGAGGAGTACGACCTGTTCATCTCCCAGACCCCCATCGTCAACGCCGGGGCGTACGGGATGGACAAGCCGTTCATCATCCTGAACTCGGGAACCGTCAATCTCCTGTCGGACGAGGAGCTGTCGTACGTCATCGGGCACGAACTTGGCCACATCATGAGCGGCCACGTGCTCTACAAGACGATGATGGTCCTCCTGATCCAGCTGGCCGAGATGGGCTTCCCCATCGTCGGTCTGGCCGCCCGGGCGGTGCTTGTCGCGCTCCTGGAGTGGTACCGGAAGAGCGAGCTCTCCTGTGACCGTGCGGGACTCCTGGCGGTCCAGGATCCCGAGGTGGTCATGCGGACCATGATGAAGATGGCCGGCGGTGGAACCGGACAGGACGACCAGATGGCGCTGGCCGAATTCATCAACCAGGCCGAAGCCTACCGCGAGACCGGGGACGTGGCCGACCAGGTCTTCAAGATCCTGAACCTGCTGGGCACGACGCATCCGTTCTTCGTCCTGCGGGTTTCGGAGATCCGGTCCTGGATCGAGGGCGGTGACTACGACCGTATCCTCCGGGGCGAGTACCAGCGCCGCGGGGACGCGGACCCGGCCTACATGGACGACGTGGCCGCCGCCGCCGAGGCCTACGCAGAGGGAGCGAGGGGAATGGTCGACCAGATGGCCGGCGCCGCCCGGCAGATGGCCGAGTCGGTCATGGGTGGATTCCGCCGCTAGGCGCTGACGGAGCCCCGGGCGGAGCGGGCCTCGAACGGGTCCACTCCAGCCCCCGGGGCGAGTCCATGGCGAGAGGGGTCTCCGAGATGCTCGGAGGCCCCTTTTTTCGTCCCCCACCCTCGGGTACCATACCGGCATGAAGATTCTCATCGTAGGGAACGGGGGCAGGGAGCACACCCTGCTCTGGAAGCTCCGGCGCGACGCCGCCGGTGCCCAGTTTTTCGCCACGCGCCCCAACGGCGGCATGGCCGGCCTCTGCCAGGGTGTGGACCTGGCCCCCACCGACGTGGAGGGGGTGGCCGCCTGGTCGGACGCCGAGGGCATCGACCTGGTGATCGTGGGCCCCGAAGCCCCCCTGGCGGCGGGCGCCGCCGACGCCCTGTCCGACCGGGGGATCCCCTGCTTCGGGCCCTCGGCCGGAGCGGCCCGCATCGAAGCCTCCAAGGCGTGGTCGAAGGGCCTGATGGCCCGGGCCGGCGTGCCGACCGCAGAGCACCGGAACTTCAAGGACCTGGACCAGGCCGAGGCCTATATCCGGGACCGGGGGGCTCCGATCGTCGTGAAGGCCTCGGGCCTGGCCGCGGGGAAGGGCGCCGTGGTGTGCATGACCCTCGACGAGGCCCTCGACATCACCCGGGAGATGCTCTCGGGCCATGCGTTCGGCGAGGCCGGCGAGGAGGTGGTGGTCGAGGACTTCATGGAGGGTGAGGAGCTCTCCGTCTTCGCCGTCTCCGACGGCTCCATGTGCGTTCCCCTCA
>JBDHIJ010000006.1:100993-141682 GCA_039587435.1 Gemmatimonadota bacterium
GATCACAAGCGGGCCGGGGAGGGCGACACCGGACCCAACACGGGAGGGATGGGGGCCTACGCGCCGGTCTCGCTCACCACCCCCGCCCTGATGGACCGGGTGGTGGACGAGGTTCTGAACCCGACCCTGGAGGCCATGGCCGCCGAGGGGTCTCCGTTCCGCGGCCTGCTCTACGCCGGCCTCATGGTGTCGGACGGCGCTCCCCGAGTGGTGGAATTCAACTGTCGATTCGGAGACCCCGAGACACAGGTGGTCTTGCCGCTCATGGACGGTTCGCTGCTCGAGCCTGCGCTGGAGGTGGCGCGGGGAGGATCGCTGGCGGGGTGGACCCCTTCGTTCTCCTCCCGGGCGGCCCTCACGACGGTTCTGGCATCGGAGGGCTATCCCGGCTCCTACCCGAAGGGGCGCGAGATACACATTCCGGAGGCCCTTGGAGCCGATTCGGACACCCTGGTCTTCCACGCGGGTACGGCCATGCAGGACGGACGGCTCGTCACCTCCGGCGGGCGGGTCCTGGCCGTGACGGCCCTGGGCGAGACCCTGGCCGAGGCCGCGAAGCGCAGCCGCGCCGGCGCCGAATCCATCACGTTCGAGGGGCGGCAACTCCGACGCGACATCGGCTGGCGGGAACTGGAACGACAGGGAGGCGGAGCATGATCATCACCACCACCAACGCCATCGAGGGCAGACCGGCCCGGGAGTATCTGGGCATCGTCACCGGCGAGGCCATCATCGGGGCCAACATCTTCCGGGACATCCTGGCCGGCCTGCGGGACGTGGTCGGGGGCCGCTCCAAGGCGTACGAGGACGCGCTCCGGGGTGCCCGCGAGGAGGCCCTGAGGGAGATGTCCCACGCCGCCAACGCCCGGGGAGCCGACGCGGTGCTGGGGGTGGACCTGGACTACGAGGTGCTGGGTCAGGCCAACGGCATGCTGATGGTCTCCGCGAGCGGGACCGCGGTGAAGCTGGGCTGAGCCCGTCGATTCGAGTCGGCATCTCGCGCCGGCCGTGCCGGACCTTCACAGCGCCTGACCCCCACGATGCCTGAGCTTCCCGAGGCGGAGACCATCGTCCGCGGCCTGGCCCAGCCCCTGGCCGGCGCGGACCTGAAGCGATCCGAAGTCCTTCGCCCGGACGTGGTGAAGGGCGAGGCGGGGCGGTTCGAGGCCGCGCTCACCCACCGCTCGATCCGTTCGGTCGGTCGCCGGGGAAAGAACATCGTGCTGGTCGTCGAGCCCCTCCGGCCCGGCGCCCGCCCGGATCGCCTCGTGGTCAACTTGGGAATGACGGGGGGCCTGCTGCTCGCCGCCGCCGGGGACCCACCGCCGACCCATCCGGGGGTCCGGTTCGACCTCCTGGACGGCCGCACCCTGTGGTATGACGATACCCGTCGCTTCGGCCTCCTGGAGTTCATGGGTCCCGGACGGTGGCGGGAGTGGAACCGGACGATGGGTCCCGAGCCTCTGGCTCGCTCTTACACCGCGGCGCGCATGGGCGAGGAATTGGCCCGCTCCCGGTCTCCGATCCGCTCCTGGCTCCTCGACCAGCGTCGGGTAGCCGGAGTGGGGAACATCTACGCTTCAGAGGCCCTGTTCGGCGCCCGCATCCATCCCCGGGAGCCGGCCAACCGCATCTCGGCCGAGGGCGCCGCGAGCCTCCACCGGTCTCTGCGCTCGGTGCTCCGTTCCGCCATCCGGAACCGGGGCACCACCCTCCGCGACTACCGGGACGCCGCCGGGGACGAGGGAGGAAACGCCCCGACCCTCAGGGCGTACGGACGAGAAGACCAGCCCTGTCCGCGCTGCCGGGCTCCCATCCGGCGCATCGTCTTCTCCAACCGGTCGGCGTTTCTGTGCCCCCGCTGTCAGCCCGCACCCCGGTGACGCCCGGGCTCCCCTCAGGTCCCCGTCCGGACGAGGGAGCCGGACTGGGCACGCCGGTGCGCCGCCTCTCCGCCCCGCGCGGACCCGGCGCCCGACGGTCGTGGGGGTGGGGGGTCGTAGCGGCCGCGCTGGCCGGCTGGATGGCTCTCGCAGCGGCCCCGGCCGCGGCGCAGCAGGCCTCGGACGGCCCGGGAGCCGATCGCCCTCCCGTTCAGAAGGAAGTCCTGGAGAACGGCCTCACTGTGCTGGTGCTCCAGCGTACCACGGCCCCCACTGCGGCCCTGACGGTGCAGTTCCGGGTCGGGGGTGTGGACGAGCGCCCCGGGGAGACGGGAATCGCGCACCTCCTGGAGCACCTGCTGTTCAAGGGCACCCGATCGGTGGGAACGTCGGACCCCGATCAGGAGGCGGAGTGGCTCCGCCGCGTCGACGCCACCTGGGATTCCATCGCGGCTCTGGGCCGGGACGCCGAATCCGCCGACGAGCGGGCCGCCCTCTCAACCCGCCTCGAGGCCCGGGAGGACTCGGCCCGGACCTTCGTCATCTCGAACCAGTTCGACGAGATCCTCGCCCGGAATGGCGCCCGGGGCCTGAACGCCATGACGACCGCGGAGACCACCACGTATTTCGTGGAGGTCCCGTCCAACGCGGTCGAGCTGTGGTTCCTCATGGAGGGCGACCGGATGACCGATCCGGTCTTCCGTGAGTTCTTCACCGAACGGGACGTGGTGCTGGAGGAGCGCCGCCTCCGCGTGGACTCGGATCCGGCGGGTCGCCTGTACGAGGCACACATGGCCGAGGCCTTCCGGGTCCATCCCTACGGCCAGCCCGTGGTGGGGACCCGCCGGGACCTGGAGAGCCTCTCACGCCCCCAGGTCGAGGCCTACTACCGCCGCTTCTACGGGGCGGCAAACGCTGTCGTCACCGTCGTCGGCGACGTCGAGCCCGACTCGGTCTTCGCCTGGGCCAGGACGTACCTCGGGGGCGTGCCCCGGGGGGAGGCCGTCCAGCCGGTCCAGGCCGTCGAACCCCGTCAGTCGGAGGAGCGGAGAATCTCGGTCCGGGGGGACGGCCAACCCGCCCTGCGGATGGGGTGGCGCACCGTCCCCGGTGACCACCCCGACGCGCCGGCCCTGGTCATGGCTTCGGCCATCCTGACCGGAGGGCGGACCTCGAGGATGTACCGTCAGCTGGTCCAGTCGGACCGGCTCGCTGCGGCCGTTTCCAGCTCTCTGGTGCCGGGGTCGCTCTACCCCGCCCTGTTCGCTCTGTCGGCTCTCCCGGCCCCGGACCGGACCGTTGCCGAAGTGGACGCCGCGATCCAGGCGGAGATCGCGCGACTGGCATCCAGCTCCCCCGACGTCGTGGAACTGGACCGGGTGAAGCGGCAGCTGGAGGCGACGCGGGTCCGTCGACTGCGGACCAACCTGGGCCTGGCGCTCCAGCTCGCCGAGGCCGAGAGCCTCCGCGGAGACTGGCGCTGGGCCTTCGACGGTGTAGAGGCTCTGCTCGAGGTCCAGCCCGACGACGTCCGCAGGGTGGTGGCCCGATACCTGACCCCCGGAAGCAGGACCCTGGCGATCCTGGAGGCGGCCCGTGAGTAGTCGGGAGGTCGGCCATCCGTTCCGGATCGTAGCCGTGGCCGCGCTGGCGGCACTCGCCGGGTTCGTCCCGGGCGAGGCGCAGGAGCCGGTCCGCGGCGCGTCCGACGCCCGGCTGGACGATCTGGCTCAACTCCAGCTCCCGGAACTGGACTTCGATCCCCCCCGCCCCGACTCCGGCCTCATCCGCGGGGTCCCCACGTTCGTCCTCACCGACCGGTCCCTTCCCCTCGTGAGGATCTACGCCCGGATCCGGGGGGGATACGCCTACCTCCCCAGGTCCGACTACGGCCTGGCAACGGCGCTCCCCCTCATCCTGCGGTCCTCCGGCACCGCGGAGATTCCACCGGACTCGGTCGATGCGCTGGTGGAGGCGCTGGCGCTGGAGACGACCTTCGGCACCGACGGTACCGCTACCACCAGCACCCTGGACGCGCTCACCACCGCCCTCGAACCGGGGCTCGAGCTCTGGAGCCGGCTACTCACCCGGCCTCGGTTCGACGCGGAGGCGCTGGAGACGTGGCGGCTCAGGGAGGTGAGTTCAGTCCGACGCTTCCCCGAGGATCCCGGGCGGCTGGCCATCTCCAGGTTCAATCGCCTCATGTACGGCGATCACTCCATCGGCTGGGAAATGACCGAGGCGGATCTGTCTCCGGATCGCGTGAACCCGGAGACCCTGCAGGAGCTCCACGCCCGGACCTTCTGCCGCGACCACCTGGTCCTCGGGGCCGCGGGCGACATCGACATGGAGCAGGCCCGCGAGCTTCTGGATCCCCTCGTCGAGGCGTTCGCGCCCTGCCCGGAGACCTTGCCCCGTCCGCCGGCGCCCACGGTCCGGACCACCCCCGGAGTGTTCGTGATCCCGAAGGCCAGCGAGCAGTCCGTCCTCATCCTGGCCCATACGACCGAGGTGGAACGGGCCGACGGCGCACCCTACTTCGCGGCCCAGGTGGCCAACTCCGTTCTGGGTGGCGGAGGCTTCTCGTCACGGCTGCTTGCCCGCGTGAGGACGGAGGAGGGTCTGGCCTACGGGGCCAGCTCGTTCTGGACCACCCCCGGGCGATACCCGGGGATCCTGGGGGTGACCACCCGGACGGGGGCCGAACGGACCCTGGAGGCCCTTGAGGTCCTGCGGGCCGTGATGACCGAGGTGCGGTCCGAGCCGCCGTCGGAGCGGGAGGTGACGACCTCGGTGGACCGGTTGAGCAGCGGCTTCGTGTTCAACTTCGAGACCGCGGGCCAGGTCGTGGCCCGGCAGATGGCCTACCGGGAGCAGGGCCTGCCCGCGGACTGGCTCACGACATACCTCGCGGGAATCCAGGCCGTCGACCGGGACGGGGTAGCCCGGGTCCTGGAAGACGAGGTCCGGCCCGACGACTTCGTGATCCTCATCGTCGGAGATCCGGAGCGGTTCGCGGACCCGGACGACGTGCTGCGGAACGCCGTGTTCTGGCCGGAGGATCAGCTGGTGCCGCCCGGAGGGGATCCGGGCTCCTGAGCCCCTGTCGGACCGGGGCGGGCCTCAGGCCGATGCCTTCTCCGCCACGTGGATCGCCGCGATCCCTCCGGTCACCAGTGACCAGTCGGCCCGGGCGAAGCCCGCCTCCCGCATCAGCTGAGCCAGGTCCTCGGGTCCCGGGAACTCCTTCACCGACTCGGGGAGGTACGTGTAGGCCCACGGATGCCCGGAGACGATCCGGCCCACCAGGGGCAGGATCCGGTTGAAGTAGAGCATGTAGCCGGCCCGCATGACCGGGTTGGGCGGCACGGTGAACTCGAGGACAACCAGCCGCGCGCCGGGCTTCAGCACCCGGTGGAACTCGGAGAACCCCATGGGGAGGTCGGACAGGTTCCGCACCCCGAATCCCACGGTGGCGCCGCTGAACACGGAGTCCGGGAACGGCAGCATCTGGGTGTCGCCGCACACCGGTGCAACCGGGCGCCCGGAGATCTTCCCCAGGCCCTCGACCAGCATGGGCCGGGCAAAATCGGAGGCCACCACGTCGCCGCGGAAGTCCTTCCGCTCCCCCAGCTCCAGGGCCAGGTCGAAGGTCCCGGCACACGCGTCCAGGAAGGTCCCCTCCGCGTCCCGCTCCCAACCGAGCCGATCCACCGCCTTCCGGCGCCAGCTCCGGTCGATGTTCATGCTCAGGAGGTGGTTCAGCAGGTCGTAGCGAGGGGCGATCTCGGAGAAGATCGTCTGGACCTGTCGCTCACGCTCGGCTCCGGTCTCGGGCCGGGCCTCTGGAACGGTCGCCATCCGGGTGGTGTTCCTCTTAGTTTAGCAGCGGTGCGGACTTGAACCGTTCAGGTCCCGCTCTGCGCCCCCGTAGGGGGCCGAAATCTAGACCGCCGCTCCTGCGCCCTCAACGGGGTGCGGGTGCGGTACCCGGTGGGGAACGAGGGGATCCCCACCCATCTCCGAACTCGCATCACGGGCAGGACTGGTGGATCTCTCGACCCTGGAGGACAGGGAACTCATCGAGATGGCCCGAGAGGGCCGGGAGTCGGCGTATCGGGAGGTCCTGGCCCGGTACGAGCGGCCCGTATTCTCCCTCGTCTACCGCATGGTCCGGGATCGGGCCCTCGCCGAGGACCTGTCACAGGAGACCTTCGTCCGGGCCTTCAACGCGATCGGCAGCTACAACCCCAAGTACAAGTTCTCCTCCTGGATCTTCAAGATCGCGAACAACCTGACGATCGATCATCTCAGGAAGAAGAAGCTCGACACCGTCTCCATCGACGGTTCCCCCCACGCCAGCACGGCCGAGGACCAGGCGTCCACCCGCCTGGTGGTGGAGGACACCGCCGAGCGACCTGACGCCTACGTGGAGAGCATGGAGTTGGGGAGCCAGCTGGAAGAGGCCATCGGCACCCTCCGGGAGGAGTACCGGACCGTGGTCCTGCTGCGTCACGTGGAGGGCTACGCCTACGACGAGATCGCCGAGATCATGGGCATCCCCCTGGGCACCGTGAAGACCTATCTGCACCGGGCCCGGGCAGAACTCAAGAACGCCCTGGAGCACCTCATGGCCTGACCCCTCGAACCTCAAGAAACCGCGTGAAACCCGCAGGGTCCCCGGCCCGTAGGGAGCAACGAAGCAGATCAACCTGGAGAAACCAGTGTCTCAGAACTCTCACAATCGTCACCTCGACGCCGACCTGATGCAGGCGTTCCTGGATGGTGAGCTGACCGCCCAAGCGGAAGCCACCGCCCGGGAGCATCTGTCGTCGTGCGCCCGGTGCCGTTCGGAGATGGAGGCCTGGAAGCTCCTCATGGACCAGCTGGCGGAGCTCGACGAGCTAAACCCTTCGACGACGTTCGCTGACCAGGTGATGGCTCGCCTGGAGCTGGCCCCCGAGCCCTCCCCGCTGGAGATCCTCGAGACCGCCCCGGCGCCGGTTCACCTGGCTGCCCGGGAGCTGCAGGACTTCGTGGAAGGTGTCCTCCCTCTGGCCGCAGCCGGTCGGGTGGAGGAGCACCTGGCGGGATGCTCCGCGTGCAACGAGGAATACCAGGCCTGGTCGGAGCTGTTCGCCGGCCTGGAGTCCCTTCCCGTGTTCGCGCCCTCCGAGGCGTTCGCCGACCAGGTCATGGCTCGCGTCGAATTCGAGCCGTCCCCGGGATGGCTTACCCGGCTGCAGGGGATGTTCGGTGGGGGCCGCAGAGCGGTCGCTGAAGTCTCCAGCCACCTCAGCCCGGATCGCCTGCAGGACCTGGTGGAAGGCGTGCTGCCGGCACCCCAGCTGGCCCGAGTGGAGTCCCACCTGGCGGCCTGCGGAGAGTGCCGGGCCGAGGCGGAAGCCTGGACCGCCCTCATGGAGGGTCTGGGAAGCCTCCCCGAGCTGGCTCCGGCGGAAGGGTTCGCCGACCGGGTCATGGCTCGTGTGCAGGTCGCTCCGGTGGCGGTCGCCGAGCCCGGAGTCCTCGCCCGCGTCCCCGACCTGGTTCGGAGGCTGGTTCCGGCCACGCGCCGGGGCTGGGCTGCCGTATCGGTGGCCGCCATGGCGCCTACGGCCGTTCTGGCCGCGGCGCTGGGCTACCTCTTCACGCGACCCCAGGTCACTCCTCTGGGTCTGCTGCAGTTCTCCTGGTGGAAGCTCAACGAGCTCGCCAGCGCCGGGTTCACCTCCCTGGCCGAGGCCGCACGCGTTGCGGCTTCGGGCGCGGGTGTGATGGATCTGGCATCGGGAGCGCTGGCCTACCCCGGCCTGGTGGCCGGACTCGGCCTCGCGTTCTCGGTCACGACAGTTATGGCTCTCTGGGTTGTCTACAGGAACGTCCTGATGAACCCGGTTTCTTATCGGAATTATGCTCATGTCTCGGCCTGATTCATTCCTGTTCCGGGCCGCGTTCGGCCTGGTACTGGCGCTGACGACCCCTCTTCTGTCCGCCGGACAGGAGCGGGCGGTCGTCGCGAACGAGATTGCTGTGTCCAGCGACGAGGCGTCGCTGCGTCTGGAGTTCGCCGACGGTGAAGCCCTGGCCATCCAGTTCCAGGACGGAATGGTCTTCGTGGACGGGGATCAGGTCGGTGAGTACGAGCGCGGAGACGCGCTGGACGCGGCCTGGCGCGCGCTGCTGGGCGAAACGCTGTCGCTGAGCGACGGTGCGCTCGCCGAGGCCCTGGTGGCCTGGTTCCCTCCGGACGGCCTCGAGGACAACGCCGTCGAGGTCGCCGGAGCGCTGGACCGTGCGCTTGAGGAGGCGCTGACGTACCAGGAGGCGCCCGTCGAGGAGGCGGCCCCTGCCCTGCAGGACGCTCCCGGCGGGACGACCGTGAGCCTGAACGAGATCATCCGCCTGGTGACCTCGCAGGACCGGCTGATGCTCATGGCTTCGGCCCTGGACGGGCTGGAGATGGATGAGCTCGAGCTCGCCATCGACGAGGACCTCGTCATCGGAGAAGGACAGGAGCTCGACGGGTCCGTACTCGTGATCGGAGGAGACCTGGAGCTGTCCGGAACCATCACCGGCGACGCCGTGGTGGTGGGCGGGTCGGCCCGTCTGCTGGACGGAGGCCTCATCGAGGGCGACCTCCGGCTGGCGGAAGCCCGGCTGTTCCGGGACGGAGGCGTGGTCGAGGGGCGAATCGCCGATGTGGATCCCGCGACAACCCGCGACATGATCCGCGACGAGATCCGGGCCGAGGTGGCCCAGTCCATCGGGTCCGGTCGGGCCGAGGGCCGCGATCGGGGCGGACGCTCGTTCCTGGGCAACATCGGCTCGGGCATCGGCGGGATCATGGAGAACCTGGTGACGTTCGCCATCCTCCTGCTGGTGGCCGCCGTCGTGACCAACTTCGCCCCCGAGCGGGTCGATGTGATCGCCGAGACGTTCCGGCAGGCGCCGGCGCGCTCCATGGTGGTCGGCGTCTCAGGCGCGTTCCTCTTCCTGCCCGTCTGGGTCCTGGGGATCGTGGTGCTCGCGGTGTCGATCATCGGCATCCCGGTGCTGATCGCCTGGATCCCGGGGCTCCCCGTGATCAGCGGCGTGGCCGCCGCCCTCGGGTTCCTGGCCGTGTCCCGGACCGTGGGGGAGTGGATCGCCGACCGCGAGTTCCAGGGACTGGACTGGATCCGGAAGTCCCATGACTTCTCCACCATCGTGGCGGGCATCGGTTTCTTCATGGCCTTCCCCGTGGTGGCGAACATCCTGGGCATGGGCGGCCCCCTGCTGGGCGTGTTCCGCGGCATGGTGACGACCCTGGGCGTCATGGTGCTCATGGCCGCAATCTTCAGTGGCTTCGGAGCGGTACTCCTGTCTCGCGGCGGTCGCCGCCGGGTCTACGCGGACGGCGTGGACTTCGACTTCGACATCCCGACCTGGAGTTCACGTCGCCCCTGGCGGAGCGCCTGGGAGACGGCCGAGAAGACCCGCCGGCAGCCCGGCACGACGGACAATGGACCCCGGTGGTCCACGGATGATGACGATGACGTTGAGGCGCCCGTTGAGAGCGCCGAGGGAACGACCGACGGGATCGACGACGAGGAGGATGGGAACGATGGGAACGGCACTCCGTAGGGCCGGACTTCATTCGGCGCTCGCGCTGACGTTGGTTGCCGGCTCGGCACTGCTCTCCGGTCTGGAGGCGCAGAGCTGGAGGACGGTGACCAACTCCCGGCAGGCCGGGAGCGAGGGCGAGGTCGACGTCCGCATCAAGTACGCCGCAGGTCAGTTCGAGGTACGGCCCGCAGAGCGCGGCCTCCTGTACCGCATGGAGCTGACCTACGACGAGGACCACTTCGATCCGCTGTCGTCCTTCCGCAACGGCACGCTGGAGCTCGGCATCGACGGGCGGTCCAGGAACTTCGATCTGGACGACGACAACGAGAGTCGCATGGATCTGGAGCTCGGCCGGGGTGTGCCGATGGACCTCCGCATGGAGTTCGGGGCGGTCCAGGCCGACGTGGACCTGGGCGGCCTGAGCCTCACCCGGCTCCAGCTGACGACCGGTGCGTCCGAAAGCCGCATCGACGTCTCGGAACCGAACCCCGAGGCCATGCGGCGTGCCGAGTTCGAGGTGGGCGCGGCGTCGTTCACCGCGACCAACCTCGGCAACCTGAATGCCGAGATCCTGGACGTCGACGCGGGCGTGGGCGACCTGGAGCTGGAGTTCTCAGGGGACTGGCGGCGGAGCGCCCGTGTGAACGTGGATATGGGCCTCGGTTCGCTGACGCTGATCTTCCCCCGGGACGTCGGCGTGCGGCTGGAGAAGGACACGTTCCTGACCTCGCTGGACGCGGACGAGATGACCAAGCGTGGGGACTACTACTACTCGGCGAACTGGGAGTCGGCCCACATCCAGATCGACGTCACGGTGGACGCCGCCTTCGGCGGCATCGACGTGGAGTGGGTCCGCTAGGCGACGTGCCAAGGGTCCCCATGGCCGGGGAGAGGGGTGCAGTGAACCTTCCTCCGCACCCGTCCGTAGGATAGAGTGACGGGGTGGCGACAACCCCGCCCTGACTGGAGGACTACAATGCTTGGAGCACTGCTGACCCTGTTCGCCGTCGGACTGGGAACCCTCATCGTCATCGGCCTGGTGCTTTCGGTCATCGGGACCGTCTTCTCACTGGCCATCGGCACGATCGGGTTCCTGCTTCTGAAGGTGGCTCCCATCATGTTCGTGGGCTGGGTCGTCCTGAAGCTCCTGGACCGGGGACAGAAGCGAAGCGAGCTGTCCTCCGGCGATCACCAGTGGCTGGAGAGCTGACGATACGGTCTGGAGCGACCTTCCGACGGGACCTCCGTCGGCGACGCCGCTTCGCCCGATTTCGCCTGACATAGATGCGCCCGCCAATCAACGGCGGATAGAAGCGCCGAAGGCCCGCGGGGAACTCCCCGCGGGCCTTCGGTCGTTGGCTCGGCGCGGCAGGCCTCAGGCGAGCGACAGCGCCTCGGCCACGGAGTCGGCTACGGCATGGAGCGCTGCTCCCGCGGGCGACTCCGGTGCGCTCACAACCGTGGGTCGTCCCTCGTCTCCGGCCTTCCGGACGGCCACGTCCAGGGGGACCGCCCCCAGGAAGGAGAGGTTCATCTGCTCCGCCAGGGCCCTCCCGCCGCCCTCACCGAAGATCTCTCCGGTCATGTTCTCCACGATCCCGAGGATCCGCGTGTTCACCCGCTCGAACATCCGAATGCCCCGCCGCACGTCGCCGGTGGAGACCCCCTGGGGCGTGGTGACCATCACGGCGCCATCCAGGTCGATCGTCTGCACCAGCGAGAGCTGTGCGTCCCCGGTTCCCGGAGGCATGTCCACCACCATGACGTCCAGGTCTCCCCAGTCGACCTGTTCCAGGAACTGCTTGAGAATCCCGGCGATGAGCGGGCCCCGCATGATCGCCGGCTGATCCTCCTCCAGGAGGAACCCGAGGCTCATGAGCCGGACCCCGTGGGCCTCCAGGGGCTCGATCATCTCGGACCCCTTCACCCCCGAAACCGAAGGGCGCCGTGACTCGCCGAACATCATGGGGATGTTGGGCCCGTAGATGTCGGCGTCGAGCAGGCCGACCCGCAGGCCCCGTGCGGCCAGGGCCGCGGCCAGGTTCGAGGAGACCATGGACTTGCCGACGCCCCCCTTGCCCGAACTGACGGCCACGACGCGACCGACCTGGCTGAGGATCCCGGGCTTGGGAGTCGGAGCCGGCACGGACCCGGGCTTGAGTCCCCCGCCCCCGCCGCCGGCGGGCTGCTGCCCGGTCTGTGGCAGCTGGACGTTCACCTTCGCGGCCGTCACGCCGGAGACCGCCTCCGCGGCGGTCCGCGCTGCCTTGACCAGGGACCCGGGATCCTCGGGCCGGAGCATGAACGAGAAGCGCACCTCACCGGACTCGTCCGCGTCCAGGTTCTGTACGTGGCCGGAGGAGACGATGTCCTGGTCGGTGCCGGGGTGACGGACTTCGGAGAGGGCGGCCATGACGGCGCGCTTGAGATCTTCGGTGCTCATAGAATCCGGGAAGGTCGACGGACCGGTCGGCCCGGCGATGTCATGGGGTTGAAATGCGGGTTGGTGTACGCCGGAGACGGGGCCGCGTTCCGGGCGGTCGGCCGCCGGACGGACCTCAGACGGCCTGGACCTCCCGAACCTCGGGAAGGACGCTCTGGAGACGGCGTTCGATCCCCTCCTTCAGGGTCACCATCGAGATGGGGCAGGATTCGCAGGCACCGAGAAGCCGCAGCTCCACGATCCCGGAGTCGGGGTCGTAGCCGACCAGTTCCACATCCCCCCCGTCGGCCTGGATCGCCGGGCGGATTTCATCGAGCACGTGCAGGATCTGGTCGGTAGCCGACACCGGAGGTCTCAGAAGAAGCGTTTCGGGGGTCCGGCGAGGACCTGTGCGACGCCGGAAAAGTCGGAAAAAATTTACCTGGAGGCGGCAAAGAGAGTCAACGCCACACGGGGCGATTCGGCCCCGAAGATTGCGCCGTAAACATTTGATTCCTAGTTTTGCGCAGGGAATCCGCGGCATCTCGGCGTCGCGGGCGGGTCGGGATCCTAACCGCCCAAGTGTGGTACCACCTTTGCCACATTCAGGGGCGCTAAGCCCGAGACGCTACGACAACAGGTGAGCATGGCGCACGAACCGCTGCTTCGACCCTACGGTGAGCCGGAGCCGGACTCTCCGTCCGGAACCCCGCACCTCTCCGACTACTGGCAGATCATCACCCGCCGGATCTGGCTGGTGCTGGCGATCTTCATGGTCACCACCATGGCCGCGATCTGGGCTGCCTCCAAACAGCAGACGTACTTCCAGGCGAACGCCTCGATGCAGGTGAACGATCCCCTGGAGCAGAGCCGACTGCTCACCGCCGGCACACGTCTCACGGGGATGGCCCTGGTCACCGATCCGGTGCAGTCCGAGATCGAGGTGCTCACCTCCGCCCGGATTGCGCAGGACGTGGTCACCGCCCTGGGGCTCCGGCTGGTGTCGTCCGATCCGGACATCGCCCGCTCCGATCTCATGGCGGAGGTCTGGATCTCCGACGAGGTCCAGGACTTCACGGAGTTCGCGCTGGTCTACGACGAGCCGGGCGAGGTAGCCGTCCTCCGCTGGATGGACGGGACCATCCTCGGGCAGGCCGCGGTCCTCGACACGCTGGACGCGGGAATGGTCCGGTTCCAGGTCCTCTCGCCGCCCGAGTCCCGACGTTCCTACGACCTCTGGGTCCAGAACAAGCAGGCCCGGGCCAACGAGATCCGCGCCGGGATCGCCGCCTTCCCCCGGGAGGCCACGAACTTCATCGACGCCTCCTACACGGGTCCCGACGCGAACCTGGCCCCGGCCATCATCAATACGGCCGGGTATGCCCTCGCCCAGTACGGGGCCAACCGGGTCCGGGCCAGCGCGGCCACCGAGCGGAACTTCATCCAGATGCAGCTCGACTCCGCGAGGACCACGGTTCAGGAGTCGCAGGCCGCCATCCGGCGGTTCAAGGAGAGCGAGCGGTTCCTCAACCTGACCTCCGACGCCCAGGCGCTGGTCCGTCAATCCGAGGAGATCAACGAGCGGATCGGCGAGACCGAAGACCGGCGGGTCCGGCTGATGACCATCGCCGACAAGGCGGCGCGGCAGGACCTGGACGATGCCGACCTGGTGGCCCTGGAGGCCCAGCTCGGCGAGAGCATGACCCCGCAGATGCGGGAGATGCTGGACGAGATCCGCGAGAGAAACGCGGACCTTCGCCGGGTGATCCAGGAAGAGCGGAAGACGCCGGATCACCCCCAGGCCGTGGCGCTTCGGTCCGAGATCCGGATCCTGGAGAGCCAGCTGGCCGAGGCCATCGGAGCGAACCAGGACGTTTTCGCCGAGGAGGTCGTGGACCTCATGGCCCGGCAGGACTCCATCCGGTCCGAGCTGGACCGGTTCCCCAGCCTCCAGACCGACCTGGCCGGACTGGAGCTGAAGGCCAACACCGACCGGGCCACGTACGAGTTCCTGCTGTCCCAGCTCTACCAGGCCCAGATCACGGAAGCGGCGGCCGAGCCCTACGTGCAGCTGATCGACCCGGCGTTCGGCACCCAGCCGATCCTCCCTCGTGGTCGCCTGAACGTGCTGCTCGGGGCGCTCCTCGGGCTGATCCTCGGCCTGGGCGCGGCCTTCTTCCTGGAGTACCTGGATCGGACGGTCCGGACCAGCGCCGACGTGGAGACGCTGCTGGGTATCCCGGTGCTGGGAGTGATCCCCCGCCTGCGCCGACCGTACATCGACGACGAGATGGAGGAGTCCCAGCATCGGCGGAACCTGCCGCTCATCGTCGCGGCGGACCCCGTGGACCCGGCGGCCGAGGCGTACCGCAATCTGCGCATGAACCTGATGTTCATGTCGACGGACGAGGAGCCGATCCGGACGATCACCGTGTCGAGTGCAGGTCCGGACGAAGGGAAGTCCACCACGGCTGTGAACTTCGCCATCATGATGGCGCAGCAGGGCCAGCGGGTTCTGCTCATCGACGGCGACCTTCGGCGCCCCGCCCTGCACCGCTCCCTGGACGTGCTGCGGGAGCCGGGCCTGACAAACCTGCTGGTGGGAGAGGCCGAGATCCGGGAGTGCGTGCGGCCCAATGTGTTGCCGAACCTGGACTTCCTCCCCTCCGGTCCGTTCCCGCCCAACCCGTCCGAGCTCCTGAACTCCAAGGCCATGCACCGGCTGCTGCAGGACCTGGAGGGGAAGTACGGATCCATCGTCATCGACTGCCCGCCGGTTCTGGCGGTCACCGACGCGGCTCTACTGGCCTCCAACACGGACGGAATCATGATCGTCCTGCGGTCCGGAGAGACCGAGCAGAAGGCAGCGGAGCGGGCGGTGGATCAGCTCCGTCGAATCGGGGTCCGGGTCCTCGGCGCCATCCTCAACGAGGTGGCCACGACCACGACCGAGGAGAGCTACTACCTGCAGTACTACTACTCCTACAACCCGGTCGAGAAGAAGCGCTGGGACCGGTTGCGTGAGGGATTGGGCAAGGCGAGATTTTGGTAGTCTCCGGGATGTAGCGCGGACACGGTCCGCGCATTCCGCCCGAGGGAATTGGGGACGGGCGACCGGCAGGTCGCCCGTCTTTTTTTCGCTCTGCGGACGTCCCGGAGCTTCCCATTCAACAGCTCACCTGTGCCCCGCGAGGTCACGGCGATGAACGCTAAGCTCACGGTCCCCCCGCCCCACAACGAACCCGTCCTCTCCTTCGCGCCCGGGAGTCCCGAAAAGGCTTCGCTGAAGGCCAAGCTGGCCGAGATGTCGTCCAGCGTGCTGGAGATCCCGCTGATCATCGGCGGTAAGGAGGTTCGTACCGGCAACACCACGACCCAGGTGATGCCCCACAACCACCAGCACGTCCTCGCCACCGTTCACAAGGCCGGCGCCGAGGAGACGAAGATGGCCGTCGAGGCCGCCGCGGAGGCCCAGAAGGAGTGGGCGCACTGGCCGTGGGAGGACCGGGCGGCTGTGTTCCTCAAGGCGGCCGAGCTGCTCGCGGGGCCCTGGAGGGACACGCTGAACGCGGCCACCATGCTCGGGCAGAGCAAGACGGCTCACCAGGCGGAGATCGACGCGGCGTGCGAGCTGATCGACTTCTACCGCTTCAACGCCGCCTACGCGCAGCAGATCTATGAAGATCAGCCGGCCTCGTCCCCCGGGGTCTGGAACTACATGGACTACCGCCCGCTGGAGGGCTTCGTCTACGCGATCTCGCCCTTCAACTTCTCCTCCATCGGAGGGAATCTGGCGGGAGCCCCCGCCCTCATGGGGAACACGGTCCTCTGGAAGCCGGCCCACACGGCCATCATCTCCGGGTACTACATCGCCAGGCTCCTCGAGGAGGCCGGCCTGCCCCCGGGTGTGATCAACTTCATCCCCGGCAAGTCGTCGGAGATCTCCTCGGTGGCGCTCTTCCACCAGAGCCTGTCCGGGATCCACTTCACCGGCTCCACCGGGGTGTTCCAGTACCTCTGGCGGACCGTGGGCGAGAACATCGCCTCCTACGCCAGCTATCCGCGGGTGGTGGGTGAGACCGGCGGGAAGGACTTCCTCATCGCCCACCCCTCGGCCGATCCGGACGCCGTGAAGACGGCCATCATCCGGGGCGGGTTCGAGTACCAGGGCCAGAAGTGCTCCGCTCTGTCGCGAGCCTACATCCCCGAGAGCATGTGGGAGGTCATGGGTGCCGCCCTCATCGAGGACGTCGAAGGGATCAAGATGGGCGATCCCGCCGACTTCACGAACTTCATGGGCGCGGTCATCGAGGGTCCGGCTTACGAGGACATCACCGGCTACATCAAGCAGGCGGCCGACTCTTCCGACGCCGAGATCATCGCCGGCGGCCAGTACGACGACTCGGAGGGCTTCTTCATCCGACCCACCGTCATCAAGGCCACCGACCCGAAGTTCGTCACCATGTGCGACGAGATCTTCGGCCCGGTAGTGACGATCTACGTGTACAAGGACTCGGAGTGGGAGGAGACGCTCGGGCTGGTGGACTCCACCTCGCCGTACGCCCTGACCGGAGCCGTGTTCTCCCGGGACCGGGGTCCCGTGCTGGAGGCGCACAGGGCCCTCCGCTTCGCCGCCGGGAACTTCTACGTGAACGACAAACCCACCGGCGCGGTGGTGGGTCAGCAGCCGTTCGGTGGAGCCCGGGCCAGCGGCACGAACGATAAGGCCGGGAGCTATCTGAACCTGCTCCGCTGGGTGAACGCCCGGACCGTGAAGGAGACCTTCGTTCCGCCCAGGGACTACCCCTACCCCTTCATGGGAGAGGAGTAGTCGCTCGGCCGCGGCTGCGACCCGTGCGGCGGTCCTCCGGACCGGAAGTCGAAGGGGGCGGGCCTGTCGGTCCGCCCCCTTCGTCGCTCAGGGTGTGCCGGGGGTCAATCGGACCGTGGCCACCGAGCGGGCCTCCACGGCACCCCGGGCCAGCGGCAGCCTCCAGAGCCGCCCCTGGTTCCAGAGTTCGAGCTGATCGAAGGAGTGTGGGCTGGCCGGGTACCCGGACTGCCCGCCAGGGAGGATGAAGCCGCCCGCGCCATCCAGGTCGCCCATGTCCACGACGTGGCGCTGGCTCGGTCCATAGGTGGTGACGAAGGGAGGGGTCGTCCCGCTGAAGCCCGCTACGTTCACGGAGTTCGGCCCTCCGACCCGGGGGATATCGGCCCGGCCGAACCGGAGAAGCGAGCCCACCACCGGCACCTGGCCCATGGGGTGGTTGAGAGCGAGCCGATGGGCCTCCCCCCACGGGAGGTCCGCGAAGGCGGCCGCCCTTCGGGCCGCCTCCACCGGGAACTCGGGAGGGAGCGTCGCCCGGGCCGGCAGAGTCGGGTCCCCCTCCAGGGCGCGGCCGACGAGCGAGCCGGGGAAGTACCCCCGATCTCCGTCGTAGTAGTGCTCCATGAAGTCGGATCGGAGGCCCACCCACCAGGTGTGGAAGAGCGTGGCCTCGGTGCTCTCCAGGTCCGCGGCCCGGTCCCAGGCCTCCAGTCGGTCCGCGAGGTCGGTCAGGCCCGCGTCCCGGAACGCCTGCACGGCGAACGGGAGATACCGGTCCACGAAGGCGCTGCCCGCGTCCATCTGGATGGCCAGCATGCTCTGGGCGTCGTGAAGGGGCCGGGCTTCGATGAGCTCGGAGATCCGTTGACCCCGGTAGGGTCCCGCCCAGTTCCCGTCCGTCACGCGGAGGGCGGAGCTGTCCGCCACCTGGGCGTGGTTGGCGGTGGCGATGTACCCCCGCGCCGGGGCGAGCACATGGGGTTTCTCCTCGAAGGGGAGCCACCCGACCCAGTCGGACTCACCCGTCCACCCCGGGACCGGCAGGTGGGGAGGCAGGCCGGTGGCGCGCAGGGGCACCCGCCCACCCATCCAGTACCCCCAGTCCCCGGCCGTGTCGGCGAACACCACATTCTGGTGCGGATTGTTGAACTCCCGGAGGCCGGACAGCAGTTCGTCGACGCTGGAAGCGGAGTTCGCACGGATCAGGGCGTCGAACGTGCCGGAGGGCTCGTGGGCCACCCACGAGAAGGCCAGGACATGGTCTCCGGCCCGGGAGTCCACTTCGCTGATGACCGGGCCGTGGTGTGTGGAGCGGACCACCAGCTCGACCGGCTGCTCACCCTTGATCCGGATGATCTCGGTGCGGGTCTCGAACTCCGCCCATCCGTCGGGGGTCCGATATCGGGCCGGATCCTCCGGGTGGATCTCCTCGATGAAGAAGTCGGAGTCGTCCACCATGGCGTTGGTGAAGCCCCAGGCGACGGCGGCGGAGTGACCCGCGACCACGCCGGGGGCGCCCGGGAGACTCATCCCCACCACATCGACTCCGGGGGCGTGCAGTCCGACCAGATACCAGATGTTCGGAGCGTCCAGCGCCAGGTGCATGTCGTTGGCGAGCAGTGGCTTGCCGGACCGGGACCGCTCGCCCCCGACCACCCAGGAGTTGGAGGCTCGTACCACGCTCCCGGCTTCCAGCACCCGGGCCACGTCGTCGCTCAATCGAGCCGAGAGCAGGGTCTCTCGGTCCACGCCGGGGGGGAGAGCCGCCATCCCCGCCCCCGGGCCAGCACCCCCACCAGCGGGTTCAGCGGAGGCCGTCTCCGCGGTCGGCCCATCGGGCCACCCGTCCACGATGGTGACCCCCCACTCGGGGTAGCTGGGCAGCAGCGGGATGATCGCCGAGTCCCCGAGGGCCTCCCGAGCCAGCGCGAGGTTCAGCCCGGTGTGGTAATCGGACAGGTCCCAGGCCATGATCTTCTCCATGCCCTGGGACATGTAGGGTTCCCAGGGCTCAGGCTGGAACCGAAGCAGAACGAACTCCGGCGGGAGGAGGCCGGACCAGCCGTCGATGGCCGCGTTTACTCCGGCCGCATAGTGATCCATGAGTCGCCGGGTCGGGCTGCCCGAAGGGGACAGGCCGTCCCGGGCCGCGCGCTCCAGCCCCAGGGTCCGCAGGAACCGATCGGTATCGACCATGCTGGGCCCCAGGATCTCGCTGAGCCGGCCCTGCAGCACGCGACGGAACCGCTCCATCTGCCAGAGCCGATCCCGGGCGTGGACGTAGCCCTGGGCGAAGATCGCGTCCTCCATGGACTCGGCGAAGATGTGGGGCACGCCCATGGAGTCGTAGACGATCTCCACGGATTCCTGGAGACCGGACACGGTCAGCGACTGAGATCGGATCGGTGGGCCCGAACGAAGCCTGTGGACCGCATAGGAGCCCAGGGCAAGCACCAGCCCCAGGAGGAGAGCGACAGAGATCAGTGTCCTGCGAAGCATGCGATACCGTCAGGGTCCAGCGGCTGCGAGGGCCGACGCGAAGTCGGCGCGGAGGTCGTCCAGGGTCTCGATGCCGACCGACACCCGGACGAATCCGTCCGGGAAGCCCAGGTCCGCGCGCTCGGCGGGGGTGAGCCCGATGTGGGAGGTGTGACGGGGCTGGGAGATGAGCGTCTCCACTCCCCCCAGGCTGGGAGCCAGCATGGCCAGGGAGAGGGCGTCACCGAAACGGTCCGCGGCCTCGCCACCGCCGGAGAGATGGATGCCGAGCATTCCCCCGAATCCGTCCAGGATCTCCGAGGCCAGGGCATGCTCGGGGTGGGACTCCAGGCCCGGGTAGCTGACCCCGGCCACCCCGGGCTGGTCCTCCAGCCAGCGGGCCAGGGCCAGGGCGTTCTCGTTGTGGCGCTGCATTCGGACCTCCAGCGTCTTCACTCCGCGGTCCAGGAGGAAGGCGGCGTGAGGATCGATGGAGGGCCCGTAGAGCTTCATCATTCCCCGTACCGCCTCGATCCGCTCGGCGGGTCCGGAGACGAGCCCCGCGATGAGATCCGAGTGCCCGCCGAGGTACTTGGTGGCGCTGTTCACGGCCAGGGTGATTCCCAGGTCGTGGGCTCGGAGGTTCACCGGCGAAGCGAAGGTCACATCGGCCACCAGCGGGAGTCCGGCCTCCCGGGCCACGTCCGCGGCGGGCCGGGGATCGAAGACCCGCAGGAGCGGATTGGTGGGGAGTTCCAGCAGGAGGGCGGCGGTGGAGCGCTCCAGCGCGCGGAGCCAGGACTCCCGGGAGTCGGGCTCGATGAAGGTGGTCCGGATGCCGCGCCTGGGGAATTCGGACTCCAGGAGCTTCCGGGTGGCACCGTAGAGATGCCGGGAAGCCACGATGTGCCCTTCAACCTCGACCAGGGAGAGGAGGGTCATGGCCATGGCGCCCATGCCGGACGCCATGGGGAGCGCCGCCTCAGCCCCACAGACGACGGCCAACTTCTCGCCCAGTGCGGCCTGTGCGGGGTTGTTGCCGTACCGAGAGTAGAGAAGCCGGCCGGGATCCTCCCCCCGCCCCCCGAAGAAGGTGGCGCTCTGGACGATGGGAGCGACGACCGGTCCGGATCGATCGGGTCCGCGCTCGGTCCCATGGATAGCTCGAGTCCCGATTCCTTCGGAACTGGGTTGGTCGGCCGGAGTCCGGCCGTCGGATCCGGGGGCGGTCTCGCTCATGGGGATCTCCTGCGGGTCAGTCGAGCAGGTCCTTCACCAGGGAGGACAGAGCATGGTACTCGGGTGCATCGCTCCGGCGGAAGACCAGGTGGCGGGAGGCCAGGTCGTCCAGCACGTCCACCGCACCGTTTCCGCCCAGAATCTCCTCGGCGTCATCCAGGGCGACCACTCCCTCGGACTCGACCAGGGCCCAGATCCGGGCCGCCGCGTCGCTGTGGGGCCTTAGGAGCTCGAACTGGCCGTCGCCGGTCTCGGCAACGGCCGAGAGCCCGTGACGCTCCAGCACGACCTCGATCTGGTCGCGGTGGGGCTGCCGCACTCCCTTGAGAACGAAGAACGCCTCTCGCTCCCCATGGATCGGGCCGTACTTGAGGAGAAGCTTGGCCACGACCTCGTCGGCGCAGGAGAAGTCCAGGATCGTGACCTCCGACAGGTCGATGACCGAGAGCATGCGCCCCGTCCCCTCCCCCAGTTGACCCTCGATGGCCAGCCGGACCGCGCGCCCGGTGGGCCGGGTGACCAGGTGGGCGTACAGCGACGCCACGGAGCGCTGCACAAGGCTCCGCACGTGGAACGAGCGGTGATCGAAACCCATGTCCCCGGGCACGTTGCTCACCCTTCCTCCGGGATTCGGGCCGGCAGGAGGATATGGATCTGGGATCCCGGGAACGGGGCCAGCCCCTCGGCCTTGGGGGGGCTGTCGTTCCAGTCCGGGCCCTGCGAGATGCGCGCGGTCCCGCTGCGGATGGCGATGACGCCCTCCCACTTGTTCACCTGCCGGCGCACCTGCTGGATCCCCTGCCCGCGCCCCGAGTCAGGGAAACGTGTCAGCCCGTGCATGAAGGCCGCCTCCAGGGCGGTGCCGTCCCCCCAGCGGTCCCCGAACCGGGCGGAGTGCTCCTCCTGCAGCGAGCCCCTGAAGCCCCTGCCCAGATCGCACACGGCCACCTGGAGGACGTGTCGGCCGAGTCGTTTGGTCCACCGGTAGGCCTGGGCCGCGACCCAGCCCGGCGCCTCCGCGTGCTCGATGATATTCTGACAGACCTCGGAGAGGATGACCGAGAACTGAACGATCGCCGAGGCCGGATAGTGGAGCGTGCGGGCCAGGATCTGCTCCGCCTGGGACTGGACCCGGTCCACCACCTCGTGGATGTCGGAGTTGGTGGTGATGGGGGTGACCTGGAGCAGCACGTCGGAGGGCCCCTGCGCCTTTCGCACCACCGGCCGGCGGTCCAGCTCGAAGATTCCCTCGGCCGCCCGGTAGAACCCCATGCGACCCAGGTAGCCCGTCACATCTCCGGCCTCGGGCAGCTGGAGAAGAGGAGGCGCGCCGGAGCGGTCCCGGACCACCGTCCCCGAGGCCAGGAGCCCCACCATCCCCATGGGATCCACCCAGCGGAGTCGTCGGGCATCGAACAGACAGCGGCCATCCACCTCTTCCAGCTGGGCCACCAGGCGGTCGAACGACCGGTGATCCATGGAGTCTGGAATGGGAATGACGTTCAATGTCCCCCCTCGGCGGGTGAGAGTCTGCCCTGCAGATGAAGGTGGAGCCCGGCCGCTCCCCGGAACCGGAGATTCCGCTGCGCCGAGGCGTTGGCCACCCGCATGGACTGCTCCAGCGGCTCCCCGGCCAGCAGGCGGGAGAAGAAGGTAGCCCCCCATACGTCACCGCAACCAGTCGGGTCGCCCTCGCCTTCCCCGCCCTCTATCGGCACCCGGCTGCTGGAGGTGTGACCCGGAAGTGCCATGCGCTGCCGCAGGGCCGGCCAGCCAAAGGGATCCGGTGAAAACTCGGCCCCGGCCACGTACGCCGCACCGCCCGCACCCAGGGTCACGGTGATGAGCTTCAGGTCGGGCCCGACCACGTCGGCCGCCAGGCGCCAGGGATCGCCGTACGACGAGCCCAGCAGTTCGAACTCGTCCTCGTTCATCTGGACCGCGTCGAAGCAGCGCAGCCACTTCCCCCAGGACTGAAGCATCTGCGGAAACCGGACCCCGCCCGCGGAGACCCCGAGGAAAAGCGAGTGCAGGTCGGCGTAGATCGGTCCGTTGAATCCGGCCCGCAGCGCCATGGCCGTGTCCAGTTCCAGCTCGAAGCCGGAAATGAAGTTGACGTACAGGGCGTCGCATTGGGCCAGCAGAGGCGACAGCTCGGTCCACGTCCAGCCGGGAACCCCTCCGGAGAGCGTCTCGGTGCGACGCGCCTCGTCGGTGTATCGGAGCTCGACCCGGTTGTTGGGCTCAGGCACGATGGCCACGCCCTCCCCGACGCGGACGTTGGGGAGGCTCCTGAGGAACCGGTAGGCGGGTTCGGCCAGGTCCGCGCCCACCTTCACCATGGGCACGATCTCCCACCCGTCGTCCACTGCCGCCGAGAGAGCGCTCAGGGCGTAGGCGATGCCGCCCCACTCCTCCACGGCCGCCACGGTGGGATCCCGATCCACGATCCGGTCCCAGACCAGCGTGCCGACGACGCCGAGTCGTTTCGGTCCAGGGGTGCCGGACGCCGCTCCCTCGGGGGTGGAGGTTCCGGCGGCGACGGGATCGCCGGCCCGGACGATCATGAGTCCCGCCCGGAGGCCGGAGGGGGAGCGCTCTCGGCGCGTTCCCGCTGCCACTGCCGGAGAAACAGCCCCGCCGCTCCCAGGACGCCGGCATCGTCCGTCCTCTCGGCCGGGACGATCTTGCAGGCCGAAACGGCGGGCAGGAACGCCCTCCTCCGCACCTCGTTCTGGAGCGGATCCAGGAGGTGCTCGCCGGCGGACGTGACCCCTCCGAAGACCACCACGATCTCGGGGTTTACGAGGTTGATGAGGTTGGCGAGCCCCACCCCCAGGTAGCGGGCCGTCTCCTGCAGGACCTGGGTGGCGAACGGATCCCCCTCCAGGACCGCCTCGGAGATGTGGGCCGCGGTGAGCCGGTCCAGGTCGCCGTCCACGATTCCGGAGAGAGCGGAGGTCTCACCGGCCTCCAGACCCTCCCGGGCGCGAGCGGCGATGTTGGGGCCGGACGCGTAGGCCTCCAGGCATCCGTAGTTCCCGCATTTGCAGCGCCGACCCCCGTAGTTGATCGTCATGTGGCCGATCTCGCCGGCGGCGTCGGATGCTCCGTGCCAGACCCGCCCGTTCACCACGATGGCCCCTCCGACGCCGGTCCCAACGGTAAGGGCCACCAGCGAGTGGGAGCCCCGGCCGGCCCCGAGCCACCACTCGCCGAACGCGGCGCAGTTGGCGTCGTTGTCGAGGACGGCGGGAAGGCCGAGTGGGCCGGCGATGAGGTCCCGGACCGGGAAGTCGGCCCAGCCCAGGTTGGGCGTGGTCAGTACGATTCCCGAGCCTCGGTCCAGGGGGCCGGGGCAGCCGATACCGATCCCGGCGACCTCGGCGCCCAGGTCGAGGCCGGCTTCGGCAGCGGCCCGTCGAACCAGGCTGACGATGCGCGCCGTCACGCCCTCCCCGCCCTCCTCGGCGAGGGTGGGCTCCACCGTGAACCCGTTGAGGGCACCGGTCTCGGAGTGCACGAACCCGACGGAGATGGTGGTACCGCCGACGTCGATTCCCGCCACCCAGGGGCGGCCTTCCGAGGCCGGAGTGACGGAGCCGAGGCCGGGCGAGCCAGCGGACAGGGGCGGGAGGGCGGCCGACATGGCTACTCGTTCAGCGAGAGCACGGCCAGGAACGCTTCCTGGGGAATCTCCACCGAGCCCACCTGCTTCATCCGCCGCTTCCCTTCCTTCTGCTTCTCCAGGAGCTTCCGCTTCCGGGTGATGTCACCCCCATAGCACTTGGCGGTCACGTTCTTGCGGAGCGCCTTCACGTTCGTCCGGGCCACGATCTTCGCCCCGATGGCCGCCTGGATGGCGACCTCGAACTGCTGCCGGGGAATCAGTTCCTTGAGCCGCACGGCCAGGTCCCGGCCGTAGGTCTGGGCCTTGTCTTCGTGGATGATCACGCTGAACGCGTCCACCGGATCGGCGTTCACCAGGATATCCAGCTTCACCAGGTTCTCGGGCCGGTACTCGAGGAACTCGTAGTCCAGGGCCGCGTAGCCTCGAGTGTTGCTCTTGAGCTTGTCGTAGAAGTCGAGAACGATCTCGGCGAGGGGAAGCTCGAAATCCAGTTCGACCCGCTGGGGGTCGATGTAGTTCATGCCCGTGGACACGCCCCGGCGCTCGTAGGCCAGCTTCTGGACGTTCCCGATATACTCCGACGGGCACATGATCCGGGCCTTCACGAAGGGCTCGGCGATATGCTCGATCTTGCCCCGCTCCGGGAGGAACGATGGGTTCTCGACCCGGAGATCCTCCCCGCTGGTGAGGCTGACGTGGTACTCCACGTTGGGGACCGTGGTGATGAGATCCACCCCGAATTCCCGCTCCAGCCGCTCCTGGATGATCTCCATGTGGAGCAGGCCGAGGAATCCGCACCGGAACCCGAATCCCAGGGCCGAGGAGGTCTCGGGCTCGAAGCGGAGCGAGGCGTCGTTGAGACGGAGGCGGTCCAGCGCGTCCCGGAGTTCCTCGTAGTCGTCGGCATCGGTCGGGTAGAGTCCGGCGAAGACCATGGGCCGGACCTCCTCGTACCCCTCCAGCAGCTCCTCCGCCCGGTTGGTGGCGTCGAGGATCGTATCCCCCGCCCGGGTATCGGACACCGACTTGATGGCCGCCACCAGGTAGCCGACCTCCCCCGGGCCCAGTTCCGGCTGCGAGACCCGCTGGAGCTGGAGGTATCCGACCTCGGTCACGTCGTAGCGGGCGTCCACGTTCCCGAACGCGATGGACATGCCGGGCCTGAGGACGCCGTCGACCACCCGCACGCTGGGGACGGCCCCCAGGTACTTGTCGTAGTACGAGTCGAAAATCAGGGCCCTGAGGGGCGCATCGCGGTCGCCGATGGGCGCGGGTACCCGCTCGATCACGGCCTCGAGGATGTCCTCGATCCCGGTTCCGTCCTTGGCACTGGCCAGGATGACGGACTCGGGCTCCACGCCCAGGAGGTCGCAGATCTCGTCGCGGCGGCGCTCCGGCTCGGCCCCCGGAAGGTCGATTTTATTCAGGACCGGAATGATTTCCAGGTCCGCGTCCAGGGCCAGAAAGAGATTCGAAAGGGTCTGGGCCTGAACCCCCTGCGAGGCGTCCACCACGAGGATGGCGCCCTCGCATGCGGCCAGCGAGCGGCTCACCTCGTAGGTGAAGTCCACGTGCCCGGGCGTGTCGATCAGGTTCAGCTCGAACCGCTCGCCGGACCTGGCTTCGTAGTCCATCCGGACGGCGTGGAGCTTGATGGTGATCCCCCGCTCCCGCTCCAGCTCATTGTCGTCCAGCACCTGGTCCCGCATCTGCCGGCGATCGAGGGCCCCCGTGTGCTCGAGGAGCCGGTCGGCCAGCGTCGACTTCCCATGATCGATATGGGCGACGATGCAGAAGTTGCGGATGTGATCGGTGCGCACGGAAACCGCTGTCGGGAAGGGGCGTTCAGGTCCGAAGGAAGGGCGAAAGATAACCGACCCCGGGATACCGGATCAATCAGCGGTCCGGGGTCGCGAGTGCGGTTGACCCCCGCCCCCGGGGACGGGCATCTTGAGGGGTCGGGGCGCCCCCCCTGCCCCCCTTGCCCCGGTCCGACACCCCACGCGACGAACCCGGAACCGAGAACTCCATGGGACGACCACGGAACGACTCGACGAGACCGGTGGCCCTGGCCGCGCTCCCCTGCCTGCTTGCCCTCGCCTCCTGCGATATCCCCTCCGCCGCCCCCATCCTCGATACGGTATGGGCCGTGCCCGGTGATTCCACCGGTATCCCGGTGGACGAGCTTCTGCCCGACGGATTGACCGTGGCCCCGGACGGATCGGGATTCCTGGTGGAGGTTGGCGAGATCCGGTTCGAGGAGACCCTCGGATCCGTCTGCCCACTCTGTGGACCCGCCGACGGCGCGGAGGTGCCCAAGCCCCCGTTCACCTACGAGTTCAGTGAGGTCGTCGAACTCCCCGACGACGTGCTCTCGGCGACCATCGGGTCCGGGTCGGCCGTGATGGTCCTGAACAACGGCTTCTCTTTCGACCCTCTGAACCCGGGTGGCGATCCCGGGAGCATCGTCCTGACGCTTCGGTCGGGTTCCACCCAGGGGGAGGTCCTGGGAAGCGAGACCTTGCTCGGGGGTCGCGACACCCTGGCGGCGGGAGGAAGCACCACGGTGGAGATCGAGCTTGAACAGGCCGCCGTCAGCAGCCTGGTGGCCATCGTGAGCATCGTCTCGCCCCTGGGCGACCCCGTCGTGATCGACCTGAGCGAAACCATCGCGGTGGAAGCCGGGACGGATTCCCTGATCCTGGCCGAGGCCCTGGTCGTGGTGGCCGGACGAAAGGGGGTCATCGATCCCGTGGTCCTGGACGTCGCCGAACTGGACGACTCGTTCGTGGAGCGAATCCGGGAGGGCGATCTCCTCCTGGCTGCCTCCAACGCCTTCGGCGTGACGGTGGAAACGGACATCGTCATCTCTGGACCCGGGTTCGATGCGGTGGAGAAGTCGGTCACCATTCCCCCCGGTGAGAGCACACAGGAGATTCCCTTCACGGGAGAGGAGCTGCGTCGATTCATGGGGCGAGAAGGAGTCCTGATGACGGGCGAGGGGCAGATCGTGCCGTCGGCCCCGCCCATCGTTGTCACGCCGGAGCTGGAGGCCACCCTGATCGGGGACCTCTATCTCGTGTTGAGACTCGGTGAGGAGGGGTCGGGATCATGAGAATGGGACTCGTGATGGACCGCTGCGCCCGTCGAGGCGCAGAGCCCGGAGTGAAGCGCGGTGGAAGGTTGGGACGGCGAGCTGCCGCTCCCGGGTTCGGCCTGCTGGCGGCCCTGGGCTTCGGAGCTCTCACCGCCGCTCCCCTCTCCGGGCAGCTGGTCTCGGCCAGTACCGCGGGGCTGGGCATGGCGGGGAACAACGGAGCCCTCGCGCGCGGGGTAGCGGCGCTCGGCACCAACCCGGCCAACCTCGGCTTCTGGGACAACCCCGGCTGGACCATGGTATTCCCGGTGGTGGGGGCGAGGCAGGGGCTCAGCCCGGTCAGCCTTTCCGACATCGCCGACTACGAGGGACGGTTGATCCCCGACAGTCAGAAGGAGGAGTGGCTTCGAGAGATCGAGGCCGAGGGCGGCCAGAATGGTCTCGGAGCCCTGGAGCTGGCCCTGGTCGGGTTCTCGGTACGGAACGTCGCCTTCCAGGTCCACACCCAGGGGTTCGGTGACGCGAACCTGAACCCCGAGGCGGCCGAGCTGCTCATGTTCGGGAACGCCGGCAGGACGGGTTCGCCGCGAGACTTCTCCCTGGACGGCTCCAGCGCGACGACGAGCGGAATCACGACCTTCGCCGGCGGTACCCTGACCTACTCGGTGGGGAACTTCGTCGGCCTCGCCCGGGATGCGGGCAGCGAGGTCACCAGCGACCCCATCGAGGTGGACGTGGCCTTTCCGGTCATCCACTCCGACACCGACGAATACGACCTTTCCCAGGGCACCGGCTTCGGACTGGACATCGGGGCCGCCTGGCTGAGCGGCCCGCTCACCCTGGGTGCCACCCTGCACAACGTCGTCCACACCTTCGAGTTTTCCACCGACGGGATGGTGTATCGCCCGCTGGACATCGTCTTCACCGAGGACGGGTCCAGCACCGACACCGACAAGCGCCCCATCGAGGAGGCACCCCAGTTCATGCTCGACGAGCTGGCCGCGCTGAAGTTCAAGCCGCGTCTGCGACTGGCTTCAGCTTACGAAGCGCTGGACAACCTGACCTTCACCGCCGACTTCGTGCAGCGCTTCGGGGACGGGCTGCCGGCCGGGGCCAAGACCCGTCTGGGGGTGGGGATGGACTGGCGGGCCATCGACGCCATTTCCGTCCAGGTGGGCGCAGGCTACGTCACCGGGGGATACACGGCGGGGTTCGGTTCGGCCCTGACCTTCGGAGCGTTCAACCTCGGAGGCGCGTTCCAGCTTCAGCGGGGCGACATCGGCGATGCGTCCCTCGTGGCACTGGGAATCGGGTTCAACACCCGCTGAACCGCGAGGTCAGGCCGGCTCAGCTGCCGCCGGGGCGCCGTGGCGAGGGGGCCGCCCCGCCTCCCCCCTTCGGCTTCTTGGGCTTCACCGCGGGTCGGCTGCCCGACGATCCCCCCGTCTTCGGCTTCGCCGTGGGCGGGCGCGAGCCCGAAGTGCTGGGACGGGCCGACGGCCGGCTGGAGGAGCCACCGGACGGCCTGGGCCGGACCACCGGACGACTGCTGGACGCCCCGGATCTGGATCCCGCGGACGGCCGCGAGGTCGTGGGTCGGGAAGTCGTCGGCCTGGAGGTGGTGGGCCGCGACGTGCTGGGGCGCGGGGTCGTGGTGCGCGCGCCGGTGCTCGACCTCGGCTGGAACGTGGTGCGGCCGGAACTCGAACCGCCGGTCCGGGCCGTGGGCGTGCGCTCTCCGGCCGTGGAGCGCATCCGCTCCGACGGGCGGCTGGGCGGAGTCCCGCTCCGCTCGGTCCCCGAGGGATCTCGGCGAAGGGGTACGGCCTCCCGTGCGCCCGATCGGCCGCCGTTGGACGTGCTGAGGCCGGTCCCGGACGTCGTGGTTCGCGTCGGGCGGGCCTCCGGACGACCCTCTCCCTGGGTGGAAGAGCCGGTCACCCCGGTGTTGACCGTAGGCACTCCGCCGGGCCTCGCGGCGCCCTCTCCACTCGTACCGGAGCCGGCGCCCGCTCCGGCGCCCGACGGGCGCCCGGTTCGGCCGGCGGGCGGGTTCGTGGGCGGACGGTAACCGCCGATGGGGCCCACCCGTCGGGCCGGTCCGAGAGGATCCGCCCCGGGGGGCGGTCCGGAGACCGGACGCGCGCCCACGCCTCCCCGCCCGCTGTCACCGTCACCCCCGTCGGTGCGGGCCGGAGGGGACCCCCCGGTCGGATTCCCCGGATCCCGACGCAGGACCTCCGGGGTCCCGGGCTCGCCGTCCGCGCGCTCCTTGAACCCGAACCGCGGGTAGTTCCCGGGCACCGGCGGGCGGGTCCACACCACGGTGTTCCCCGCGTAGCGATACACCGGGTAGAAGTAGGGATCGTACCAGATCTGCAACCGGAAGCTGGTGCAGGAATAGTGGTACGGGTTCCAGGCGTAGTAGGGCTGGTATCCGTGGCACTCGTAGCAGAGGAACCGGGGGTACTCGTGGGCCTGGCCCACGTCGTAGCTCAGGAAGTCCAGCGCATACCCCACCTCCTGCCACTGCGGCACCAGCGCGGCCACGAAGTCGTCCATGGCCACATAGGGGTCGGTGTAGATGTTCTGCCCAACCCGGGAAAGGTCCCATCCCCCCTCCGAGAAGGAGTATGGGAAGTGGGTGAAGTCGAACGGCGTGGGGGACGCCACGACGAAGTAGTACCCCACTCCGGGCGCGTCATCCACATACCAGTAGGGCGACTGCGGGAGGAGCAGGCGGTAGTCTCGCCCGCCCCGGGTGAAGCCGTCCTCGTCCGGCGAGGCCGGGTAGACCAGGCGGGCGAACCCGTCGGTGTTGATCTGGAAGATCGAGACGAAGGCGTCGTGTGAGACCCGGTAGTAGATCCGGACACGGTCTCCGGTCTGGAAGATGGCTTCGTCGCCCTGATCCAGCCACACCCGCGCCGACAGGGGATCCGCCTCCCCCACACCCACCGCCATCACTGCCGGATCGGCCTCCTGTCCCAGGCCGCTTGCGGGCCAGGCGAGGAGACCCAGCACCGCCGCCAGGGGCAGCACGAAGGTCCGGGATGAGGTCACACGGCGCATCGTCGGTACGGTCGAGGGGGTCGGGGTATACGGGTCCGACTGAAACAGGAGCAGGGGCCGTGCCATCGGACCGTCACACAAAACCCGCGTGGACACTGGCTTTGGACCGGGTGGAGAGGAGGCCCCTGTCCTCGGTTGAGGACAACGTAGACTCTCTGCGAGGACGGTCAAACCGGTCAGGTCTCGCCCTTCACGCCGATCTCAGGGAATCCTGCGGTACCCGGGCGACCCTCCGGTTTGGGCCAACCCCCGCGAGCGCTTAGTTTTCGGGTTCTCATGAAACAGGCCGAGTCTACCTATCGCGACCGGGGTCGCACCGACCTCCTGGACCCCCAGAGCCTCTCCCAGCTGGGCGGCATGGAGTTCATCGCCCGCAGGGTGGTGGAGGGCTTCCTCATGGGACTGCACCGCTCCCCTCACCGGGGGTTCTCGGCCGAGTTCGCGGAGCTGAGGGCGTATCAGCCGGGCGACGACCTGCGCTACATCGACTGGCGCATGTTCGGGCGTTCGGACCGCTACTACGTCAAGCAGTTCGAGGAGGAGACCAACCTGAGGGCCTACCTCCTCGTCGACTGCTCCGCGTCCATGGACTGGTCCTCCGACCCGGACGCGCTGCCCACCAAGCTCTGGTACGCCCGCCACCTCGCGGCCTCCCTGGGTCTCATCCTCCTTCGACAGGGCGATTCGGTGGGCTTCGCGGGGTTCCACGAGGAGGTGGCCGTGCGGGTTCCCCCCCGCGGCGGCCGCCGGCAGTGGTACGAGCTGGCCGCCAAGCTCTCGGGCCTCGAGGGCGGCGGAGGTACGACCGCCCATTCGGCCCTGCGGGACATCGCCATCCGGCTTCGCAGGAGCGGCCTCGTGGTCCTCATCTCGGACCTCCTGGTGGACCCCGAGGAAACCCGCCTCGCCCTTCAGTTCCTCCGCCACCACGGACACGAGGTCCTGGTGTTTCACCTCCTGGACCCCGGGGAGCGGGACCTTCCGGCCACCGGCGAGATCCGCTTCGTGGACCCCGAGTCCCACGACGAACTCCAGGTGAGCGTGGCGGACATCCGGCGGGACTACGCCGAGGCCGTGGACGAGGCGATCAAGGAGTGGCAGCGGTCCCTCAAGCCCCAGGGCATCGAGCATGTGCTGGTGCGCACGGACCAGCCGCTCTCGCACGCTCTGAGGGCCTACCTCCGCAAGCGAGCCCGCCTGGGATAGGTCGTGACGTTCCTCTCCCCCCTCATGCTCCTGGCGGGTCTGGCCGCCGCCGTCCCGCTGATCCTGCACCTCCTGCAGCGCTCCGAGGGCCGGACCGTGAAATTCCCGGCCCTCCGCTACCTCCAGCGCATGGCCAGGGAGCACGCCCGGTCCATCCGGACTCGGCAGCTGCTGCTCATGCTCCTGCGGATTTCCGCGATCCTCCTGCTGGCACTCGCCGCTGCCCGGCCACTGCTGACGCTCCTCGGTTCCGGGCACCCTCCCACCGCGCTGGTCCTGGTAGTGGACAACTCCATGAGCTCCGGGGCCGTCGACGGCGATCGCAGAGTGCTGGATGGCCTGCTCGAGGCCGGGGCCCGGTCGCTGGAGCGGGCCCGGGACGGAGATCGGATCTGGATTCTCCGGGGTGCCGAGCCCTGGCTCCCCGCCCGTCCGCTGACGCCGGAGGAGGCCCGCACCGAATTGGCCGCCGTCGCTGCGGCCCCCGGCACCGCCGCCCTCGCCTCCGTCCTGGCGTCGGCCCTGGGGATCGCCGGGGCCGCCGGCATGGAGGCCGCGGAGGTGCACCTGCTCTACGACGGCCAGGGGTCGGCCACCGATCTCATCGAGGCCGTGGAGGTTCCTCCAGGCGTCACCCTGCTCGCCTTCCGGCCCGATGGCGGGCCGCCGCTCAACCGCTGGCTGACTGGAGTCCTGGTCGGCGGAGGGATTCCCCCGCTTCCCGGTGAACCGACCGAGGTGTCGGTGGAGCTCGGGGCCTCGTTCCCCGCACCCCCCTCCGACGCCGCCGACCCCGAGGGGCCTGCCCGCGCCACCGGTAATGGGCCGGTGGACGTGCGTCTGACGGCTCAGGACCGGCTGCGGGCCCGGGCGTCCATCGAACCCGGTGCCACCGGTCTCCTGCGCATGGGGCCGTTCGGCGAGGGCTGGGTGCAGGGATTCCTCGAGACGGAACCGGACGGGCTCAGAGCCGACGACAGGGCGTTCTTCGCCCTTCGCATCCGGGAGCCCGTCCCGGTTCGCGCGGTGGGTGATCCGGGCCCATTCGTGGGGCAGGCCGTGGACGTCCTGACCGAAGCGGGCCGGGTACGGGTCGGCTCCGGTGCCCGCATGGTGGTGCTCGGCTCGGGTGCCTCCGTCCCGGGCACGGTGGAATCCGCCATTGTGATCCCCCCCTCCGACCCGTCGCTCCTGCCCGCGACCAACCGGGTACTCGCTCGACTGGGTACCCGCTGGCGTCTCGCGCCGCCGAGCGGGGCCGGCATCACGGGTCTGGAACCGTCCGCGGCTGTCGACCTGACCGGAGTGGAGGTCACCTCGGCCTATCGGCTGGAGGGAGCTCCAGACGGTGGATCGGACCGAGTTCTCGTGCGCACCCAGGACGGCCGACCCTGGCTGATCGATGCCGTCGGGGAGGACGCTCGGGTCCTGATTCTGGCCTCTCCCGTGGACCCCGCGTGGACCTCTCTCCCGGTCTCACCCAGGATGGTGCCGTTCCTGGACTGGGCCCTGACCCGGTGGGCCGCCGGGGGCGGTGCGGGCAGCGCCGAGGTGCGGCCGGGGCAGCTCGTTCCGATCTCCGCGGAAGCGCTTCGGGTCGTGGGCCCCGACGGGACTTCGGCGGAGGTGGGTCGGGAACGGAGCTTCCGGCCGCTCTCTGGGCCCGGGATCTATCGTGTGGAGGCGGCCGACTCGCTGCTGGCCCTGGTGGCGGTCAACCCGTGGCCGGAGGAGTCGGACCTGGCCCGGCGGAACCCGGCAGAGGGGAGTCTACTCGCGACAGGACTCCACGCGCTCACCGGATCGCCGGGTGAGTGGGACCGGAGGATCTTCCGGGTGCGCACAGGCCCTGAAGGGGGGGGCTTCCTTCTCGTCGCCGCACTCCTGCTCCTCCTGCTGGAGGGGGCTGTGGCGGCTGCCGGTGTCGAGGCGTCACGCCGCTCGCCCGCCCCCGGGACACCGTCCGCACCATGACCCCCCGGACCCCCGTCTCGACCGAATCCCTGATCCTGGACGTGCTGGACCGGACCCCGGCGATCCGGGACCTGCTGCAGCGGCTCCGGGGAGGCTCCCAGCGGCTTCACGTTCAGGTCGGCGCCGGATCGGCCGGAGCCGCCGCCGCCGGTGCCCTCACCCGCTCGTTGGGGCGCGTGGTGGTCTGCGTGGCCGACTCGCCGAACGAGGCCGCGCGGCTCCAGGCCGACCTCGAGCAGCTTCTCGGTGAGGGGTCGGCACCCCTGTTCCCCCAGAGAGAGGCACTGCCCCACGAGGAGGGCGAGCCGCACCTGGAGATCGGTGGGCTGCGGGTCGAGGCCGTCGAGGCCCTGTTCGCAGGCGATGTCCGGGTCCTCGTCACGACCCTCCGCGCCCTCCAGGAGCGCAGTCCCCTGCCCGGGGCCCTGTCCGATCTCCGCATCGAACTGCGGGTCGGTCAGCAGCTGGACTTCACCGAGTTCGCCGAGACCCTGGAGAACCGGGGCTTCGACCGGGTCTCCCTGGTAGAGGAGGTCGGCCAGTTCGCGGTCCGGGGCGGGCTGGTGGACGTCTTCTCGTTCGGAAATCCGGATCCCATCCGCATCGAGTTCTGGGGGGACGAGATCGTCTCCATCCGGCACTTCGACATCCTGGACCAGCGCTCGGTCCGGGAGACGGACGAGGTCCACCTGCTCCCGGTGGACTTCCTGGGAGACTCGGGCGGGCCGGCCGACGACGACGAGCTCCGATCGCTCCTGGAGGTGCTCCCCGCCGATACCCTGCTCGTGGCCGAGGGCACCGCGGAATGGCGGTACGAGCTGGAGCGGACCTGGTCCCGGGGAGAGGCGCTGGTGGAGGAGCTGAGGCTGGCCGGGGAATCCCCCCACCCGGTGGGAGAGCTGTTCCTTGAGCCGGACCGGGCGGCTCACGCGCTGGATCGGTTCCCACGCCTGGTGCTGCACCACGGCGGGGACGACGACGAGGGTGAGGGGGCCGATCCCGCCCCAGGGCGGGGCGCCGCGGACCTCGGGGCCCAGGCACCGGGCGCGGCCCACATCCCCTCCATTCACGCCCAGGCGCCGCCGGTGATCGAGCGGGACATGGACCGGCTTGCCGGCGTGCTCCGCGAGGGCGCGGCCCGCGGCCGCACGACCCTCCTCCTGTGCGACAACGTCGGTCAGCTGGAGCGCCTGGAGGAAATCCTGGGAGGCCCCGCGGCCATACCGGCCGGAACCCGGCTCTCGGTGGGATCCCTGGCCGGCGGATTCCACCTCTCGGGTGACGCCGACCTCCTGGTCCTCACGGACCACGAGATCTTCCGCCGCTCCAGGAGGCTCCGGAGATCCCGGCGGTTCCGCGGATCGGTCGCCCTGGAGAGCCTCTCCCAGCTCACCCCCGGGGACTACGTGGTCCACATGGACCACGGCGTGGGGATGTTCAAGGGTCTCCAGCGGGTCGAGGTGGCCGGCGAGGCCATCGAGTCGCTGGCCATCGAATACGCCGGCGGTGAGACGCTGCGCGTTCCGGTCTACCGGCTGGACCTCCTCGAGCGCTGGGTCGGCGAGGCCGACGACTCCGTGCCACCCCACGTCCACAAGATCGGCGGAAAGCGCTGGCGCCAGCTTCGGAAGAAGACCGAGGAGGCGATCCAGCGAATGGCGACGGAGCTCCTGGAGCTCTACGCCCGACGGGACATGGCCGACGGATTCGCATTCTCGCCCGACACCCGGTGGCAGCGAGAGATGGAGTCGTCGTTCCTTTACGACGACACGCCCGACCAGCGGCGGGCCGCCGAGGAAGTGAAGCGGGACATGGAGGATCCCACCCCCATGGATCGCCTGGTCTGCGGCGACGTGGGGTACGGAAAGACGGAGGTGGCTGTGAGGGCCGCCTTCAAGGCCGTCCAGGACGGCAAGCAGGTGGCGGTTCTGGCACCCACGACCATTCTGGTCGAGCAGCACCGCCACACGTTCGAGGAACGCCTGGCCGACTACCCGGTGAAGGTGGGGGCCCTGAGCCGGTTCCGCCGTCCGAAGGAGCAGAAGGTCCTCCTGGAGAAGCTGGAGACCGGCGACGTGGACGTCGTGGTGGGCACCCACCGCCTCCTCTCGTCCGATGTGAACCTCAAGGACCTCGGGCTGCTGATCATCGATGAGGAGCAGCGATTCGGGGTGAAGCACAAGGAGCGGCTGAAGGAGATGCGCGAGAGCATCGACGTGCTGACCCTCACGGCCACTCCGATCCCCCGGACGCTGCAGCTCTCCCTCTCCGGTCTGCGGAACCTCTCCCTGATCCAGACGCCGCCCCGGGATCGCCAGCCGATCCTGACCTACGTGCTGCCCTGGAGCGACCGGATCCTGGGCGAGGCCATCCACCGGGAGATGGACCGTGGTGGTCAGGTGTACGTACTCCACAATCGGATCGAGACCATCCACACGGTGGCGGAGCGGATCCGGGAGCTGGCTCCGGAGGCCACCATCACGGTCGCGCACGGGCAGATGACCCCTCGCGAGCTGGACGAGCACATGCACGCCTTCGTGGACGGGGACGCCGACATCCTGGTCTCCACGTCCATCATCGAGAACGGTCTCGACGTCCCCAACGCCAACACACTCATCGTGGACCGCGCCGACCGCTTCGGCCTCGCGCAGCTCTACCAGATCCGGGGTCGTGTCGGCCGCTCGGACCGGCGGGCCTACTGCTACCTCGTGGTGCCGGACCAGACCACCGAGGACGCTCATAAGCGCCTCCGCGTGCTGGAGCACTACACGGAACTGGGGAGCGGCTACTCCGTGGCGCTCAAGGACCTGGAGCTCCGGGGCGCCGGGAACCTCCTGGGTGCGGACCAGTCCGGCTACGCCCACGCCGTGGGAATCGACACCTACATGCGGCTCATGGAACGCACGGTGAAGCGGCTGAAGGAGGGTGAGGGAGCGGAGCACGAGGACGTGCGGGCCGACATCTCCCTGGCGGGATCGGCGTATCTGCCGGACGAATACATCCAGGACGAGTCGCAGAAACTCCACCTCTACCGGAGACTCTCCAGGATGGAGGAGCCCGAGGAGGTGGAGGCTCTCCGGGAGGAACTGAGGGACCGATTCGGGCCCCTTCCCGACGAGGCGGAACGGCTGCTGGACGCGGACATCCTCCGGATCCTCGGCACACGGCTGGGCATCGAGCGGATCTTCGTCCGGGGGCGTGAGGCACGCATCACGTTCCGGCCTCTCCGGGCTCCGCGGCTCAACGCACTGGAACGGCCCTTCTCCGATCGCCAGATTTCGGTCGAAGTTCGCAGGATGGATCCCCTCTCCCTGACCCTGCGTCAGGAGGGGACCGAACCCATGACGCTCATGCTCATTCAGGCCCTTCGACGCCTGCTGGAGTCCTCCCGTGAGAAGGGGGATCGGCGACGGGCCAAGGAAACCGCAGGAAGGGAAGTAGGATGATTCGAGGATTCGGACGCTCTCTGGCCCCGGCGGCCAGCTTCGCGCTGGCGGTGACGGTCGTGTCGTGCGGGGGGTCGGCCGACGCCGGCGCCGACGATCTGGCCGCGGCCGGCAGCAGTCGGCTCTCGGTGCAGGAGGCGGCGGAGATGCTGGCCTCCCAGACCCAGCTCCCGGCCCAGCCCGAGGTCGTGCTGGCCGTCGGAGACCTGTGGATCGACTACTCGCTTCTGGCCCGGGCGGCCTCGGAGGATCCGGACCTCGGAAACATCAGCGTGGACAACCTGGCTGAGCAGCGGCGGGTCCAGGTGCTGGTGGAGCGGCTCCGGGACGAGGTGATCCTGGTGGATACGGCCATCTCGGAAGCTCAGCTGGAGGAGGCCTACCTCAGGGACCAGCCGGGTCTCCAGATCCGGGCGAGCCACATCCTGCTCAACTACCCCGATGGCGCCAGCCAGGAGCAGCGGGACAGCGTGGACGCCCTGGCCGGGGACCTGGCGAACCGGGCCCGGGGAGGTGAGGACTTCGCCGCCCTGGCGAGGGAGTATTCGCGAGATCCGGGTACGGCCGGTACCGGGGGCGACCTGGGTTTCTTCACCCCCGGCAGCATGGTGAAGCCCTTCGACGACGCCGCCTTCGCCATGGAGGTGAACGAGGTGTCGGACCCGGTGGTGACCCCCTTCGGCGTCCACGTGATCCGCGTCACCGACCGCACGGCCATGCCGCTCGACTCGATCCGGGACCAGTACCGCCTTCAGCTTCAGAGCCAACTCGTCTTCGAGGCCGAGTCCACCTACGTGGCCAGCGTCCGGGATCCGGCCGAGATCACCGTCACCGAGGAAGCCGCATCCGTGGCTCGGGAGCTGGCCAACGACCCCAACACGCCGCTCCGCGGCCGGGCTGCCGATCGTGAACTGGTGACCTACGTCGGTGGAGGGCTCACCGCGGGCGAGATGCAGGCGTTCCTGCAGGGGAACCCCCCGGCCCTCCGGAACCAGGTCGCCACGGCTCCCGACGACCAGGTGGACGCGCTGCTGTCCAGCCTGGCCCAGACGGAGCTCCTGGCGATGAAGGCCGAGGAGGCGGGGATCGAGTACAGCCAGGCCGAAGCCGATTCGGTGGCGCTGGAACTCCAGATCCAGCTCCGCAACGCCTCCGACGCGCTGGGGATCCGGTCGATCGTCCCGGAGGATGGCGAAACCGACGATGCGGCCAGGGAGCGCGCTGTTCTTACGGCCATGGAGGGGATTCTCGCCGGACGCATCGACGTCGTGCCCCTCGGCCCGGTCTCGTTCTCGCTCCGGGAGCGATACGGCGCCGACCTGAACGAGGACGCGGTCGAGGCGGTGCTGGCCGCGGTCCAGGAACTCCGGGGGTCCGGCGCCGCCGCCCCGGCGGTGCCTCCCTCGGGCGACCCTTCCGGAACGGTCCCCCCAGCCGACGGAGAGGGCGGAGGATCGGGGACCGGGCCCGGGCGCTAGTCCCGCACCCGGTCCGATCGCCGGCGAGCTCGGTGCGCGCCGGCCGGTCAGGCACCCGGGGAGAGGAACCACAGCGGCCGCAGAGGTTAGGATTCGGATGAACGCGGGGCACGGATGCCCCGACGCAACCGACGGGATGGAATGAAGCAGAATCGCACGACACGAACCCGGTCTTCCGGGCTGACTGCGGCGGCCTTCGCGGTCGCCGCCCTGGCGCCCAGCGCGGTTGCGGGACAGGAACTCGCGGCCCCGGGCCCGCAGGTCATCGACCGCGTTGCCGCGGTGGTGGGGGATTCGATCATCCTGCTCACGCAGCTGGAGGAGCGGATCCTCCAGATGGGCGCATCCGGGATGCAGACCCCGCTGCGCGGCTCGCCGGCCTACATGGAGTTCAGGGACGAGATCCTGGAGAGCCTCATCAACGAGCAGCTGCTCCTCCAGGAGGCCATCCGCGACACCCTCATCACCCTCGACGACGAGCGACTGGACGCCCTGGTGGAGGATGAGTGGAACAGCCGTGCCGAGCAGTTCCCCGGGGGCCAGGCCGAACTCGTGCGCGAGCTGAGCCGGAGCGGCTTCACATCGGTCTCGTACCGCGAGTTCCTTCGATCCCAGCTGGCGAAGCAGCAGCTGCAGACCCAGCTGGTGCAGCGGCGGGCCCAGTCCATGCGGTCCATCACGGTCAGCGAAGACGAGGTTCAGGCCTTCTTCGACCAGCAGGGCGATCAGCTCCCCGAGATGCCCGCCCGAATCACGCTCAAGCAGGCGATTCTGCAGCCCCTGCCCTCACAGGAGGCCAAGGACTCGGCGAAGGCCGAGGCGGACCGGATCCTGGAGATGTTCGTCACCGACGAAGAGGAATTCGAGGATCTGGCTCGCCGGTTCAGCGACGACACCGGAACCCAGCGCAACGGCGGAGACCTGGGGTGGTTCCGACGGGGCAGCGGATTCGTGCAGGAATTCGAGGACGCCGCCTTCGCCCTGTTCCCGGGCCAGGTCAGCATTCCCATCGAAACGGTGTTCGGATACCACGTCATCTTCCTCGAGCGCATCCGGGGACCGGAGCGGAAGGCCCGCCACATCCTCATCGCGTTCGAACTGGGCGAAGACGACCTGGCGGCCAGCCAGGCCAGGGCGTCCGACCTTCGGACGCAGGTCGAGGAGGGCGGCGATCTGCGCACCCTCTCCGACGAGCTCGGAGACGCGGTTGCCATGTACGACTCGGCGACCATCGCCACCAGTCAGCTCCAGAGCCTCCCCCCCGCCCTCGGAAGTGCGCTCTCCGTGGCCCTCGCCGGGACCGTGGTGGGCCCGCTCGACGTCGGAGGACGCCCCGGGGCCCCCAACCTGGCCGTGGTTCAGGTGCTGGAGCGCCGGGAGGCCGGCGTGGCGACCCTCGAAGATCTCCGGCCCCAGATCGAGGGGCAGCTGCGTCAGCAGAAGATCCTGGAGGCGGTGCTGCTGGAGCTCCGCTCGTCCACCTACATCAGCGTGAAGCTCTGACCGCCGGTCCATGAGCGCCGCCCCCGTCGCAATCACCCTGGGGGACCCGCGGGGAATCGGGCCCGAGGTCATGAGTCGGGCGGCCGAACTCCTGCGCAGAGACGATCCGGAGCTCGACGTCATCCTCCTGGGGGGTGATCTGCCTCCCGGAGGGCTTCTGGAGGGGGAGGAGTTCCGCAGGATCCCCGGTTGGGACGGAACCGAGGAGGGAGCCGGGCGTGCCAGCGTGGACGCCATCCGGGCCGGGGTGGAGCTCTGTCTCTCCGGTCAGGCTGGAGCCCTGGTCACCGGCCCGGTGCACAAGCAGGCCCTGTGGAAGGCCGGCGCACGGGTCCCCGGTCAGACCGAACTCCTCCAGGACCTCACCGGGGCACCCGAGGTGGGGATGCTGATGGCGGCCGAGACCTCGCTGCTGGAGCGCCCCATTCGAATTCTCCTGGCGACGACCCACCTTCCCCTGCGGGACGTTCCGGACCGGATCACCCCCGGCCTGATCGAGCGCCAGACCCGCCTGCTCCACGAATCCCTTCGGACCGGCTGGAACCTGGCCGCCCCCCGGATCGCTCTGTGCGGCCTGAACCCCCACGCCTCGGACGGCGGCCTGTTCGGGGCCGAAGAGCAGGAGATCCTGGAGCCGTCGGTGAGGGCGCTCCAGGAACAGGGCATCGGGGTGGAAGGGCCCTTCCCCGCCGACACCGTGTTCCGGCGAGCCGCCGAGGGAGAGTTCGACGCGGTGGTGGCTCCGTACCACGATGTCGGCATGGCCGCGTTCAAGAGCCTGGCCTTCGGCGGCGGCGTGAACACCACCCTGGGCCTCCCCT
>JBDHIJ010000113.1:0-4349 GCA_039587435.1 Gemmatimonadota bacterium
CCTCTCCGGACCACGGCACGGCCTTCGATCTGGTGGGCACGGGAACCGCGGACTGGGGGTCCGCGCTGGAGGCCCTGAAACTGGCGGTTCGTCTGGCCGGAAAGGCCACGAAACAATAGTCTTCTCCGGGCCCCCCTCCGTCCTGCGCCCCGATGCCCAGGACTCGCCACCCCCGGGGAGTGTGTGGCGTCCCGGGCGCCGTTGTCCGCACTTCTCAGACGCAGAACTGGCGTGATCAAACTCAACAACGTCTCCAAGGAATACCCCCGTCGCGGAATGGCCCTGGTGGACGTGTCCTTCCACGTGCCCAAGGGCGAGTTCGTGTTCCTCACCGGGCACTCCGGATCAGGAAAGAGCACGACCCTGCGCCTCATCCACATGGCCGAGAAGCCCTCCAACGGGGAGATCCGCGTAAGCGGCTTCTCGTCGGAGAAGACGACCCGCAGGGACCTCTGGAAACTGAGGCGCCGGGTGGGGTTCATCTTCCAGGACTTCCAGCTCCTCCCGGGTCGAACCGCGCTGGAGAACGTGGCGTTCGCCCTGGAGGTCACCGGCGTGAACCGGAAGCAGATAAGGCCCCGGGCCCAGCGCCTCCTTTCCCAGGTGGGCCTGGCCCCAAAGGCCGCCGCCCAGGTGAATGAGCTCTCCGGCGGGGAGCAGCAGCGGGTAGCGGTGGCCCGGGCCCTGGCGAACGAGCCCGTGGTGCTCCTGGCGGACGAGCCCACCGGAAACCTCGACGAGCGGGCCAGCCGCGGGATCATGGAGCTCTTCCTCGAGCTCAACGCCATGGGGATGACGGTTCTCATGGCCACCCACGACCTGGAGATCATCCGGCGTCACGACCGGGTCCGGGTCCTGGAGCTGGACCAGGGGTCGCTGGTGTACGATTCGGCCGGTGCCGCGGTCCCGGCCGGAGGAGCCCCCGATGCATAGTCTCCGCGAGGCCATTGCGGGGTTCCGTCGCGCCCCCCTCCTGACCTTCCTCTCCGCGGGGATGGTGGCCCTGGCCATCTTCGTCGTGGGTCTGTTCGGCCTGGTGGCGTACAACCTCCGCCTGGCTCTGGAGACCGTCGAGGCGCGGGTGGAGGTGGTGGCCTACATCCGGGAGGGAACCGATCAGGAGCGCATCCTGAACGCCGAGGACGAGCTGCGGCGAATGCCGGAGGTTCTCTCGGTCCGATATCTCTCCAAGGACGACGCGCTGGCGAAGGCCCAGGCCGAGCTTCCCGAGTTCCAGCAGGTGTTCTCGGACCTGGAGGTGAACCCGCTGCCGGCCTCGCTGGAGGTTCAGCTCCAGCCGGGAAGCCGGAACCCGGAGAGCGTCTCCATGGTGGCCGAGGTGGCCGCCGCCATGCCCTTCGTCGAGGACGTCCGGTATGGCCGGGATTGGGTGGATCGACTCTTCCTCCTGCGCAGGATCGGGCTGATTTCGGCCCTGACCCTCGGTGCCGCCTTCGCGGTCGTCGCGACGCTGATCATCGGAGCTGCGATCCGCATCGCGATCTTCGCCCGGCGCGAGGAGATCTACATCATGCGCCTTGTGGGCGCCCGGGACTCCTTCATCCGTGCCCCGTTCCTCCTGGAGGGGGGACTCACGGGCCTCTTCGGCGGTGTGCTGGCGGCCGTCATGACCTTCGTGGGCTTCCTCGTGGTGTACCGGTTCATCTTCCGGCTCGAGTGGATCCCCGCGTCGTGGATCGGCGTGGGGATCGCGGCCGGGGCCCTCCTGGGCCTGCTCGCCAGTCGTCTGGCCGTGGGCCGCTACCTCCGCGAGATCACCTGATGAAGGGCCGGCTCCCGCTGTGTCTCGGCCTGCTGGCGGCCCTGAGCCTCCCGATAACGGCGGAGATGCGCCCGGCCTCCGCCCAGGAGCCCGCGAACATCCAGCGGGAGATCCGGGACAGCCAGCGCCGCCTGGAGGAGATACGGGCCGAGCGGGAGCGGCTGCAGGCCGAGATGACCGACCTGCAGAATCGGGTCCGGAACGTCTCGGGGGAACTCCGCAACATCGAGCGACAGCTCTCCTCGTCCCGGGGCGTGCTGGGCGAGATCGACTTCCAGGTCGACGCCACCACCGACCAGATCCAGCGGACCCAGAGCGAACTCGTCCGCACGCGCGAGGAGCTGCTGGCCCGCAAGGCCGTGCTCCAGCGCCGCCTGCGGGACATCTACAAGCGGGGTCAGCTCCACTCCGTTCGGGTCCTGCTGGGTGCCGATTCGTTCGCCGACCTCCTGAACCGGTACCGCTATCTCCAGCTCATCGCCTCCCACGACCGGGCGCTGGTGGAGCAGGTCACCGAGCTGGAGGGCGCGCTGGTCGGCCAGGACGAAGAGCTTCGCATCACGCTCGCCCAACTGGGTCAGCTGCGGCAGTCCAAGCTGGGTGAGCTGGCCGAGCTCCGGAAGGTGGAGGACCAGCACAAGATGACGCTGGAGGCCTTTCGGTCTCAGGAGCGCGTGACTCTTTCGCGCCTGGATCAGCTGGAGGAGGACGAGGAGCGCATGCGCGGGCTCATCTCCGATCTGGAGACGGCGCGCCGGGAGGCCGAACGCCGGCGGGCGATGGCGGGCGCGGCCTCGGCCGAGGCCACCATGTCCGGGTCCGACGCGGGCTCCCTGGACTGGCCACTCGACGGCGAGATCATCTACCGGTTCGGCCGGGAGCGGCGCCCCAACGGGACCGTGCTGCGCTGGAACGGGATCGGCATCCAGGCCAGCCCCGGAACCCCCGTTCGGGCCGTGAAGACGGGTACGGTGGTCCTGGCCGGGCCGTTCGAGGGGTACGGGCCCACGGTCGTGCTCTCCCACGGCGACGGGTTCTACACGCTCTACCTCTATCTCGAGGACGTGGGCGTAGTGGAGGGCCGCGTGGTGGAGGCCGGACAGGTCGTGGGGACGGTGGGGGGCGGAGAGACCCCCGAAGGACCCCACCTGGAGTTCCAGATCCGCGCGCCGGTCAACGGTGGAGCGCCGCAGGCGAGGGACCCGCTGCAGTGGCTGGTCCCCAGACCCGGATCGGACCGGTGACGCTGCATCCCCTGGTGGGCCACGAAGTCCTCCGGCACTCGCTGGTGGGCGCCATCGAGCGGGCGTCGCTCCCCGGAGCCCTCATGCTCTACGGCCCCTCCGGTTCCGGGAAGCAGCGCTTCGCCCAGTGGATCGCCAGCGCACTGGTGTGCGAGGCCCTGACGCCCGAGGGACCCTGCGGCGAGTGCCGGTCCTGTCGGATGGCCGTGAAGCTCGAACATCCCGACATCCACTGGTACTTCCCCCTTCCCCGGCCCAAGGGATCGATGTCGAAGGAGCGGCTCGAGGGGGCTCTGGAAGACGCCCGCTGGGAAACCCTGGAGCAGATCCGCCAGGATCCACTCAAGATGCCCCGCAGCGATCAGCCGGAGGGCCTGTACCTGGCCGCCATCCAGTCGCTGAGGAGGCGTGCCATCCAGCGGCCCACCATGGGCGCCCGCCAGGTGTTCATCATCGGGCGGGCCGAGGCCCTGGTTCCCCAGGAGTCGAGCCCGGAGGCCGCCAACGCCCTGCTGAAGATCCTGGAGGAGCCGCCGGAGGGGACGACCCTGATCCTGACCACCAGCCGGCCCCGACGGGTTCTGCCCACGCTCCGGTCCCGCTCCCTCCCCATCCACGTTCCGCCCCTGTCCTTCGAGGCGACGGAGCGGTTCCTGATGGAGTCGCTGGAGGCGGATCCGGAGGACGCCGCCCGGGCGGCACGGCTGTCGGGCGGATCCCTGGGCCGCGCGGTGGATTTCCTCCCGCAGGGCGAGGACGATGGGGCGCTCGAGGGGATCCGGAAGGAGGCGTTTCGCCTGTTCCGGGCCGGACTGGAGGGGGGCCTGGGCGGCCAGTTCGCCTCCGCCGTGGCCTTCCCACCGTCCAAGGCCCGGGCAATCCTGCCCACACTGGAGGCACTCGAGGTCTGGGTCCGCGACGGGGCAGCCGCCTCGGCAGGCTGTCCGGACGCCATCGTGAACCAGGACGCCCGGAGCTACCTGACGGAGAAGGTCCCCCCCGGTTCGATCCGGCCCGACGCCCTGGCCCGGGCGCTGAGCGCCGTGGACGAGGCCCGCCGTCAGGCGTCGGGGAACGTGAATCCCCAGCTCATCGTCCACGGTCTGATCCACGCGCTCCGCCGGGAACTGGGCGGGGCCCGTCCCGCGCTCTCCCCGGTCGGTGCGGAGCGTCACCACTCCGGCCCGGCCGGTCGACGGAGAACCTGAGCCATGTCCGACGATGCGAAGGGCCCCGGAGGGCTCACCCACCTGGACCCGGAAGGCCGTCCCCGTATGGTGGACGTGACGGGGAAGGAGTCCACACGCCGCGAAGCGGAGGCG
>JBDHIJ010000054.1:0-19917 GCA_039587435.1 Gemmatimonadota bacterium
GGAGCCCCGGGACCTGGTGTACGGGACCGACGCCTGCGACGAGTGTCTCATGGGCCTGGCCGACGATCGGCACGGGGCCGAGGCGGTCACCCGGACCGGCAAGGTTTACACCTTCGACTCCATCGAATGCCTGGCGCGGTTCCTGGACTCCGAGGGGGCGGACCAGCCGGTCCACTCGGTATGGGTGACGGATTTCGCGGACTTCCCGAACCTGATTCCCGCCGAGTCGGCCCACTACCTGGTAAGCGAAACTCTCCCTTCCCCCATGGGAATGGGACTCACGGCCTTCGGCCGGATGGCGGACCGGGACGGGGCGGTCAACTCGTTCGGCGGCGATGCCCTGGATTGGGAGCAGGTCCGGACCCTGGTGCGCGACGCCGCGCCCATGGGCCCGGGTAACCACGGCGGCCACAGCGTTGCCGTGACCCCGCCCGGCGACGAATCCGACCACTCGGCCCATTGATCATGAACCGCCATCCCGCCCTCCGTGCTCTCTCCGTGATCGCGCCGCGCTCAGCTGTCGCGATGCTCCTGGCCCTGGGGCTGATGGGGTGGGCCGGGCCCGCCCAGGCTCAATCCGTCACCACGGTGCGGCCCCAGGCAGGAGGATCCCCGCTCACGGACGCCGTGGCCGCGGCCAGCCCACACGACACCATCGTGGTGGAGGCCGGCGAGTACCGGGAGGAGACGCTCCTCCTCGACCGGCCCGTGACACTCATCGGGCGGGACGGAGCCGTGCTCGATGGCCAGGGCGAACGCGGGCTCATCCACGTCACCTCCGACTCGGTGACGGTCCGGGGCCTCACGCTGCGGAACACCGGCCGCACCTTCGTCGACGACCGGGCGGCCATCACCCTGGAGAAGGCTCAGTTCTGCACCGTGGCCGACAACACCATCGAGGACGCCTTCTTCGGGGTGTACCTGGCGAACGTCGGCGACTGCCTCGTAGAGGGGAACGTGCTGCAGGCCTACGCGGAGCGGGAGACCGCCGCCGCGAACGGGATCCACCTCTGGTACTCCACCCGCATCACGATCCTGGACAACGTCATCCGGGGCCACCGCGACGGAATCTACTTCGAGTTCGTGGAGGACAGCCGGGTGGAGGGGAACGTGAGCTCGGAGAATCTCCGCTACGGCCTCCACTTCATGTTCTCCGACCGGTGCGACTACGTGAACAACGAGTTCGTCCACAACGGGGCCGGCGTGGCGGTGATGTACACCGAGCACGTGGTCATGGAGGGCAACGATTTCCGGGAGAACCGGGGCGGCGCGTCCTTCGGGCTGCTCCTCAAGGAGATCACCGACTCGCGGATCGAGGGAAATCGATTCAGCCGCAACAGCGTGGGCATCCACGCCGAGGGCGCGAGCCGGGTGGACGTCCGGGGGAACGACTTCGTCCTGAACGGCTGGGCCATCCAGGTCCTGGCCAACTCGGGCGAAAGCACCTTCGAAGACAACAACTTCGTGGGCAACACGTTCGACGTGTCCACGAACAGCCGGCGGGCCTACAGCACGTTCTCCGGCAACTACTGGGACCGCTACCGGGGATACGACCGGGACCGAAACGGGGTGGGTGACGTCCCCTTCAGGCCCGTCCGGCTGTTCTCCCTGATCGTCGAGCAGAACGAACCCGCCCTGGTCCTTCAGCGGAGCCTGCTCGTGGACCTCCTGGACATGGCCGAGGCGGTCTTCCCCGTGCTGACCCCCGAGAACCTGGTGGATCCGGCTCCCGCCGTGACCCCGCATCCCACCGCATGGAGTCCGTCATGACCGAGATGCGCCCCCTCCGCGACCTGGGAGAACACCCGGTCTGGGTGCGCCTGCAGGGCATCCGAAAGCGATTCGGCCCCCTCCAGGTCCTGGACGACGTCGATATCTGCCTCCGGCCCGGACGCGTGACCGCGGTGCTGGGACCCAACGGAGCCGGCAAGACCACCCTGATGAAGATGATCCTGGGCCTGACCCGTCCGGACGAAGGCACCGTCACGCTCGGAGAGACCGAGGTGGGCCCCGACCCCCGGTACCGGGAGGACGTGGGCTACATGCCGCAGCTGCCCCGGTTCCCCGGCAACCTCACCGGACGGGAGCTGGCGACCATGCTCGACGACCTCCGCGCGTACGACGGCACCCCCGACGGCGCGCTGGTCGAGGCATTCGGACTCGAGCGGGAGATGGACAAGCCGGTCCGGACCCTGTCCGGCGGGAACCGCCAGAAACTCAACGCGGCCCTGGCCTTCCGCTACCGGCCCTCCGTGCTCGTCCTGGACGAGCCGACGGCCGGACTCGATCCCGTGGCCGCCCGGGTCCTGAAGAGCCGGATCTTGGAGGAGCGGGACCGCGGCTGCACGGTCCTCCTCACGTCCCACGAGCTGGGGCAGGTCCAGGCCCTGGCCGACGACCTGGTCTTCCTTCTGGACGGCGTGGTCCGGTTCGAGGGAGAACTGAGCGACCTGCTGGAGGCCACCGGGTCCGACGATCTCGAGGGCGCCATCGCCAGCCTGATCCTGGCCCAGAACGCGGTCGACGAGGCCGGCGGTTCCGGGGAGGGGGTGGCGTGATGGGCGCGACCATCAAGATCGTGCGGTACCAGGTCCAGAACGTCCTCCGCGGGCGGGTGCTCGTAGCCTACGGGGGGTTCTTCCTCCTGACCACGCTGGCGCTTCTGCAGCTGGGTGGAGGGGTGGAACGGACCCTCCCGTCCCTGGCGAACCTCACCCTGCTCACCGTGCCCCTCGTGAGCCTGGTGGTGGCCACGGTCTTCGTCTACGACAGCCGGGAGTTCATCGAGCTCCTGCTGTCGCAGCCGCTGGGGAGACGGGAGCTGCTGCTGGGACTGTTCCTGGGGCTGGCCCTGCCCCTGGGAGGGCTGTTCCTGCTGGGCGCTGGAATCCCGCTGGTGGTCATGGGCGGCCTGACCGTGGCTCCATCGGCCACCGTGCTGGTACTGCTGGCCGGAGCCCTGCTCACCGCGGTGTTCACCGCCCTGGGCATCTCGGTCGCCGTCACCTTCAGCGACTCGGCTCGGGGACTGGCCGCGGCACTGACCCTCTGGCTCGCCCTGACCGTGGTCTACGACGGAGCGATCCTGCTGGCCAGCCACACCCTGGCCGCCTACCCCCTGGAGCGGCCCATGCTGGTGGCCATGCTCCTCAACCCGGTGGACCTCGCCCGGATCCTGGTGCTGCTGGCGGTGGACGCCTCCGCGCTCCTGGGCTACACCGGGGCGGTCTTCCAGGACTTCTTCGGGAGCGTGTGGGGGCTGGGAGCGGCGATCCTGTCGCTGGTGGCGTGGGTGGTCCTGCCCTACCGACTGGCCCTGCGCCGGTTCCGGAGAATGGACCTGTAGCATGGCCGACGCTCGCCCCCTGCGCCGTACCGGGTCCGGGTCCGGGACCGCCTCAGACCGTCCGGTCCGCCAGCAGGTCGCCCAGCGTGCGGGTCTCGAAGAACCGGAACGCCGGGGCGCTGGCCTCCTTCCACTCGGCGTGAGCCGGACATCCGCCGGCGTCGGAGCAGGTGCCCCGGCCCAGAAGGCACTGACGCTGGGGGCCCAGGTCTTCGAACGCCTCCACCACCTCGAGGAGCGTGATGGCGGACGGATCGCGGGCCAGGCGGAACCCGCCGTTTCGGCCCCGACCGGACTCCAGGACGCGGTTCCGGGCAAGGGACTGGAGGATCTTCGCCAGGTAGTTCCCGGGGATGTCCAGCTGCTCGGCCATCTCGGCGGCCGACACGCGGCTCCCGTCCCGGGTCATGCGGGCGACCGCCAGAGCGGCGTCCAGGGCGTATCCGCCGGTGCGACTCAGCATGGCAAAGGGCTGGGGAAGAGGGGGGTTCCTACCTCATCGACCCCGAAGGGTATCGCCGGCACCCCTTTCTGCAAAGCGGCTCACGGGGCCGTCCCGACAGGACCGGGCGACCCGACCGCCTGACGGCACATTCGTACCATCTCAAGGAGAGATCTCATGTCCAAGCGCTCGTACCTCGGTACCGCCAGCCTCGCTCTCGCGGTCCTCGTGTCAGCCTGCGGCCCCTCCGGTGACGCCGGGGTTCCCGCCGGGGCCGACGAGTTCGCGGCCGAGTCCAACAAGGGCCAGGCCTACGTGGCCGACCCCAACTCGGATCCCAACATCCTGGGCGTAGCCCTGTCTTCCGAGGACCACACGACGCTGGTGGCGGCCGTGCAGGCGGCTCAGCTCGAGAACGTCCTCGTCAACGCGGGCCCGCTCACCGTGTTCGCCCCGGTGAACGCCGCCTTCGACGCGCTGCCCGAAGGCACCCTGGAGGAACTGCTGAAGCCGGAGAACAAGCAGACCCTGGCGAACATCGTCACGTCTCACGCCGCGCCCGGAAAGTTCACCGTCGAACTCCTGAAGGACGGCGACCAGCTGTACATGGCGACCGGCCACTACGTGGACGTGGAGGTCCGCGAGGACGGCACGTACGTCAACGGATCGAAGATCCTCGGCACGGTGGAGGCAACCAACGGGATCGTCCACGTGGTGGGCGAGGTGTTCCTGATCGCGGCAGGCTGAGTTCCCGCACGGCGACGCAGCGCCGGGGGCCCAGGGGGTGATCACCCTAGAGGTCCAGCTCCTGGGTCACCGGAGCGCCGCAGGCCGTGCCGGAAATGCTGGCCGTTCCCTCACCGGTCGCCGAACTCGCCGACGAGGTGATCGTCACGTCCAGGTCGCAGACCCCCGAGCGCCCGTCGAACTGCCAGGCGAGGGAGCCCAGGATGCGGGAGTCGATGGCGATGAACTCGAACAGGCCGCGGACGCGGATCGTCCCGGACTGAACCAGGTCCGGATTCCCGTTCAGCACGAAGACCCGGCCCGGCTCGCCCACACCGCAGTCCGTGTGGAGCATGGAGATGTCGTAGTCGATGACGATCTCGCTGCCGTTGGTGCGCCCGTCGCTGGAACTGCCCGAGACCACCACCTCCCCGCCGTGGGGACACGCCATCGTCGTCGAGAGGTTGTTGCCGCCCAGCATGGCGCCGCCGTCCAGGTCGAGGGTACCCATGTCCCCCAGGGCGCCCATGAGCTCGCCGATCTCCTCATTGGTGAGCTGACCGGGAGCCGGACCCACCGCGTCCTCCGCGCAGGCGGCGGTCCCCAGAAGGACCGCGCAGGCGGCGGCACGTAAGAGTGGCGCGGGTCTGGCTCGCATGCCCGTGGATCCGGTCGAGAGGGTGCGGGTGTCCATCTCCCAATCTACCCAGGCCGGCCGCGTTTGGTGCCAGTCTCGTGAATCCGGTCCTCGACGACGGTGCTCGGTGAGCGGATTCGACCGGCGATCGCGCCTCTCCCTGTAGACCGGCCCCGACCCGCGGGCGCCGGCCCCTGGATCGCGACGATGGAGATGTGCCGTGAACGCCGTAGACGCCCAGGAATCGCTGGAGGCGGTCCTGAAGGACGAGATCCTCCGGATGTACCAGGAAGTGGCCGAACACCCGGAGGGGGAGTTCCACTTCTTCCACGGTCGCGAAGCCGCCCGGATGTTCGACTACGCCCCGGAGGACCTCGCCAAAGCCCCGGAGGGCGCCGTGGCGTCGTTCGGCGGCGTCGGCAACCCGCACCTGCGCGCCGACCTCTCCCCGGGCGAGACGGTCCTGGACCTGGGGAGCGGCGCCGGCCTGGACGCGATCCTGGCCGCACAGGCCGTCGGGCCCAGCGGCCGGGTCATCGGGGTCGACATGAACCCGGCGATGCGCGCGAAGGCCGCGGAACATGCCGCATCCGCCGGCGTCTCGGTGGAATGGATGGAGGGGACCCTCGAGAACATCCCGCTCCCCGACGACTCCGTGGACGTGATCATCAGCAACGGCGTGATCAACCTCTCCTTCCGGAAGCGGCGCGTGATGGAGGAGATGTTCCGGGTGCTGAAGCCGGGGGGCCGGATCTCCTTCACCGACATCGTCACCGGAAAGCAGCTGTCCCAGAGTATCGTCAACGACCCCAAGCTCTGGGCCTCCTGAATCGGAGGGGCTCTCCTGGAGGGAGAGGTGTTCCGACTGCTGGAGGAGTCGGGTTTCCAGAAGACGAAGTCCGCGGTCGTTCCGGGCTTTCGCTTCAAGAAAGGCGCTACGGCCAGTGCCGCGGAGTCCTACGGCGTGAAGGCGGTCATGATGACGGCGCTCAAGCCGGAGTAGGTCCGGGCAGGGGCCCGCGACCCCGAGGTCGCGAGCCCTGCTCCGGCGCGCACGACCATCACCCGGCGGCCGGTCGGCTCCCCTTCCCCGGGGTCAGCTGACCGGCCGCACGCGCAGGTCCTCCTGGTCGTGGACCGTTCCCTTCCGGATCACGTGGGTCAGGGAGCGGAAGGCTCGAACGTCGGCCGTCGGATCCTCCGTGAGAATCAGGAGGTCGGCGATCTTGCCCGCTTCCACCGTCCCGAAATCGTCCAGCCGGTTCATGGCGTCGGCGCCGTTCCGCGTGGACATGACGACGATCTCGTCGGCGGAGATCCCGGCGGCCTGCATGGACTCCATCTCGTTGTACATGGACGGGCCGTGGAGGGTGAGCGGGTTGCCCGCATCGGTGGCGGTGGCTACCGGGATCCCCGCCTCGTGGAGCCGGCGCAGGTTCTCGGCCATGACCGCCTGGGTCCGGCCGGTCCCTCGCATCCGCCGCAGCGCGTACTCCACGCTGCCCCGGTTCCGCTCCGGCAGGAACTGCTGGAGCGTAGCCGTGTCGTTCACCTTCGCCACCGTGTTGGGATCCACGCAGCCGTTGGGATCGTCCAGCGTCTGGGGCGTGTCCAGCACGATGGAAATCATGGCGCGGGACCAGTTCTCTCCCACCACGAGGGTCGGTGAGTAGATCGTCTCCGCCTCCCGGGCCAGGCGAATGAACTCGTCGTCCACGATCTGGTCCTGGACGCTGTGGACCAGGAGCTTCGCGCCGGCCCTCAGAGCCGCCTTGGCCTCCCGGAGGCCTGTGGCGTGGACGATGAGGTCCATCCCGTTCGCCCGCGCCGTCTCGCCGATGAGGACGAGACGGGGATCCAGCTCGTCGATGCGATCGGGCGGCACGCGCAGGTACCAGACCTTGAGCGCCGTGGCTCCCATGGCCGCCACCCTCTCGACGCCGGCCACCGCCTCCGCGTCCGTGTCCATGGGGAGGAACGTGTACATCTCGTCGTCGACCTGGAGCGCGCCTCGACCGCCGTGCGACACCAGCGGCCCCGCGGCCCGAACGTGCGTGGCGTCGTCCCGATCCTCGAAAGCCCCGGGGAGCTGCGTGGTCCAGGGATGCCCCCCCACGTCGTACACGGCCGTGATCCCCGTGCACAGGTAGGACTGGGCCCAGCGTTCGGGGTTGTCGCGGTTTGCCCGCGAGGTCTCGGCGTAGGGGTAGTAGTCGGGTGCGGTCAGACCGTCGGGCCTTCCGTCCACCCACCCGGTCTGGCTGAAGTGGACGTGGGCATCCACCAGCCCCGGCGTGATGTAGCGACCGTCCAGGTCCATCCGATCGGCCCCCGCCGGGACCGGACAGTCCGCCGCCGAGCCGACGCACTGGATCCGGTCCCCCCGGATCAGCACCACCGCGTTGAGAATCGGATCTCCTCCATTGCCATCGACCACCGTTGCACCCACGAGCGCACGGACGTCCTGGCCCGCGACCTCGATGGGGGATCCGGCCTGCATCCCCACCAGCGCCGCCATGGCGAACACGGTCGCTGCCGCACCGGCCCTCCGCGGCCCCGTCATCACCTGTCTCATCAGTTGCCCCCCTGGTCGGGCTCGGTCCGCCACCACCACTGGGTCGGCAGGCTGCGCTGGCGCGGCCAGACCTCGTCCAGGGTGGCCGACTCGTAGAGCCGCCCGTTCTTCATGACCCACTCGATGTCCACCGTGTTCTCCAGGTCGTCGAGGGGGTTCGAATTGAGGATCTGGAGGTCCGCCAGCTTGCCGACCTCCAGAGACCCCAGGTCGTCGTCCAGCCCGATGGCGTCGGCGCCGTGGATGGTGGCGGCGCGCAGGGCGTCGTGGTTGTCCATTCCCCCCGAGGCCATCATCCACAGCTCCCAGTGCGTGCCCAGCCCCTGCACCTCACCGTGGGAGCCCAGTCCCACGCGCCCCCCGGCCTCCACCACCTTCGTCAGCTGCTCGGCGTGAAGTGGGTGCACGTACTGGTCGTCCCGGAACCACGGCCGGGTCTTCCACTTGTCGAGTTCCTCGTGGGGCGTGAACCGCTTCAGGCGCGGGTCGGAGTCCACGTCCTCGTTGGTGAGGTAGTAGTTCATCCCGCTGGGGCCGCCGTAGGCCACGACGAGGGTCGGCGTGTAGGCGATCCCGCTGAAGGCGGTGAGCTCCACCACGTCCTCGAAGAACGGGGAGATGGGGAGCGTGTGCTCCAGACCCGGGTACCCGTCCTGCATCAGGGTGAGGTTCATCGTGAAGTTGGACCCGCCCTCCGTGGTGGGCGTCAGACCCAGCTCCCGGGCCGCCATGATCACCCACTGCCTGACCTTCCGGTCACCGGCCAGGTACTGCTTGATGGTCAGCGTGTTGAAGTGGTCCGAGTACCGCCGGAGCACATTGCGGGCGTCCTCCAGGGAGTCGATCCCGTCGGAGGAGAACACGCCCGGTCCGGTGGAGTAGATCCGCGGCCCGAGGATCTCGCCCGTCTCCACCCGATCGAAGTAGGTCACCGGATCCTCGGACGACGTCTGGGGATCACGCTGCGTGGTGACCCCGTAGGCCAGCTGTGCCAGGAACTGGGAGACCTGGCTTCGATGGACGCCCCAGGCCACCCAGGTGTGGGCGTGGACATCCACCAGACCGGGGTAGATGGTCTTGCCGGACATGTCCAGGACCTCGGCGTCGCCCGGAATCTGCACCGATCCGGACGGGCCGACGGCGGCGATCCGGTTGTCGCGGATCACGATGTCCCCCCGCTCGATGACCTCGTCTCCGTCCATGGTGATGAGCCGGGCGCCGGTCAGGGCGAGCACGCCCTCCGGACGGTCCTTGGCCACCACGATCTCCACGTCGACCCTGCGGGGCTCGTAGTCCGGGGTCCCTTCGTCCTCGTCGCCCTCGCCCGCCTCCGCTTCCTCGGTCGGCGCGGCCTCGGGATCCGTCTCTTCCCCGGCTTCGGCGGCTGCTTTCTCGGCCTCCTCCCTGGCCTTCTTCTCGGCCTCCTGCACGTCCGCCACCGCCGCGGCGTCGGCCAGGTCCCAGGCGAACCATGAGCGGCCGATGGAGAAGTGGGCTCGCGTGCCGTCGGCGTTCCATCCGACGAAGTCGCCGCCGATGTCCGTCAGCTCCCAGGTGGGCACCGCCGACCGGGAGGTGACCGAGACGGTGGGAACCTCACCGCCCACGGGAGGCACGGTGACCAGGAAGACCCTTCGGTTGACCTGGACCACCGCGTGACGGCCGGTCGGCGAGAGGATCACCTCGTTGGCCGGGGCCGGCCGAGTGCCCGGGCCCCGGTTGGGGGACGGGGGGCCGCTGACCTTCACCACGGTGCGGGGGTCCGTGCCGTCCCAGCGCACCGACACCAGGCCGTCCTCACCGGTCCAGAGGTAGACACGGTCCGGGTCCGGGCCCACGTGAGGGGCGTTCCGAGCCTGCTGGGTGGCCCCTTGGCCGACCCATGTGATCCGGGTCGTCTCGCCACCCTCGGCGGGGAGCCAGACGTACTCCAGCTCGGCGGCGCCTCCGTGGCGGCCGAAGTCCTCAAGCGTCCGCATCCGGTTGTTCTTCGACCCCTGGATGGCCGCGATGCGGGTCCCGTCCGATGACCAGGCCAGCTCCTCGTAGAACCGCGAGCGCGTGGTCAGCCTCTCCGGAGCCCCGCCTCCGTCGGACCGCACGCGCCAGATGTCCCCTCCGATGGAGTCGTTCCAGGTCACGTAGGCCACCCACCGCCCGTCCGGCGAGAATACGGGGCCGTGCTCGACGTCGGTCCCCTCGGTGAGCCGGCGGGCGTCACGGAGGGTCGGGTGGTCGTCGTCGCCTTCGGCCCCGGCGTCGTCCGCGCCGTCCCCGGGAAGGTCCGCGATCCACAGCTTGTCCAGGGCGGTGAAGACGAGTCTCCGACCGTCCGGCGACGGGCGGGCGCCCCGGATCTGGGAGACGGTCAGCGTGGAGTCGTTGATGGGGTAGTCGAACAGCACGAGCGGCCCGAGTTCCTGCTCCACCTCCGCCGTGAACGGGATCTCCGTGGCCTCGCCCGAAGGCACGTCCACGCGCCAGATCTTCCCGCCCCAGCTCGTGATGAGGGCCTGCGAGTCCGAGGTCCAGGCCGACCCCGGGTAGACGTCCCGGTCCCGGCTTCCCCCGCCCTGGGACTCGTCCCGGGCCACGTCCATGACCAGCCAGGACGCCTCCCGCTCCTCCACGTCCAGGAGCTTCAGCGCCTCCCGGGCGTCGTGCCGAGTGGCGTACGCCACCCAGCGTCCGTCCGGGCTCGGCATGGGCCGGAAGGCCCCCTCGGACTCCTGGGTCCGGATGAGGATCCTCCCGGTGCTCCGATCCAGTTCCCCGATCTGAAACGGGGAGACCGGGCGCGGGCTGGACCGGTCGGTGGGAGAGGGGGTCCGGCCGGTGACGTCCTCGTGAAGGCGCTCCGGCTTGTCCAGGTCATCCATGGCGCCCAGCTCGAAGCCGCCGCCCGGGTTCCCGCGGGCGTTCACCCAGAGCGTGTTGGGATCCGCCCCCAGGGCAGGTCCCAGGTGAGCCGGCTGCGTGCCCTCGCCGTGCCCGGTGAGCTGGACCCCCGAGCCGCCGTCCACGTGGTAGAGCCAGATCTGGGTCCCCTTCACCGAGAGGACGTAGTCGCCGGTCTCGTCCCAGATGGGCGACATGTAGTTCTCGCGATCCCCGGACGTCAGGGCGCGGGCGTTCTCACCGTCCACGTCGGCCAGCCAGACCGCCTCGGACCCGGTCCTGTCGCTGACGAAGACCAGCTGGCTTCCATCCGGTGAAAACCGCGGCTGCATGTCATAGCCCGGTCCGGAGGTGATGCGGGTCGCCACGCCCCCGTCGATCGGCAGAGTGTACAGGTCCCCCAGGAGCTCGAAGACGATGGTGGACCCGTCCGGCGAGACGTCGAGCGAGATCCAGGTGCCCTCGTCGGTGGTGAACCGCAGAGTCCGGGATGGGATCAGGGGCAGCGTGGATTCCTTCGCCGCCCTGGCCGCGGCACTGTCGTTGGCTTCGGGGGTCTGGGCGAAGACCGGGTCCGGTGCCCCCGTCGATACGAGGAGCGGGAGGCAGAGGGGGCCCACGAAGGAGAGGGCGCGAGCGATGGTACGCATGGCTGTACTCGGAGCTGTCGAAGTGAACGCGGTGCACCAGAGTAGAATGCCGTGGTGACTGAGGCGAGTGATCCCCTCCCGAACGGTCCGGTTGCAGGAGGTTCGGACGGATCTCTACCTTGGGCGTTGCTGGCCTATCGCTCCCCCAACAACACCGAGTTCACGTGCGCCGACCGTTCACCGTGCGGGCCGCTGCCCTGTGTCTGCTGGCATCCTCCGGGGTCCTGGTCTCCTGCGACGGCGGGGGAACCGATCCCACCACCCCCGTGGTGGACAACAACGTGGCGACCATCGACGTGGCGCCCCCACGGACGTCCGTTCTGGTGGGGGAGAGCCAGCAGTTCCAGGCCACGGCCCGGAACGCCGCCGGTCGGGTGCTGTCGGGGGTCACGTTCACCTGGTCGTCCAGCAACGCTTCCGTGGCCACGGTGAACTCCTCAGGCCTCGCCACCGGTGTGGGTGGGGGTACGGCGACCATCACCGCCCTGGCCCAGGGTCGGTCCGGATCCGGAAGCCTGGAGGTCATGGCGCCCGCCATCCCGGGTCCGCCCTCGAACGTGAAGGCCGAAGCGGTCTCCACCACGGCCATGCGGGTGACCTGGAGCGACAACTCCTCGAACGAGAGTGGGTTCAAGATCTTCCGCGCCGAGGTCACGCCCTCCGGATCGCCCGCGGGAGGATCCGGCGCGGCGGACTTCGTGGAGGTCGGATCGGTCGGCGCGAACGTAACCGAGTTCATCGACACCGGGCTCACCCCGGGCTCCACCTATCTGTACCAGGTCGCCGCCTGCAGCGGAGGCACATGCTCGGAGGTGTCGGAGGCGGAGGAGCCGGAGCAGACGTACCCGGAACTGGAGATCACCACGCCCACCCTCCCGCTCCTGGTCTTCCCCCGGACGCTCGAGGAGCCGGAGGTCCTTCTCGCGGAGGCGCAGAACGAGGACCGGTTCCCGTTCCAGCTCACCGCCGTCGGTGGTGACGGGACGTACTCCTGGGATCCGGCGCCCGTGGCCAGCTTCCCGCTCCTGAACGAATTCGAGGTTCTCCCCGGTGGGCGGCTGGCCGCCGGGGCGGGTCTGGTGCCGGACTCCCCCGGGACTCTGACCATCTCCGTGGAGAGCGGTGACGGTCAGAGCGCTCCCCGGGAGTTCCCGCTGGAGATCGTGGAAACCCTCCACATCGACCCCCTGCCCGGGCCCGGAAACGTGGACGAGCCGTACCAGGGTCAGCTCTCCGCGACCGGTGCGCTCGGGGTCTACACGTGGGCGATCATCGAAGGGACCCTGCCGCCGGGACTCTCGCTCGACGCGGCATCGGGGACGCTCTCGGGTACGCCCATCCAGGCCGGCACCTTCCCCGTCACGGTTGAAGCGACCAGCGGCCCGGTGACGTGGAGCCGCAGCGGGGAACTGGCCATTCTGGATCCTCTCGGCCCGCTCCAGATCACCACGACACAGCTGCCGCGAGCGCTCGTCGACCGGCCCTATGAGTACCAGCTGGAGGCCACCGGAGGAGACGGGGACTACACCTGGAGTGAAGAGGCCGGAGACCTGGGGACCGCGGGCCTCGGCCTGGACCCGGAGACCGGAATCATCTCCGGCACGCCGACCGAGGAGTCCGAGATCACCCTGACCCTCCGGGTCACCAGCGGGGACGGTCAGGAGGCCGCGAAGTCGTTCGCGTTCGTCGTCGTCCCCCCCCTGGAGATCCTCCTCGAGTCGCTCCCGGCCGCCGAGCAGGGCCGGCCCTACTTCCAGGCCATCCCCGTCCAGGGCGGTGCCGGGACCTGGGCGTGGTCGGTGGCCGCTGGATCCCTCCCAACCGGGATCACGCTGGGTGAGGCAGACGGCACCCTGTCCGGGACTCCCACGGCCACGGGCTCCTTCGGGTTCACGGTGCAGGTGGAAAGCGACGGCCAGGTCGACTCGCAGGAGTTCACCCTGACCGTGGACGACTCGAACCAGGCGCCGGCGCCGTTCATCTCGAGCCCAACCGACGGCACCCAGATCGACGGCGGGCTCGGGCTGAACCTGTCAGGTTCCGCCTCGGACGCGGAGGATGGGGCCCTGGGTCCCGGGGCGCTGTCCTGGTCCAGTGACCTGGACGGTCCGCTTGGGACCGGGACCCTGCTGAGTCTGGCGGCCGGCACGCTGCGAATCGGGGAGCACACCATCACCCTCACGGCCGAGGACAGCGGCGGCCTGACCGCTTCGACCTCCATCCAGCTGGAGATTCTTCCGGCCGTGACGTCGGTGCAGGTGACCCTGAGCAAGCTGACCATGTGCGAGCTGGACCAGGCCAACGTGGATTTCACCGCCCGGGTGGGCGGCGAGGCGGTGGATCGGCCGTTCACTGCGATCGGGCTGATCCACGGGGGCGCAGCTGACCTGGGGGCCCTGGTTTCGGCCGGGGATTCCCGCTCCGCCCAGCTCGTGATCGATCTCTTCGGGCCGGATCAGCTGGGCGTGGGCGAACACACCCTCTTCGTTCAGGTCCAGGTCGGCGCCGCCATCGGCACCAAATCGGTGACGGTGGAGGACTGCGCGGACCAGGTCATCCTTGTCGACGAGGTGGACGAGCCCATCGCAGACGCGTTCGGAGGGCAGGTCAAGTGGGACGTGGGTCAGGCGCTCGAGGTGGACTGGTTCCTCGAGATCGGTCAGGAGCCGTACTTCTCCTTTGCCGGCTTCGACTCCGGCCGAGGGATCATTCTGCCCCGCGACCCGGGAGCCTTCACCGTGGACGCGGTTCCGCACGCCCAGAACGTGACCGTGCTGATTCCGCCGGAGGAGCCCTCCACCCTGGTCTGTGACCGACTCGCCTCGAGCTCGGTGCTGGCCCGAAGGGCGAGCGACGAGAAGGACCGGGCCAAGCGGCAGAAGCGCCGCTGGCGGCTTCGGGCCCGACAGGCCGGCCAGAGGAGCGCTCCCATCGAGGTCCGCTACTGTGGATCCGACCCAACGGGACTCGTGGTCTCCATCAACTCCCCCAGCACGATGGAGATCACTGCGGCCTCCTCGTCGGTCGCCGTGGGTCAGGAACTGACTCTGAGCATTACGGCCACCGGAGCCAACGGAGACGGGATCACCCCCGAGGCCTACGCGTGGCGCATCGATCCGGGCTCTGCGGCCAACGCCCGGCTGGAGGCGAACAACCCCCAGAACCGCTCCGACTGGAGGGCCGACGACGTCGGGGACCTGGACGGATGGATCGTGGCGGAGACCGTCCGACTGGTGGGTCAGGTCGCCGGGACCTCGGTCACCGTGGAGGTGTTCAGCCTCGGCACGAACTCCAATTCCACCACGCGCACGTTCAGCGTGACGTCCGGAGGCGAGTAGGCCTGGCCCTCACCGGGCCGCGCAGGACGGCCGTGGCTGAGGCCCGCTGCCCGAACGGTCGCGGGTGCTCAGCCTCCCCCTACGAGCTGGAATGCGGCCCAGCGCCACGGCTCCCGGTCACTGAGCGCGGTCTGGGCGGTGCGGAGCGCTTCGGCAGGTGAGGCGCCCGCCAGCAGCGCCTCGTAGAACCGGTCCATGAGCTGGGCCGTGTCCCGGTCCGGCACGCTCCACAGCGTGACCACCACCCCCCGAGCCCCCCGGGCGATGAACGCCCGGGCCAGGCCCACGGTCCCCTCCGCGCCCCGGATCGCCCCCACGCCGGTCTGGCACGCGCTCAGCACCACGAGCTCGGCCGACAGATTGGGGAACCTCTCATGGTCCATCACCTCCGCCACGGTGAGCAGGCCGTCACCCCCTTCCGGCGCCAGCGCGAGAAAGGAATCCCGGGCCCGGCCCGAGGATCGGAACGCCAGCCCGTGCGTGGCCAGGTGGAGGAAGGAGGCCGAACCCGCCTCCCGCCGGAAGCGGGCCTCCGACGCCTCGTCGCCGACCAGGATCGCGGCCCCGGTCAGGCCCCGGACGGCGTACCCCTCGTCCTCGGCGAAGGGGAGGGGCTGGATGGCCTGACCCTCCCAGGTCGGCATCGTGGGGTTGGCCACGATCAGACCCCCCGCCGGATCCCAGGCGCGTGGGCGACGGGCGGTGAGGTGTGCATCCGTGTCGAGGGAGTGGGCGTAGCGCAGGGGATTGCGCAGCCCCAGCGGGGAGCCGTCCACTGGGAGAAGGACGAAGGGGAGCGCCCACAGGGGTCCGTCGGGAACCAGCAGCACCGGTTCGTCCGCGGGGAGCGCCGTCAGAAATTCCGCGGGGAGAAGGCCATCGGCCAGGAGGTCCGCCGCGACCGTGCCTTCCTCCGGCTCGGGCCAGCAGCGACCGGGACCCGGCGGCGGCGCCAGGCGGATTCGGTTGTCCTGGCTACCGGACTCCCCGGTGCTCTCCACGATCACGATCTCCCGCGTGACCGAGGCCAGGGCGTCGGCCTCACTGACCCCGGCGTCGAACAGGGCCTGCCCCACCAGGTCCGACACCTCGTCCGGGTCAGCCTCGCAGGTGCGAGCCCGAATCGGACCCTCGCGCACCCGCCACCAGGTAGTGATGAGGTCCAGTCCCCCGCCCTCCCGCTCGCCGTAGGCCCGGGGGCGAGACGAGAACTGGTAGTAGAGGAAGGTCGGTGGCAGCTCATCCGTGGACCCGGCCTCGCCCGGACCGTCCTCCAGGAGAAGCTGGAGCGCTCTCCCGCGCCCCCGGTCGGCGGTCCGGAGCGCCTCCTCCACGGCGGCCGGGCTTTCTGCCCGAAGCGTGGCGGCGGCCCAATCGCGATGGAGCGTCAGCAGGTCCGAGGCCTCCTGGTAGCTCACGAGGTCGAAATCCGACGCGGCGTTGGACGAGAGGACGGCGTCGAATTCCTCGGCGGCCTCGCGATACGTGGCGAGCGAGGTTTCCGGCGGACCCACCTCCATCCAGTCCCGGACGTTGGCCACGAACCGCTGGGCTCCCGCGGCGACCAACGGATCGTCGTTCTGAAGGGCCTCGGATCGTGCCGCGCCCAGGTCTTCGAGCCCGCCGGGATCTCCCAGGTCCCCTCGAGCCAGGCCCCGGTTCAGGAGAAGCACCGGCCGAAGCCAGGGGTCGGCTTCCACCAGCGCCCGGTCGAAGATCACCACCGCCGAGTCGGGAAAACCACGGCGGCGCTGGACCACACCCAGGGCATTCCGGACGTAGGCCACCTCCTCCGGTGGATCCAGGTCGGACAGCGCGACCTCGTACGCCGCCACGGCGCGATCCAGAATTCCCTGGTCGTCGTAGACGGTGCCCAGGTTGAAGGAGATCTCACGGGCCAGCACCGCCTCATCCGTCGACGGATCGCCCGCCGCCGTCTCGGCGAGCTCGTCCCTCCCTCGCACGAGGTAGAACTCCGCGGAGTCGGGGCGGGCCAGGTACTTGTGCGCCACCCCCCGATACAGGTCGGCGAGTCCCCGGTCGAAGGGGTCGAGGAGGGGCGCGGGCATCGCGTCGAGGCACCGCAGAGCCCGTGCCGGCTGGCCCTCGTACTCCACCGCGTCGCGCACCCATTCCAGCAGATCGATGACGTCGGAGGACAGGGGTGGGGACACGCCCTCGGCCCGACAGTCGGCGGGAACCCCGGGCTCCTGGGCGAGGATCTCGGCGGCGAACGAACCGGTGGTCCCAACCATCAGGACCAGGGCGGTCGGGAGGTGAGCTGCGAGAACGGACGTCGGGCGGGACATGGAAGTAGCAGTACCGACCCGGAAGGGAGGACGCCACCCCTCGCCCCGCCGAACCACCGGCCGGGCGGCGCGGGATCAGCGTCCGTCGTGCACCGGCAGCCCGCTGGGTACCCGAGCCGGAATGTCGTCCAGGAGGTCCAGGGAGGCGGGGTCCGTGAGCGCGATCAGGAAGCTCAGGAGTGCCTCCCGTTCGCCCTCTTCCAGGACCACGGGCCCGACCAGGTCGTCGAGGGATTGGGCGCGCTCAGCGTTCCGCGCCGGATCCAGGTCGACGGTCCCGCGGAAGAGCACCGGCAGCTGGGCCGGATCGTAGGCCGCGAGGCTGGCGGCCGGGTCCAGCACGTGGTCCAGCGCGGCGCCCAGCGACGTGAACGAGCCGTCGTGCATCCAGGGTCCCGTGATCAGGACGTTCCGCAGCGGAGGAGTCCGGAACCGATAGCGATCTTCCGGATCACCGGTCTCGAGCTCACGGCCCCGGTCCTGGGACGGTTCTCCCTTCCCGGGCCCCAGCTGCGGAACAGCCATGGCGTGGAAGGACTCGTCCGTCAGCAGGGGACCCCTGTGGCATTCGGCACATCCGGCCCGTCCGAAGAAGAGGATCGCCCCCTCCTTCTCCTGGTCGCTGAGGGCCGTGCGATCTCCCCGCAGATAGCGATCGAAGGGCGTGCTCTCGGCTCGCCAGGCCTCGGTCTCGAAGGCGGCCAGTGCGCGAGCCGCGTGGCCGAACGTCACGTCGTCCGGGACGGCCAGGTCGGGGAACGCGGCACGGAACAGCTCACGATATTCGGTGAACCCCGGATTGGCTTCCGAGCCGTCGCCCACCAGCCGGAGGGTCAGCGCCCGCCATACCTCCAGGTTGGTTTCTGCGTCGGCGACCTCGTTCTCCCCGGCCCAACCACGCATCTCCTCGTGAGACGTGGGCGGGAACATGGCCTGCCCGGCCAGGGCCGAGTTGAGCGGTGTGGCTTCGGGGTAGGATGGGTCGCTTCCGTTCAGCCCGGGCTCGGGGGTCTGGAGCCCCGGTCCCACGACGCCCAGGGATAGACGACCGTCCCAGAACATGACCGACAGGCGATCCCCATTGAACACGGCGGGCGAGTTCCTCGGGACGAGCACCCCGTCACCCATCTGGCGCTGGGCCCCGGTGCCGACGCCTCCCTCTCCTATGGACACTGGGAGCGCGTCTCCGGTGAAGGCCGTGGGGTGGTGGCAGGTGGCGCAGCTGATGTTGCGGTTCCCCGAAAGGACCTTGTCGAAGAACAGCAGTCGTCCGAGGTCCACGAGCGGGGTCGGTTCCGGCGGGAGGGCCGAGAGCTCGGTCACCTCCGCGGCGGAGAGAAGCACCCGCAACTCGGCGTCGAGCGGACTCAGGCCGGGCACTGCGGGGTCATCGCCGCACGAGGAGAGGAGCAGCGTCGGTCCAAAGGCGAGGACAGCTACCGGCGGGCCTGCGGCGAGAACGCTGAGGAAGCGAAACATCGAGCCACGGGTCAGGGTCCCGGCGGGTACCGAAAAATCGCCACGACCGAGGGGGCCCGGCAAGGGTTCGGCCGTCCGGTCCCGGAGGGGAGCGGCGTCCGGGTCCAACGAAAGCGGGGCCCCGGCCTGCGACACCGGGACCCCGCTCGTCCGTCGGAGGAGACGGAAGTCGGCCTACTGCACGCGCCGGCCCCGCCCGACGACCATGTCCTCCTCGCCGCGAACGGTGAACGAGGTGTACGTGCCGCCGTCGATGTCGAACTCGATGAAGAAGTCCTCCCAGACCTCCCGCATCTCCCCTTCCCAGACCTCACCCCATGCGAAGATCCCTTCGGCGTAGGGCAGGAACTGCATGATGACCATGTCGAAGAACGGATCGGGCCCGTTCTCCATGTCGCCGTGGAGGGTCCCGTCGTCGTTGAGCGCGATGTCCAGGGTCATGGTCGGGAACCAGGTCCCGTCCAGGTTCATCATGTCGAACTCCCAGGAGCCCACCATCGGGGCGGCTTCCTCGGGAGTTACGGTCTCCCGCATGCTGGGCTCGACCCCGATGTCGAAGGACGCCTTCAGCGTGCCCCACCTCATGGTCAGGGTGCCGCCGTCCCGCCGGAGTTCCTCGAATTGCCAGGTCAGGACATCCACGAAGTGGTCCTCGGAGAGAACCGAAGGCATGCGGATCTGGGTGTCCCGCTCCGGGGGACCCATCGTGTGGAAGATCCGGACCTCGGGGTCGAGGATGAACGTCTTGGGCATGTACTCCGCTTCGTCCATCTCCATCCAGACGGAGTACTTCCCGGCGGGGATCTCCCGGCCGTTCAGCGTGATGTTCTTCTGGAACTCGATGGTGGTGGCCCAGTTCGCCCCAGGGGTCCAGACGTGCTCCCACACGACCGAGTTGTGCCCGAAGAGGGGCTCGCGGCCCCGGGTCCGAGGCCGGTAGTAGTCCATGGTGATGACGGTGCCATCGATGGTCTGCATCATCGTGGCGGGCTCACTCGCCCGGATCTGGGCATCGGCCTCGGGCGCCCCCGAGAGGACGAGTACGGCGACCGTGAGCAGGGCGAATCGGAGATGACGGGACATGATCTTCCTCAGAGGGGGATGATTTGGTCTTCCTAATCTGAAGCCCACACGCTACCGCCCCCTCGGGGCCGCGGTCAACGAAATTCTCGTCGCGACGTCCCGGGGGCCGGACCGGATCGGGTCGGACCGCGGACATACCGGGCCAGTCAGGCGGAGAGAAACGCCACTCCGCCGGTAGCCTCGCCGTCGACGAAGGTCCGGAACGCCTCCGCCACCTCCGCCGCCGGAATCCCGGGCTCCGGGTCCATCCCCCAGCGGACCAGCGCTTCCCGGACCGCCCGCGGGCTCACCACGTTCACCCGGTAGCGTCCGTGCAGTTCGAGACCCGCGCCCCGGACCCATGCCTCCAGTGCTCCGGACACGAGTCCGGCCAGAGCGCCGTTCGGCTCCGGCGCGATGGACAGGTCTCCGCTGATGAGCGTGAAGGAGCCCCC
>JBDHIJ010000007.1:0-112784 GCA_039587435.1 Gemmatimonadota bacterium
CTGATCCTGCCTGCGGTCCTGGGGAGCGCCTTCACGCTCGTCCTGGTGAACGTGTTTCCGGCCCGGCGGACCCGCGACCTGCTGGCCCTCATCGGGCTCTTTTCCGCGGCGGGGGTGGTGGCGTTCTTCCGGTTCCTGCGGCCGGAGCGGCTGGTACGGCCGGAGGAGTTCCGCAGTCTCGTCGACTTCGTGGCGGTGCTCCGGACTCCGACCTCTCCATGGCTGCCCAGCGAATGGGCGGCCAACGCCCTCATGGCCGAGCTCAACGGCCTCTCCGACTGGTTCCCGTTCGCCCTGCTCTGGAGCACCGCGCTTGCCTTCCTCGTCCTGGGATCCTGGCTGCACCGGCGGTTCTACTTCTCCGGATTCACCCGGGCTCAGGAGGGTGCGGAACGGCGGGAGGGCAGGGTCCGGTCCCGGCTGGTCGAGGGCCTGCTTTCGGGGGTTGGACATCAGACGCGCGAGCTCTGGCTGAAGGAGATTCGCGTCTTCTTCCGGGACTCGACGCAGTGGTCCCAGCTGATCCTGCTGGGCGTCCTGGTGGTCGTGTACGTCTACAACATCAAGGTTCTGCCGCTCTATTCCGGTGAGGAGGTCTCGGCGTTCCTCATCAACGCCGTGTCGTTCCTGAACCTCGGCCTGGCCGGGTTCGTGGTGGCGGCCATCGCCGCCCGCTTCGTGTTCCCGGCCATGTCCCTGGAGGGGCGGATGATGTGGTTGCTCCGCTCGTCGCCCCTGGATGTCCGGACGCTGTTCTGGGCGAAGTACTGGGTGGGGACGGTGCCTCTCCTGGCGGTAGCCATCCCCCTCATCCTGGTGACCAACGTCATCCTGCAGACCTCGCCGTTCATCATGAGCCTGTCGCTCGTGACGATGGTCGGGGCCACGCTGGCGCTGACCTCGATGGCGCTGGGGTTCGGGGCGATCTTCCCCAACTACGAGACGGAGAACGTGGCCGAGATCCCCACGTCCTTCGGCGGACTGCTCTTCATGATGAGCGCCGTTCTGTACCTCGGAGTGGTGGTAATTCTGGAGGCCTGGCCGGTCTACATCTACCTTTCCTCGCGGCTTGCCGGCGCCGACTTCTTCGCTTCTGGCGGTCTGGCGCTTACTCTGGGACTGACGGGGGCCGCGCTGGCCACCGTGCTTGCCATCGTACTTCCACTGCGGGCCGGCGTTGCAGCGGTCCGCGATCGCGACCTGTAGGACATGTTCGAACGCATCTTCCAGATGTTCGCCGGCGGGACCGGGACACCACCCGAGGGCATTCCCGAGCCGTCGGCGGAGGATCTCCGGATGGCAGCGGCCGTGCTGCTGCTGGAGCTGGCCTGGGCGGACGACGAGTTCTCCGCCAAGGAACAGCATCACCTCGAGAGCGCCCTGGTGCGGCATTTCGGCCTGACGCCGGCCGAGTCCCGGACCCTGATGGAACAGGCCGAAGCGGCCCGCTCCGGCGCCGTGGACCTCTGGCGCTTCACCAGGGTGATCCGGGACAACTACTCCCTCGGGCAGAAGATGGTTCTGGCCGAGGCCATGTGGGGGCTGGTGTACGCCGACGGAGTGCTCTCGGAGCACGAGGACTACCTGATCCGCCGGGTCTCTAATCTGCTGGGGATCCAGCTGGGCTACCTTTCCCAGGCCCGCCAGAACTGGAGAGTCAACGGAGCCGACGCGGGGGCGGGCGACCCGCCGGCGTGAACCCGCAGGTGGGGCTGTACGCGGGTCCGCCGAACCCTCATATTTCCCACGCCCCGACCGCGGTCGGTCGGGGTCGGGCCCAGGTGGCCCGGCACCTCATCAACGCAGCTGAACCGCGAGAGTCATGGGCCTTCTCCCCGGCGGATACACGTTCACCCACCTGATCTTCTGGTCCGTAGTCGGCCTGGTCGCCGTTGGGACCAACGCGGTGGCCATCATGCTCTCCGCCGGTCTCGGAATGCTCGTGCTGGAGACCCTGAAGAAGGGCTGAGCTTCTCGAGCCGCCACGGCGGCAGGTTGATGAGGCGGTCCCCGGTGGAACCGGGAGGCCGCCTTCGTTTTATGGGATAGGGAAGGGGAGCGACGGTCCGACGCACCGACCCGCGGTCCCCGAGACCCGAACGGAAGTGGGATTACATGCTGTTCTTGAAGATCTTGGGAGCGCTGGTGGCCCTGGGCCTGGGGATCTGGCTGGGGATGCCCGGGAAGTTCGAGCAGACGCCCGAACAGATCGAGGAGTCTCTCGGGGTGCGCCGTGCGAGCCGGAAGGCCACGCGCCACTTCACTCCGCTGGACTGGATCCGTCCCAAGCAGCGCCCCACCGACAAGCGCCGGAACCAGGGCACCCGCCGCCCGTTCGAGCTTGACGGCTGACGGCAGCACGGGGCCCGGTCACGGGCCGCCCCGTACACCCCGCCGGTCCGGACGCTAGCGGGTCAGCGCGTCCACCAGCACCAGGAGCCCACCGATGAAGGCGCCCAGCACGTAGCCGAGGCGCACGATCAGCTTGAGTTCCCGGTGCGTGACCTTCCGGACCAGTTCCTCCATCCGGGGCGTGGGGAATGACCGGACCTTGTCCTCCACCCGGCGGGCCACGTCGATCCGTTCCACCACCGCAGGCACCTGGGCCTGCAGCCACTCCCAGATCGGGTCACCGAGGCTGGCCTCGATGGACTCGGGAGCCTCGTCAGGGAGCCAGTCGCTGGGCCGACCCAGGGGCCGGTCCAGGAGGGCGTTCACCAGGCGCTCGCTGCCGTCCCGGTAGAGGTCCCGGGCGGGCTCGCTCCGGGCCGCGCCGGCCAGTACGCCGGCGACCTTCTCGGCCGGCACCTTCTCCAAAAGCTCGCCCCAGGTCTTCTCGGAGGCCCGGTCCAGCGTCCGGTGCAGCTTCTCTACCACGAAGGTCCGCGTCGCGGGATCCCTCGCCAGACCCATGACCCAGTCGGTCAGGGTGGCCCGGGCGTTGACCACGTTCTCGTCCTCGGCGTTGCCCAGGACGGAGGTGACCGGACGCCGCAGGAAGTCGACGATGGCGTCGTTGATCCCCCGGGCCATGGCGTCCTGGACCGCCGGATCCCGCAGCATCTCCGAGATCCGCTCGGCGCCTTCCTCCTCGATGGTGTCCAGGACCTTCTCCACCGTCTCCTCGGTCATGACGAGGCGGGCCACCACTCGCTGGTGGAAGCGGAGGTCCTTCAGGAATCGCTGGAGAAGCTCGTGGAGGGTGGACTCGAAGCGCTCCCGGGCCTCCGGGTCCTCCAGGAGCCGTCCCAGGCGCTGGATGGCGAGCGGGAGATACCCCTGGATGGCCTTCTCCATGGACCCCACCAGACCGAGCGGGAGGATCTCCTCGAAGGTGGTGTCCGGCGCCAGGATCCGCCGGCTGCCGGCCTCGATGTAGTCCTCGATGGCCCGTCGGAATCCCTCGGACTCCACCGCGTTGCCGATCCACTCGTCCGCTGCCTCGGTGACCGCCGCCTCCCGGGCCGGTGTCAGGACGTCCCCCACCGGCTGGTCCTTCACCGCATCCAGGAGCCCGTCGGCACGGGCCACCAGCCACTCCTCGAACTCCTCGGAGTCCAGGTACTGGTCCAGCCGCGCCAGAGCCTGGTCGGCCGCGCCGGCCAGCAGGTCCTCCACCTCGGGAAGAACGGCATCGGGAATCAGGTCCCGGAGAGAGCCCCTCTCGGTATGGAGCATCCCGTCCAGGAAGGCGGACAGCCGTTCGTCGAAGGTCTCGCGGAACTCCTCGTTGGCGAACATCCGGGTGAGGTCGTCCGGCGTGAGCAGCCGATTGCCCACGGTCCGGCCGATGGCGCTGGCCAGCCGGTCCTGGTTCTTGGGTACCGCACCCTGCATCCAGCCGATGGTCCGGCCGAGCACGGTCGGCGGCTCATAGGGATGGAACAGCATCCAGATGGCCACCGAGTTGGTCAGGCCACCGGCCAGCGCGCCGAACGCGATGGTGAGGAGTGGGCGCAGGATCTCTTCCGACATCGGGTGAGGACCTCAGTTCCGCTGTGTGTGTCGGACGATGCCGTGGACGGGAAACACCCGCCCCTGGAGGGTCAGGGTGCCCGCCACCCCGAACACCGCCTCCATGGGGAGAATGGGGCCGGCCCCGGCCCCGGCCGCCAGGTCACTGCCGCGAACTTCGAGAGACCCGAGGAAGGTGCTGTCGCCGCTGGCCATCTCCCAGCCCGCCGGAAACTGCCTCCGGGCCGGCTCGAAGGTGCGCGCCTCGGACCACCGTGACCCGACCCGGTCCCAGAGCTGGTCTCGGAAATCAATACGGGCCCACGCGCGGAGAGGTGTCGAGGACTCGGCGTCGGACGCCTCCCGCTCGGCCTGGAGGACCACCTGGAGCGTGTCGCCCGAGACCAGCAGGAAGACCGCGCCCGGTGGAGGAGCGGGCTCGGTCCAGCCCCGGGCGAAGTCGAGGACCCACCCGTCCACCCGTCGCTCGGCCAGGTTGAGCGATCCCTCCTGGATCCGAACCGCCTCCCCCGCGGGCCCCGCCCAGTCGGCCAGCGCCTCCCCGGGCCGGACCTCCAGCTGCCGGGCGCCCTCCCGGAACACGACTCGCTCCAGAGCGTCGGCCTGTCCCACCACCAGGCGGAGCGGTCCCCTTGGCAGGATCCTCCAGGGAGATCGATTGGGGCCCGACACCCAGGCATCCATGAAGAACGGGTCCCACGTCCCGCTCCGGTTCAGCCAGGCCCGGATCTCACGGTGCACCGAGGCGTCATTCGCGCCGGTTCGGAACGAGATGGGGACGGCGAGGGTGCTGTCGGTCCGGTCCGCAAGGAAGACCAGGTGTCGCTCGTAGACCGCCCGGGGCGCGTCCGACACGGCCTCGGGCTCCTCGGCAGAGCTGGCGACGGCCCCCTCGTCCGCCGGCGTGGGCTCGCACCCCTGGGCCGCCAGCGCCAACCCGATCCACGCGACCGAGAGCCGGCGTGTTGCTCCGGGATGGCGGGGGGACTCCCGGTTCAAGACGATGCCTCTCCCGCGAACGGTTCCAGGATCTCCCCGGGGGCCGGCTGCAGTCCGCCATCCAGCTCCCGGAGGAACCGGCGCACCCGGCGCCGGTTCCGGCCCAGGTCGCCCCGGTCCTTCCGGGAGGTGGAGGTCAGGTCCACGCGGGTCTGGGCGTTCGGGTCGAGTGTGACCCGGACCTCGACGTCGTCCAGAGCGCCCAGCATCCCCTTTGCCTCGGCCTCGATGCGGCCCTCCTGGTCATCGGCTCTTCGGAGGGACCATCCCTTGAGTCCGCCGCCGGCCAGTGCAAGCGCCACGGTCCATACGCGGTCGAAGGGAATGGCGTACGTCCGGCCCTGCAGCTCGGGATCCGGATGGTCCGGTCGGGTCTCGGCCTGGTTCCGCGTGAGGCCCTGGAGGGGATTGGGAGACACTCGGCTACTGAATGATCCGGTACTGGAGCGTGACCTGGGCGGTGATCACCGACTGCCCCGCCTCGATGGGGGTGCGGGCCCGGGCCTGTTCAGCATCCAACATGGCCATGGCCACCGGTTGGGGCGAGGACCCGCCCAGATTCGTGGTCACCCGGAGGACGGGTCCCAGTTCCACCCCGAGGGCGGACGCCACCGTCATCGCCTGTGCCCGGGCGCTCTCCACCGCCATCCGGAACGCCTCGGCCTCGGCGTCCTCGGTGGCATCGGCCAGGAAGACCGGTCCCGAGACGCGGTTGGCACCGGCGTCCAGGCCCGCGTCCAGCAGGTCGCCGATGGCATCCATCTCGGAGAACACCGCGGAGACCTGATTCGAGACCCGGTACCCCTGCAGCTCGGACGCCTGGTTCGGGGCCGGCCGCCGGTAGACCGGACTCACATTGAAGCCGACCGTCTTCAGATCCAGGTCCTCTCCGCCCTGCCGCCGGAGGGCGGCGAGCACACCCTCCATGAGCTCGGCGTTCCGCGTCGATGCCTCCCGGGCCGTCGGGGCTTCCACGTCCACTCCGAACTGGATTCGGACCCGGTCCGGCGGCACCTCCACGGAACCGGTTCCCGAAACGTTGATGACGCCCCGGTCGGGGTCGATCGGCGTGGGCTCCTGGGCCCCTGCGGCGGGAACGAGGGTGCACGCGGCCGCGACGGCCGCCAGCGACCAGGCCAGTAGGTTCGGGGTGCGGTTCATTCTGGACTCCAGGTTCCGGAGCGGGGGCGGCGGCGCCAGTGGGGCCCGCGCGGCCCGAGCACGCTCTCATCACCGGGTTGTACATCCGGCTCCGGCTCGCGGGTCCGTTCACCCGCCCGACCTTAGGGGGAATTGATCCGGATCGGGGGGCCGAATATAGTTGCGGGGCTTCGGGGGCGCCCGACACTCGCCGGTCGAGTCCTTCGCTGCGTCCGAACCGACCCCGGTCCCTCTCAACCACAGCTCCAGAGACCCGTGAAAGCCGTCATCCCACTCGCAGGACGCGGTACACGTCTTCGCCCGCACACGCACCACATTCCCAAGCCCCTCATGCACGTGGGCGGCAAGCCCGTCATGAGCTACATCCTGGATGACCTGAAGGAGTTGGGGGTCACCGAGCTGGTGCTGATCGTCGGCTACCTCCAGGACACCGTCCGGGAGTACATCGCGACCGAGTATCCCGACCTCAAGGCCGACTATGTAGTCCAGGAGGTGCCGGACGGAACCGCCGGGGCCGTGAAGCTGACCGAGCCGTTCATCGACGAGGAGCTTCTCATCGTCTTCGTCGACACGCTCTTCGATGCGGACCTGAACCTCGCCCGCACGCTCCCTGATGAATGGGCCGGCGTCATCTGGGCGAAGGAAGTGGAGGACTACCAGCGGTTCGGCGTGATCGTCACCGACGACGAGGGCGCCATGACCCGCATCGTCGAGAAGCCCTCCGAGCCCATCTCCAAGCTCGCGAACATCGGTCTCTACTTCATCCGGGACCACGCTCTCCTGTTCGAAGGGATCGACCACGTCCTGAGCGTCGATCCGGGTCCGTCCGGGGAGTACTACCTGACAGATGCGTTCCAGTACATGGTCGATCACGGGGCCCGGATCCGGACGGCCCCGGTGGAGGGCTGGTACGACTGCGGAAAGCCGAACGCCGTCCTCGATACCAATCGGCACCTGCTCGAGACGACCCGGGGTGGGGTGGCCGACGACGCGTCGGTGGAAGGCTCCGACCTCGATCCGGCCACCCGGGTAGAGAGCGGCGCCGTCGTCGTAGACTCCACCCTGGGTCCGAACGTGACGGTGGAGGCCGGTGCCTCGATCCGGAACTCCACGCTGCGGGACACCATCGTGGGTGCCGGTGCCCAGCTCGAGGGCGTGTCGCTGCACGACTCCCTCGTTGGCGCGCACGCCCAGCTGTCGGGCGTCACCGGGAGCGTGTCCGTGTCGGACCACTCGGTGATCGAGGGGGAGTAGAGCCCGGGCCGCTTCTTCGTGTCAGGCCGCCTCCTGAAGGGCCAGGAGGCTGGTGAACAGCACGCGGAGTACGCCCAGGGAGCCCTGGTCGTTTTCGTACCACTCGTCCAGGGTGTGCATTCCCCCGGCCTTCCCGCCGCCTCCCATCGTGACGGCCGGGATGCCGAGCGACATCGGGACGTTCGAGTCGGTGGAGGCGACTGAGATCTCCGGCTGAACCCCCAGGGCCTCTGTGGCCGCGCGGGCGGATCGGACCAGGTCGCTGTCCCAGCTGGTTTCGCCGGCCGGCCGGGCTCCGATGGGCGACAGTTCGTAGGTCAGCCGCGCGTCGCTTCCGGTGATCTCCCCATTGATCGCGGTCACCGCGGCGTCCACAGCCTCCTTGAAGGCGCGGTCCACGTCCGCCAGCGCCTGGGGCGATGCCGACCGGATGTCCACCTCGACCCAGGCCTCGGCCGGGATGGCGTTCACGCTGGTGCCGCCGCCCCAGCGTCCCACCGACAGGGTCGCCACGGGGTCGGTGGGCAGCTGGATGCGCGAGAGCGCGCCCACCGCCCGTCCCAGGGCGTGGATGGGATTCGGGAGTCCCCAGTCGGACCAGGAGTGACCGCCGGGCCCCCGGACCGCGACCCGATACCGCCGTGACCCCAGGCCCACGGACACCAGTTGATCCAGGCCCGCTCCATCGACGGAGATGAACCCCAGGGCCTCCCGCCCTTCGCGGCCCTCGGAGAACAGCTCCCGAACTCCCCGCAGATCTCCGACGCCCTCCTCACCCACGGTAGCCGCCAGCAGCAGCGGCCGGGGCGGAGTGAGGCCGGCCGCTACCAGAGCCCGGGCCACGGCCAGGATCACGGCGAGGCCGCGACCGTCGTCGGCGATCCCAGGGCCGAGGATGCGGTCTCCCTCCTCGACGACGGTGATGTCGGTGCCCTCCGGAAAGACCGTGTCCAGGTGCGCCGACAGGACCAGGGGGGGGCCGGCGGGAGCGTCGGGCAGCTCGGCCAGCACGTTCCCGGCCGCGTCGGTGCGGACGCGAACCAGTCCCGCCTCCCGGAAGAGCTCGGCCATGCGGACGCCCCTCTCTCCTTCACGGAACGGTGGAGCCGGGATCCGGGTCAGCTCGATCTGGGTGTTCAGCGTTTCCCGATCCGCGTGCATGGCAAGCATCGCCGCATCCCGGACCCGGGGTTGTACGGCCAGTTCCGGCGGCAGGGACCGCAGGATTCCTTCGACGAGCTCAGTCATGGGGATCGTAACGGAAGGGTGTAGTCGTAAATCATTGTGGGATAGTGGCTTAGGGGCTCTGTGACCGGTATATGGCGGTGGGATTACGTCCTCGTTACACCCCGCGTAACCCTTCTGTGACCGGCCCCTCCTAACCTCCACCCATGAAACGCCTGCCCACGCGTTACCCGAACGGTGATTCGGGTGTCCGCATCTTCGATGGAAAGATGATCAGTACGCGCATGGTTTGCACCCCCTCGGTCCTTCGGACCTGGCTCGTGGCCCTGGCCTTGGTGGCTGTGGGTCCTTCGTCCGCGACCGCCCAGGACATCGGCCGAATCGTCGGTCGAGTCGTAGAGGCGGGCACGGCCCGTCCCCTCTCCGCCGTGCAGGTCTTCACGGCCGATCAGTCGGTTGGAACGCTGTCGGATGTGGACGGCCGATTCCTCCTCCTGAACGTCCCTGCCGGACCGGTGGACATCCAGGCCCAGATCATCGGGTACGCCACGAAGACGATCACCGGCGTCCAGGTGACCCGCGGTCAGGTGACGCAGCTCGACATCACGCTGGAGTCCTCCGCCGTCGCCCTGGAGGGCATCACGGTTTCCGCGGAGCGCGAGGAGGGGAGCGCAGCATTCCTGCTCGACCAGCGTCGGACGTCCCGGTCGCTCTTGGACGCCGTGGGTGCGGCCGAGATCGCGGCCTCTCCGGCCTCCGACGCCGCCGACGTCGCCACCCGGATTACCGGCGTCACGGTTTCGGAGGGCAAGTACGTCTACGTGCGCGGTCTCGGCGATCGGTACTCCCAGACCTCGCTGAACGGGGCGCCGCTGCCCTCTCCGGAGCCCGAGAAGGAGACGGTCCCCCTCGACCTCTTCCCCTCCGGGTTCCTGGAGAGCCTGACCACCCAGAAGTCGTACACGGCCGATCGGCCGGCCGACTTCGCGGGTGGCACGGTCGAAATCCAGACCAAGGAATTCCCGGAGGCGTTCAGCTTCACCGTGGGGCTCGGTACTTCGTTCAACGATCGCAGCGCCGGAAAGAGCACCTTCCTGACCTATGACGGCGGCGGTCTGGACTGGCTCGGCCGGGACGATGGAACACGGGCCATCCCCAACGCGGTGGACCAGTATCTCGGCGGCATCCGGGGCGAGCGGCTTCCCTCCGACCCCGAGGTGGTGCGGCAGCTGGGGCTGGCCATGCCCCGGCACTTCAGCCCCTACCAGATCTCGACCCCCGTCAATCGCGGATTCGATATCGGTGTCGGTGGAAGCACCGCGGTCGCCGATCGGCTTCTGGGCTACTTCATCGCCGTGAACTACGGGGACAGCTACACGATCCGGGACCGCGAGCAGGAGCGGAAGTGGCGGGTCACCGCCTTCGATCCCGGGGCCGCGCCGGACGCGTCGCCCAACGTGGACTACAGCTTCACGCGTGGAACCCGCACCGTGCAGTGGGGCGCCCTGGGTAACCTGGCGTTCAACCTGGCGCCTCGGCATCAGCTCGGCCTTCGGGTCAACCTGACCCGCAGCACCGACGATGAGGCCCGGACGTTCACGGGATTCAACAACGAGGACATCGGCGGCGACGTGCAGGCCTCTCGCCTCCGCTACCAGAACCGGGATCTCTACTGGGGCCAGCTCTCCGGGGAGCACGGACTGTTCCTCGACTCCCGTCTTTCGTGGAAGGCCACCGGCGCCCGGGCGTTCCGGGACGAACCGGGTCTTCGCGAGGCTCTCTACACGGAGGAGACGGACGGCGTCGCGTACCTGGACCGGATCGGGGTCAGCGGCCGGATGTTCTACTCCGAGCTCACCGATGACGACCTTTCGGCCACCGTGGACTGGGAGTTCCCGTTCGACTTCGTCGGGAACACCGCGGCTCTGAAGTTCGGGGGAATGGTCAGGGCCCGGGAACGGGATTTCGCGAGCCGGCGGTTCCAGTGGAACTTCCTCTCGGGAATCACGACGGAAATCGAGGCCCCGCTGGCCATCGATGACAAGATCGTCGGCCAGCGCCCCCGAAAGGACGAGATGCAACTCCGGGAGATCGTGGAGCCCGGCGGCGTCTACGGGGCCACGGACGACCGCTACGGCGGGTACGGCATGGTAACGCTCCCGGCCGGCGACTGGGAGTTCATCCTCGGCGCCCGGGTGGAGACCTACGCGCTGCAGGTCACCGGCGCCGACACCACCTACACCGACATCAACCAGACGGACTTCGCCCCGTCCCTGAACGTGCTGTGGCGGGTCCGCGATGACCTGAATCTCCGGGCCGCGCTGTCGCAGACGGTGGACCGCCCGGAGTTCCGTGAGCTCTCTCCGTTCCAGTTCACGGAGGCCACCAGCCTCCGGCAGCTGCTGGGGAACCCGAGCCTGACCTCGGCCACCCTGCAGAGCGCGGACCTCCGGGTGGACTGGTTCTTCTCCCCCTGGGAACTGTTCGCCGCCGGGGTCTTCCACAAGCGGATCACCGATCCGGTGGAGCAGGTGTTCATCGCCGCGGCTTCGACGGCCTACTCCTACCAGAACGCCGAGAAGGCCGACATCGCCGGTGTGGAGCTCGAAGGTCAGCTCCGCCTGGGTCGGTTCGGGTCGATCCTCGATCCGTTCTCGGTGAACGCCAACTTCTCCTGGATTCACTCCGAGGTGACGGTGCGGGAGACGAGCATCTTCCTCCCGACCAACCTCGAGCGGCCGCTCGAGGGGCAGTCCCCCTACGTCCTGAACCTTGGGCTCAACTGGGGGATCCAGTCGGGGTGGGAAGCCGGAGTGTTCTACAACCGGCTGGGCGAACGGCTGACCGCCGCGGGTGGTTTCGGCCTCCCGGACATCTATCTCCAGCCTCGTAACTCGCTCGACGCGAGTCTTCGGATCCCCCTCAGCAGCGATGCCTACGTCCGGGTCCGAGCCACGAACATCCTCGATGAGGAGTATCTCTACACGCAGGCGGGCGGTGGTATCACCCGCATGCAGCAGGTCTACAACACTGGCCGTGTCCTCAGCCTCAAGCTGGGCTGGCAGGTGTTCTAACGGTGGGGGTGGGTCGGCAATCGTCGATCCACCCCGCTGTCTTTCCCTTCGCATGAGCCGGACGACGTCGGCCCCGGGAAGTCCGGGGTGGGCAGCAGGACGAAGCGGGCCCTCTTCCAGAGGGGGGACGCGGGAGGACGACGCCGGGCCTTCGGGCCGCGATTCGGCAGGAGGATGGAGCCGTGGACGTTGGGGTCGCTCCACGGCGGCAGTACCGCCCGAAGTCTCTTCGATTGGCGGTGATGTTCGACCCCCCCTGAGGCGATCCCGCCCTGGGAACATCAGGCGGATCGACGCACCAGGCGTCGGTCGAACCAAGCTACCCCCGTCGAACGAGAGGGACTCCAGATGAACTGGAAGAAGCTTTCCACCATGACCGGGCTGCTCGTGATCGGAGCTGCGGCGCTTACGGCCTGCAGCGACGATTCCACGAGTTCGCCCACGCCTCCGACGCCGCCCACGAACGTCGTGGCGACGGCCACGGGCACGACCATCACCGTGACCTGGGTGCCGGGTCAGAACGCGACCAGCCAGGAGGTGACACTCGACGCCTCCGGTGAGACGCAGCGCGTCCAGGCCATCGGCAACAACACCACGACTGCGGCCACCTTTGACGGGCTGACAGATGGCAAGACCTACGATGCCCGGGTCATCGCCATCAACACGGCCGGCGTCAACGCTTCGGCCATCGCGTCCGCCACCGTTCCGGTCCAGGGCTGCACCACGGCTCCCGACGCCCCGACCAACCTGCAGGTGGCGGTGGATGGGACCAGCATCACGGTGACCTGGAACGCGGCCAACTGCGCCGACGAGTACCGGGTCGAGGTTGCGGACGCGGCCGGGAACGAAGATCTCCGGACCGAAACCACCACCGGAACATCCCAGGGGTTCACGGGCCTCACGGGCGGAGTGACCTACTCCGTCCGGGTCGTGGCGATCAACGATCTGGGAACGGCCAACTCCAGCACCGAGACCGTCACCATTCAGAACCAGGATGTGGTATCCGTGACCGGGACGATCACCGGAGAGCAGACCTGGGAGGGGGGCAGGACCTACGTCCTCCGCGGTGTGGTGTTCATCGGCGAGGACTGCGGCAGCGACCCCGCGGCGCCCTCGGCCGGATGCAACCCCGGTACGCTGACCATCGAGCCCGGCGCGACCATCGTGGGCGAGCCGAACCCTGCCACCGCCCGGTCCAGCTACCTCGTGGTGACTCGCGGGTCGAAGCTCATCGCGGACGCCAACGCCAACCGGGCCGACAAGAGCGCCCGGCCGAACCCGGAGGACGTCATCGTCTTCACGTCGAACCGTGACCCCGGCGCCCGGGCACGGACCGACTGGGGCGGCCTGGTGATCAACGGTCGTGCTCCCATCAACACGGGTGACGAAGCCCTTGGTGAGGGTGAGACCGGCTTCTACGGGGGTACCGACGACAACGACTCCTCCGGCGTCCTGCGCGGTGTCCGGGTCGAGTTCGCCGGAGACAACTTCACCGAGACCGATCAGCTGAACGGGATCGCGTTCCAGGGTGTGGGCGCCGGCACGACGGTCGACTACGTCCAGGTGCATTACAACGAAGACGACGGCGTGGAGCCGTTCGGTGGCTCCGTCTCCATGACCCACATGGTCATGACGGGGATCGGCGACGACTCGTTCGACGGAACGGACGGCTACCAGGGCTTCATCCAGTACGGGATCGCCCAGCAGCGTGCCGACGCGGCGGACCAGGGCTTCGAGTTCTCCAACAACGGCGACCAGGAGGACATCGCGCAGCCGGCTTCGTCGGCCGTCGTGGCGAACGTGACCCTGATCGGCGCCCAGCACTTCGGACAGGTGTCGGAGGAGGGCAGCAAGTCCGACTTCGGGATGCTGCTCCGTGAGGGGGCCCAGTGGCGCCTCTTCAACAACATCGCCATCGGGTTCGGCCGGGCCGGATTCTGCATCGAAGGTGCCGGAGCGAAGCGTAACGCCGACCACCGGATCGCCGATCCGACCAACACCGATCCCGATCCGTCAACGACGCTGCGGGCCGAGGGCAACGTGATCTACGCCAACGGAGCGGACGTCACGAACCCCATCGACGAGGATGAGAACCTGGGCACGAAGTGCACCGGGGACGACTTCCCGGCCGACACGAAGGCGTTCTACAACCAGGTCGGCTGGAACAACCTGGTCACGAACCCGCAGATCCCGGACAACGCGTTCAACATCGGGAGCCGGACCAGCCCGCCGACGATCATCGCGGGGCAGCTGCCGCAGAACTACCAGCCCGCGACCTTCGCGGACCTGACGCGTGGCCTGATCCTGCCGGTGGACGGCCGACGCCTCGAGGCGACCAGCTACCCCGGGGCGGTGGAGCCCGGGACGGCACTGACCGCCGCCTGGTACTACGGCTGGACCGTCTGGGCGACCGACGGCTCGGATTCCCGCTCGAATGTGGTGATCCCCGAGAACTAGGCTGTTCCGGACGGGGGGCCGGGTGGTGGGCCGACGGTTGGCCCACCACCCGGCGACCGGTCCCAGCCGGGGTTCGCGGACTTTTCTTGAGCAGGAGGGTGAGGGGGTTGTCGCAGTGAGAGGAATTGCCTGGCCGCGCAGGGTCGGGACAACGGGCCTGATCTGCCTGGCGGCGGCGCTGGCCGCGGGAGGGTGCAACCCGGCAGATCGGACGCCCGTGAGGGGTGGGATGGTGGAGGCGCCGGGATTCGGCGGGGCGTTTCGATCCGCGGACGCTCTGGCCCGGGAGGCGGTTCTCCGGGCAGGCCGGGCCGACGTGCGGGGTGTGTGGGATCTCCGGATCGTCCTCGGGGAGTACGAGACGATTCTCTGGCCCGAGCTACCGGAACGGAACGACGGACCCATGACCTTCTTCTGGGCCATGATGGAGGGTCGGCACCGGAAGGGTGCTCGTGCCCTCGTAGGTGAACTGGCCGGAGCCCGCTGGGAATTCGTGCGACTGGAGTGGACCGAAGAGCCCGCCGTCTACGACGGGTTCACGATCCACAAGTTCCCGGAAATCACCGTCCGGCGGGCGCCCAGCGGACCGGAGGAGACCGTCTCCTTCATCACCGGGGTGGTGGAGTACAACGGGCTCTACAAGGTCTTCAGCTTCCGGGACTGATCCGGGGAACGAGGAGTCGGGTTGATTTGTAACAACGGCGAAGTCCAATTAGTTCAGCTGAGCGCAGCTTCGCGCGCGGCCTGACGGACCCACTCCAACGGACCCGCCCATGGAACCGCAGGACCTGATCTACGACTGGAACGCCGTCGAAGGGACGTTCGACTGGTCCTCCATCGGTGACATCCAGCTGGATGACGAGACGCTTCGCGACGGGCTGCAGAACCCGTCGGTCGTGGATCCGCCCATCCATGACAAGGTCCGGCTCCTGCACCTGATGGACGAGATGGGGATCGATACGGCCGACATCGGTCTGCCGGGGGCGGGTCCTCGCGCGGTGGCGGACGTCACGGCCCTGGCCAGGGAGATCCGGGATGCGGGGCTGAATATCGAGGCGAACTGCGCGGCCCGGACGGTGGTGGCGGATGTGCGGCCCATCGTGGAGATCTCCCAGAGCGTGGGAATCCCCATCGAGGCCTGCACGTTCATCGGCAGTTCTCCGGTTCGGCAGTACGCTGAAGGATGGACGCTGGACCGGATCCTGGAGGTCTCGGAAGAAGCCGTGACCTTCGCGGTGCGGGAGGAGATCCCCGTGATGTTCGTGACGGAGGACACCACCCGCGCCCGGCCGGAGGACCTGAAGGCGATCTACTCGAAGGCCATCGAGTGGGGTGCCAGACGGCTCTGCCTGGCCGACACGGTGGGACACGCCACGCCCCAGGGCGTGGAGAAGCTCGTGCGGTTCGTCATCGAAGAGATCGTCGAGCCCTCCGGGGAGGACGTGGGCGTGGACTGGCATGGTCACCGGGACCGGGGACTGGGCCTGGCGAACGCGTTCGCCGCCATGAGGGCGGGAGCGACGCGGATCCACGGGACGGCGGTGGGGATCGGAGAGCGGGTTGGGAACGTGGAGATGGACCTGCTCCTGGTGAACATGCACCTCATGGGGATTCGGGAGGGCGACCTGACGGCGCTCCCCGAGTACTGCAGGATGGCCTACGAGGCCTGCGAAGTCCCCATGAATCACCGGTACCCGGTGCTGGGCAGGGACGCCTTCCGGACCGGAACGGGAGTGCACGCTGCCGCGATCGTGAAGGCCGAGGCCAAGGGGGACACCTGGCTCGCCGACCTCGTGTACTCCGGGGTCCCGGCGTCGATGGTGGGTCGCATGCAGGAGATCGAGATCGGGCCCATGTCGGGCCTGTCGAACGTGAAGTACTGGCTCCGCTCGCGGGGCTACGACCACGAGGACGAGGGCCTGTGCCGAAAGATCTTCGACCGGGCCAAGTCTACCGATAGAACTCTGACCGACGAGGAGATCGAGCGCGTCATCCGATCGGCCTGAGGCCCCTGCGGGGGCGTTGGGCCGGCGGCGCAGTCGCCCGGTCGTCCCCACAGGATCATACGGATGCTGAGTATGCTCGAGAGGATTGAAATGGACGCTTCAGCCAAGGCAACGGCACCTCCGCCCGCCCGGGTCCTCGTCGTCGAAGACGAACCCGATATCGCCGCGCTGATCGCCTACCAGCTCACCCGGGAGGGATTCCGGGTCGAGACGGTGGCTTCGGGGACCGCCGCGCTGCAGGCCGTGAGCCGGGAGGTTCCGGACCTCCTGGTCCTGGATCGCATGCTGCCCGGCCTGAGCGGCGATGAGGTGCTTCGTGCCCTTCGGGAGGACGAGGCGACGCTGAGCCTCCCGGTTCTCATCCTGACGGCCAAGCGGGAGCAGGAAGACCGGATCGAGGGTCTCGAGCTCGGAGCCGACGACTACCTGACCAAGCCCTTCTCACCGCGTGAGCTGGTCCTGCGGGTGCAGTCCATCCTCCGGCGAAGCAGCCAGGCGGGGGCCGAATCCGGTGGCCGCATTCTGAAGGCGGGCAACCTGACGCTGGACGTGAACGCCCACCAGGTTCGGATGGACGGGGAGGAACTCAACCTCACCCCCACGGAGTTCCGGCTGCTGCAGGCCCTCATGGAGCGCCGGGGGCGGACGCAGAGCCGCCAGCAGCTGCTGGAACGGGCCTGGGACGTGGGGTCCGATGTCTCCGACCGGATCCAGACCCGCACCGTGGACATGCACATTCGTCGCCTGCGGGCGAAGCTCGGGTCGCTCGGGGACTCCGTGGAGACGGTCCGAGGGTTCGGATACCGGCTCAAGCCCTCCGACGAGGGGGGCTGAGCGATGGGCGGGGGCGCCATTCGCCCTGACCGTTAGGCGATCCGATGCGCTTGCGAATCACCGTCGTGGCTATCGCGGCCTTCTCCCTCCTGGCCGTCGCGAACTTCCTCCTTCTCGAGACGGTTCTGGTTCCGGAGGTCGAGGATGCTCTCGTTGGTCAGATCCGCACCGAGGTCACCCGTGAACTGGACCTGGGTGCCGACCTCCTCCTCGGGTGGGCGGATGTCTCTCCCGATTCAGCCGCCGGAGCCCTCGCAACCAGCCTGGGGTGGCGGGTCACGATCATCCAGCCGGACGGGGTCGTAGTCGGGGATTCGGATATCCGGGAAGGGGAGCTGACGTCGCTCGAGAACCACGCCGGTCGCCCGGAGATCGCGACGGTTCTGGACGACCCCTCCGCCGTCGGGTTCGATACACGGCGCAGCGCGACGCTCGGGACCCGGCTGATGTACGGCGCCAGGGGAGTGGACCTCAACGGCGCTCCCGCGGTGCTTCGAATCGCCGTTCCGACGGGCGCCGTGGCCGGCACGGTGTCGACGTTCCGGAGCTGGACCCTGGCGATCTCGCTGGGCGTCGGTCTTCTCGGCCTCGTCCTGGCCATCGTTCTCTCCCGCCGGATCGTCGGTCCCCTGTCCCAGCTTGGAAGCGGTGTGCGCAGGCTCGCCGACGGGCAGCTCGACGTCCGGGTTCCCGCGGGTTCCGGGCTGTCCGAGGTGGATCGGGTGTCGGTGGCCTTCAACCGGCTGGCGGGGGAACTGCGCGGCCAGCTCGAGGACCTGTCCCGTGAACGGGATGAGATGCAGATCCTCGTGGACTCCATCGACGAGGGGATCCTGGCGCTCTCCGACGACGCCCGGGTCGTGCGGACCAACCAGGCGGCGCTGGAGCTCCTGGGGCTCATGGAATCGCCGCCGTACGTGCCGGTCGGGTCGTTGATCCGCCAGCCGGAACTGCGGGAGCTGCTCGAGAGCGCGGTGGTGGCGGCCATCGGCCCGACCGAGGTGGAGGTGGGCGATCGGACCCTCGTCGTGTCGTCCCACGGGGTCGATCGGGGCGGCGCGGTCATCACGCTCCTGGACGTCACCGAGGTCCGGCGCCTGGAGCAGGTCCGTTCGGACTTCGTGGCCAACGCTTCCCACGAACTCAAGACACCCCTCACCTCGATGCGTGGGTTCGCCGAGACCCTGTTGGACGAGGAGGAGCCGCCCGAGGCGCTGCGGAAGGAGTTCCTCACCTCCATTCGGAACAACTCCATCCGGCTCCAGCGCCTGGTCGACGATCTGCTGGACCTGTCTCGCCTGGAGTCCGGCGGCTGGAAGGCCCGGGAGGAAGAGGTGGAGGTGGCCGAACTGGCCCGGGAGGTGTGGAGTGAGGGGTTCAAGCGGCGGGCCAGGAAGCGGGACATCAAGTGCCGCGTCCAGGGTCGGGCCCTCGTTCTGGCCGACGAGCGTGCGCTGGACCAGATCTTCCGGAACCTGTTCGACAACGGCCTCCGTCACACCGCCGATGGGGGGCGGCTCCGGGTGACGATCGTGGGCGAGGCCCCCATGGCGAGGATCTCGGTGACGGACACCGGCAGCGGGATCCCCTCCAGCCATCTGCCCCGGATCTTCGAGCGCTTCTTCCGGGCCGACCCGGCCCGTTCGAGGGCCGAGGGCGGGACGGGTCTGGGCCTCGCCATCGTGCGGCACATGGTCCAGGCCATGGGCGGTGAGGTCTGGGCCGAGAGCCAGCTCGGAGTCGGGACCACCATCGGCTTCAGCCTGCCCTGGATCCGGGAGGGTGACGGCCCCCTGGGCGACGGCGAGCCCGAGATACTCACCGGGGGCTCGCATGATCCCCGAGACCGGTCGTAGTTTCCACGACGATCTGGAGGCCGTCCGCCCCGCCCGGCGCCCCGAGGGCACGGTCGGACGATCGGTCGCCGTCTCCAGCGAGGTCCATTCCATGATCACCGGTGAACTCCTCAAGCGCGGAGAGGCGTGGGACGATGACTGACCGGAACCCCCCCGAGGGGCCGCTGTCGGGACCCGATTCGTCGCGCATGGGGCCTCTGGACCTCCCCGATCCCGACGAAGAGGAAAAGCGGGTCGCTCTGGAGAAGGAGCTGGCGGACCGCGACGTGGTGGAGAAGCTGCTGGACGAGGTCGGGGTTCCCGAGACCCAGCCGCGACCGCTCATCGCCACGAACACGCTGCGGGGAAGAGGAGCCATCGTCACGGGAGGCTCCACAGGCATCGGCCGAGCCATCGTCATGGAGCTGGCCCGCTCCGGGGTGAACGTGGCGTTCAACTGGGTGGACCGCGGCGACCCCGACGAGCTGGACGAGGTGCACCATCTCTGCCAGGAGGTCAGGGAGATGGAGGTTCGGGTCATGGCCCGGGTCTGCGACGTCCGGAACTCCCAGGCCTGCGACACCTTCGTGGCCGAGGCCCGGGACTACCTTGGCGGCCTCCACATCCTCGTGAACAACGCGGGCGTGGGCGCCGATCGGGCCATGTGGCGCATGACCGACGACCAGTGGTCCAGCGTGGTGGACACCAACCTGACCGGCGCCTTCCACATGACCCGGGCCGTCTCGCCCATCTTCAGGGAACAGGAGAACGGCAAGATCGTGAACATCGCCTCGGTGCACGGTCTCCGGAGCGAATTCGGTCTCGCCAACTACGCGGCTTCCAAGGCGGGGCTCATCGGACTCACGCACAGCTCGGCTGTGGAGCTGGGACCCCGGAACATCAACGTGAACGCCGTGGCGCCGGGATACATCCGGACCACGCGGCTCACCGACGGCGTGTCCGCGGAGATCCTCGACCAGGCCCGCGACCGATCGGCGCTGGGCCGGCTGGGCGACCCTCAGGATGTGGCGGGGGCGGTCATCTTCCTGTGCTCCGAAGCCGCCCGGCACATCACGGGAGCCGTGCTGCCCGTCGACGGCGGGTACGTCCTGTAGGCGGCCGTACCCGGCCCCCGGATACCGGTCTCCGGACGCCGCCTTCAAGGCCGCTCGGCTGTCGGCCCCGGGCCCCCGCCGGGACGCCCCAAACCCCCTTGGGAAACCTTGCCGCGTGCGGGTGAGTTGCGTCCATTAGGGCCAAATCCCGCCTGGAAGGAGTAGTGGATGCTGGCAGTCATTCTCGTTGCCTCGTCGATTCTGTTCGCCGTCGCGTATCGGTTCTACGGTCGCTGGATCTCGGGCAAGCTCGACCTGGACGACCGGCACATGGTGCCGTCGGAGGCCCAGTACGACGGCACGGACTTCGTTCCGGCCAAGACGCCCGTGCTGTTCGGGCACCACTTCTCCTCCATTGCGGGGGCCGGTCCGATCGTCGGACCCATCCTGGCGGGTCTGTTCTTCGGCTGGGTCCCCGCGGTCCTCTGGATCGTGTTCGGCTCCATCTTCGTGGGCGGCGTCCACGACTTCGGCTCGATGGTGGCCTCGGTGCGGCACAAGGGCCGCTCCATTGCCGAATTGGCCAACGACTACATGACGCCCCTCGCGTTCAAGCTCTTCCTTGCCTTCATCTGGCTGGCCCTGGTCTACGTGATCGTCGTGTTCATGGACCTGACCGCCGTGAGCTTCGTGGACGTGGTGAACGACCAGGGCGTGGACACGGTGCAGGGCACCGGTGTGGCCGTGGCCTCCGGGATCTTCATCCTCCTGGCGATCCTGCTGGGGGTGGTGAACGAGCGAACCAGCGTCCCGCTGGCGGCTTCGACCCTCGTCTTCGTCCCCCTCCTGCTGCTGGCCATCTTCTGGTCCAGCGGGATCCACTCGGACGGGTCCTACATCCCGGCGATGTTCAGCGACCCCAAGCACATGTGGCTGCTGCTCCTCCTGGGGTACTGCATGGTGGCCTCGGTGACCCCGGTCTGGGTACTGCTCCATCCCCGGGACTACCTCTCCAGCTTCCTGCTCTACATCGCGGTGCTGGGGGGTGGAGTGGGGATCATCCTGGGGAGCGTGACCGGAGCCGTGGAGGTGACCTGGCCCGCGTTCGTGAGCGCCTCGCATCCGGTGTTCAACGAGGTGGCGCACCTGGGGCCGCTCTTCCCGATCCTCTTCATCACCATCGCCTGCGGGGCCTGCTCCGGATTCCACTCCATCGTGTCGTCGGGGACGACCTCCAAGCAGGTGACCTGCGAGACCGACACCCGGAAGATCGGGTACGGAGGGATGCTCGTTGAGGGCGTAGTGGCCGTCATCGCGCTGGGCACGATCATGACGCTCACGTTCAGCGCCGACGCCCTGGGCGGGAACCCTGTGAGCCTCTATGCGGCCGGGATTGGCCGGTTCCTGGAGGTGTTCGGGATCAGCTACACCTTTGGCTCCATGCTGGGCCTTCTGGCACTGAGCACCTTCCTGCTGACGACCCTGGACACCTGCACCCGGCTGGGCCGCTACATCCTCCAGGAGTTCTTCAGCTGGGACAACACGGTGGCCTGGAACCGGTGGAAGGCCACCATCATCACCCTGGTCATTCCGGGGATCATGGCGTTCATGACCTACACGACCCCCCAGGGGCAGGTCATCCCGGTGTGGCGGGCCATCTGGCCGGTGTTCGGCGCCACCAACCAGCTGCTGGCGGGCCTGGCCCTCATGGCGGTGACGGTGTGGCTCAAGCGGACCGGCCGGTCCTGGCTGTTCGCGGGTATTCCCATGGTCTTCATGGTGGCCATGACCATGACCGCCACGGGCATGCTCATCATCTCACCGTCCACCGCGACGCCCGTGCGAACCATCGCCGTGATGCTGTTCGTGCTCGGAGGGATCGTGATCGTGGAGGCGGTCAAGGCGTTCCGGATGCCGGGCGTGGACCCCGAGCCGGTCACGTTCCGGCCGGACGCGGCGCCGGCTCCCGCGGGGGACTGACGGAGCGGCTAGAAGGGGGGATCAGGCGGACGGGGAGTCCGGGGTCACGGCGACCCCCAGCACGTAACTCCCGGCTTCCCGGGACCAGAGAATCCGACCGGACGCAAGGTCGATGGCGGCCACCCCCCCGGGGGTGGCCGTCGTGCCTTCCCAGGTGACGTAGGCCGTGGCGCCATCGGCGCTGATGGCGACTCCGTGGGGGTGCTCGCCGGGAAGCTCGACCCGATGCAGCTCCGGCAGCTCGAACTCGGTCAGGTCGAGCACCGAGACCGTGCGGTCTCCGCGGTTGGCCACTACCAGGCGCCTGCCGTCGGGCGTGGCCTCCAGCTGGGTGGGCGCCTTCCCGACCGGCACTCTGCGCACCCTGCCGCCGGCGTGGAGATCCCCTGCGGTGTGGACGACGGCGACCGAGTCCACGCCCTTGAGGCTGATGTAGACCGTGCCCGACTCCGGATCCGGATCCCACGCCGCGTTCATGGGCATCCCGCCCAGTTCGAATCGGGGCCCCTGTGTCCGGGAGTCGAGGTTCAGGGTGACCAGCTCGCCGCTGCCGGGGCAGATGATGGCCAGACGCTTGCCTTCGGCGTCGGGGAGCGCGTCGTGTGGAGCGGGGCACTCGGTGATCCAGTGGATGATCTCCATCTCCTCCAGGTCCACCACCGCGACGTCGCTCACCTCGCCCTGGCCGCTCCGCCAGAAGTCCGGGACGTACCCGACGGCTCCGCCGGGCAGGATCCGGATCCTCGCTGCGCCCCGCAGGTCCAGATCCAGGCGCCCCACCAGCCGGTGGCCGGGGAGTTCGAACTTCCAGAGCGAGGGTTGGCCATGGCTCAGCGTGGCGTAGAGGTGACGACCCGCCGGATCCACCGCCACCCCGTGCGGCTCGTCCGGTTCACCGAATCGCCGATCCAGGTGGAGGGTGTCCAGGAGCTCCCCGGTCGAGGCGTCCAGGGCCAGGATCCAGTCGTCGAACCCGGAGGTGACGTACACGGTGGGCGACGAACGGCTGCGGGGTTCGGGATCGGAGCACCCGGCGGCGGCGCAGCAGGTCACCGCCGCGGCCAGGGCCAGGTGGACGGCCGGCGATGTGGGCCGAGCGCCGCGTCCGATCATGTCAGCTCCCGGGCTGCAGCGTGACGATGCCGGCGTTCATGTCGGAGGCGTAGAGGAGTCCCCGGTGCAGCTGGGGCGCCCAGGTACAGGTGCCCCCGGGGGCCCGGCAGGCCGCGTTCTTTTCCCCGTACTGCATGCTGGCCATGACGCGGCCCTGCCGGTGGAGCGGCCCCAGCAGGGTGCCGGTGACGTCCACCGCCTGCACCCCCCGGGTGTACCAGGCCGCGTAGAGGATCCCCCGGTCTTCGTCGAGCCAGAAATTGTGCGGGGTCTCGCCGTCCACCTGGAAGTCCGCCACCGCGCGGGGCTGCAGCACGTTCCGGATGTCCACGACGTGGAGTCGGCCCGGCGTCGAGAAGTCCTCCTCACCCACGAACACGTAGCCGCTCTCCGGCCAGTACCAGGCGTTGTGGACCTCGCCGTCCAGGGCGATCCGGCTCACCTCCACCGGGTTCGACGGGGAGCCGCCGGCCGCGCCGTGACCCACGTCCAGGATGATGAGCCCGGCATCCCAGTGGGCGAGGAAGGCGAGTCCCTCCCGAACGTAGATGTCGTGGAGGAAGCTCGAGCCCCCGTAATAGCGACCCACCACCCTCGGGCTGGCCGGGTTCTCGATGCTCAGGACCCGCATCCCGTTCCCCAGACCGTCCAGCACCAGGTAGACGAAGTCGCCGTCGATCCACGTGTTGTGGATTCCGGACTCCAGGCCCTCGGTGAACCGTCCGATCACCGTCGGCTGGAGCGGATCGGCCAGGTCCAGGATCGTGATCCCGTTGAGTCCGTCGTTGGACCCCTCGTGGGTGATGACGGCGAGGCGACCGTCCTCGCGGACCTTCACGTCGTTCACGGTCCGGGCGTCCACTTCGATGGAGCCGGTCCACTCGGGAGTCGCGGGATCGGAGAGCGACCACACGTTGAGGACGTTGCCGGCCGTGGGGGGGCCGCTGGTCTGACGGACGCCCCATGTGCCCGAATACGCCACCGAGCCGTGAACCCACAGGTCGGAGGTGTACCGGTCCTCCCGGAGGGTGCCGCCCACGAGATCCAGGGGGAGGGTCACATCCCGGTCCTCCATCGTGATGGCCACCGAGTCCGCCACGAGCCCCGCGCGCGCCACGATCCGGGCGTTTCCGTCTTCGAATCCAACGAACTGTCCCGTGGAACTCACGTACCCCATGTGGGCCGGATGGACGGACCAGTGGACCGCCACGCCGCTCAGTGGCGCTCCGTCCTCGTCCAGGGCGCTCACCCCCAGGGCGGAGACGTCTCCCTGCCGGGCGGTGGACGGCGGGTCCACGATCCGCAGCGCGGACACCCGGGCGGCCAGCGTCCCCTCGGCCACGTCCAGACGGACGTCGAGCACGGTCCGGGTCCCGTCCCCGGCGACGGCGTCGATCCCGATGTCGTAGGGGCCCGGCTGGAGGTTGTTGGACGCAGTGAGCTGGAGGTCCAGCTGGCGAACCGCCCCGGCGTTCAACGTCGACACCGAACTGGGAACGACGCTCAGGAATGCCCCCGGAACGGAGTTGCCCGCCGCGTCCCGGACGCCGGAAATGACGAAGTCGATGGGCCCGAGGGTGGCCCCTCCCCGATTGTGCAGAGCCACTCGCCCCGAGCCTCCGGCGTCCAGGGCGACCTCGGCGGGCACGAACTCCATCCGGCCCGGAAGGTCGGCCGCGAGCCCGCCCGAATCTCCGCAGCCGGCGAGGCCGGTGGCCCCTGCGAGGAGGAGGACGGCGAAAGGCCGGGGGCGGTTCGGTAGGGAGTTCGTGGGCATGAGCGTCCAGGCTCGGGAGCACGGAATGGCGCAAGATGCGGTCTCACAGGCGAATACGACACACCCGGTCGAGGGTTGCAGGCCCCGCCCGAGCGGCGATCCGGCGCCCGGAGGGGTTGGCCATCGGCCCGACCCGGATATCTTCCACGCGGCGCCTTCGCAGCGGTCTCGTCCGCCCGCGGGCCGCCCCGAACCCCTGGAAGGAGGAGTCGCGTGGGTCGTCCCGGCACCGGTACCGGTGGACTCAGGGTCCTGGCAGTTGCCGCCATGGCGCTGATTCCGGCGCTTGGCGGGTGTGGAAGCACCCCGGAACAGGCTCCTCAGGCCGGGTACACCCGGGGGGGCGTGCCCTCTCTGCGGGGCGCGACCGTCATGGTGATTCCGGTCCAGGGCAACCTCGGGGTCCCGGGGAGCCCGGATGCCGAGATCGAGTTTGCGCTGCGATCCCGGGGCGGGGCCGTGGAGTGGGTTTTCCCGGAGGAACTGGAACGGGTGTCCGATCGGACCCCCACCATGGAGGTGAACGTCTACCGTCTGGCGACGGACATCTTCCTGGCCGGGGAGATCAATCGGATCGGGGACCCGCTGTTCCGGGATCTCCTCCGTCTGTCCGCGCTCACCGGCTCGGAGCTTGCGCTCATACCGGTGCAGATCCGGTTCCGCGAAGCCGCTCCTGCGGACCCGGAGAACGGTGTGGAGGCCGTGGAGCCGGCCATCGAGCTCGTGGCCACGCTGGTGGAGGTCAGCACCGGACGGGTCCTCTGGTATTCAATACTGGAAGGGGATTCCGGCCGGGCGGACGATCCGGCGGCCCTGGCTTCGCTGGCGGACAGGCTGGCGCGAACCATGGTCCCCTGAGGGTCGGTCCGAGGTCGGGCGGAGATGAGCCGACGGTCGGGGTCCGCCCCGGCCGTCGGCGCGTTTCGGGGCGGGAGGTGAAGTGGAATGAATCACGAGAACAAGAGCGATCCGGCCTGGCCCGGACTGAAGAACATGCGTGGTATCGGAATTCTGTTTGTGGCGGTGCTGGCCCTCGCCGGTTGTGAGACCGATGGCGAGGTCCTGATTCCCAACGAAGACGCGGTGGCCGAGTACTTCTCGGCGTCCCCTACGGTCACGGCATCCCTCGACGGCCGCACGGTAGAACTCACTGTTCGGCAGCAGGCGTCGCAGCTCCGCCGGGGCGGAGCCCTTTGGGCTCGCGTCGGACCGTTTATTTTCCTCTTCACGGAGGAGACGTGGCAGCTGCTGCAGGACTACCCCGATCTCACCGGTGTCCGTGTGGTGACCCGGACCGAGCGGGGGGACATGGTGGCCAGCGCCTACCTCCAGAACGGCGCGCTGACGGATGTGCTGTGGCGCCGGTCTCTGAACATCTCCGGGAAGGCCCGGAGGGACGGCACACGGAAGCCGACCCTCCTGGAGGATCTCGTCCGCTGGGGCGAGGACCGGACCGAATTCGAATACAATTCGCGGTACGTGGGACGCTGATTCCCGCGGGTCGCGGGCATCGCACCGAAAGGCAGTACCCATGAGCCGCACCATCACCGTCATCCCCGGCGACGGGATCGGACCCGAGGTGACCCGGGCCACCCTGCACATTCTCCGGGAGGCCGGCGCCGAGATCGAGTGGGAGGAGGCTCTGGGGGGCGTCACGGCCCTGGAGCGGATGAACAACCCGCTCCCCGAGGAGACCCTCGACTCCATCCGGCGGAACGGCGTGGTCCTCAAGGGGCCGCTGACGACCCCGGTCGGCACCGGATTCCGCTCCATCAACGTGGCCATCCGGAAGGAGTTCGATCTCTTCGCGAACGTGCGGCCGGCGCTGACCATCAAGCCGGGCGGCCGCTACGAGGACATCGATCTCGTCATCATCCGCGAGAACACCGAGGGGCTCTACGTGGGCGTGGAGCACTACATCGGGATGCACGGCGACGCCCGGGCCGCCGCCGAGTCGGCCATGATCATCACCCGGTTCGGAGCCGAGCGGATTTCCCGATTCGCCTTCGAATACGCCCAGAAGAACGGGCGGAAGAAGGTCACCCTGGCCCACAAGGCCAACATCCTGAAGTACACCCAGGGCCTGTTCCTGGAGGTGGCGCACAAGGTGGCGAAGGACTTCCCGGACATCGACTGGGAGGACGCCATCATCGACGCCACGGCCATGCGGCTGGTCATGGACCCCTATCAGTTCGACGTCCTTGTGATGGAGAACATGTTCGGCGACATCATCTCCGACCTCACGGCCGGCCTGATCGGCGGGTTGGGGATGGCGCCGGCCGGCAACATCGGTGAGGACCAGGCGATGTTCGAGGCGGTGCACGGCTCGGCTCCGGACATCGCGGGGAAGGGCATTGCCAATCCCACCGGTTTGACGCTCTCGGCCGCCATGCTCCTCGACCACATCGGGCAGCCCGAAGTGGCGACCCGCGTCCGGGACGCGATCACCACCACCATCCAGAAGGGCGAGACCCTGACGGGGGACCTGGGCGGAAGCGCCACCACCCGCGAGTTCGCGGACGCGGTCGTTCGGACCCTGGCGGACTGAGGCCGCCCGGGGGGCGAGTCCATGGCTGAACCGGCCTCTCCAGTCCATCCCGACGACCTGCTCAGGTGCCGGGTGTGCGGGACGTCCTCCGAGGAACGTCCCCTGGACCGCATGATGTGGTGCGAGCACTGCAAGCACCGCGCACGCGAACAGGCCAACCGGCTGGGCTGGCGGGTCGGAGTCGCGGTGGCCATCCCCATGGCGATCTGGATCTTCGGCTTCTACCGGCCCGAGTTCATGCTGGGCGGCTGGATCGGAGTCGTGGTGGGTGGACTGTGGCTCGGTAAGCGGATCGGGACGGAGGTCCTGTTCGCCTCGTACCGGTCCCGCTGGGGCGACTAGCGCACCCCGTCGATCCCATCCGGATTCCGGGCCTAGGGGCGGCTGACCCGGCGTCCCCTTTGCAGTAGATTCAGCCCACATCCCGGGTGGCCCCGAGCGTCGCGCCACGTACCCCCGCGCGACCGGCCCGGATCGCCCCCTCCACCTCCGGCATCCAGATCGAATTCCGTATCATGGCTGGCAAGTTCCAGGGCGTAGACTTCTTCGATATCGAGTCCCTCCTCACCGAAGAGGAGCGGATGGTGCGCGACACCGTGCGGGAATGGGTGGACGACAACGTCATGCCCATCATCCAGGACGCGTACATCAACCGGCAGTTCCCGCGGCAGCTGATTCCCCAGATGGGGGAGCTCGGCATCCTGGGGCCGACGCTGCCCGAGAAGTACGGCTGCGCCGAGATGAACTACGTGGCCTACGGGCTCATCAACCAGGAACTGGAGCGGGCCGACTCGGGGATCCGGTCCTTCGCCTCGGTGCAGAGCTCGCTGGTGATGTACCCCATCCACGAATTCGGCTCCGAGGAGCATCGCGAGACTTGGCTGCCGAAGCTGGCCACCGGCGAGGCCATCGGATGCTTCGGCCTGACCGAGCCCGATTACGGCTCCAACCCCGCCGGGATGATCACCACGGCCAGGAAGGTGGACGGCGGCTGGGTCCTGAACGGTGCCAAGATGTGGATCACCAACGGATCCATGGCCGATGTGGCCGTGATCTGGGCCCAGACCGGTGAGCTCGGCGACCCCAGGACCATCCGGGGCTTCGTGGTGCCCACCGACACCCCCGGGTTCAGCGCCCGCGATCAGAAGGGCAAGCTCTCTCTCCTGGCCTCCGATACCAGTGAGCTGGTGCTCGAGGACGTGGAGCTGGGCGACGACGCGCTCATGCCCAACAGCACGGCGGGGCTCAAGTGCCCGCTGATGTGCCTGACCTCCGCCCGCTACGGGATCGCGTGGGGCGCCGTGGGCGCCGCCATGGCCTGCTTCGACGAGGCGGTGAGTTACGCCAAGGAGCGGGTCATGTTCGGTGGACCCATCGGCGGCAAGCAGATCCAGCAGGTCCGGCTGGCGAACATGCTGACCTCCATCACCCAGGGTCAGCTCATGAACATCCAGCTGGGCCGCCTCAAGGACGAGGGCAGGGGCACTCCGCAGCAGGTCTCGATGGCCAAGCGGACCAACGTCTCCATGGCCACCGACATCGCCCGCGAGACGCGCCGCCTGCTGGGTGGGAACGGGATCCTGGTGGAGTACCAGGCCATGCGTCACATGGCCAACCTGGAGTCGGTCTACACGTACGAGGGAACGGACGACATCCACGCCCTCATCCTCGGCCAGACCATCACCGGGCTGAACGCCTTCTGATGGTTGGGCCGGGCGGGTCGCCGGACCCGGGTCCCGGACTCGCGGGTGCCGGACCCGTGGGTGACGGCTCGCCCGGCCCGGAGCCCGCCGGGAGCCCTGAGGCCCCGCGGCCGGCGTCAGCGCCGGGGCCGACCCTCCTGGACCGGGAGCCCTTCCGGACGTTCCGCGCGTATCCAGTGCGGTTCGGGATCGGGCTCCCGGTCGTGTTTTTGGGGTCCCTGGCGGCCGGCATGGCGCTGACCCCCGTGCACCTCTCCCTGGCCACGGCAGTGCTGCTGGTCCTCCAGACCGGGGGCTTCGTGGCGCTCTACTGGCCGGTGGCGGGGAAGGGCGCTTCGCTCCCCGAAAGCGACGACGGCGATGCCGGTTGATCCGACTCACCGGGGTCGCAGCGGCCCGGGCAGGCCTCAGGCCGTGCGCATCCTGCCGTAACCGACCGCCAGCTCACCCGGTCCCGACTCGCTTGCCTCGTCCGCCAGACCCGGCAGCGAGTGCTGGCTCCGGATGAGTTCCCGGTAGGCCTCGGCCTCGGCGTCCCAGCGAGCCTCCTCCCAGCCGAGGTGTGCTCGCACGGGTTCGCGCAGTGCCGGCAGGGCTCGTGCGGTGGCCCCCGGGTCCGTGAGGCCGATCCGGAGCCTCCGGAGCAGCAGATCGTCGAGATGCCGCACCCCCCCCTCCCGGGCGGCCCAGCCCACCTCCCAGAGGGACGCAGAGAGTCCCGGTAGAGCCTGCAGCGCGGCTGCGCCTGCCGAGAGGAGGTCTTCCAGGGCGGCCTCACCATAGCGGGCGAGGATCCGCAGGGCCGTTTCCTCCGAGACGGGCAGGCCGTCCTCCGGGAGGCGGACTGGGTCGAGGACCGGTCGGCGGGGGAGCCGGGGCAGCCTGCGGTCGAGGCGCCGGGCGATCCTCTGGGTGACCTCTTCGGCCAGCGACGGGAAGAGCGTCAGCTTACCACCGGTGATGGTGAGGAGTCCTGCCTCCTCGACGATCAGAGCGGCCCTCGACGCATCGTGCGAGAGGGCCTGACCGCCGTCCACGATGGCTCGCAGGCCCGAGAACGTGGACAGGACGTCCCTCGGGCCGACCCGGGCTTCCGGCGCCACCAGGTTCACCCAGTCCAGGAGGTAGGCCGCCTCGGCCGCGTCGATGACCGGCGGCTCGTCCAGGCGGGCCAGGTGCTGAACCGCGGTCGAGCCCACGAGGGTCACCCCGGCCCAGGGCACCAGGTAGATCGGCTGCCCCGACGTGGGGTGCCGGCCCACCAGGGCGTGGTTCAGGGGAAGGGCTTCGCGGCGGAGCACCAGGTGGCTTCCCCGGAGGAACGAGAGTCGGCGGGCGCCGCCCACGGTCCCCCTAAGCCGGTCGGCCCAGGCTCCGGTGGCGTTCACCACCACGCGCGCCTGGATCCGGCAGGTACTCCCGGTGCGGAGGTCCGTGACCGTCGCGCCCCGGACCGGACCCTGCTCCGGCCCATGGTCGCGGTCTTCGTCCGGTGCCCCGGATCCGATGGGTCCGGCTGGGGGAGCCGTTCCCTCGGGGTCGCGGAGCAGCGAATCCACCCGGGCGAAGTTCCGGGCGTGACCGCCCGCGGCACACCCCTCCCGGAGCACGCGCAGGACCATGCCGGCATCGTCGGTGACCCCGTCCGAGTAGTTCATCCCGGGAATGCGGTCCACCCAGGGACCCACCGGACGGTCCAGGTCCGCGGCGCCGGGGAGACGGCCGCCCATGCGCTCGTAGGCTCGCACCCCGACCTGTGCCACGACGGTCGGGACGCCGCCCATGCTGTCGAAGGGAAGCCGGAACGGAACCACATCGACCAGGCCTGGAGCGCTCCGGGCGAGCCGGGTCCGGTCCCGGCAGGATTCGTACGCCAGCCTCAGCTGGACCTGGGAGAGGTAGTGCAGTCCTCCGTGCACGAGCTTGGAGGAGCGGCTCGACGTGCCCGACGCGAAGTCGCCCTTCTCGAGCAGGAGGGTCCGGAGCCCCATCTGTGCGCAGTGCCGAAAGACGCTCGCGCCCAGTATGCCGCCTCCCACGATCAGGACGTCCACGTCCTGAGATCCGCGCAGCGGGAGGGTCGACCGGATCTCAGCCACGGGCCACCGCCGGGGAGTCGGTCCCCACCGTGGGCCAGGCCTGCACCGTCTCAAGGAGCCGGTCCATGGCCCGTTGGGGCGCCTCGGGGTAGGCCGGCAGGAAGAGCAGCTCCCTCATGGCCTGCTCCGCGTGCCGCGGATGCGTCTCCGGTCGCGTGCCGGGGGGTGGCAGGAGCGTAATGCTCGTGGTCCCGCGGGTCGCGTCCAGGCCCCGCTCCCAGAGCTGAGGAATCCGCGCCTCGGGATCCGGGACACGAAGCGGAATCACCCAGTGCGTGCGGTGTGCCGCGGAGCGGCCCGGGATGTTGTGGGCCGGCAGGGCGTGGAGAACCGACTCACCGTGACTCGACCTGGCCTGGATTGCCGCCGGATCGAACGTCGAGAGTCTCCGGTAGAGCGTGCGAAGGAGGGCCGTGGATGGCCGTCGCCGGATGCGCTTGAAGAACCCGGACCCGGCGAATCCCTTCAGCGCCTTCGAGAGCACCCGATCGTGATCGATCCCGACCGTGCGCAGCAGCGCGGTGGCCGCCGTGAAGGGCGCTTCGGCCGAGACGCCCACGATCCCCATGTACTTGAGCGCACGCTGGGTGAACTCCCCGTCGGGCTGGACGGGCTGGAGCCGGTGAAGGCTGCGCATCGTGTCTCGGATCTCAGGGTCTCGAACGATCGCCAGCCCGCCGCCCAGAGCGGTGTGCGTCTTGATCGGCCCAAAGCTGAACAGGACGACGTCCGATCCCGGATCTCCGTGGTACCAAGTCCCGTCGAACGCCTGGGCCGCATCCTCGACGAGCAGGAGGCCCTTCGCCCGCGCGAACTCGACCAGGGGGGGCATCGGCATCCGGCTCCCGAACAGGTGGGCTGCGAGCAGCACCCGGGCCCGGGGGCTCCACGCCCGCTCGAGGGCGTCCGGGCGGACCGAGAGCGTATCCATGTCCAGGTCCACGGGGACCGGGACCAGCCCGTGCTCCTCGATGATCCGGATCATGTCGTGGATCGTCACCGCCGAGACCAGGACCTCGCTGCCCGCCGGCAAATCGAGTGCGGTGAGGAGGAGGTCGAACCCGCTGCGCACCGACAGGCACGCCATCGTCTCGCCGGGCTCGCCCATGAGCCCCTCCACCTCGATCCGCAGATCGTCCGCCGCCGGACCGCCTACGGCCCGCAGCTGAGCGGTGGCCGCGAACGCCAGATCTCCCCAGGTGATGTCGATCTTCTTCCTGGGAATCATGCCCGCTCCTCGACGGCTGCCGAGCCGTAGACCCCGCGGTACGCGGGCGGGACGAGATCTGCCAGGGCGGCCATGATGGTGTCGGTGAACTCGGCTCTGCGGGCGCGGCGGGATTCGCCGGAGTCGGAGGGGGGCACGATCGTCGGCCCGAACCGGACCCGGACACGGGGTCGCTCCAGCCGAGACCAGGACATCCAGAGCCGGTCGGAGCCGGCGATCCCCATCGGCAGCACGGGCGCCCCGGATCGGATGGCCAGGGAGGCCGCTCCCGGATGTGCTCTTCTCATGCTGGCATTCGGGCTGCGTCCCCCCTCCGGGGCCAGGGCCACCATGCCGCCGCGACCCAGCACGGTCAGGGCTCGGGCGAGCGTCCGTCGATCGGCCTCTCCTCGCCGCAGCCAGAGGGCGCCGCTCCATGCGAGCCACGGTGCCTCGAAGGCCCGCTGAGAGTATTCGGACGCCACCAGCCCGACGATCTCCTCTCTCGGGCACCACCCGTAGAGGATCAGGGGATCGAAGTTACTACAGTGGTTGAAGACCAGCACGACCGCTCCCGTGCGGGGCACGTGCTCGAGCCCCTCGACCTCGAGGCGGCCGTGGACTCCGACCACCAGGCGGGCCAGTGATCCCAGGATGACGCGGCGGGTGCTTGGGGGCATCGGGACTCGAAGGGAGAACGGGGCAGGGCACGGGGATTTGCCCGACCCGGCGATGGTAGGGAGCCGATGGGCGGACCTGCAAGACCTGCCGACCAACCGCGCTCCGGGGACCTCCCCGGGTCGGTGTCGTCGGGGGGGTTCGGCCCGCCGACGCGGACCCGGCTCAGGGGCCGATCAGGCCTTGACGGAGAGTGGGGTTTGGGTAGGTTTTCTTGCTCCGGTGCACCCACCGGAACCAGTGCCGCCTCGTTAGCTCAACTGGTAGAGCAACTGACTCTTAATCAGTAGGTTCGGGGTTCGAGTCCCTGACGGGGCACTGAACTGAAGGCCCTCCGTCGCGTTCGCGCCGGGGGGCTTCGTCATTGGAGCCCACTCCCTCCGCCCCCGGGACCCTTGCCCCCCTCCGGTGTAGAGGGTTCAGTTGGCGGATAGCCTTGAACCTTCGTTAAGGGAGTGGCGGGTCGATGCGTGGATTCAGAGTCCTCGGTGGTGTGTTGGTGCTGGCGCTGGCGGGCTCCGCGGCGCCGTCGCAGGCCTCGGCCCAGGTCTACCTCTGGGGGCTAGAAGCCGGGGCCACCTACTCCGGCGTAGGCGGCGAGACCCTCAGGGACGAATCCAGCGTCTGGGGTCCGTTCCTGGGTGCGTCGTTCGAATACGCGCACACCGAACTCCTTTCGTTTCCCATCGGAGTGAGCTTCCACCAGCGTGGAGGAGCCGCATCCACGCTCCCGGGAGAGGCCTTCGAGATCTCCACGTCCTACCTCGAGTTCGCGCCGCTTCTGAACCTCACGGTGCCGTACGGCCGGACCCAGCGGCTGGGCATCTACTTCGGTCTCGGCGTGGGGTTCCTGCTCGGCTGTGACGTCAGCGCCGACGGAACGACATCCGACTGCGGCGACACGGAAGTTTTCAACACGGACCCCGCCACGGTCCAGTTGACCATCCCGTTTGGGGTGGAGTACGACTGGCTCACGGAGGGCGGGAATATCTTCGGTTTCGACATCCGCTACAGCTACGGGGTGACCCAGCTCTATCAGTCCCGCGACACGGATATCCGGGAGCGGGGCTGGCAGTTCCTTCTCTCCTGGGCGCGGCCCATCGGAGACGGGCTGGAGGGCCGCTGAACAGAAGAGCGCTCGAGCGAACCCACGGTCGCTTGAGGGGCGTCGCCGGGCATCCGGCGGCGCCCTATCTTCTTCCCCCGCCGTTCATCCGAACCGTTCCCAGGACCCTGAAGGAGACCCCATGTCGGACGACATCCGGCCGGACGCCATCGATCGCCGCCGATTCCTCAAGAAGGGCGCTGCCGCCGCCGGGCTGGCCGCCGCCGCACCCTCCGCGCTGATGGGCGCCGAGACCTCGGGGCCGCCACCTTCGACGGCGGCTGCGGGCGCGCCCGCGGTTCGCACCGGCTTCCGGGCCCGACCCATCGTGATCTCCGACCTGAGCGGGATCCGGTACCGCAACGGCGGCTCGGAGTCGGCCGTTGAGCGGGCCTTCCGCGGGATAACCGAGGGCGAGGACGTGCTGGATGCTCTCATCGCCGGAGTGAACATCCCGGAACTGGATCCCGAGGAGAGCGGGATCGGGTTCGGTGGGCTTCCCAACGGAGAGGGCGTGGTGCAGCTCGACTCCTGCTGCATGCACGGACCCCGCCGGCAGGCCGGCGGCGTCGCGGCCCTCGAAGGGATCCGGACCCCGTCCCTGGTGGCCCAGGCCGTCATGGAATACACCGACCACCACCTCCTGGTGGGGCAGGGGGCGCAGGAGTTTGCCCGGGCCCTGGGGTTCGAGGTGGAGGATGACCTGAACACTGAACGCTCCCGTCGACTCTGGCTCGAGTGGCGTCGGCGGGTGGATCCCGGCCACTGGCTGGACCCGGAGGAGCGGCTCAAGGGCGGAAAGCTCGGCGAGGAGACGGATCCCGATCTCATCAAGCGGAACGGGGGCGACTCCGGTGCCGGTCTCGCGGGCGATGGAATGGCTCGATCGGCCGGTCCCGCGGCCCGGGGCGCGGCCATGCGCGAACAGGCCGACGCCTACCTCAATGCGGGCCTCGACATGGTGGACGAGGGCCTGATTCCCGCCCACTCCTTCTGGGGGACCATCAACTGCGACGGCGTCGCCCCCAACGGGGACATCTGCGGGGTAACCACCACCTCCGGGCTGGCCTGGAAGATCCCCGGCCGTGCCGGAGACTCGCCCATCCTGGGGGCGGGGCTGTACGTCGACAACGACGTGGGGGCGGCCGGGTCCACCGGTCGCGGTGAGGCCAACCTCTACAACCTCTCGTCGTTCCTGATCGTGGAGAACATGCGCCGCGGCATGTCGCCCCTGGACGCGGGAATGGAGACCCTGAAGCGCATCCGGGACAACACGGTGGAGGCCCGCCTCCTCAACTCCCGCGGCCTCCCGGCGTTCGACGTCCGGTTCTTCATCGTCAACAAGGCCGGCGACCATGCCGGGGTGGCCATGTACGGAACCGGGGAGCAGGCCTTCGCGGTGTGCACCGAGAACGGTGCCGAGGAGCGGCCGTTCGAGGGACTGCTGGAGGGTCCGATCCGGGACTGATCCCGCGAACCGGGCGTGGAGGGCGGGGGCCCGGCGACCCTTCGGGGTGGTCGGGCCCCTGCCGTTCGATTCCCGCCCCTCAGCCGTCGTCCGAGGCGAACAGCACCTCCCGGAAGGCGATCCCCTCGGAGGCCAGGACGAAGATCGTGGTGGCGTCCATGTCCCGGGTCCACTCGTTGATCCTCCGGAGATAGTCGCCGAACGCATCGTCCGGTTCGGCCATTCCCATCATGACCAGGTCGGCGTCCGCGGACTCGGATCGGAGGATCTCGGAGAATGGGCGACCGTCGGCGGTGAGCACGTCGGCCCGGGCCCCGGTCCGAGACCGCTCCAGGATCTGGTCGAGGTTGTCCCGCACCCCTTCAGCGGCGGCCTCGTCGTCCACGACCATCTTCAGCCGGACCTCAGCGTTCCTCCAGCGCAGGGACGTCCGCAGGAGGTAGGCGAAGATGAGCATCAGGGAGCCATTGCCCCGGAGTCCGCCCCACCAGATGTGGATCCGTTCCCGGTCTCCGAACGTGTGGGCCGCGCCCTCGTGGACGATGACCACGTTCCGCTGGTTCGCGTGGAAGTGCCCGACCATCTGGGCGTACCGACGTCGGGACTCCTCGTTCTCGCTGTCGCCCAGAAGGACCGTGTTGGGGTGAAGGGCGCCCAGACCGTAGGCGTCCACCAGCAATTCCGCGCCCTGAAACGCGTCGTCGGCCGAGATCACGCGGACCAGCGACTGGACCCCACGCCGGTCCAGGTACTCGCGGATGCTCCCCTCCAGGCTGCTCTGCCGTTGAGCCGTCATGGCCTCCCGCGGCACCACCGTGGCCACGTTGAGCAGACCCCGACTGTGGCTGATGGAGCTGGCCAGGTCGATGAGGTGCCACCGTCGCTTGGGCGCTCCCGACAGGACCAGCAGGTGGGGCCGCCAGTTCTTGGGGTCGGCCTCGGTCCGGTGCCGGAGCAGGCCCGCCCGGGTCATGGCCATCCACAGCCCGCCCCGGACGTCGCCCCAGGTGGCCTTCAGGCCCCGCCGCTCCAGCCAGATGTAGACGGCGCCCACCACGACCACGGCCACGATGGTGGCCGGCATGTTCACCAGGACCATGACCGCCAGACACCCGGTGGCGCCCAGCAGCGACACGTACCAAGGCACCCGGAACCGGGGCCGGAACGACGGGCTCCCCAGGAATCGCTCCACCCCGGCGGCCACGTTCAGCACGCCGTACGTGGTGAGGAAGAACATGGTCAGGATGGGCGCGATCAGGTTCAGGTCCCCGAACCACACGGCCACCAGCGCGATGCCGAGGGTCAGGATCGTTCCGTTGCGCGGCTCGTCCTCAGGCCCGGCGCCCTTGCCCAGCCACTGGAAACCACCGGGCAGCACGCCATCCCGGGCCAGAGCCTGGAGCACCCGCGGCGCGCCCAGGATGCTTCCCACCGCCGACGACAGGGTCGCGCCCCAGACGCCCAGCAGGATAGCGTCGCCCCAGATGGCGATCCGGCGCATGACCAGCGGATCGGAGACCAGGGTCGCGGTGTCCGCCCGCAGCACGAGCAGGACGGGAAGCAGCATGTAGATGAGGTATCCGGTCCCGATGGCCGCGAAGGTCCCTCGGGGAATGGATTCGCCCGGGTCCTTCAGGTCGCCGGACATGTTCACGCCGGCCATGATGCCGGTGACGGCCGGGAAGAAGACCGCGAAGACCGTCCAGAATCCCACGTCGCCGGATCCGCCGGCAAACCCCTGGACCTCGGCACCGTCCAGCGGGCTGCCGGCCAGCAGCGACAGCAGCGAGAGACCGATGGCGCCCATGATGACGTACTGGGCCCGAATGGCCACCCGGGCCGACGTGAGTGCCAGGACCGCCACGCCCAACGTCACCGCGATCCCGACCCAGCGGACGCTCAGCCCGGGGAAGGCCTGCACCACGCTCTCGGCGAACCCGACCGTGTAGAGGGCCACGGAAAGGGCTTGCGCGAAGAACAGCGGAACCCCCACCGCGCCGCCGGTCTCGATCCCCAGCGACCGGCTGATCATGTAGTACGCCCCACCGATCCGGACCTGCTGGTCGGTGGCGATGGCGGCCACCGACAGGGCGGTGATGAACGTGATGGAGGTGGAGAGGGTGACGATCAGGAGGGTCTGGGCCAGGCCGACGTTCCCGACGACCCACCCAAACCGCAGGTACATGATGACGCCCAGGATCGTGAGAATCGAGGGCGTGAAGACTCCACCAAAGGTGCCGAGGCCTCCGGGGCGCGCGGCGATGACCTCTGCGCGTGGCGGTGCCTGTCGGTCGGCGCCGTTACGGGGCAAAGGGGTCTCCGGAGCGTGGTGCAGCGGCCGGCCGGACGCGCCGGCCCGGTCCGCGAGGGAATGTGGGGTTGGCCAGAAGGGAGTCTAGGCTCCGGTCGGTCCGGCCACTACCCCCCGTACAGGTCCCCGAAGCGGATGAGCGTGGTGGTGACCGGCCCGTCCGCGGTGATGTGGACGATGTACATCCGGTCGTACTCGGACTCGTCGATCGGATCCCGCGGATCCCCGCCCAGAGCCTGGACCAAGGCCGGCGTGGTGTTGCTGTGCCCGGAGACGAGTGTCGTGCCGCCCCAGAGCTTCAGGTCGGCCGCCGTCCCGGGGAGATCACGGGGGTCGTAGAGTTCCACGTCCAGGCCAAGCTCGGCGGCCAGGGGACCGACCGTGTCCCGGGTCCGGATGAAGTCGGTGGACACGATCTTCGTGACGCCGGCGTCGGCCAGCATTTCGGCCAGGAGGGCGGCCCGCTCGTGGCCGGCCGCGCTGAGCTCGGGGTCCCGAGAGTCGTCGACCTTTTCGGCGTGGCGCACCAGGATGATGGTGGCGTCCCCGTCCTGGGTGGCCGCCGGAAGCGGGGTGCCAACCGCTGCGACGAGCCCCAGAAGCAGGGCGAGGATGGGGCGCCGGGCCCGAAGGGACAGGGCGTGGGTCAGATGGTGCGAGTCCATGGCAAAACCGGTCCGGGGCGGGGGTTTACGGGCATTGGGGCCCTGTGTAACTTTCGCGTCTTCCTCGAAACTACCCCTTTTCGGAGGGTTAGGGCGAGTGAGGGTCGCTGTCGGATCTTCGGATTTCGGCAGAGGAAAGTCCGAGCTCCACAGGGCAGGGTGCCGGGTAACACCCGGGCGTCGCAAGGCGACGGAAAGTGCAGCAGAAAGCAGACCGCCGATGGCTCCCCCGGGAGCACAGGCAAGGGTGAAAAGGTGCGGTAAGAGCGCACCGGGTCGCTGGTAACAGGGACCGCATGGCAAACCCCACCCGGAGCAAGGCCAAATAGAGGACGAGGAGCTGCCCGCTCCGCCTGAGTCCCGGGTAGGCCGCTCGAGGCCGTCAGCAATGTCGGTCCCAGATAAATGACCCTCGCCTGCTTCGGCAGGAGACAGGACTCGGCTTATTCCGCCCTGTTCGATGGAAGACTCGCCGGCTCGCCGGTGAACAGAAGCGCCCGTAGCTCAGTTGGATAGAGCGCGTGCCTCCGGAGCACGAGGTCGCAGGTTCGAATCCTGCCGGGCGCACTTGAACGAACGGCCCTCCGTCGGTAATTCGGCGGGGGGCCGTCGTCGTTTCCACGCGTCGCTCGGGCCCTTCATCCCGCCGCTCGGAGGCCCCATGTCCACCAACCTCGAAGCCGCCAACCCCGACTCCACCGACCCCAGAGTCGACGCCTACATCGACAGGGCCGCCGACTTCGCGCAGCCTATCCTCCGGCACATCCGCGACCAGGTCCATCGGCATGCTCCGGAGCTGACCGAGGACATCAAGTGGGGGATGCCCGCCTACATGTACCGGGGCAGTTCGGTAAGATCACGTCCGTGGACGACCTGCCTTCCGACGAGGTGATGGCCCGTTACCTGACCGACGCCTGGCTCAGGCCATCGAGTGGATGGCCGAGGGAAAGCCCCGCAACTGGAAGTACATGAAGCGGTGAGGTGCCGGCCGCGGGCGCTGGCTCTCTATCCTCCGCAGGCCGAGGCCTGGAAGCAGAGGGTGTCGCCGCCCAGCGGGATGGCGGCCCCCGCGTCCAGGATCCCATCCATGCGCAGCGTGGCGATGGTGGGCTCCCTGTCTCCGGCCTCCCCGTCGACCGTGACCAGGGTCAACTGGTCGAAGCCCATGTCGCTCCGGGGATTCTGACTGCCTCCGGTGGTGCCCAGCATGATGTAGTCCCGGCCGTGCCGCTCGGTGCGGGAGTACGTGTGGAAGTGGCCGTTGAAGAGCGTGTAGGGCCGATTCGAGAGCGCGGCCTCGATGGAGGCGAACTCCGGGTCCTCCGGGTCGTACATCCAGATCGGCTTGTGCATGAACAGGAACGTCCACCGTACGTCCGGATACCGGGCCAGCGCCTCCAGGACGTACTCGGCCTGTTCCGCACCCACCTGCCCGAACCTCCGCTCGGGCATCCGCATGTACTCCATCTCCGGCGCGGCCGGGTCACCCGCGTCCGCAGCCCGGATGTAGGCGTCCCGGGCCTCGTAGATTTCCCGCATGCGATCCGGAGGATTGTCCTCGGTGTCGAGGACGATGAACAGGACGTCCCGGTACGCGAAGTGGTAGTACCGCCGGCCGTAGCGCTGCTCCCAGACGTCCCGCTGAACCAGGTTGGTGAGGTCGTGGTTGCCGCCCACGTAGAACACCGGCGCCCGTGTGCGGTCGGCCCGCTCGTCGAACCCGTCCCACTCGGTCGCGAGCTGGGCCCGGTCCTCGGTGCCGCCCTCGATGAGATCCCCCACACTGATGATGAACTCAGGGCGGAGCAGGTTGAGCTGCTCGACCGCCACCGAGAAGATCCCGTCCCGCTCCCCTCCGGTCAGGTCCGTGAAGATGGCGAAGGTGAACTTGTCGGCGTCCGCGTCGAAGCTCTCGTGGGCCCAGGGGGTGGGCGCACCGGCAGGGAGGTCGTGCTCGAAGGACGGGCCGGAGGGCACGGCCTCCCCGCCGCCTGCCGCCGGTCCGTCCGGGGTGCAGGCGCCTGACAGGACGGCGCCGGCCAGCGCGGCCAGCAGGACCGGCGCCCTCCTCCCCGGGACCCGCCCCATCAGTCGGCCCACGGCCAGGGCCCGGGCATCTCCTCGCCCCGGGCCTCCAGCAGCAGCTCGATGAACCGCTGCCACGACTCCCAGGCCGTGGTGCGGGAGTACACCGAGTTGGTCTTGTGGGCGATGACGATGTCCACGGCCGGCAGCACCGTGATCCACTGGCCCACGGCGCCCCGGGCGGTGTAGGCGCCCTCGAACGGGCCCACGGCCCGGGGGCCGTCCCACGTCCACCACATGTAGCCGTAGCCGAAGTAGCCGTCCCGCCGCCGGACGGGATTCATCTCCTCCAGGGGTGTCACCGTGCTCCGGATCCGGGTCACCCACTCCTCCGAAATGACCTGCCGGCCGTCCCAGTTGCCGTCATGGAGCATCAGGTATCCGATGCGGGCCATGTCCCGGGTCGAGATCCACATGTGGTAGGCCGGGTTCTTTGAGATGGACAGGTTCCCCGACTTGCGCTGAGCCGATCGATCCCAGTCCTGGAACCCGAGTGGGATGGCGAGCTGGGCCTGGATCTCGTCGTAGATGCTGCGCCCGGTGAGCTGCTCGAACACAGCTCCGGCGGCGTTGAAGTCCCAGTTGTTGTAGAGCATGTACTCGCCCGGGGTCTGGGAGCCCCGCTCCGGTGCGTCGGCCAGGTTGTCCCCCCCATTCGAGGCAGGGTGGTAGACGCCGGATCGGGCGGTGATGAGGTGGTCGACGGTGGCCTGGCGCTCGATGGGCAGAAGGCCGCCGATGTCATCCACCCCCAGGTCCTCCAGCGTGGCGTCCAGGTCGATGGTGCCGTTCTCGACCCACTTGCCGTAGAGCATGGCCAGGATGCTCTTCCGGACCGACGCAAGGTAGGAGAGTTCCGAGATGTCGCCGAACTGGAACACCATCTGACCCCGGTCGATGACCACCAGGCCGGTGGTGTTGGCGTTGTCGCGGACGAACTCCCACGCGCCCCGCAGGGCCGCCGGATCGTAGCCGGCCCTCGACAGGGCGTCCGGATTGCGACTGATGTCGGCCCACTCGGGGGTGGGGAAGGGCGTTTTCTGGGCCGAGACGGGGCCCGCTGGGAGAAGTGCCGCCGCCGTGGCGGTGAGGACAACGAGCAGCGCCCCCGCGGGGGGGGCGCCGGTGAACAGTCGACGGTGCATCGTCAGCGCTTTCGCTTGAGTCCCTTGAGAGATCGGATTTCGGCGGCCTTCACGGCCTCCGAGCGCTTGAGGTCGTCCAGCAGGCCGCCGGGCGAACAGTGATCGTGGAGCCGGACCAGGTATTCGAGGATGGAGACGCCGTCGGCGCCGGGGATGATCTCCGCCAGCCGCCAGCGGAGGGCACTCTCCTCCAACTCCGCTTCCACGTCCGTCTGGGCCTGCCCCAGCTCCGATGCGTGGACCAGGAGCACGTTGTACTCCTTCCGGTCCTTCTTCGTATCGGACTCGGCGTCCAGGTAGCGTTCCATGCGCGCCACCCGTTCGGCCACGTGGACCAGCTCCTTCTCAGAAAGCGCGGAGAGGAGCTGTGTATCGCCGACCGTCACCGCACTGGCCGCCGATTCCGGACCGGCGAGTACGTCGCCGAGACCCAGGCCGCCGCGTCCGTGGGCCGCATCCACGTAGATGTTCCCGAAACCAGTCCGCCACAGGAACAGGTTCACACCGTTGAAGATCACGGAGAGGACGAGGGCGACGCCCGGCGCCTGGACGCCGCAGGCCAGTCCGACCCCGATGGCCAGGAAGATGTAGACCGCGTCCTTGGTATCGTCGAGGGTGGTGCGGAAGCGGACGGCGGCCACGATTCCGGCCAGCGAGAATGCGAGCGCGACCGAGCTCTTCACGATCATGACGATCCCGGTCACCGCCACGGGCAGGATCAGGAGGGCGTGCACGACCGACTCGTCGTAGCCCTCCTTGCGCTTGATCATCGTGTAGACCGAGACCACGGGCATCATGATCAGGAGCGTGGCGATCATGGACAGAGCGGCAGTGCCGGTCTCTCCCCCCCACCAGATCACTGACTCTTCGGCCAGGGGTGTGCCTCCGAAGGTGGAGGTGATCTCTCCGTCCAGGGCGGCGTTGCGCCCGGCGGCCGTCTCTCGAAGGACGTCGCCGAACCCGGGGACGAACTCGGTCAGCAGCCAGAGCACACCCAGCCCGACCGCGTAGTACAGGGTAACCTTCAGTACGCCCTTCACAGTTCCCACTCCCGTCCGAACTCATCCAGAAGCTGGTCGTCCAGCTCGTCGGCCTGGTCCGCCGTCCAGAGGATCAGGTCCACGACCTCCTCCGGATCCATCCCCTCGGTGGGCCGCCCCGCGAAGAGCCAGATGATGTCGCTCTTCCCGATGGCGAACGCGGCCCGGCCGCCGAGCACCTTGTTCAGTTCCAGCAGCTTCCTGAACAGGGGCGCCGGATCGGTGGTGGGCACTTTCATGATGGCCAGACGGATGACGAACAGGTCACTGTGGGGCTCGTCGGGGTCCGGCCGTACCTCGAGTATGCCCCGGGCCGATCCACGCCGCATGGGGAAATTCAGCCCTGTCGGCAGGTCCCCTTCCTCCAGGCGGTCGAGGACCTCGGCCACGACCTGGCCCAGGGGCGGAATCGTCTCCCCCGGCTCCGGGCCGAGCCCATGCTCCTTCAGATCGGTCATGTGAACAGTCCTTCCACGCCCCGCGGGTTGATCACCGCCACCATGAAGAGAACGACGATGAAGGAGACGACGCCCAGCGCCAGGGTCCACATGAACGTGGTGTAGGAGGTGCGAAGCAGCGTGAACTTCCGCTGGAGGACCCCCCCCAGGCTGTGGAGATCGCGGATCATGTTGGCGTAGAGCCGATCCGTGTCGCCCATGAGCGTCTTCATTCCGGTGACGTATTCGTCCGGCGTGAGGTGCACGAAGTTCCCGAAGAACAGGATGTTCGCCCGATCGGCGTCCACGTCCTCCAGGGTGTAGCGATGGTGGTTCACCCGAGGCCGGGCCGCGAGGACCGCGAACACCATCGACACGAGGCATCCCAGCAGAAGGATGGCGGTGGGGATGGTGAGCCAGGGGTTCTTGTCGATGGCGGGAGCGATGGACGCGATGAGGACCGAGACGATGATGCCGTTGATCCCGATCATGATGTTGGCCTTGTTGTCGGCCAGGGAGCTGAGGTCGACGTGGGTCCGGTACGAAGTCCGGAACATGGTCTCGATGCCGCGATTCGAACCCAGCCCGTCTTTCTTTCCCTTCTTCCCCTTCTTCCTCTTCTTCTTTCCCTGCGCCGGTTCGGCCCCCTCGGCGGGCTCTCCGTGGCCAACCGGATGAGCCGGTGGGCCCTCGGTCTGCGCCTCCTCCTGAGGGGGGAGGTCGTCGACGTCCGACTCGAATTCGCCCTCGGGCGGTCCGGGGCGGTTTTCCTGGTCCATCGATTCTCCTCCAATGCGTCCGGGATGGCGTTAGGTTAAGGCCCACCGGGCGTCTGCGAAATGCAGCGGTCCAAGCCCGGAGGCGCTGGATGGAGTTCATCGATACCATGAAGCTGGCAGTCCACGGCATCAGCCACACCGGCCTGGTCCGAGCGCGGAACGAGGACGCACTCCGCATCGACTCGGAGCGCGGGTACGCCATCGTGGCGGACGGGATGGGAGGACTCCCCGGGGGAGACCGAGCCAGCATGCTGGCCACTCAGGCCCTCGGTGACTTCCTGGACCGCTTCGATACCGGTGTGTCGGAGGAGACCCTGGCGACCGGGCTGGAGGGCGCCCAGACCGCCGTGCTCGAGGAGGCGTTCAGCGAGCCCAGCCTGACCGGGATGGGCACCACTCTGACCGCGGTCTCGCTCAGGCCGGCGGAGGGGACCTTCGTGCTCGGGCACGTGGGAGACAGCCGGGCCTACCTGTACCGGGACGCCACCCTGACCCGGCTCACCCGCGATCACACCGTGGCCCAGGAGCGGGTGGACCGAGGGGTACTGGACCAATACGACGCCGAGAGCCACCCCACGGCGCACCTCCTCACGCAGTCCGTCGGGTCCTCCCACGGGATCTGGCCGGACTTCGTTACCGGCAGCGTCGAGGACGGGGACCTGCTGATTCTCTGTACGGACGGTCTCACCAAGGTGCTGAGCGACGAGGGCCTGCGGACGATCCTCCTCGCCGGGGACGAGACGCTCGAGGGACTGGCTCAGCGGTTCGTGGACGCCAGCCTGAACCGGGGCGGGCCCGACAACGTTACGGTGGTCCTGATCGGGGTGGGCGCCGCGCCCTAGAACTGGAAGCCGTACCCGAAGTAGTAGCGGACGGATTCGGGTGAGACCGCCACCGAGAAGGTGACGGTAGCCCGGCGGTCCACCGGCGCGGCCCACAGCCCTCCTCCCCAGTCCGAATGCCAGGTGTCGGACGTGTCCTCGTCCACCCACACGCGGCCCACCCCGGCGAGGCCGTACACCCCCAGGTCCACCGGCAGACTCACGAATACGGTGCCCAGGAGCAGCCGGATCTCTCCCTCGGCGAACACCGAGGCGTCCCCGCCGAACCGGCTTCGCCGGTAGCCCCGCAGGGACGGGGATCCTCCCAGGTAGGAGGCCTGGTGGAACGGGACCAGACCCCAGGTGTTCCGGGCTCCCAGCCTGACGGCGAGGGTGGGATCGAGCACGACGTCGGGGCTCACGAACCCCCGGAGCTCGCCCTCCAGGACCGAGAACGCGGTGTCCACGCTCATGGTGGGAATGAAGTGACGGCCCCGGATCCGCAGGAACGTGCCGTGGGTGGTGGCCACGTGGTGATCCCTCCGGTCCCACTCGAACTCACCCACCACGCCGGCCTGGTTGAAGTCGGCGTAGCCGAACGGCTGCTCCTCCTCGATGAGGCTGCCCTGGTTGGCCTCCCGATCCGGCCGAAAGAACTCCACGAGCGGTCCGACCCGGAAGACCGTCCGCTCGCTCAGCCGCGCGTTCAGCGTGAAGAGCAGCTCGCCCCGTCCCTGCCGGGCGCGGTAGAACTCCTCGGGCTCCGTGTTCTCGGTGTCGTTCCCGAAGCCGAACCAGTCCACGGCCTCCACCGCGTTCCAGTTGGCCGCCGCAGTCCCCCGGATGACCTCCCGGAACACCGGGAAGTCGTATTCGGCACCGAGGAAGGCCCGGCCCGTCGTGGTGCCCACGGCCGCGGTGAGGGTGAGCTTGTCGCGGAACGGGAACTGCCGGAACCCATACCCCGTGCGGGTGCCCGTGAGGCCCAGGGCCAGACCCACGTCCGAGCTGATGAGCAATCGGGGGATGGGCATCCACCGGTGTCCCCAGTCCCGGGGCATGGCCTGGTGGGTCTCGTCCTCGAAGGTGCTGGGGGCGTCATAGTCCCACTCTGCCCACTGGGTCGAGCCGTCGCCCACCAGCTCGTTGTCGCCCCGGTCGTCGTAGAAATAGACCTTGTGGCTGGACCCGTGGGATCGGTCCACCAGAACGTCATCCGACCCGCCGCCGATGACCCGCACGGTGATCCGCTGCCCGGCCGAACCGGATACCACGGCGTGGTCGTCGTTTCCGCGGAGGTAGATCCGGACCTCTCGCGTGTCGTCGGCCCGGAACACTCGGTCGAAATAGGCCGGTCCGTTGGCCTCGCCCCGCCGGTTGGCCGGGTAGAGCCGCACACGGAGCGAATCGCGGTCCACCAGGTCGATCTGGGCGAACTCGCGGTCGTCGGTGGCCTGGACGTCCACGTCCTCGGCCAGGAGCTCGTAGAACGCCCGGCCCTGCTCCACCAGCCGGTCCCGGCGCTGGATGAGCGCGTCCTCCAGGAAGGCACCCACCTCGGCGTGGTAGGCGTCGGGGAGGCGGCGCACCGCGTCGCGGATGACCTGGTCGGTCAGTTGGGCCTGGATGTCGGTCAGGGTGGACTCCCAGGCCGGCCAGTCCAGCTCCGGGAGGATGAGCCGGTCCAGGGCCCTTCCGGACCAGGTGGCGTGGAAGGCCGAGGGATAGTCGCGGTCGAAGCCCACGTAGTGGGGCCAGGGGAAGCGGGCCATCCAGACCAGGAACCCCTTCATGCGGGCCAGGGCCCAGTCCCGGTCGCGGGGGATGGGCGACCAGTACTTGATCCCGTCGCGCTCGTCGGTCCGGGCCCATCGCCACTGGTCCGGGTGCCGATCCCAGTCTCCCACCAGGATGTCCATGGCCCGGGCCCGGAGGAACGCCTCGGCGTCGGGGCGGTCGTCGGGCCCGTTCTCCAGCCGCTCCAGGAATCGGGGCGAGCCCGTGATCCGGTCAGCGTCCTCGAAGTTCGTCTCGTCCTCGTCCTCGTCCGATTCGTTGGGCCGGATCTCCACCAGACCCACCAGGCCGGCGAACTCCTCCCGGAACTCGCCCAGTGCCGGATCGTCCGGCATGACCACGGGAACCGGCGAGGCCCGCAGGACCCCGGCCGCCTCCAGCAGGGGGTCGACCACGGTCGCTCCCAGGGGGTTCAGGGCCGAGATCTGGTCCTGCAGGACGCGGGCGGCGACGGATTCCCTGAGCAGAGGGTCCAGGGTCCGGGTGGCGTCCTTGTCCAGGGTCCGGAAGGAGTACTGAAATCCGTCTTCACCCTGGAACCGGAGGGAGCGGGTCTGCATCCCGCCTCCCTTTCGCAGGACCTGAAGCCCGCCGGCGAACTCGTCCAGATCGAGGACGGTGGCCGCGAAGGGGAGGGGCCAGAGGGCGCGGTTGTTCTCGCCGAGCAGCTTCCGGTGGAGCCAGCCGGCCTCGTACCGCCCGTCGGGGGTAACGAGGGCTCTGCTCCCCGGTGTGAGGGAGGAGAGGGGAGGATTGACCCGATCCGCCTCCTGGGCGGCCAGCGCCCCGGGACCCAGCCCGGCGCCCACGGCCACCAGCATCAGCGCTCCGACCCCCGCCGGGCGCACGGCCGGCCGGGCCTCGGCCCGGCTAGAGGCCGGCACCGGCTCCCTCGGAGCGTTGCCGCGGGTAGAGTGAGAGTCGAGCGCGACCACCGTCCCCCTCGTCGGAGAGTATGAGATTTCCGCCGCGGGAGAATGTGATGCCCTCCGTTTGCCGGTGCCAGCGCTGGCGCAGCTCACCGTGGCCGAGGATCTCGCCGTCCGGCGTGACCTCCAGCAGGACCTGGTCCTGTGCCGAGATCAGCGCCCAGGTCCCCGGGTTGGCCTCCACCTCGATGCCGGAGAGCTGCAGCCGCCGGGGCAGACCGGCGTCCTCCAGCGCGCTCCGGGTGAGGTTGAGGGCCGGTTCCGGATCCAGGGTCGACGTCGCCGGATCGTAGGCCAGGACCAGCGCTCCCTTCTTGAATCGGTCGTCCAGGATCTCCTTGCAGGCGATCAGGAGCGCGGAGCGCGTGGCGGACCAGGCCAGGCCCTCGGCCTCACAGAGGTCCTCGGTTCCGAGGACTCGGCCCCGGTAGTCGGGGGCCTCGCTGCCTCCGTTGTCCACGAAGGTGAGCAGGCGCCCGTCACTGGTGACCACGTGAACCGTGTCTCCCACCAGGGCGATGCCCTCGAAATCTCCCCGGAGCGAGCCGTCGCCGACCCGGATCTCGCGGAGGATCTCGCCGTTTCGCGGCTGGATCTCGTAGATCCGGGCCCGCTCGTCGTCGTGGGCCAGGACGGTGCCGCGGGGGGTCATGGCCAGGCCCGAGATCTCCTCCAGGCGCCCCGGGAGCCGGATCCGCAGGGGCTCGTCGTCCAGGTCCACCCAGCGCAGCGCCCGGGCATCGGGCTCTTCCGATGCCGGGCGGGCCGCGTCCGGTTCCTGGGCCGAGGCCGGCGTCGGGGCGGCGAATGGCACCAGCTGGGCGCCTCCGGCGAGGGCCAGCCCGGTGAGGGTGCGTCGGATGAGTGGGTGAGCCATGACCACCGGGGTTTGGGGAGTGGTCCAATACTCCGATGATCCTCCGGAGATCGCCAGCGTTGCCGCGGCCCCGTCCGGCAGGTCAGGTTCCCCCATCCCTGACGGTGCTCCTCCCGACCTCGAGGCCCCATGCCCTACATCCCCATGGTCCCCTACATCGAGGCCACCGGCCTCCTGGCCCGGCTGTTCGAGCGGTTCTCCCGGGGACGCGGCTGGGTGGACAACATCGTCTGGATCCACGGACCGAATCCGCCGTCCATGGAGCACCACATCCGCTATTACGCGCACATCATGCGCGGACCCTCGCCGCTGTCTCGGCCGCAGCGGGAGATGATCGCGGTGGCGGTCTCCGCGGCCAACGACTGCTTCTACTGAGTGAACCATCACGGGGCGGGTCTCCGTACGCTCACCGACGATGCCGAGCTCCCGCGACGCATCGCACTGGACCCCGACGGCGCCGAGCTGGACCCGGCGGATCGGGCCATGCTGGATTACGCGCTGAAGGTCACCCGGACCCCGGCCCGGGTCCGTCCGGAGGACGTGGAGGTCCTCCGGTCCCACGGCTTCGACGACGCGGCCATCCACGACATCTGCCAGGTCACGGCCTACTACGCGTTCGTGAACCGGATGGCCGACGGCCTGGGTGTGGAGGTCGAGGAGTGGTGGGGCGATCCGGACAGTCCGGACTACGAGGCCTGGGTGGTCTCGCCCGAGGAGTTCTCCCACCCCGAGTAGACCCTCCAGGCCCCCAGCGTCAGCACCGGCACCACGTACACGGCCATGAACACCCAGGTCATGGCCCCGTACCCCTGCGCGATGAGGCCGATGAGGCCGAACTGGGCCACACCGGCGCCCAGGCCGAGCAGAGCCAGCGCCGACCCGCTCCGGGCCCGCGGGGTGAAGGTCCGTCCCTTGCCCTCCATGTACGCGGCCATCCGCTCGTTGAACCCGTGGATGAGCCCGGTTCCGGTCTCGATCAGGGTTCCGAACAGGACCACCTGGAAGAGCAGCCGGAACCAGGGGGCGTCCAGCGCCTGGAGGACCGTGGTGGCGGGAACGGCATCGTCCACGATGGCCGGATAGAACGCGATCATGGCCAGGTAGAAGAGGACCCCCGGGATAATGGCGATGGGGCCCGCGAAGACCCCGGCCAGGAGGGCGTCCCGCCGGTCCTCGAAATGGCGGGCCACGAAGATCACCGCCGGAATCACGGCCAGGTTGTAGGCCGCGTATTCGATGCCCCCCATGGCCCAGCCCGGTTCCGGCGGCGAGGCGGCCAGATTGGCGGAGATGTCGCCGCCGAACTTCGCGAACGTCCAGGCGAAGAGCGTCACGTACACCCCGTAGAGCAGGAACGACCACCCGGCCAGGAACCGCTCGATGATTCCGGTCCCCTTGAACAGGAGGACCCCCACGGCGGTCATCATCCCGCCGACGCCCAGCCAGTAGGGCATCCCCCAGTCGTCCTGCAGGATGCTCCCGGCCGCCGCGGCCACGACCGCCAGCACCAGCGTGATCATGGCCAGGTAGGCGATCTCGAAGAGGACCCAGCCCGGGCCCAGCAGGGCCTTGAAGAAGCTGCGGTAGTCGTAGTTTCGGCCGGCCCGGGCCAGTTCGAAGGTGACCGCGCACACCGCGCTCCAGATGGGCGTGGTCACGAAGAGGATGGCCAGGAGCCCTCCCGTCGGTCCCCGGCTCAGAAAGAACTCGGCCAGTTCCCGGCCGGTGCCATAGCCGCCCGCGATGACCACCGACTGGAAGACGAAACCGGGAAGGAGAAGGCGGAGAAACGCGTTCTGCTCGTGCTTCATCCGACCCGCCTCCTGCCCGACCGATGAAACGTTTTCGGGGCCTCACGACATCCAATCGATGAACGCCCGATACCGGATCGTCTTCTCCGGGTGAAACGGGAACCGGGGCTCGGGCGTAAGGATTGGTGAAGTGACAACAGTTCACTCCTGCTCGACGGGATGGGTGGAGGCGAGGAAGAATGGCGACTGAGGAGAGAATCCGACACCTGCTGAGGGTTGCAGACCGGGCCGAGGGCGAGGGAGATCGCCGGGCCGCCAGGCTGTTTCGGCGGATGGCCCAGGATGCGCTTCCGGTTGCCGATACGGAGCAGAAGGGGATTGGCGGGGCGCTGAGGGAGTTCGACTTCTAGCGAAGATGATCTCACAGCGTTCCGGGGCGTGGGTGCGCCTTGGGGAAACGGCCGTCGCGGGGGGCGACGGCCGTTTTTTCGTCCCTCCGAAACCTGATCTCGATCGGACCCGTACGTGTTGCTGTGGAGCCCGCCGGCCGCCACGGGCGGCAGCGGGCGGATATCCTGCCTTGTGGGGGTTGTGATGATGTCGGGTCTCGTGAAGGATCTCCGTCAGAGTTTGCGCATCGTGGTGCGCTCACCCGGGTTCTCGGCCATCGCCGTCGTGGCGCTGGCCCTGGGCATCGGTTTGACCACGACCATGTTCTCCATCGTGAACGGCGCGCTGTTCAAGGGCCTCCCGTTCCCGAATTCCCACCAGATCGTGCACCTGGAGCGGACCAACCCGTCCGCGGGAATCGAGAGCATGGAGGTCACGGTCCACGATTACGTGGACTGGGCCGAGCAGCAGCAGTCCTTCACGGACCTGGCCGCCTACTACAGCGGCACGGTCAACGTCCGGGGGACGGAGCGGGCCGAGCGCTATCAGGGCGCCTTCGTGACGGCCAACCTGTTTTCCCTCCTCGGAGCCCAGCCCGTTCTCGGGCGTGGATTCCAGCCCGGTGAAGACTCCCCGGCCGCCGAGCAGTTGGCGGTCATCGGGTACCAGATGTGGCGGGATCGCTACGACCTGGATCCGGGGGTGGTCGGGCAGACCATCTGGGCCAACGGAGCCCAGACCACCATCATCGGCGTCATGCCGGAGGACTTCCTCTTCCCGGTGCAGGAAGAGGTGTGGCTGAACCACCGCCAGGACGCCGTGCAGCTCGAGCGGGGTGGCGGCGTGACTCTGGAGGTCGTCGGGCGCCTGCTCCCGGCGGTCTCCATGGACCAGGCCATGGCCGACATGAACCGCGTGGCGGACGGCATCGCGGCCCAGTACCCGGAGACCAACGAGGGCGTGGGTGCCCTCGTGAAGCCCTTCGTCGACGAGTACATCGGCGACGAGGCGGAGGGCCTGCTCATGGCCATGCTGATGGCCACGTTCCTCGTCCTGATCGTGGCCTGTGCCAACGTGGCGAACCTGCTGCTGGCCCGTGCATCGGCCCGCATCCGGGAGGTGGCCGTGCGCTCGGCTCTGGGCGCCGGGCGCCTGCAGGTCGTCCGCAAGATGGTGAGCGAGTCCCTGGTGCTCTCCGGTATGGGGGCCACCCTGGGGCTGGGCATCGCCTGGTTCTCGGTTCGGGCTTTCGACGCCGCCGTGGAGGGCACCAACCCGCCGTACTGGCTCGACTTCAGCTTCGACTCGAGCGTGTTCCTCTTCGTGGCGTCCCTGACCGTGGTGGGTGCTCTGGCCTCCGGCCTCATCCCCGCCATCAAGGCCACCGGAGCCGACATCAACGGGATCCTGAAGGACGAGTCCCGGGGGTCGAGCGGGATGAAGATCGGTCGCCTGAGCCGCGGGCTGGTCATGCTGGAGATCGCCCTGTCCGCCGGTCTCCTGGTGGGCGCCGGGCTCATGATCAAGAGCATGACCCGTCTGAACACCCTGGACTGGGGATTCAACACCGAGCAGGTGTTCACCGCCCGGGTCGGGCTGTTCGAGACCGACTACCCCGAGGTGGCCGACCGACTGGCCTTCTTCGACGAGGTCGAGCTCCAGCTGCAGGCGATCCCGGGCGCGGAGGCGGTCTCCCTGTCCACCAGCATTCCGGGAAGCGGAAGCTGGGGCGGATACCTGGGCATCCAGGGGGAGAGCTACCCCACCGACCAGGACTATCCCCGCAGCCGGTTCCAGGTGATCACCCCCGGCTACTTCGACACCTACGACGTGGAAGTTCTCCAGGGCCGGGCGTTCACGGTCCAGGACGATTCCGAGGGGCAGAGCGTCGCCATCGTGAACCAGCGGTTCGCGGAGCAGTTCTTCCCGGGCCAGGACGTGCTGGGCAAGCAGATCCGGGCCGGGCGTTCGGAGAGTGAAGAGCCGTGGCGGACGATCATCGGGGTCGTTCCCGACCTCTACATGGGCGGCGTCGGCAACTCGGAGAACCCACAGGAGGCGGGGTACTACATCCCGCTCCGGCAGACCGATGCCCGGTTCCTGACCATGATGGTCCGGACCAGCGGAGACCCCAACGCCCTCGCCCCCCTGATGCGGGACGCGGTGTCGGCGGTGGACTCGGACGTGCCGATCTACTGGCCTCAGACCGTCCAGGCGGCCCTGGACCAGCAGACGTGGTTCTTCCGGGTGTTCGGCGTGCTGTTCATGGGCTTCGGCCTCGCCGCTCTCTTCCTGGCGTCGGTCGGTCTGTACGGGGTCATGTCCTTCTCCGTCAGCCGCCGGGTCACCGAGGTGGGAATTCGCATGGCCCTGGGCGCCGAGCCCGGACACGTGATCTCCATGATCCTGCGGCAGGGCGTGGGGCAGATCGCCGTGGGCCTGGCGCTGGGCGCCGGGGTGGCGCTCCTGGTTGGCCAGGGGGTGCAGCTCGTGCTCTTCGAGGTGCAGCCCAGGGACCCGTTCATCTTCCTGTCCATCGCGGGGCTGCTCATGGCCACCGGCATGCTGGCGACCCTGATCCCGGCGAGCCGGGCCACGCGGGTGGACCCGATGGTGGCGTTCCGGGCGGAGTAGCGGACGAACGGAAGGGGGCCGGCCGGCGGATCGGCCGAAGGATCGCCCGGGCGGCGAGGAGAACCCGCGAGACAATTGCGGGTACCCTTCGCTGCCCGGGCTTTCTAACTTTCATGACTGCAGGCCATCGGATGCCCGGTTAGGACCTGCCGGCCTCGCCGCCACTCGGGTGGCGGCGGCCCCTAGCAGCAAGCGAAACGTTCAACCCAATAGGATGCTGACACCATGCGTCATTCCGTTCTGGCCACTGCGCTGATCTTCGGCCTGACCGCCTGCGGTGGCTCCGAGCCTGCCGATTCTTCCGCCGAGGCCCCGGCCGCCGCGCCGGCCGCCGAGGCTTCCGCTCCGGCTTCGTCCGGTGCCCTGTCCACCCCCGCGTGGATGGTCGTCGACGAGGCTGCCATGACCGTGACCCTCGAGATCACGGCCGGACAGACCGCCGACAACAACTACTGGAACTACAACGGCTTCTACGGCGGAGCCGGCGAGATCGTGGTTCCGGCCGGCTACACCGTGACGATCAACTTCACGAACAACGACCCGGGCATGGCCCACTCCATCGGTGTGGATTCCCGCACCTCGGGCTACCCGTCGATGTTCACGGATCCGGTGCCGGCCTTCGAGGGCGCCATGTCCGAGAACCCCACCAGCCTCACCGACGCCACCATGCCGGGTGAGAGCGAGACCATCACCTTCACGGCCTCCGAGGCCGGTGAGTACTCGCTGGTGTGCTACATCCCCGCCCACGCCCTGACCGGGATGTTCGTGCGGTTCACCGTTTCCGCCGACGGCGAGTCCGGCGTTCGCGGCTGACGCGAACCGGGAAACGGAACAAACGGGAGCCCCCCGCCGGCCTGACGCCGGCGGGGGGCTCTTCGCGTGTGCGGCTCCGGCCTCAGCCCTCAGGGGCGGGCTCGGCTACGGAGGCCGCCGCACCCGCAGCCGCCTCCTCCGCGGTCCCCTCTCCGTCGGGGGACAGCCCGGCCTGGCGGAGCGCCACGGGCTTCCGGTCCTTGGGCTGGACCCGCATCTGCAGGAGGTCCACGAAGATCGAGAACGCCATGGCGAAGTAGATGTAGCCCTTCGGGAAGTGGGTCCCGAGGCCCTCGGCCACCAGGCTGGTCCCGATGAGCAGGAGAAAGCTCAGCGCCAGGATCTTCACCGTCGGGTGTCGCTTGATGTAGGCGGAGACCTGTTCGACGGTGAGCAGCATCACCACGACCGCCAGCACCACGGCGGTGACCATGACCGGAAGGATGTCGGTCATGCCCACGGCGGTGATCACACTGTCGAGGGAGAAGACCAGGTCCAGGAGCGCGATCTGGGCGATGACCGCCCCGAAGCTGGCGCGGACCCGGGCCTCGTGCTGCGCCTCCTCCCCCTCCAGCGCGTGGTGGATCTCGAAGGTTGCCTTCCCCAGCAGGAACAGCCCGCCGAGGATCAGGATCAGGTCCCTCCCGGAGATCTCGCCGTCACCGAACGGTACCTCGAAGATCCCGAAGGTGAGGCTCAGCACCCAGGTCAGTGAAAACAGCAGCAGGATCCGCGTGACCATCGCCACGATGAGACCCACCTGTCGCGCGGGCTTCTGCTGGGGCTCCGGAAGGCGATCCGCCAGCACCGAGATGAACACCAGGTTGTCGATTCCCAGGATCACCTCGAGCGTCGTCAGGGTGACCAGGGCGATGATGGCCTCAGGCTGGGTGATCCAGGTGATCCATTCCATGGCGTCGGCGGGTCGGAGGCGCGGATCCGGGGCCGTCGGTCAGGAGCGGCCCCGCACGGGTGGGGCGGGCAGTGTGGGCCCGGCCAACCCACGCCGGGGGGATATTCACGTTGGGGTCATTCGCCCCGGAACGCCACCATGGGATCCACCCGGGTGGCTCGCAGCGCAGGGAAGTAGCTGGCCGTCAGGCCCGCTGCCATGAGGGCCGCCGCCACCATCCCGAACGACACCGGGTCGAACGGATCTGCGCCGAACAGGAAGAAGGCCAGCCCACGGGTGGCGCCCAGCGAGATGACCAGCCCGATGCCCACCCCGATCCCGGAAATGATTCCTCCCTGCTTCACGATCAGGGCCAGCACGTTGCGGCGGTCGGCGCCCAGCGCCATTCGGATTCCCATTTCCTGGGTCCGGCGGGTCACCGAGTAGGCCATCACGCCATAGACCCCCACGACCGCCAGGACAAAGGCGATGATGCCCAGGACGGTGAGGATTCTCACCATGATGAGGTTACCGCCCATCTCCTCCTGCAAGACGTCAGCCATGGAGAAGGCCTGGTAGACCGGCTGGTCGGGGTCCATGGCCAGGATCTCCGCACGGACGTCCTCCACGACCAGATACGGATCGCCCGCCGTCTCCAGCACGAGGCCCAGGGATCGAGTGGTCCCCGCCAGGACCGGAGTATAGACCATGGCAAACGGGTCGCTGTCCGGTCCCCACTCCCGGGTATCCTCCACCACGCCCACGATCTCCGGTTGGGTGTTGGTGAATTGAATGCGCTCACCGAGGGGATTGCGACCTTCCCAGTGCCTCCGGGCCATGCTCTCGTTGATGATGGCCACCTCGGGCTGCCCTTCTCGATCATCCGTGGTGAAGCCCCGGCCCTGCAGGAGGGAGATCTTCATGACCTCGAAGTACTCCGGGGTCACCAGCTTGAAGGCCACCGTCGGCCGCTGACCCTCGGGCGGCGGCTCCTCGGTGGGGATGGAGTAATAGGTGGAGTTCATCCCCTGGGTGGGGATGTGGTTGGTGCCCCCGGCCACCTGAACGCCTGGCAGTGCCTCGGTCCGTTCCAGCGCCTCCCTCCAGAAGGCGTTGATGGCATCCTGATCCGGATACTTGGTCTCGGGCAGTGTCAGGCGGGCGGTCAGGATGTTCTCGACTTCGTAGCCCAGGTCCACGTCCCGTGTGGATGCGTAGGACCGGATCATGACCGAAGCCGACACCAGAAGGACCACCGCCAGGGTGATCTCGGCCGTCACGAGCCACCGGCGCAGGCGTCCGCTGCCGCGACCCTCACTGCCTCCACGCCCCCCGTCGCTCAGATGAGATCGAAGGTTCATGCGGGAGGCCTGCAGGGCCGGGGCCAGTCCGAAGATCAGGCCGGACAGGATGGTGATCCCGGCCATGAACCCGAGGACCCGGGGATCTAGAGAAACCAGATCTCGCTGGGGAAAGAAGGCCGGCATCATGGCCACGAGCCAACGGATTCCGAAGAAGGCCACAACTACGCCGGCCAGTCCGCCGGCGCACGCCATGAACAGACTTTCCGTCAGCAATTGCCGCATGAGCCGGGCCCGACCGGCGCCCAGGGCGCCCCGCACGGCCATCTCCCGGCTCCGTCCGGCCCCCCGGGCTAAGAGCAGGTTGGCCACGTTGGCGCAGGCGATGAGAAGAACGAACAGGACCGCCGCCGAGGAGATGAGACTGCCCTGTTCGAATCCCTCGTCAAAGATGTCCGACTTCAGGTCGTACAGCTCGACCGTCTTTCCGGCGTTGGTTCCCGGGTAGGCCAGCTCATGCTGCCGGGCCATCTGGTCCATCTCGGACCGGGCCGTGGCCAGCGTCGCGCCGCCAGTCAGGCGAGCGAGCACCCGCAGGTAGTGGGAGCTACGGTTCTCCTCGCCGGTGAGCTGGAAGGGCCGCCACAGGTCGGGTGTGGTCTCGGTGAAGACGAACCGCGGCGGGAGCACACCGATGACGTCGTGGGGCACCCCGTCCAGATTGACGGTCCGCCCGATCACGCCCGGATCCGACCCGAAGCGGTCTTCCCACAGGGCATAGGAGATCATCACCACGGTCCCGCTTCCGGCCACTTCCTCCTCCGGCCGGAATCCTCGGCCCACCACCGGCTGGAGCCGGAAGATCTCCATCAGGTTCTGGGAGGTCCGAATCCCTTCGAGCCGCTCCGGGCGATCTCCATCGGAGAGATTCACGCCCTCGTAGTAGTACGCGCCCACCTCCAGGGTCGTGGACTCTTCCCGGTAATCCAGGAAGTCGAGCATGGACACGGAGCTCTGGGACCACCCCCGGTCCCGGTTCCCCATGTAGAGCCGGACCAGGTCCTCGGAGTCGGGGTAGGGCAGCGGCCGGATCATGAACACGTCCACGGCCGAGAAGATGCTGGCCGTTGCGCCGATCCCCAGCGCCAGGGAGAGGATCGCCGCCAGCGTCACCACCGGGGTCCGACGGAGGGACCGGAGTGCGAAGCGAAGATCGAGGAGGAAATCGTCCATGGGTGCCCCGGGGGGTGTGAGCCGTCGTTTGCCCCTACATTCTTGGTAGTAGAGCCCCGAGTGCGCACGTGTTCCGTTCCCGCCGCGGCGGGTGAGACACCATTTCGCGCTTCTGAACGTCTAAGAGGGATAGAGGGTGGCCGGATACACCAGCACGCCGCTGGCAAGGAAACTGGGCATCAGGGAAGGGCATCGGGTACGCACCTGGAATGCGCCCGGCGGCCTTCCGGCCCTGCTGTCTCCGCTCCCGGATGACGTGGACTTCGCGTCGCTGGACGGAGCCGGGGACGGGTCCGTGGACGTGGTTCTGGCCTTCGCCGCCGTTTCGGCGGACCTGCCCGAGGCGCTTCGCCTGGGGCATGAGGCCCTGGCCTGGACGGGCGGACTCTGGCTCTGCTGGCCCAAGAAGCGGTCCCCTCTGCACGTGGATCTCGCCGAGGGCGAGGTCCGTGCGACCGGGCTGGAGGCCGGCCTGGTGGACAACAAGATCTGTGCGGTGGATGAGGACTGGTCGGGGCTGAGGTTCGTGTATCGTGTCGAGGATAGGCCGAAGACGGGGGGAGGGGTGGACGCCGGTGGCTGAGCGACAGCGGCCGGGCGGACTGGGAGGACTGGTCCGGGAGCTGAGGCGGCGGAGGGTGTTCCGCGTGGCGGTCGTCTACGCCGCCGGCGTGTTCGCCGTGCTCCAGGCTGCCGACATCGTGGTGCCCGCCCTGGGCATGTCGGAGTCGGTGATCCGCGGCCTCGTCCTCTTCTGCCTGATGGGGTTTCCCATCACGCTGGTCGTGGCGTGGGTGTACGACATCACCCCCGCCGGGATCATCCGCACCGGTGAGGTGGACGAACCCGATGACCGGAACCCCTGGGTCTCCCGGCTGGCCCGGGCGGGGCTGGTCCTCGTCACCCTCATCATGGTGGCGGGTGCGGGCCTCTTCACCTGGCGGTGGTCGGCCGAGGGTGCGGGCGGCCTCGATCCGAGGCGAATCGCCGTCATCCCGTTCGTGGATCTGAATGCCACCGACTCCGCGGATTTCTTCACCCAGGGTCTCCACAGCGACGTCATCACCCAGCTGTCCAAGGTCTCGGCGCTGACGGTGATCTCCCGGACCTCGGTCCAGGAGTACGCCGGCAGTGCGGCCTCGGTGCGGGAGATCGCCCAGGACCTGAACGTCGGGACGGTGCTCGAGGGCCAGGTCCAGAGGGCCAGCGGGCGCATCCGGGTGGACATGAGCCTGGTGGACGCCGAAAGCGAAGCCACCATCTGGACCGAGCGGTACGAGAGAGACCAGACCGACGTCTTCGCGCTCCAGAGCGACATCGCCCAGCAGATCGCTCTCGCCCTGGAGACGGAGCTCTCACCCGAAGAGCGGGCCCGGATCGAGGAGGTCCCCACCGAGGTGGCCGAGGCGTACCAGGCCTACCAACTGGCCCAGCAGTTCTTCGACCGTCGGGAGTCCGAGTCCGACGCGCTCCAGGCCGCCGATCAGTTCCGTCTCGCGGCCACCCTGGACCCGGCCTTCGCGGCCGCGCACGCCGGCCTCTCCCGGTCCCTCATGTGGCTCTTCTGGAACTGGCCCGGCTACGGAGACCTGCTGGAGCCGGCCACCACGGCCCTGTCCACCGCCGAGCGGCTGGCCCCCGACGCCGCCGAGACCCAGCTGGCCGAGGGCTACTTCATGCTCTACGGCGGCCAGGACTTCGCCCAGGCGCTCGAGCACTTCAACCTGGCTCGCAGCCTCCGGCCCAGCGACTCGGAGGCCATCGCGGCGGTAGCGGTCGTGGAGCGCGGTCGAGGGAACTGGGACGGTGCCGTGGCCACGCTGCAGGCCGCCCTGGAAGCCGACCCCCGCTCCTTCAACCTCACGGTCACCCTGGCCGAGACCCTCCGCAGAATGCGTCGGTTCGACGAGGCGGACCGCTACCTGGACCAGGCCATCTCGCTTCAGCCCACCGTGATGGAGCCCTACCGGGACAAGGTGGTCATGCGAATTCACGCCGCCGGCGACACGGTGGGTGCCCGAGCCACCTTCGACTCGTTCGCGGATCGGCTGAATCCAGTGACCCGGGGCGCTCTGGAGGTGGAGCTGGCGTACTACCGGGGCGACCTGGAGGGTGCGGTCGAGCTGGCCGACTCCCTGGAGGTGGACGATCCCATGCTCATGGGGATCCTCTACCACGGACTGGGTCGCATGGACGAGGCCGCCGCCCAGGGCGACACGCTCCTGGCCCGCGCCACCGCCGACCTGGAATCGCTGAACCGGGCGGGACTCGGCGTGCAGGTGGGCCTCCGGGCGCGCCTCCAGGCCTCCATGGCCCTGGCGGAGGCGCTGCGCGGACGCCGCCTGGGCGCCTACCGGGAGGGGCTGGCGGCCGTCGAGGCCATCCCGGTGAGCCGGGATGCCATGGACGGTGCGGATCACCTGCTGCAACTGGGCCTGGCGCTGGCCCTGGTAGGCGAGCACGCGGAGGCCATGACCCGCCTCGGTGAAGCGCTGCAGGTCCCGTCCCGACTGACCTCATCGGTCCTCCTCCTTGATCCCGCGTTCAACGACCTGAGGGAGATCGAGGAATTCCAGGCCATGGCGGACGGACCGTGACGATGGTGTCCGAGCAGATGTATCCCACGGCGTTCAAACCTTTTCCGGTCGAGCGGGATCTGACATGTCGAGAGCGGCAATGGTCCTTCAACGGCAGGAAACAGGAGTCACGCCCAACGTCATGCAGGCGAGCGTGAGCACCCTCCGGCCGGATCAACGGATCGAGGACCTGGTCGCTCGGGCCAGGGATGGCGATACGAGAGCCTTCGAGGACCTCTATCGGCAGACGATGGAACGGATTTACGCACTCTGTCTCAGGATGAGCGGAGACGCGCAACAGGCCGAGGAACTGACCCAGGACGTGTTCGTCCGGGCCTGGCAGAAGCTGGATTCGTTCCGGGGTGACAGTCGCTTCACCACCTGGCTGCACCGGCTGGCGGTGAACCTGGTTCTTCAGGATCGCCGGACCCGGGGCCGACGGGCGAACCGTGAGGAGCTCACGGGCGACCCGGGGGACTTCGGGGCGAGGGCGGCACGGGACACACCCGGGGAACGGGTGGACCTGGAGCGGGCCATCGCGGGTCTGCCGGACGGTGCACAGGAGGTGCTGATCCTTCGGGACATCGAGGGATACAGCTACAACGAGATTGCGGAGATCAAGGGCGTCGCCCTGGGAACGGTGAAGGCACAGATCCACAGGGCACGCAAGCTGGTTCAAGAGGCATTGGAACGATGAACGAACATCTGAGCGAGACCAGGCTCCACGACTACGTGGATGGGCTCCTGACCCCGGAAGAGGTCCGGGCGCTGGAGGAGCACCTGGAGAGCTGCGCCGAGTGCCGGGAGGTGGCGGTGAAGCTGTCCGAGGTCGTGGCCGCGCTCGGAGCGCTGCCGGTGGAGGCCACCCCCGAGCGGGACCTGTGGGGCGGCATCGAGAGCCGCATCGCCGCCATGCCCCGGGGCACCCCGGTGCCGGGCTACGACAGCGGCGCGGACCACTCGGATCCGGCGGTGATCTCGCTGGACTCCCATCGCGGTCGCAGCCGGAGCGTGACGCTGACCGTGAGCCAGCTCCTGGCGGCCAGCATCACCCTGATCGCCCTCTCGGCCGGTGCCGTCTGGACGATCCTGGGCTCGGGGCCCGCCGCGACGGTGGCCCCGGTCACCAACGGGGGGAACGTGTCGATGGTCTCGACCATCTCTCCGGACGCCGCGGAGGACTACGACACCGCGGTGGAGGAGCTGGAGGCCATCCTGCGGGAAGGCCGGACCGTGCTGGACCCGGCCACGGTGATCGTCCTGGAGGAGAGCCTCCGGGAGATCGACGAGGCCATCGACGAGGCGAGAGCGGCCCTCGCGGCCGATCCCGGGAGCACCGCCATCACGCGGGTGCTGACCCAGAACATGCGGCGGAAGCTGGGCATCCTCCGGCAGGCGGCCGGAATCATCCAGGCTTCCACCTGACCGTCGGGCTGACCCGACAAACCTGAAGGACGAGTACGAATCATGTTGACGACACTGACCATCGGAGCGCTGGCCCTCGTTACGAGCATCCAGGCTACCGATACGACATTCGCAGCTCAGGGTGCGCACACCCTGGAGCTGGAGAACGCCGGCGGAAGCGTCGTGGTCCGCACCTGGGACCAGGACCAGGTCCGGGTCGTTGCGGACCACTCCCGCCGGACGGAGATCGACATCGGCATCGACGACGGGGTCGTCGAGATCGAGCCCGAGGGCTCCATGGGGCCGGCTACGGTGGTGGACTTCCAGATCACGATCCCCCGGGGCATGCACCTCGTGATCGAGGGCATGTACACAGACGTGGACGCCGAGGGACTGGGCGGGGATGTCGAGGTGGAGACCCTCCAGGGTAACGTCCACATCCGGGGCGGTGACGGTGACATCATGGTCGAGTCGGTGAACGGCGAGGTCCGCATCGAGGGCGCTCGCGGCCGGATCGAGGCCACCTCCGTGAGCCAGCCCGTCTGGCTCACCGATGTCAGCGGCGAGGTCATGGTGGAGACGGTCTCGGGTTCCATCCGCATGAGCGGAATCTCTTCCGATCGCGTGGACGCGGGCACGGTCACGGGCAGAATCATCTACGAGGGGACCATCACCAATAACGGGCGGTACTTCTTCGGCGCCCACTCCGGCCAGATCGTTCTGGCGCTGGAGGAGGGGGTCAACGCCCGGGTCACGGCGACGACGCTGTCCGGCAGCCTCTCGGGGACCTACCCGGGCCTGCCGCAGAACATCGATACGCGCAGCCGGGACGGCTTCACCCTGGGCAACGGCTCGGCCGAGGTCGAGATCGAGACCTTCAGCGGCTCCATCGTGATCCGCCGCAAGGGCGACATGGAGACCCGTGAGGAGCTCGCCTGGCGGGAGGGCCGGCACAACGTCCACGGCCAGGCCGGTGAGTGGGCCGCCTTCGGCGCCGAGATGGGAGCCATGGGTGCGGAGATGGGCGCCATGGGCTCCGAGATCGCGGCCGAGCTGACCGGAGAGATGTCCTGGCTGGCACCCGTGATCACCAGCTCGCTCGAGGTCGGCCTGGGCGCCGCCGAGTGGGGCATGCGTGTCCCCGGCGCGTACTGGAACTCAGATGAGTTCGAGGACCTGGAGATCGAGCTCCAGGACATGGAGATCCAGCTGAAGGGCCTCGACGATCTGGGCGAGCGGATCAACCGGGCCATGGAGCGGTCGCGCCACAAGCGGCGGAACTGATCCCGGGCTCGACGGTTCGTACTCTGCCGCCATCCCGGCGGCCGATCGCCCCGGAGGACGCTGTCCTCCGGGGCGTTTCCCGTCCGGGGGCGCGGGCAGTAGCTTCTCCGACGCTGATTCCGGCGGTGCCGCGCTCCGCGCCGACCGCTCCCGCGAACCACCGCTCCCACGGGTCCGAGTCATGACCGCAGTCCGCCGCCCCCGCCGCCCGTCCTCTCGTGTCCCGTCGTCCGCGGCTCTGTTGCTGCCCCTGTCTCTGCTCCCGGGAGCCTGTCAGCCCGCATCGGGCCCCGCCGTCGCGGACCTGCAGACCCGGGCCGAGTCCACCGACTACGTGGAGACCACGCGGTACGACGAGGCGGTGGAGTTCATGCGGGCGGTGGCCGACGCCTCCCCCCGCATGCACCTGGAGACCATGGGGTACACCTCGGAGGGCCGCGCCATTCCCATGATGGTGGTGGGGGACCTGGAGTCCGGGGACGCCGAGACCGTCCGGGCCTCCGGGAAGCTCCTGGTCTACCTCCAGGGCAACATCCACGGCGGCGAGGTTCCCGGGAAGGAGGCCCTCCTGATGCTGCTTCGGGAGATGGCCATGGGGGAGCGGCCGGGATGGATGGAGGAGATGGTCCTCCTGGTGGTTCCCATCTACAACGCCGACGGGAACGAACGCGTCCAGCTGACCAACCGCCCGCGCCAGCACGGGCCCATCGGCGGCATGGGGCAGCGCCCCAACGCCATGGGCCTGGACCTGAACCGGGACCACATGAAGCTGGACTCGCCGGAGGCGCGATCGCTGGTGGGGATGCTCTCCGCCTACGATCCCCATGTCGGCGTGGACCTCCACACCACCAACGGGACCCGCCACGCCTACCACCTCACCTACGCCGAGCCCCTGAACCCGGCCACCGATCCGGGGATCATCCGCTTCATCCGCGAGGATTGGATGCCGGCGGTCACCGCCTCGGTGAAGGACCGCCACGGGTGGGATTACTACTGGTACGGGAACGCGTTCGGCCCCGGCGGCAGCGAACCGGCCTGGTACACCTTCGATCACCGTCCCCGGTTCAACAACAACTACCTGGGCCTCCGAAATCGCATGGCCATCCTCAGCGAGGCGTACAGCTACGCCACGTTCCACGACCGGGTCCGGGCCACCTACTGGTTCGTGGAGGAGGTGCTCGATTTCGCGACCGCGCGAGCATCGGAGATCATGACCGCCACACGGGCGGCGGACGCGGCCTCGCTGGCCGGGACGCGCCTCTCCCTGCGTGCCGAGCACGCAGAGTCGCCGCAGCCCGCTACGATCCTGATGGGCGAGGTGGACCGGGAGCGGAACCCCTTCTCCGGGGAGGTCATCCTGCGCAGACGGGACGTGAGCGTCCCCACCCCGATGCGGGAGTTCGTCACGTTCCGGTCCACGCTGGACGAGGTGGTGCCGGAGGTCTACTGGGTGCCGGCGGAGATGACCATCGTCCGCGAGCGCCTGGACGATCACGGGATCGGCTACACCACCGGGAACCCGTCCGGGCCGGTTGAGGAGTTCGCGATCCGGCAGAACACGGTGGCCGAGCGGGCGTTTCAGGGCCACAACGAGCGGACGCTGGAGGGCGCATGGCGGCCCCGGGTCGGTGGCGCTCCCACCGGCGGTGCCGCATGGCTTCGAGTGCCCACCGACCAGCCCCTGGGGCGGCTGGCCTTCTACCTCCTGGAGCCCCAGTCCGACGACGGGCTGCTGAACTGGGCCCTGCTGGACGAGTGGGTGGCGGGTGCGCCGACGTACCCGATCCTTCGCGAATCCGCCGGCACACGGTAGCTTCATTCAGTTTTTCCCGGACGCCCGGGAGCGGGCTGCCGGGACCCCGGCCGACCTCGCCATCACCTGGAGTTCACCTGCATGCGACGCACGATTCTGGTGGCCGCCCTGGCGGTCCTGCTGACCCCGGCCGCCGTCTCCGCCCAGAGCCCCCAGTCGGAGGCCGACGTCCGGGCCGCCGTGGAGACGATCACCCCCCGGGACTACTACGACCGGGTCTCGGTCATCGCCCATGACTCCATGCGGGGCCGCGATACGCCCAGCCCCGGGCTGGACATGACCGCCGACTGGATCGCCTCCGAGTTCACCCGCTTCGGGCTGCAGCCGGCGGGGGACGACGGCACCTTCATCCAGCGCTACTCCCTGAACATGGTGCGTCCCAACTTCGTGGCCTCCAGCGCGACGGTGACGGGCGGGCCGGACCTGGAGTTCGGCCGCGACATCGGCTTCCCCTTCGGCGCGGTGAATCCCACCGAGATCTCCGGCGGCGTCGTGGCCCTGGGCGGCCTGGGCAACTGGGACCGGGTCCTGGCTCGGGCGGACCTGGCCGGCAAGCACGTCGTGTGGGTCCTGCCGGAGGGCGTGGACAACCTCCGCTCCAACCGGACCGTGTGGCAGGTCCGCCGGGCCATCACCGAGCGGAGCCCGGCCTCGATCCTGATCGTGGTGCCGAACCAGCCCGACGACTTCTTCCGCCGGGCCGTGGAGGGCCAGGCCGAACAGGTCACCATGAACATCCCGTGGCAGGAGCGTGAGCGGGTGCCGATGTTCGACCTCCGGAGCGGAGCCGCCGGCGAACTGCTGTTCGCCGGTGACGTCGACATGGGTCAGCTGGCCGCCCTTGGCGAGCGCGGCATGCGGGTCCGCGAGGTGGACGGCGTCGGCCTGACCCTCTCTCCCGCGCTGGAGGTGGTGGAGGAGCAGTCCGCCCCCAACGTGGTCGGGATCCTGGAAGGCAGCGATCCCGAACTGAAGAACGAGTACGTGGTGTTCTCGGCCCATATGGACCACGTCGGCGTGGGCCGGCCCGACGAGACCGGAGACTCCATCTACAACGGAGCCGATGACGACGGCTCCGGCACCATCGCCGTGGTCGAGGTCGCCGAGGCCATGGCCGGGCTGGAGGTGGCGCCCCGCCGCTCCATGCTCTTCCTGATCGTCAGCGGCGAGGAGAAGGGCCTCTGGGGCTCCGAGTACTTCGCCAACAACCCGACGGTCCCGGTCTCCGAAATGGTGGCCAACCTGAACATGGACATGGTCGGCCGGAACTGGCCCGACACGATCGTGGCCATCGGGAAGGAGCACTCGGATCTCGGCGAAACCCTCAACCGGGTGAACGAGAGACATCCCGAGCTCAACATGACGGCCATCGACGACCGCTGGCCCGAGGAGCGGTTCTACTTCCGGTCCGACCACTTCAACTTCGCCCGCAAGGGTGTGCCGATTCTCTTCTTCTTCAACGGCACGCACGAGGACTACCACCGCCCGAGCGACGAGGTGGACAGTCTGGACACCGAGAAGGCCAGCCGCATCGCCAAGCTGCTGTTCTATCTCAGCCTCGAGGTGGCGAACGCCGACGAGCGGCCGCAGTGGAACCCGGCGAGCTACAGGCAGATCGTCTCCGACAACTAGGGCCGCGGGCCCACACAGCCGGGGTCCCGGATCGCAGATGACCGGGACCCCGGTCCCTTTCCCACCCCGACCACGGAGTGCAGCGATGCTCGGCGAGAGCAGCTCGAACGACCTCTTCGAACTGGCGGCCCGGTGGGACGGCCTGGGCACGGTGGTCCGCTATGACGAGCCCACGGGGACCTGGGTGTTCGTCGCCCTCCACGATCCCACCCTGGGTACGCCGGTGGGTGGATGCCGCATGAAGGTGTACGAGCACCCGGCCCTGGGGCTCCAGGACGCCATGCGGCTGGCCGAGGGGATGACCTACAAATGGGCGGTCCTGGGCCTGCCGTTCGGCGGCGGGAAGTCGGTGCTGGCGATCCCCCGCCCGCTGGAGGGTGCGGAGCGGGAGGGGCTCCTGATCCGGTTCGCGGGGCTGCTCAACTCGCTGAACGGCTCCTACGGCACCGGCGAGGACCTGGGCACGACGCCGGAGGACATGGCACTCCTGGCCGCTCATACTCCCCACGTGGCGGGGGGCGACCCCACGACCGGGAATCCCACGGACCCCGGTCCCTTCACCGCGCTCGGGGTCCTGGAGGGGATTCGGGCCGCGGCCGAGGCCGTCCGGGGGTCGGGAGATCTGGCCGGTCTCCGGATCCTGGTGGAGGGGGTGGGCGACGTGGGCCGGCCTCTGGCGGAGATGCTGGCTGCCGAAGGGGCCCGGGTGCTGACGACCGATCTCGATGCCGACGCCTCCCGCGAAGTGGCGATGGCGACCTCGGGGGAGGTGGTGGACCTGGCGGACGCGCCGGACGCCGAGTGCGACGTCTACGCTCCGTGCGCCGTGGGCGGCACACTGGACGAGGCTCGAATCGGAAGGCTCCGGTGCAGCATCGTGGCCGGCTCGGCCAACAACCAGCTGGCCACCGACGCCGATGGCCGGCGCCTGGCCGACCGGGGGATCCTCTACGCTCCGGACTACGTCATCAACGGGGGCGGGGCGCTCGCATTCGGGCTGATGGCCCTGGGCGAGTCCGACACGGCGGTGCTGGAGGATCGGGTCCGGGGCATCGGGTCCACGCTCCGGGGGATCTTCGAGGAGTCCGCCCGGGAGGGCGTCCTGCCGGAGGCCGCCGCTCTGGCCCTGGCTCGGCGGACCCTGTCCGAAAAAGGGGACAGCTGAGCGATCCCCCACGAAGACGGGCCCGCTCCTTCGAGCGGGCCCGTTTCGTTCAGGCCAGGGAGGGCTCCCGATCGGGGAAGGGGATGAAGTATCCCTCCAGTCCCATGGCGTTCATGAAGCGCCAGAACTCCATGGGCAGGCCGGCCAGCCAGACCGTTCTCCCCTCGTCCTGGGCCAGTTCCCGGGCGGTCATGAGAAGGGAAATCCCTTGCAGATCGAGGGAATCCGAGTCCTCGACGGAGAACACCCAGTCCCGCGTACGAGGCGTCCGCCCCTCGGCCAGGTCCCGGATGGGGAGCGCGCCCGCCGGATGTCGTTCCCGGTTCTCTTCGTAGCCTCTCATGATGTCCTCCCTTCCGCATCGGTCCGTCGGCGCCGGGCCTTCCGGTGCCGCCCACCCTCCCTGAATATTCAAGCGCTGTGCCACCCGAAATCACCCGTTTTCCTGCCGGTTTGGCAGTCTCTCTTGCCTGACGGGGGCAGGGCGGGGATGTTGGCCCCCCATTCCGGCAGCCCACCCAGGAGATCCGCGTGTCCGAGTTTCCCACCGTCCCGCTTTCAGAATACCGGGAGTATCCGCCCGAGGAGATGGCGGAACGGGCCCGATCCTTCGCAGAAGAGGTCCATCGTCGCAGGACGGTCCGCACCTACTCGGACCGGCCCGTGGCCCGGGAGGTCATCGAGGCCTGCATTCGGGCCGCCGGCTCGGCTCCGAGCGGAGCGAACCACCAGCCCTGGCACTTCGTGGCCGTCTCCGATCCGGAGGTGAAGGCCCGCATCCGCGAAGCCGCCGAGAAGGAGGAGAGGGAGTTCTATGGTGGGCGCGCCCCGCAGGAGTGGCTGGACGCCCTGGCCCACCTGGGCACGGACGACCAGAAGCCGTTCCTGGAGCGTGCCCCCTACCTCATCGTCGTCTTCGCGCAGAGCTACCAGCTCAACGACGACGGGTCCAGGACCAAGAACTATTACGTCACCGAGTCGGTCGGACTCGCCACGGGGATCCTCATCACCGCACTGCACCACTCCGGGCTGGCCACGCTGACGCACACGCCCAGCCCCATGGGCTTTCTGAACGAGATCCTCGGTCGGCCATCCAACGAACGGCCGTTCCTCGTCCTGGTGGCCGGGTATCCCGAGCCCGACACCCGGGTACCCGATATCGAGCGGAGACCCCTGGAGGACATCGCTAGCTGGATCTGATGGTTTCGGGGCCCTAGTATCCCGAGGTCGGCTTCTCCCGTCAGCCGACTCGGACGAGGCCGCCGGCCAGGAAAGTTCCCGGCGGCCTCCTGTTTCAGCCGCCTGCAGAGGGCAGAGGATGGGTCGACACGACGTACACGCGGAATTCGGGCCGGAGATGGGCCGGACCTTCACCAAGGCCATGCTCCGGGACCTCAAGGCGCTGGAGCACATGCTCCAGACCGGGATGATCGAGAGCGACGTCCGACGGATCGGCGCCGAACAGGAGATGTTCCTGGTGAACGCCGGCTGGCGACCGTCTCCGGTCGCCGTCGAAGTCCTCGATCGACTCCCGAAGACCGGCCCCTTCACCACGGAGCTGGCCCGGTTCAACCTGGAGGTGAACCTTCCGCCCCTGGTGTTCGAAGGGGACTGCTTTTCCTCCATGGAGAACACGACCCGGGCGCTCGTGGACGAGGTGCGGGAGGCCGCCGCCGAGCTCGGAAGCCAGGTCGTGCTGTGCGGCATCCTGCCGACGCTGGCCAAGTCCGACCTCAGCATGGACAACATCACCCCCAGGGCACGGTACTACGCCCTGAACGACGCCATGACCAAGGCCATGGCGGGGGCCTACCGGCTTCAGATCCAGGGCACGGACGAACTCCAGATCGAGCACGACTCGGTCCTCCTGGAGGCCTGTAACACCTCGTTCCAGGTCCATCTCCAGGTGTCGGCGGACGAGTTCGCCTGCATGTACAACATGGCCCAGGCCATCAGCGGGCCGGTTCTGGCCGCGGCCACCAATTCGCCGCTCCTGTTCGGCAAGCGGCTGTGGCAGGAGACGCGGATCGCCCTCTTCCAGCAGTCGCTCGACACCCGGTCGGCCCACCTGCACACCCGGGAACAGTCCACCCGGGTCCGCTTCGGCGAAAAGTGGGTGACCGGATCGGTCACGGACCTGTTCCACGAGGACATCTCCCGATTCCGGGTCCTGCTGGTGAAGGAGGTGGACGACGACCCGCTGCAGCAGCTGGCCGATGGAGAGGTCCCCAAGCTGGACGCCCTGCAGATGTACAACTCCACGGTCTACCGGTGGAATCGGTACCTGCCGGCCGGGCCCACGGTGCAGGACGAGATCGCCAACGCCGCGTTCTGGCTCGGTCTCGTGATGGGAGCCTCCCGGGAGTATGGTGACATCACCGGGCTCATGGACTTCGACGACGCCAAGAGCAACTTCCTCTCCGCCTCCCGCGAGGGGCTCCACGCCGCCTTCACCTGGGTCAACGACGAGACGGTGGGGGCCCGGCGCCTGATCCTCGAGACGCTCCTCCCGCTCGCCCGGAACGGGTTGCGGCAGATGAAGATCGTGGAGCAGGAGATCGATCGATACCTGGGCATCGTGGAGGCGCGGGTCGACTCCGGAGGGACGGGCGGCTCGTGGGCTTTGCGCTCGCTCTCTCTCATGAAGGGCCAGGGCACCCGCGCCGAGCGCCTGGCCGCCCTGACCGCCGCCATGGTTCGGCGTCAGACGGAGGGGGTGCCGGTCCACGAGTGGCCGCCCGCCGAGCTGGACGAAGGAGGGGGCTGGAAGCACAACTACCTCCGGGTCGAGCAGTTCATGACCACGGACCTGTTCACGGTCAACCAGGAGGAGCTGGTCGACCTGGTGGCCTTCCTCATGGACCGGAAGTCGATCCGGCACGTGCTCGTGGAGGACGAGACGCACAAGCTGGTGGGCCTGGTCTCGTACCGGTCGCTGCTCCGGGTCATGGCCCAGGGAGGCGACGAGTTCGGTGACACTCCACCGGTGGGTTCGGTCATGGAGCCGGATCCGGTGACCGTGACCCCGGATACCCCCACGCTCCAGGCCATCGACCTGATGCGAAAACACCGCGTGTCCTGCCTGCCCGTGGTGAAGGACCACAAGCTGGTGGGCATCGTCAGCGAACGGGACTTCATGCCCATCGCCTATCAGCTCCTGGAGGAGCGTCTCAAGGTGGGTGAGGAAGAGTGACCCCCGCACAGCCGGCCGAGGCCTCCGAGTCCCATCTCCACCCCCGGGTTCTCGGTCGTGTGCGGGGCGAGAACGACGGCCCCACCCTCATCGCCATCGGCGGCCTGCACGGGAACGAGCCCGCCGGCGTGCAGGGCATCGAGCGGGTCATGAAGGACCTGGTGCCCGGTGACGTCGAGATCCGGGGCGACTTCGTCGGACTCACCGGCAACCGGTCCGCGCTGGCCCGCGGTCGCCGGTACGTCGACATCGACATGAACCGGATCTGGTCCGAAGGAGAGACCCGAAAGGCCCTTCAGGAAGTGGCCGAGTCCCCGACCCGGACCATCACCGACCCCATCGAGCTCCGTGAGCGCCAGGAGCTCAGGGACGCCCTGGCCGAGACCGCGGCGGCCGCCCGGGGCCCGGTGTTCGTCATGGACCTCCACACCACGTCCGGTCCCGGAGGGGGGTTCACCGCCATCGGGGATACCCTCCCGAACCGGGCCTTCGCACGGGCCATTCCCGTTCCGCTGGTCCTCGGGCTGGAGGAGCTGGTGGACGGCACGCTACTGGAGTACCTGGACGAGCACGGGTACGTGTCCACCGTCTACGAGACCGGACAGCACGGCGAGTCCGCCGCCGTATACCGCGCCGAGGCCGGGATCTGGCTCGCACTGGCGCACGCCGGCCTCGTGGACGCCCGGTCCACTCCCCGGGTCCGGGCCGCGTATCAGTACCTCCGGAAGGAGACCCGCGAACTGCCAGAGGTGGTTGAGATGCAGTACCGGCATCACGTGATGCCCGACGACGGCTTCGCCATGCGGGAGGGCTATCAGAACTTCCAGCGCATCTACGAGGGGGAACCCCTGGCGGACTCCGAGGCCGGAGCCATCCGGGCTCCCTCGGACGCCCGGATCCTCATGCCCCTCTACCAGGAGCAGGGGGACGACGGGTTCTTCGTGGTTCGGGAGTTCCACACATTCTGGCTCCGCGTGTCCGCGCTGCTGCGCCGCCTTCGCGTGGGCCGTCTTCTTCCCCTGCTCCCCGGGGTGCGCTTTCACGAGGGTCGCCGGCACATCGTCGAGATCGATCGGCGGGTGGCTCGGTTCTACGCGCTCCAGTTCTTCCACCTCCTGGGGTACCGCAAGCAGCGCGAGGATGGGGGCCGGCTGTTCATGATCCGTCGGGCCTACGACGTCGGGGACTGACGCCCGTGTGCGGTCGCTACACCCTGGGCACTCCGCTGGAAGGGCTGCTGGACGCCTTCGACCTCCGGGGGATCGAGTTCGACTTCGCGCCCCGCTGGAACGTGGCCCCCACCCAGAGCGCTCCGGTGGTGGTGAACGACGGGGAAGGGGGCCGGAAGATGGGGCCCCTGCGCTGGGGGTTGGTGCCGTTCTGGGCCAAGGACCCGGGGATCGGGAACCGGATGATCAATGCCCGGTCCGAGACCGTGGCCGAGAAGCCGGCGTACCGCGCGGCGTTCCGGAAGCGCCGGTGCCTGGTCCCGGCGGACGGGTTCTACGAGTGGGAGAAGCGGGACGGAGGGAACGTGAAAGTCCCCCACTGGACCCACTACCCGGACCGCAGGCCCTTCGGGATGGCGGGGCTCTGGGAGAGCTGGAGGCCGGACGAGGGGGAGCCCCTGTTCACCTTCACCATCCTCACCACCGACGCCTCGGACGATCTCCGGTACATCCATCCCCGGATGCCCGTCATCCTTCCGCCCGACGCCTGGGACCTCTGGCTGGACCCGGAGGCGCAGCCGGAGGAGCTCCTGGATCTGTTGGGGCCCCGGCCGGCGGGAGAGATGGCCGAGTACGAAGTCTCCACCCGCGTGAACTCGCCGAGGAACGACGACGCCGACCTGGTGGAGCCGGTCGAGGGCTGAACCGCTGGTTCGAGCGGGTCCCCGCTAGTTCGCCGGGACCGCCCGCTCTCTGGCCCAGTCCCGCAGCCAGGCCACCCGCTCGCCCATGGTCTGGGACAGGGGCCGGGTCGCCGCTGCCTCCTGAAGCAGCAGGTCCGTATCAAGGTCGTCGCCGTCGGTGAACGCGTCGTAGAGCCCCGAAAGGACCACCTGCTCGATCTCGGCCCCGGAGAACCCCTCCGTGGCGGAGGCCAGACGCGCGAGGTCGAAGTCCTCGGGGCTCTTGTCCCGGGCGGCGAGGTGGATCCGAAAGATCTCCGATCGCGTGGGGCCGTCGGGGAGGTCCACGAAAAAGATCTCGTCGAAGCGGCCCTTCCGGAGCAGTTCGGCGGGGAGTTTCGAGATGTCGTTGGCCGTGGCCACCACGAACACGTCGCCCTGCCGGTCCTGCATCCACCCCAGGAACGAGCCGAGGATGCGCTGCGACACGCCGCCGTCCTCCGATCCGCCCTGGGCGAACGCCTTCTCGATCTCGTCCACCCAGAGGACCACCGGTGACATGCGCTCGGCGGTCGCCATGGCCCGTTTGAAGTTCTTCTCGCTCTCGCCGATGAACTTGTTGTAGAGATTCGAGGGATCGAGCTTGAGCAGGGGGAGGTGCCATTCCGTGGCCACCGCCTTGGCGGCCAGGCTCTTTCCGGACCCGGGAATCCCCAGCAGGAGCACACCCTTGGGGAAGGAGAGGCCGAACTCGCGGGCCCTGTCGGGTTCGGAGAGGATGGACTTCCGCTTCCGGAGCCAGTCCTTGAGCCGGACCATGTCCGCGATCTCGACCAGGGCCTCCTCCAGCGGGTAGTACTCCAGGAGCCCCTCCTTCTCGATGATGGCCCGCTTCGCCTCCATGACATGGCGCAGGTCCGCCGCCTGGAGCGTGCCGTCCTCGATGATGGCTTTCGTCAGGATCTTCTCCGCCTCCATGGCGGTGAGTCCGGTGAGGTGATTCAGGAGGAAGTTGATCTCCTCTTCCGTCAGATCGACCTCCAGGTGCATGCGGAGCTGCATGTCACGGACGATGCGGCCCAGGAGCTCCCGGTATTCCTCCCTGCTGGGCCCGGGCAGCAGGAGACGCGTGGCCTGGGTGCGGACCTCGGCGGGAAGGGTCACGTCGGCGCCCGTGATGACGATGGCTCCGGGGACCGTGGACATCTTCTCGGCGGCGTCCCGGAGGAGCGATGCCTGGAGCGTCCCCTCGTCCGTCCCGGCCGGGAGCCCGTGGAAGTGATACAGGGCGCCGACGTCGGAGGAGGCGATGTGCTGGAAAGCGTTCTGCGGCCGCTCGGAGCCGTAGATGCCGCCGGCATTCTCCATCCCCACTCGGACCAATCCGGTGGACCGGGTCCACTGGAAGAGGGGAACGTCCAGTCGGTCCGCCAGGTGCTCCAGGAGCATGCGGACGCGCGGCTCGTCGCTGCTCTCGGCCACGAGCACGCTGTGCCGGGCCCGAACCAGGAGGAGGGCCTCCTTCAGAGTATCGCGAAGAGCCATGGGCCTTCCGTCAGCCGTCGTTCTCCGTCCGGGGCCGGCCGTCGGCCCTGGAACTCGGAATGAGCTCGCCGGCCAGGGCGCCGGTGAGTTTGCCCTCGTCCACCACGAACTCCCCGTTCACCAGGACGTGGACGATGCCGTCCGGATACTGGTGGGGTTCGAAGAAGGTGGCCCGGTCCCGGATCGTCTGCAGGTCGAAGACCACCAGGTCCGCCACCATCCCCTCCCGAACCTGGCCCCGGTCCTTGAGGCCCATGATCCGGGCCGGGAGGGAGGTCGAGGTTCGGATGGCCTCCTCCACGCTGAGCGCGCCCCGCTCCATGGCGTACCGCCGGATCTTCCGGGGGAAGGTCCCGTAGTAGCGGGCGTGCACGAAGCCGTCGGTGGGCAGCGCGATGCCGCCGTCCGTCACCGTGGCGACCCAGGGCTGGGCGGCGTAGGCGTCCAGGTCGATCTCGGACATGGAAAACCCGCGGAGTCGGCCTCCTCCCCTCCGCTCCCGGTTCCCCTCGGTCTGGAGGAGGATGGCCATCTCCACCGGGTCCACGCCCCGGGAATCGGCGATCTCCCGGAGGTTCTCGCCGACGTACGCCTCGGTGGGGTGCTCGAGGACCAGGACCCGGTCGGCCCCGCCCCTGCGCCGGATCTCGTGGGCGATGTCCTGCCGGATCTTCGCGGCGAGCTCGGGATCGGCCAGGTACTCCTCCAGGTAGTCCGCCGGCTCCCGGTCGTCGTCGGTGGCGTCGGGGCGGGGCCGGAGGGCCCAACGGGGGAGGAGGACCGTGCTGCCGTCGGAGCCGCTGGTGGTGTAGGGGTACTGGTCGGCCCACACCCGCAGCCCCTCCTCCCGGGCGTGCTGGATCAGCTGGATGGCGGCACCCGACGAGCCCCAGTAGTGGGCGCCCTTGGCCTTGATGTGGGAGGCCACGACCTTGGCTCCGCTGCGGCGGCTGATCTCGATGGTCTCCTGGACCGCGTCCAGCAGGGTGGGGGGACCCGGGTCGTCCTGGGACGGCCAGAACCACATGGGGTCGGTGCCCTCGCTCCGCTGATGGGAGATGTACACGCCCTCGAACGGCACCAGCTCCTCGGCCAGCGCCGCCACCTCGTCGACGGTGCTCCACCGCCCCGGCACATACTCCAGGCCGGCGGACAGGCCCCAGGCGCCCTCCTCCAGCCCCTGCCGGACCAGCGACCGCATGCGGGTCACCTCGTCGTCGGTGGCGGGGCGCATGAAGTCGTCGCCCATGACCTGCCGGCGGACCTCGCCGTGCCCCACCATGAGCATCACGTTCGGCCCCGCGCCGAGCGATTCGATCTGCGCCCGCTGCTCGCGGATGGGCCACGGGGAGCGGCCGTCGTGGTTCACGACGACGGTGGTGATCCCCTGGGCCACGATGTTCGGAGCCTCCCTGCGGGCCCGGTTCGGACTCCGGACGTACATCGAGTCCCGGCCGGTGTTGTCGTCGGCGTGCGAGTGGATGTCGATGAACCCGGGGGCGATCATGAGGCCCTGGGCGTCGATCACCCGGCCGGCTTCCGCCTCCGTCAGGCGGCCTACGGCCACGATCCGCCCGTCCCGCACCGCCACGTCCCCCTGGAACCAGGGATTCCCGGTGCCGTCGTAGATGCGGCCTCCCCGGATCAGCAGATCGTAGGGTCCGGGGTCCCGGGGGGCGGCCTGGGCCGAGAGACCCGTCGCCGCGGGCCCGGTCAGGGATGCGATCAACGTCGCGAGCGCGACGGCGAGGGTCCTGAGTCGGAAAAGGCGCTGCATCGGGGACTCCAGGTTCAGGCCGGGGCCAGGGCTTCGAAGGCCGCCGTCACGCGCTCCAGGCCGGCCTCCAGGTGCGGTCGCTCGGGGCCGAAGCCCAGCCGGAGGTACCGGTCCATGCCGAACTGGTCCCCCGGCACCACCAGGGTGCTGAGCTCGGTCCGGAGGTACTCCGCCAGGTCCGTGGAATTCACGTCGGCGTGGTAGCGCACGTAGCAGATGGCGCCGGCGTCGGGGGCCCGGTAGGAGAACCGGCCGGGCTGACTCTCGATCCACGACTCCACCACCGGGAGGTTCTCCCTCAGGATCGCCCGGGTCCGTTCGAGGACCTTCCGGCGGGTATCGGGGGTGAGGGCGAGCACGGCCAGCGCGTCGGACAGGCTCGCCGGGGCGATGGTGGTGTAGTCCGAGCGGGCCCAGAGGTCCTCCATGGCCTCGTCGGGGCCCACGACCCAGCCCACCCGCAGACCCGGGAGCCCGTAGGCCTTGGAGAGGGACCCCGTGACGAAGAGCCGATCGTACCGGCCCCAGAAGGTGGGGGCCTCCCCTCCGGCCACCTCGGCTCCGCGATAGACCTCGTCGGCCAGGATCCAGGCGCCCACGCGGTCCGCCTCGGCGACCATCGCGTCCATCACGGTTTCAGGAAGCGAGGCTCCCGTCGGGTTGTTGGGCTGGGTCACGAGGATCGTCCGGGCCCCCCGGTCCAGGGCGGCCCGCAGGGCGTCCATGTCCGGGCTCCAGTCGTCCTCCTCCACCAGGGGGACGGCGATCACCTCCCGACCGAAGCTCTCCTGGATGCCCGGGATCTGCATGTAGTTCGGGACCAGCGCGGCCAGGGCGCCCTCCTCCTCCAGCCTCCTCCACCCCACGGCGAAGTTGGCCTCGGCGCCCCCCGTGGTGACCACGACGGAGCTCTCGGAGGCCCCGGGATGGAGGGCGGCCACCAGGTCACGCAGCCGGTCGCTTCCGTTGGACTGCCCATAGCCCAGGAGCACGTCCTCCAGTTCGAGGTCGGCGTCGGCCATGTCCAGGAGCTCTCCCGCGGTCATGGGGTGGACCCCGCTCTCGGAGAGGTTGTAGTGCACCCGGTGCTCCCACGTGGACTGCCATCGCTCCATGGTAAAGGGGACGAGCTTCATGGGGGTCTCCTGAATGCCCGGAGGGAGGGTTGGCCTCCGGATCGTGGTCGCTGCGATCCGCACCGCGGACGGCGCCGGTCGGGGGGATCGTACCGGGGTGCGGGGTCCGGTGCAACGTGTACCCCGCCCCCCCGGAACGGGCCGAAAATCGTTCTCTCCGCCGCGGGGGTCGGTTAGATTCCGGGTCCCCGATGGAACCGGGAAACTCCACGGAGCCCGGCCCCCTCGCTTCTCCACGGATCCCAACGTCCAACCGCCCGCGATCATGTCCGATCTCATCCTTCCCGATGCCCTGGTGGACCACTCCGGAGACGGAGGATCCATCGCCCTGGTGGTGCTGGACGGCCTGGGAGGTCTTCCGCATCCCGACTCAGGCCGCACCGAGCTCGAAGCCGCCCGCACGCCCACGCTGGACGCGATGGCCGCTCGCTCCTCGCTGGGCATGCTGATCCCGGTGGCCCCGGGCGTCACACCGGGGAGCGGCCCCGGCCACCTGGGCCTGTTCGGCTACGATCCCACCCGGTTCGTCATCGGGAGGGGCGTGCTCGCGGCGCTCGGGGTGGGGTTCGACCTCCAGCCCGGAGACCTGGCGGCCCGCCTGAACATGGCCTCGCTGGACGCCGGTGGTCTGATCACCGATCGCAGGGCCGGACGCCCCTCGGACGACGAGGGCCGGCGGGTGGTGGCCCGGGTGAAGGACGCCCTCGAGCCCATCGAGGGCGTGGAGGTCTTCCTGGAGCCCGTGAAGGAGCACCGGGCGGTGGTCGTCTTCCGCGGCGCGGGCCTGGCGGAGGGGGTCCTGGACACGGACCCGCAGGAGACGGGAGTCGCTCCGCTCAAGGCCCGGGCGGCCGTCCCCGAGGCCGAGCGAAGCGCACAGGTGCTCCAGGCCTTCCTGGATCAGGCCCGGGGCATCCTGTCGGACGAGCCCACCATCAACGGGTTCATGGCCCGCGGTGTGGCCACGTTCGACGCCCCGCCGTCCATGAAGGAGCGGTACGGCCTGCGGGCGGCCGTGATCGCCCGCTACCCCATGTACCGTGGCGTGGCCCGGCTCGTGGGAATGGAGGTGCTGGGCACGCCGGCGTCGGACGCGGACGCGGTGCAGCTCTTCCGCGGAGCCCCGGACTTCGACTTCCGCTTCTTCCACTACAAGGCCACCGACGCCCGAGGCGAAGACGGTGACTTCGACGCCAAGGTCCAGGCCGTCGAGGACGCGGATCGCCTCGTGGCCGAGCTCGTGGAGTCGGACATCGACGTGGTCATGGTCACCGGCGACCACTCGACTCCCGCGGCCTGTGCGGCCCACTCGTGGCATCACGTGCCCCTGCTCCTGCAGTCCCGGTGGGCCCGCCCCACCGCGACCTCGTTCGGGGAGGACACCTGCCGGCTGGGAGACCTGGGCACGTTCGAGTCCCGGCACCTCATGTCGCTGGCGCTGGCGCATGCCGGGCGCCTGGCGAAGTTCGGGGCCTGATCGATGAGCGACCTGGAATCGGTCCTCGGCTCCGCCCTGGACCTCGGTGAAGAGGGCCGCTGGGACGAGATGGCGGCTGCGCTCCGCCAGATGCTCGAAGAGTACGGCGACGAGCCGGCGGTCCACTGCTGGCTGGGGGTGGCCGAGCGGGAAATGGGGATGGAGGGAATCGCGTATGAGCGCTTCAAGGCGGCTCTGGGCCTGAACCCCGAGGACCCCTACATCCTGGCGACGGCCGGCTCCGGGATCGCTGCGTTCGACGACCCGGACGCCGAGTCCGCCCTGCGGGCCGCTGCCATGCTGGGTCCCCAGGTCGTGGAGGCTCGACTGCTTTACGGTGCCTACCTCTCGCGCGAGGGACTGATACCCGACGCCCTGCGTGAGCTTCAGGCCGCGCTGGAGCTGGCGCCCGACGACGGAGTCGTGCTGCTCGAGCTGGGCGTGGCCCGAGCCCTGGGCGGTGAGATGGACATCGCCGCGAGGCTCATGGGTGAGGCCGCCGTGGCCAACCCGGACGATGGATGGACCCGGACGCTCCTGGGCCTGGTAGACGTGGAGAGGGAAGACCTGGAGGAGGCCGACGCCGAGCTGGAGGCGGGAGCCCGGCTCCTGCCCGAGGATGTCGAGGCCCAACTCCTGTCGGCGCTCGCCGCCGCCGCCAACGATCGCCTGGCCATTTCGATGGAGATGGTGGAGCGGGCGCGCATGCGGGCCGGCCCCGAGGAGGCCGGCTACATCTCCGAGGTGGAGGATCGGGCCGAAGACGGGCCGGAGTCCGCCCGGGAGTTTCTGACAAGGGAGCTGGCTCCGGCGGCGCTTCGCGAGCGGCTCATGGTGAGACCCTGACGGCGTGAGGCCGGACCGGGGTCGACGGGTGGAGGAAAGAACGGAGGCAGGAATGGGACGGATGTGCTGGCGAGCGGGGGGAATCCTGCTCGCGCTGGGTGTGGTTCAGGTCGTGCCGGTTCCGGGTACGTGGGGCGGTGACCTGGGAGCTCAGGAGGCTCCCCCGGAGCCCGAGCCGGTAGATGTGCACGTGGAGTACACCCAGTTCACGCTGGAGAACGGGCTCACGTTCATCGTCCATCGCGACCGGTCTCTGCCGATCGCGAGCGTGAACGTCTGGTACCACGTGGGCAGCGCCAACGAGAGGCCGGGCCGGACCGGCTTCGCCCACCTCTTCGAGCACGTCATGTTCGAGGGGTCGGCCAACGTCGCCGAGGGAGATTTCGACAATCTCCTGGAGGCCGCGGGGGGGCAGAACAACGGCTCCACCACGAACGACCGGACCAACTACTACGAGGACGTCCCCTCCAACGCGGTGGAACTCGCGCTCTGGCTCGAGGCCGACCGGATGGGTTTCCTCCTGGAGACCATGTCCGAGTCCAAGCTCGACCTCCAGCGGGACGTGGTGAAGAACGAGCGGCGGCAGAGCTACGAGAACCGCCCGTACGGACAGGCCTCGCTGGAGATCTCGTCGGCCCTGTACCCGGCGGAGCACCCCTACTCCTGGCCGGTCATCGGGTCGCAGGAGGACCTTTCGGCGGCCGCCGTGGAGGACGTCTCCGACTTCTTCCGGACCTACTACGCTCCGAACAACGCCTCCATCGCCGTCGCGGGGAACGTCCGGGTGAGGGAGATCCGGGAGTGGGCCGAAAAGTATTTCGGTGAGATCCCTCGAGGTCCCGAGGTCCCGGTCATCGACGCTCCGGATCCGAGCCTGTCGGAGGAGGTGCGGCTGGTTCTCGAGGACGACGTCCAGCTCCCCCGCCTGTACATGGCCTGGCACTCTCCGGCCGCGTTCGCCGACGGGGACGCGGAGCTTCAGCTGGGCGCGTCGCTTCTGGCGAGCGGCCGGACCTCCCGGCTCCAGCAGCGCCTGATCTACGAGGAGCAGGTGGCTCAGAACGTGTTCGCGTTCCAGTCCGGGCGGCGCCTGGGCGGCGCGTTCCAGATCATCGCCACGGCCCGGCCGGGGGTGGATCTGGACGTTCTCGAGGCCGCGATCCGCGAGGAGCTGGCAGCCATGGCCACCGACGGCGTGGAAGAGCGGGACCTGGACCGGGTCGTCCGGGGCGTGGAGACCGGTTTCGTCCGGTCCCTGGAGAGGGTCGGCAGCTTCGGCGGGAAGGCCAACAGCCTGAACCGATACTACTTCTTCACCGGCGATCCCGGATTCGTGAGGAAGGACCTCGCACGCTTCACCTCCGCCACTCCCGGGGGGGTGCAGGAATCCGTGGCCGCGTCGCTGGTCGATGCGCCCGGCGTGGTTCTCTCAGTCGTACCCGAGGGTCGGATGGAGCTTGCAGCGGGAGAGGGACGATGATGGCCGGGACGACGATGGGACGGGCGGGCGCGCTGGGGACGATCCTCGCGGGCTCCGCGGTGCTTCTGGGCGGGTGCAGCCTGGGCATGTCCTCGGGCACCAGCGATGACGGTACGCGGAGCGTGACCGTGGGCCCCACCGGTGAGGTCGAAACCCGGGCCGAACCACGCTTCGACCGCAGCATCCCGCCGGAGGTGGGGCGCCCCCGGAGCGTGAGCCTGCCCGACGTGGACGAGTTCACGCTGGAGAACGGGCTCACCGTGGCGGTGGTGGAGAAGGACGATCTTCCCGTCGTGAGCCTGCGCCTCCAGTTCCGAGGTGGAGCCCGGGTCCTCACTCCGGGCCAGGCGGGCCTTTCGACCCTGGTGGCCGAAATGCTGTCCGAGGGGACGGCCGACCGGTCGGCAAACGAGTTCGCCGAGGCGGTGGAGGCTCTGGGGGCCTCGTTCGGATCCACGGGAGGCATCGACGTCAACACGATCCGCATGGACCTTCTCGCGTCCCAGCTCGGCGATGGCCTCGGTCTCCTGGCCGAGGCCACGCTCCGGCCGGCCTTCCCCGAGGAGGCCCTGGAGCGGGTGAAGGCCGAACGCCTGGCCCGGATCCTCCAGAGCCGAGACGATCCGTCCACGCTCGCCAACGAGGCCTTTGCGAAGGTGCTCTACGGCGAGGAGCACCCCTACGGGCAGCCTCTCCTCGGCACGGAGGAGACGGTGTCTGCCATCGATCGCGATGCCGTCATGGGCTACTACCGGGCCCGCTACGAGCCCGGCTCCGCCCTGCTGGTGGTCGCCGGGGACGTGGATTCCTACGAGCTGCGCGGCCGGCTGGAGGAGCTGTTCGAGACCTGGGAGGGGATGGCCGGAATCACGCCCGCGTTCGAGATCCCGGAGGCCACGCCGGAGACCACGATCTACATCGTGGACAAACCCGGCGCAGCCCAGTCGGAGATCCGGATGGGGCGGGTGGCCATCGACTACGCGGAGCCCGACTTCCTGACCCTCAACGTCATGAACACCGTCCTGGGTGGTTCGTTCACGAGCCGACTCAACACCCGGATCCGTGAGGAGAAGGGCTATTCCTACGGCGCGGGCTCGAGCTTCCAGCGCCGTCAGCTGCCGGGGCCGTTCCTGGCCCGGTCGGCGGTCTACACCCCCGTCACCGACAGCTCGGTGGTGGAGTTCGTTCGGGAACTCGGACGCCTCGGCACCGAGGATGTGCCCGAGGGTGAGCTCGACCAGGCCCGAAACTACGTGGCCTTCCGGCTCCCCCAGCGGTTCCAGACCGCCAGCGACCTGGCTGCCCGGGTCGGCGAGATCTACCTCTACGATCTCTCTCCGGACTACTACGACGACTTCGTGGACGAGACGCTCGCCGTGGACGCCGACGCCGTGCGGGATGCGGCCCGCCGATGGCTGGATCTGTCCCGGATGGTCATCGTGGTGGCCGGGGATCGGGAGCTGATCGAGGACCCCCTCAGGGCCCTCGGGATCGGGCCCGTGATCGTGCTGGAGGGACCGGCACCGGCCTCGGAGGAGGATCGTTGAGGCGGGTACACATCGACTTCGAGCAGCGGGAGCTGGACAACGGCCTCCAGGTGATCCTGGCCCCGGACAGCACCGTACCGGTGGTGGCCGTGAACCTCTGGTACCGGGTCGGGAGCCGGAACGAGGTTCCGGGCCGGACCGGATTCGCCCATCTCTTCGAGCACATGATGTTCCAGGGCTCGGCGCATGTGCCGAAGAACCGGCATTTCGAGCTCGTGGAGCGGGCCGGCGGCTCCATGAACGCCACCACCTGGTTCGATCGCACCAACTACTTCGAGACCGTGCCCTCCCACCAGCTGGACCTGGCCCTGTGGCTCGAGTCGGACCGGATGGGCTGGATGGTGGAGGCCATGACGCAGGAGAAGCTGGAGAACCAGCAGTCCGTGGTGACGGAGGAGAAGAAGCAGCGGTACGACAACCAGCCCTATGGCGACTGGGACGAGCGCCTGCAGGCCCTCCTCTTCCCGGAGGACCATCCCTATCACCACACCGTAATCGGGTCGATGGAGGACATCGCCGCCGCCACGCTGGAGGACGTGTCCGACTTCTTCCAGACCTTCTACGTCCCGAACAACTGCGTGCTGACCGTGGCCGGCGACATCGACCCCGACCACGCCTTCGGACGGGTCCGCCACTACTTCGGCGAGATTCCTCGCGGGGACGACATCCCGCCGATTCCGGGCCAGGTGAACCTGCCCGAGGTCCTGGGTTCGACGGTCCGCGAGACCGTGAGTACCGACGTACCTCTGCCCCGGGTGTACCTGGCCGGACGCATCCCTCCCTACTCGGACGATCGGTTCTACGCGGCGCAGGTTGCCTCGGTGGTCCTGGGACGGGGACGGGCCTCGCGGTTCTACCGGGGGCTCGTGCGGGGTGATCGGGTGGCCAAGGACGTCGGGAACTTCGCGTTCCCGCTCACCGCGGGCGCGTCCATGTTCCTGGCCCGGGCCACCGGGCTGCCCCACGTGACCCCGGAGGACCTGGAGCGGGCCATGGTCCGGGAGATGGAGGGGCTGGCCGAGGTGACCCAGGCCGAGCTCGACCGAGCCCGGGCCCTCCTGGAAACGCAGACTCTGGCCGCGCTGGAGGAGGTGGCCGACCGGGCCGATCTCCTCTCCATGTTCGCCGGACTCTTCGACGATCCCGGGCGCATCAACCGGGAGTTGGAGCGGCTCCAGGGCGTGACGCGGGAAGACCTCGTCCGCTTCGCCGAGACGTTCCTGGGTTCCGACAACCGGGCCGTCCTCACCTACATCCCGGAGGCCGAATGAGCTCGGTCGCTCGCGACCAGGTCCCCGAGCCCGGGGCCCTGAGGACGTTCCGGCTTCCGCCCACGGTGTCGGATCGCCTGGACACGGGGCTCTCGCTGAAGGTCACCTCCATGCCCAGGCTACCGCTGGTCTCGGTCCTCCTGGTCCTGGACGCCGGCGAGACGACCGCCCCCGCGGGGCGCGAAGGGGTGGCGGTTCTGACCGGCGAAGCGCTTCGGGGCGGGACGACCCTGCGGGACGCCGAGGCGCTCGCGGAGGCCCTGGAGGGCCTGGGGGCCCACCTGGGGGTGGGCACCGGATGGGACTCCACCACCCTCGGGCTGACCTGCCACGCGGATCGCCTTCCGGAGGCCCTGGCCCTTCTTGCCGAAGTGGCTCTCTCGCCGGCGTTCGATGCCGGTGAGGTGGAGCAGGCTCGAGATCGACGACTGGCCACCCTGCAGCAGCGGCGCATGTCGCCGGCGGGGCTGGCCGATGACGTCTTCGCCCATGCCGTCTTCGCCGACTCTTCGCCCTATGCCCGCCCCCTGGGTGGGCTGGCCGGCGGGGTGGCGGGGCTGGATGCGGAAGGGGTGCGGTCCTGGTGGGCTCAGCGGTTCTCGCCCGCCACCGCCACCCTGATCGGGGTGGGAGACGTGGACCCCGCGGAGTTCACCGGGCTGACCCGGGAGGCGTTCGGGGCCTGGGCCGACAACGGGGGAGGGCGCACCGATCCTGCTCCGGCGACTCGGCGTGCGGACGAGCCCCGGGTGGTGATCGTCGACCGGCCCGGGGCGGTCCAGTCCGAGCTCCGCATGGGCGGTACAGGTGTGCCCCGGAGCTTCGAACCCACCCTCCCCCTGAAGGTCTTCAACGGAGTCCTGGGCGGCGTCTTCACATCGAGGCTGAACCTGAACCTGCGCGAGAAGAACGGCTTCACCTACGGGGTTCGCAGCCGCTTCGGCCAGCGCAGGGGCGCTGGCCCGTTCTCCATTGCAGCGGCCGTGGGAGCCGATGTCACCGCCGACGCCGCCAGGGAGGCCCATGAAGAGCTCCGGCGCCTCATGGACGGCGGTCCCACCGCCGACGAGGTCGCGTCGGTGCGGGAGTTCATGGCCGGAGTGTTCCCGCTCCAGATGGAGACGGCCTCTCGCATCGCATCCAAACTGAGCGAACAGGTGATCTACGACCTCCCCGACGACTACTACGCCACCTACAGGGACCGGATCCGGCAGGTGGACCTCGCCGCCGCGTGGGAGGCCGGCCGGGAGGCCGTTCCCCTGGATCACCTCGTCACCCTGGTCGTGGGGGACGCGGAGTCGCTGGCTCCCCGCATGGTGGGTCTGGGGCTGGGTGCCGTGGAGGTGATCGCCGAGGACGAGGTACCGCCCTTCTACGGATGAGCTCGCGGGTGCGGCCCACGGACCTCGGTCCTGGCCGTGCCCCCGAGCGCGCCGGGGAGACCCCCCGGTCCCTGGGCTCCGGGCAACTCCCGGAGCCCTTCACGTATTCGCAAGGAAGAGAGAGCCGAACGTGACGGAACAGCCATCGACCGGTGAGGGCATCGCCCCGGGTCGCATCTCGGAGAAGCTGGTCCATGCGGGGAGGATCGTCCGACTGAGCCTGGACGAGGTTCGGTTCCCCGACGGGAGCGTCGGTACGCTGGAGATGATCCGGCACCGGGGGGCGTCCGCCGTCCTCCCGCTTCGGGGGTCTCCGGACGACGAGGACCCCGAGGTGATCCTCGTGCGCCAGTATCGGTACGCCGCGGACGGCTACATGTACGAGGTCCCGGCGGGGATGATCGACCCGGGAGAAAGCTGGGAGGACTGCGCGCGTAGGGAATTGGAGGAAGAGGCGGGGGTCAGGGCCGGCCAGCTCCGGAAGCTCACCCACATCTACACCACGCCGGGGTTCACCGACGAAGTGATCCACCTCTTCCTGGCCTGGGACCTGGAGGAGGGAGCGGTCGATCGGGACCACGACGAGTTCATGGAGGTGGTGACCATGCCCATGTCCCGTGCCCTGGCGATGGTGGAGTCCGGAGAGATCGTCGACTGCAAGTCCGTCTCGACCCTGCTGTACGCGGCGCGATTCGTCATGGGCGGGGGCTGACGGAGGGAACGGACATGCCGGGGACGCCATTCCGGCAGACTCTCTACGTCAGGGGTCAGGGGCCTGTCCACTGGAGGTGACAGGTGGAGACGGAAACCCCGCCAAAACGGCGGTTTTTCGGTGGCACGCCCCCTGCGCATAGGGGTGCAACACGCCCGACCCGAGGCGGGGTCGGATCAACGCGGAACGCGACGGAGGAGGATGGAATGGGTGAGGCGGCGCTGAAGCTGGTCCAGAACGAACCCCGGGTACCGGCCGGGGAGCGCACCCTCGAGCTCCGGGCCCTCGGAGACAGCGAGGTGGTGCAGGCGTCTCTGGACGGCGAGCAGAAGGCGTTCAGCGAGCTGGTCCGACGCTACGACAACCGACTCCTGAACTTCGTCTATCGGACGGTGGGAGATCGGGAGCGGGCGGAGGACCTGGTCCAGGAGACCTTCGTTCGGGTGTACCGACATCTTCACCGGTTCGACCAGACCAAGAAGTTCTCGACGTGGATCTACACCATCGCCGGGAACCTGGCGAAGAACGAACTCCGGAACCGGTCCCGGAATCCGCTGGTCCTGTTCCAGGCCATCAAGCAGAGCTGGGACGCGGACCACCGGCCCCTGGAGTGGGAGGACCACACCTACAAGCCGGACGACCTGTTCCGGAAGCGTCACCTCCGGGAGAAAGTGGAGGCGGCCGTGGCCGAGCTCCCCGAGCACCATCGGGTCGTATTCGTGCTCCGGGAGCTGGAAGGGAAGACCTACGAGGAGATCGCCGATATCACGGGCGTGAACCTGGGGACGGTGAAAAGCCGCCTGAACCGGGCCCGGACGAACTTCGCCCGGATCATCGCTCCCATGATCGACTGATCGAGGATTCGGGGTGGGGTGGGGACGTGTGGCCCCCGTCGGCTGAGGCCGGCGGGGGCCTTCTGGTTAAGTGTTCGAAAGGTCGGAACTGCGGTGGAACCCCCCGGCGAATGGTTCAGTAGAACTGTGTGGACCATTCGATCCCCGGCCCGCCCACGGGTGACCAGGGCGACGGCGACGCGCCGGCGGGGAAATGTGAACCCACTGCACAGGGGGGAGATCGCGCGCCATGCGGTGTGAGGACTTCCTTCAGCACTACACGGACGAGAGCGACGCGGCCGCGACCGACGTCGACCTCCTGGAGCTGGAGGCCCACAGGGCGGCCTGTCCCAGGTGCGCCCGGTACGTCCGCGTGGTGGACGAGGGTTGCCGGCTGGTCCGCTCTCTTCCCAGGCTCGAGGTCTCCGAGCGGTTCGAGGCCCGACTGGATCTGCGGCTCCTGCAGGTGGACGAGGAACTGCGTCAGCTCCGAGACCGGGGTCACGCCTCCTCCGTGCCGCTGGTCACCGCGGTCGCTCTGGCGATTCTGCTGGGAGCCGTGGCATGGAGTCCGGTGGGCCGCGGGCGGACGGCCTCGGCTCAGGTCCAGCTCCCGGCCATCGTGGCCGCTCCGCCGACCGAAGTCCGCCAGGCGTCCCGCCGCACGGCCCTCCCGGACCCGGGACTGAGACTCGTACCTCTCGACCAGCGGGAGGCCGACCTCTGGGCCGTGAGCGGAAACCTCCTCTACGAGTACTCCCCCCTCAAGGCCCGCTATGCGGGTCCGAGCTTCGCCAACCGCGCGTTCGAGTGACCGGGGTGGGTTGATCCGCCCGGGGATTTCCTCTAATTCCTCGGTGGACCTGTCGCGGACCCGCCCTCCGGGTCGCGGCCTCAGCGGGGAGCCCAGTTGATACCACCCGAATTCCAGAAGGTGTTGAGCGGTCCGCCCACGGGCGGGGTGTTCTATCTGTACGGCGACGAGTCCTTTCAGAAGGAACAGGCCGTTCAGGCCATCGTCTCGGCGCACCTGGATCCGGCCACCGCCGACTTCAACCTGGACCGCCTTCGCGGTTCGGAGCTGGACGTCGAGCAGTTGGCCTCCGTTCTAGCCACGCCGCCGATGATGGCCGAGTGGCGGGTCGTCGTCCTCAGGGAGGTGGAGGCGCTCGCCGGTACCCCCCGAGCCCGGACCGTCCTCACCGAGCTCGCCTCGAACCCGCCCCCCGGGCTGGTCGCCGTCCTGGTGGCCACGGTGCCCAAGGGCTCCAAGGCCAAGTTCTATGGAGAGCTCAGGAAGCTCGCCACCTCGGCCGAGTTCGCGGGGCTCTCCGAAGCCGACGCCCCGGGGTGGATCATGAGCTATGCCCGGGATCGCTGGTCCGTGGAGGTGGAGCCGGAGGCCGCCACGGCAATCGTGTCGGCGATGGGTGCGGACCTGGGCCTGCTGAGCCAGGAGGTCGACAAACTGGCCGCGGTGGCCGGGGACGGGGAGCCGGTGACCGTTGCAGTGGTGGAGGCCGCCGGTACCCACCTTCCGCGGGTCGATCGTTGGAAGTGGTTCGAACGGGTCGGCCGAAAGGAGTTCGGCCTTGCGCTGGAGGAAATGGAGATCCTCCTGGCACAGGGCGATTCCGGTGTGGGTCTCGTGATCGGCCTGTCCTCTCAGCTCCTGCGGCTGGGTGTGGCCGTGGAGGGGGGTCCCGCCGCGCTCGAGAAGGCCCTCCCTCCCCACCAGCGGTGGCTCGCCCGCCGCATGGGCGACCAGGCGGACCGGTGGAGCGGGGCCGAGCTGGAGCGGGCCCTGCTGGACCTCCAGGATGTCGATCGGAAGCTCAAGAGCACGCCCCTGTCCGATGAGCACCTCCTCGGCAGCTGGCTCCTCGGCCGGATGGCCGACGCTCAGGGGGTGGCCGCGTGAGACCCTCTCTGCGCTCCCGCGTGACCGGGACCGCGCTGGCGGTCCTCGCCGCGGGAGCGGCCCTGGGTCCCGGGCCCGCGGCGGCCCAGGTCGGCGACCTGGATGCGGTCGAGGCGCTGGCTGCCGCCGGCCGCGTGGCGGACGCCCGGGTGGCCCTCGAGGACTGGTGGGACGGATGGCGGGACGAGGCCAGCCGGCTGGACCGCCAGCGGGCCATCTGGCTCCGGGGGGTCCTCACCGTCGACCTCTCCCTGGCCGAAATGGACTTTCAGAGGCTGGCCCTGGAATTCCCAGGCGGTCCCTACACGGCGGGCGCCCTGCTTCGACTCGGGCACGCCGCCCAGGCCCGCGACGACCTCGTGACCGCCGCCGGCTACTTCGAGGGGGTGAGCCGCGACTACCCCGGCACCTCTGAGGCGACCGAGGCCGACCAGTGGCTTCAACGGTGGGATGTCCTGGTGACGGAGGCCCGGGCCAGGGCCCTCGCGGCCGAAGCGGCGGCCGGGGCCGGCGCCGCAGGAGCCGCCGCGGGGGTCCCCGGAGACCCGATTCCGACCGAGCCCGAGGCCGCGCCGTCGGAACCGGACATGGAGCAGGAGGATCGCACCGGCGAGTACGCGGTTCAGCTTGGGGCCTTTCGGAGCGTGGATCGGGCCCGCATCGTTGAGGAGAGGGCTCGCTCCGCCGGGCTCGCGCCCCGCATCGTGATGGTGGAGGGGAGTGAACTCATCCGGATCCGGGTGGGTTGGTACCAGACGAGTCGGTCCGCCACCGAGGCCATGCGGGAGATCCGCGAGCTGGGCCTGGAGGCGGCCGTGGTCAGGGACGCTCAGCGAGAAAGGCCGGTTTCATGACCGAGGACGACGGAACCCGCGACGGGCCGTCCATGAACATCGTCCTCGCGGACGACAACGACGACCACGCTCTCCTGATCCAGATGGCCCTGGAGAACGCGGCGCCGGGTCCGCTCACGATTCGTCGTGCTCACGACGGCGACGAGGCCATCGAGCTGGTTGAACAGGAGCCCCCGGATCTGCTGCTGCTGGACCTGAACATGCCCGGCCGGCATGGGCACGAGGTGCTTGAGCGGCTGAAGGGCGATGATCGGCTTCGCAGAGTTCCGGTGGCGGTCCTCACCTCGTCGGACCGGGACGAGGACATGGCCCAGAGCTACGGGCTGGGCGGGAACCACTTCATCACCAAACCCGCCGATCCTGCCGAGCTGGAGGCCCGTCTCGAGTCGTTGCTCAATAACCTCCGGGACCTTCAGGTGGTCACTCGCGGGAAGGGCTCCATGCGGGCGGGCGGTCTCAGTGCCGTCGATCCCGACTCCGTGGCCATCCGGCGGAACCTGCCCTGGTTCGCGTTCGGAATGGCCGTCGTCATCATCGTGGTCTTCGGCCGGTGCGCCGGGGTCCTCTGATCGCGATCAGATCGCGGCGATCACCCTCTCCATCCGGGCCCGAACCTCGTCGGCCAGCGGCTCGATGTCGGACCGTCCACTGACGGCGAGCTGCATTCTCGGATCCAGCGCGGCCACCGTGGTCATTCCGTCCTCATCCCCGGCGTAGACCACCACGTTGCAGGGCAGGAGGAGGCCGATATCGGTTTCGGCCGTCAGCGCCTGGTGGGCCAGCGGGGGATTGCAGGCCCCGAGGATCCGGTAGGGCCGGAAGTCGACGTCGATCTTCTTCTTGAGCGTGGCGGAGACGTCGATCTCCGTCAGCACGCCGAACCCCTCCTTCTGCAGTTCCTCCCGGACGCGCGCGTCCGCCTCGTCGAAGGTGAGGGGAACGTCGCGCCGGATGGCGTAGCGGGTCTGGACGTCGGACATGGTTTCTCGCTCCGGATTCGGGTGGGGAGCCCCGGCGGGGGTGCCGCGCGTCGGGCCCCGAACGATTCAGATCGCTGCACTCGGAACGGCCTCGGGCTCCCAACGGTTCCCGAAGGGCTCCTCGACTGGAACGGCTCTCCTCCGCGGGGAACCCCCCTGCCGCCGAAGACGTTCTGATTGCACGTTGATCGGGGTCCTTACCGAGGCCCCCACCTGCGGAAACCATGCCATACGATCCTGCCATGAACTCCAGTCCCGCCACAGCCCCCGATCCGGGTACGGCGACCGCCGTCCAGCTGGATCTCCCCATCGACGGGATCCACTGCGCGGGGTGCGTGTCCACCGTGGAGAAGGCCCTGTCCTCCCGGGACGGCGTGGAGAGCGCGTCCGTGAACCTGGCTACGGGTGAAGGCCGGGTCCGGTTCGATCCGGCCCGGGTATCGGCTGACGAACTCGTCCGGGCGGTGGAGGATGCCGGCTACGACGTGCGGCGCGAGTTCGTCACGGTCGGGGTCGGAGGCATGCACTGCGCCGGCTGCGTTTCGGCGGTGGAGAAGGCGATCCGGAAGGTGCCGGGCGTGCTGGACGCGGATGTGGCGCTGGCCACCGAGGAGGCGCGCATCGGCCTCGTCCCCGGGGGTGGATCGCTGGACCGCGTCCGCACCGCGGTGGAGGCCGCCGGATACGAACTCCGAATCGAGGACGTGGGCCGGACCACGGAGGACCTCTTCGAGGAGCGCGAGCGGGAGCGGGAGGAGGAGACCCGCAACCTCATCCGGCGGTTCCGGTGGGGCGTGGCCCTGGGTCTGCCCGTGGCCATCATCGGCCACGCGCACCTGATCCCCGGGCTGGATGGCCTTTCCCACGAGACCATGCGGGTCCTCTGGTGGATCAGCGCGGTGCTGACGGTCCCGATCCTCACCTACGTGGGGCGCGGGTTCTTCACGGGCGCCTGGCAGCAGGCCCGCCATGGCTCGGCGAACATGGATACCCTGGTGGCCGTCGGCACGGGAGCCGCCTGGATCTACTCCACCGCCGTTCTGCTCTTCCCGGCGTTCTTCCCCGCCGGGACCGCGCATCCGTACTACGAGGCCGTGGCGGTGGTCATCACTCTCGTCCTGCTCGGGCAGGCCCTCGAGTCCCGAGCCAAGGGGCGGACCTCGCAGGCCCTGCGCCGCCTCATGGACCTGCGCCCCCGGACCGCCACCGTCCTGAGGGAGGGCCGGGAAGTCGAGATCCCGGCCGAGCAGGTGCTGCCCGGCGATCGGCTCCTGGTTCGGCCAGGTGAGCGCGTCCCCGTGGACGGCGTGGTGGTCGAGGGCCGGAGTGCCATCGACGAGTCCATGGTCACCGGAGAGTCCATGCCGGTGGAGAAGGGGCCGGGCGATGAGGTCGTGGGCGGAACCGTGAATGCCGCCGGAGCCCTCCAGTTCGACGCCACCCGGGTCGGGTCCGAGACCGTTCTGGCCCAGATCGTCGAGATGGTCCGGGACGCCCAGGGCTCCAAGCCCGAGATCCAGCGCCTGGTGGACCGGGTGGCCGGCGTCTTCGTCCCGGCGGTGATGGTCGTGGCGCTGCTGGCGTTCGGGATCTGGATGGCCGTGGGCCCCGACCCCCGCCTCAACTATGCCGTCGTGGTGGCCGTGACGGTCCTGGTCATCGCCTGTCCCTGCGCCCTGGGCCTGGCCACGCCGATCAGCATCATGGTGAGCGTGGGGAAGGCGGCGGAGCACGGGATTCTGGTGCGGAACGGTGACGCGCTCCAGCGGGCTCGGGCTGTGGACACGGTGGTGCTCGACAAGACCGGGACGGTGACGGTGGGGGAACCCGTCGTGTCCGACGTCACCCCTCTCGAGTCGCTTGGCCGGGATGAAGTCCTCAGGCTGGCGGCCGGGGCCGAGGCCCATTCCGAGCACCCCCTGGGCCGGGCCGTCGTGGAGGCCGCCCGACAGGAGGGGCTGGAGGTTGCGCCAGGCCAGGACTTCGCCGTCGACCCCGGTCGAGGCGTGGAGGCCCGGGTGGACGGCCGGACCGTCCGGGTCGGTACGGAGGCGTTCCTCGGGGACGCAGGCGTCGACGCCGGCGCCGCCCGGTCGGAGATGGCTCGGCTGGCCGACCAGGGGAAGAGTCCGGTTCTCGTGTCCGTCGACGGGCGACTGGCCGGAGTCGTGGCGCTGGCCGATCCCGTGAAGGAGGATTCGGCTGCGGCCATCCAGGCCCTCGTGGAGCTGGGCCGCGAGGTCGTTCTCCTGACCGGGGACGACGAGCGTACGGCCCGCTACATCGCCGACCAGGTCGGAATCCAGAGAGTCTACGCTCGTGTGCTTCCCCACGAGAAGGCGGACCGGGTCCTCGAACTGCAGGCCGAGGGCCGGGTCGTGGCCATGGTCGGAGACGGGATCAACGACGCCCCCGCTCTGGCTCAGGCCGATGTGGGACTGGCGATCGGAACGGGAACCGACGTCGCCATGGAGGCCGCGGACATCACGCTCATGGGTGGGTCGCTCCAGGGGGTCGTGAAGGCCGTCCGCCTCTCGGAGGCCACCTTCCGCAACATCCGCCAGAACCTGGTCGGGGCCTTCATCTACAACACGCTGGGAATCCCCGTGGCTGCCGGCGTGCTCTACCCGGCCTTCGGGATCCTCCTGTCACCGGTCATCGCCGGTTCGGCCATGGCGTTCAGCTCGGTGACGGTGGTGACCAACGCGAACCGGCTGCGGGGCGTCCGACTGGACTGAGGATCCCCGCCGGTCCGCGTGGGCCGCGGGCGGCCGCAGCCGGGCCTCCGGAGGCCGTCGCTACCCTCCCAGCACGCCCCTCATAACCTGGGCGACGGCATAGCCGATGTAATTCCCCACGGCGTAGCCCAGGAGCCCCGTAGCCACGCCCGGAAGCAGCTTCTCGCTGTACCCGCGGGCGCTGGCCAGGGCCACCGCCGAACCGACTCCACCGACGTTCGCCTGGGACGCCACCGCCAGCGTGCCGGCGTCGATCCTGGCCAGCCGGCCGACGCCGAAGATGAACAGCCCGTGGATGGCCACGGTGGTCAGGGCGAAGTAGAAGACCCCGGGGCCGATCCGGAAGATGTTCGCGATGACCGACTGTGCCCCGTTGGAGGCGAGGAAGAGCAGGACCAGGTAATGCCCCAGCATGGCCCCTCCCGCCAGCCGCTTCACGGCCGGCACCTGCGCCAGGACGAGGGAGAGCGTGGTGAGCCAGAGCACGGAGGGCAGGATCGGGAACATCTCCCCCACCGCTTCGGAGGCCCACCAGACCCCGACGCCGAGGGTGACGAGGGCCGCCACGTCGGCGAGGCCCAGGTTCCGCCGGCTCTCGTAGAGGCGGCTGTGGAGGCTCGCGTCCTCATCGTCCGGTGTGGATGAGTCGGACGCGGCGGGGGCGCTCGTCGCGGTGTCGTCTTCGCCGGTGCCGGCGGCCGCAGCCGCCGGCGGTGTGTCGGACCCCTCCCCCGTGTACCCGAGCATCACCGGAACGGCCAGACAGGCGGCCATCCAGATCGCCGTCAGCACCACGTCCGCGGCCACCGCGGCCGAGAACAGGTCCGCGCTGGTGTCCAGAGCCTCCCCCAGGGCCGCGAAGTTCACGCCCCCGCCGGTATAGGTTCCGGTGTACTGCCCGGTGAGCTTCCAGGTCTCGGGGCCCACCATCCCGGCGAACGCGAGGCCGGCCACCATGGCGCCGATGGCGGTGCCCACGGCTCCGATGGCGAACGCTCCCAGCATGACCGGGCCCGCCGAGATCACCGTCCGGAGATCGACGCTGAACAGGATCAGCACGATCCCCACGCTCACGACGGGACCCATGAGGAGATCGTACGTGGGCGAGGTGCCCGGGAGCAGCCCAGAGTTCGAGAGCACCATCCCCAGCAGAATGGCCACCAGGGCCGCACCCAGGGATCGAAAGACCTTGTGACCCTGCTCGAGTCGGATGGCCGTGTAGACCACCCCGGCGAGCACGACCAGGATAGCGACGGGATCCTGAATCATCAGCCGCCGTACCGGGCGGGGATGGGCTGACCGGGCGCCTCCCGGTCCCAGAAGATCGTCACGACCCACCAGCGGCTGCCGTCCCAGGCCAGCTGGAAGGAATTGATCCCGCGGTCGAAGGGCTCGGCGTCGTCCGGGCTCCGCCGGGACTCGTAGGTGGAGAACATGTGGGCGATGTGCCCCCACTCTTCGGTTACGCGGTGGGTCTCCACCTCGAAGAACCCGTCCCGCATGAGCGCCGGACCGGCCCTCTCCGCGTACTCCTCGGGCGTGATCACCACGGGTCGGGCGGTGCCGTCCTGCCCGATGTTCATGGGAATGAGTCGGGCTCCGGGCGCGAACAGCGAGATGAAGCGGTTCCAGTCCCGCTCCACGCCCGCCCCACCCGAGATCACGTCGTAGACGGCCGCGATGATGGCATCCTGGCTCTCCACGTCGGCGGGGTCGGCCTGGGGCCGATCCTGGGCCCGGGTCGGGGACGCCGGCAGAGCCAGAGCGGCGACGGTCAGCGCGATGGTGCCGAGGATAGGCTGGTGCAGGGGCCGACGCGGATGCGGGCCGGCGGCCGGTGCGGGCTGGAAGGGCATGGGTTGTTCCTGACGGGTCTCGATTGGATGAGGGAGGTTGGGGAGCGTGATCCACCGGGGTTTGACGGCCGCCGGCGCGGTTGATCCCCCTCTGGGCCGTGGATATCCTACACGGTCCGCACCGATCCCACACCTCTCGCGCATGCCCACCCGTTCCAAGTCCTCTTCCGACGGCGCCACCGAGACTCCGCTGATGCAGCAGTGGAGGGAAGTGAAGGCCCGGAACCAGGATGCCCTCGTCTTCTTTCGGGTGGGGGACTTCTACGAACTGTTCTTCCAGGATGCCGAGGAGGGATCGAAGCTCCTCGGGCTGACCCTGACCTCCCGGAACAACGGCGCCGCCGCCCGCGTGCCGCTCGCCGGGCTGCCGGTGAAGGCCGTCGACGAGTACCTGGCCAAGGCCGTGCAGCTCGGCCGCAGGGTCGCGATCTGCGAGCAGGTGGAGGACCCGGCCGAGGCGAAGGGGATCGTGCGCCGCGAGGTGGTCGAGACCGTTACCCCTGGCACCGTCCTGCACGACCGCCTCCTCTCGGCCGACCGGAACAACTTCCTGGTGGCTATGTGTCCTGACGGGAAACCGCGCCCGGAAGACCCCTCCTCCGGGTGGGAACGGGTGGGGCTGGCCGTGGTGGACCTCTCGACCGGAGAGGTGGCCGTCCAGGAGCTTCCACGGGGCGAGGTCGGCGACGAGTTGGGCCGGCTGGAGCCGTCGGAGGTTCTGCTCCCCAGGGCCCTGGACGGGTGGGGGCTGCCCATGGAGGGCGCCGCGGTGACGTTCCGGGAGGACTGGATCTTCGATCTCGCCACGGCCCGGGAGGAGTTGGAGGGGCGCTATCGGGTGCGCAGCCTGGAGGGGTTCGGCTTCCAGGCGGAGGACGGTCTCCTGGTCCGGGCGGCCGGGGCCCTGACGTCGTACGTGGCGCAGATCCAGCCGGCCGGGGTCGCGCATCTCCGTCCGCCCCGGATCCGGCGCCCCGGATCGGTGATGGCCCTCGACGAGATGACGCGCCGGAACCTGGAACTGGTGGAATCGCTCCGGCCCGGACTCGAGGGGGGCACGCTCCGGGATGTCCTGGACCAGACCGTCACCGCCATGGGAGCGCGGCTCCTTCGGCGGTGGATCCTCACGCCCCTGGTGGATCCCCAGGCCATCTGGTCCCGGCAGTCGGCCGTGGCCGCGCTGGTGGAGGACCCCGCCACCCGTGCCGGCGGCCGGGAGGCCCTCTCCCGGGTTGCGGACCTGGAGCGGCTGGCGGGCAAGGTGGGCGCCGGGCGGGTCACACCGCGGGAACTCCTGGCCCTGGGGCGATCCCTGGCCGCTCTGCCCGACGTCCAGGATGTGCTCACGGGTTCTCCCGACGAGACGCTGGCCGGGCTGGGCGGCAGCCTCGACCTGCTCCCCGAGACCCTGGACCTCATCGACCGTGCCATCGCCTCCGATGCGCCGGCCACGCTCCAGGAGGGGGGCGTCATCGAACCGGGGTACTCGCCGGAGCTGGACGAGCTCCGCGAGGTCCGTGACGGCGCCGTGGACTTCATCGCGGCGCTGCAGGCGCGGGAGCGGGAGCGGACGGGGATCGGGTCCCTGAAGGTCGGGTTCAACAAGGTCTTCGGGTACTACCTGGAGATCAGCCGCTCCAACCTGGACCGGGTTCCGGAGGACTACCTCCGGAAGCAGACCCTCACCAACGCCGAGCGATACTTCACCCCCGAACTGAAGGAGTGGGAGGAGAAGGTCTTCGGCGCCGAGGACCGGATGGCCTCGCTGGAGGCCGAGCTCTTCTCGCAGGTACGCCGGGAGGTGGCTTCCTGCGTGGAGCGCCTCCAGTCCACGGCCGATCGGGTCGCCGAACTGGACGTACTCTCGACCCTGGCGGAGGTGGCCGTGCGGGGGTCCTACGTCCGTCCCGACGTGCACACGGGGTTCGAGATGGAGATCCGGGGCGGCCGGCATCCGGTGGTGGAGACCATGATGCCGCGGGAGGAGTTCATCCCCAACGATCTCGTGCTGGACGATTCCGGGTTCATCGTGATCCTCACCGGGCCGAACATGGCCGGCAAGAGCACCATTCTCCGGCAGGTCGGACTCATCCAGCTCCTGGCGCAGATGGGCGCGTTCGTGCCGGCGGATGCGGCGCGGATTCCCGTGTGCGACCGGATCTTCACCCGGGTGGGTGCCAGCGACAACCTGGCCCGGGGCCAGTCCACGTTCATGGTGGAGATGAACGAGACAGCGGCCATCATCCATGGCGCCAGCGACCGGTCCCTGGTCCTCCTCGACGAGATCGGCCGGGGCACGTCCACGTACGATGGCGTGTCCATCGCGTGGTCGGTCACCGAGCACGTTCACGAAGCCATCGGAGCGAAGACCATATTCGCCACCCACTACCACGAGCTCACGCAGCTGGGGGATCTCCTGCCGGCCGTGAAGAATATGAACGTGGTGGTACGGGAGTCCGGCGAGGACATCGTGTTCCTCCGCAGGCTGGAGGACGGGGGCGCCGACCGCTCCTACGGCATCCAGGTTGCCCGGCTCGCCGGCCTTCCACGCGACGTGGTGGCCCGGGCCCGGGAGCTCCTGGAAGAGTTGGAGGGCACGCACTCCCACGGCGGGGAGGGCCTGGGGCGTCACGGCGCTCACCGGCCGGCCTCGGAGCCCCCGCCCGGCCAGCTCAGCTTCTTCTCGCCGGATCACCCGGTGGTGGACGAACTGCGCAGGCTGGACCCCGAGAACCTGACGCCCCTCGAGGCGCTCAACCTGCTGGCCGAACTGAGACGGAAGGTGGACGAGTGAGGACGACGGTGACTGCGGCGTGGCCGGCCCCGGGCGGGCTGGGCTCTGATCGGCCCATCCGGCGTGAAGTTCTTCGACTGGGACCGGCGTTGGGTCTGGTCCTCGGTCTGGCGGCCTGCGGGGGCGAGCAGCCCGTGGATCAGCCGACCCCTCTCTATGGGGAGGGCACGGTCGAGTATCCTCTCGAACTGTGGGACGCCGGAGTGGAGGGCGAGACCCTGCTCCGGGTGCTGGTCAATGAGGAGGGGGGCGTGGACAGCGTGGAGGTGATCCGCTCCTCCGGCGTGGAGCGACTGGACTCGGCCGCTGTGGCGGGGGCACGGGACCTGCGCTTCAGTCCGGCCAGGCAGGAGGGCCGGCGGGTGGCCGTCTGGGCGGAAGTGCCGGTCACTTTCACCACCAACCCCAACGCCCGGCGCCCCGGAGGCCTGCCCTGAGGCCGGTCGGCGCCGGCGCCACCATAGATTCTGGAATGCCGTGAAGGCCCCTTCGGGCTCTTCACTTCACCTCATCGCGTGAGTCGGAATGGATCAGGCCATGGAGCCTCGGCACCTCAAACCCTACGACAGCGTTCTGGACCTTCTGGGCTGGACGCCTCTCATCCGGCTCGGTCGCGTCGGGTCCGGGATCCGGACTCCGGTATACGGCAAGGCCGAGTTCATGAATCCGGGCGGATCGGTGAAGGACCGCATCGGGCTCGCCCTCATCGAGGCCGCCGAGCGTGACGGCTCTCTGAAACCGGGCGGCGTCGTGGTGGAGGGGACCAGCGGGAACACGGGCCTGGCCCTGGCGCTGGCGGCGGCGCTCAAGGGGTACCGGTGCATCTTCACCATGCCCGACAAGATGAGTCAGGAGAAGGTAAAGCTGCTCCGGGCCTTCGGTGCCGAAGTGGTGATCACTCCCACGGCCGTTCCGCCTGATCATCCCGAGAACTACGTGATGAAGGCGAAGGCCATCACGGCGGCGACCCCGGGCGCCATACTGGCCAACCAGTTTTACAACCCGGCCAACCCCCAGGCTCACTACGACACGACGGGGCCCGAACTCTGGCAGCAGACCGAGGGCCGGATCACCCACTTCGTAGCGGGCGCCGGGACCGGGGGCACCGTCTCGGGAACGGCCCGATACCTCAAGGAGCAGAACCCGGACATCCACGTGAGGGGCGTGGACCCGGAGGGGTCGCTGATCGGGCCTTTCTTCAACACCGGCGAGATGGTGGAGGGCGCGCCCTACCAGGTGGAGGGGCTGGGGAACGACAAGATCCCGGGCACCCTGGACCTCGATCTGATGGACTCCTACGTGACGGTGTCGGACCTGGACTCGTTCCGCATGGCCCGACGGCTCACCCGGGAGGAGGGGATGTTTGTCGGCGGGTCCGCCGGCCTCAATGCCCATGCCGCCATGGAACTCGCCCGCGAGATCGACGATCCCGAAGCCCTGGTGGTCTGCGTCCTGTGCGACTGGGGCGAACGCTATCTGACCAAGGTGTTCGACGACGAGTGGATGCGGGAGAACGGATTCCTCGAGCGTCCCACCCGGAGCGTTTCGGAGGTGCTGGCCTCCAAGGCCGGCGATGCGCCGGCCCTCCTCACGGTGGATCCCCACACCCCGGTGCGGATGGCCCTGTCCACCATGACCACCCACGACGTCTCCCAGCTTCCGGTCGTGGCCGACGGGGAGTGCCTGGGGTCGCTGGCGGAATCCGAGCTCATGAGCCGGGTGATCGAGGATCCGTCTCTCCTGGACCATACGGTGGAGGCCGTGATGGATTCGCCGTTCCCGGTCCTGGACTCCCACGCCCCGGCGGAAGAGGTAACCCGTCTGCTGACACGGGCCAACGGAGCCGTGCTGGTGCGGGAGAACGGGGACCTGTCGGGCATCGTGACGCGCTATGACGTGGTGCAGGCCCTCACCGGAATGGGCGGGTGATGGACTCCAGCGTCCGCGAGGTCCTCCGGATCGTCGTCCTTCTCGGCGGAAGCACCGAGGAGCGCGAGGTGTCTCTGAGCTCCGGGGTGGCCGTTTCGGATGCTCTCCGCGAGGCCGGGCACGATGTCCTCCCGTGGGACACCCTCACCGGTCCCCTGAGCGACGAGGCCCGCGACCGGATCCGCCGGGAGGGGATCCCTCCGGAGGCGCCGGGGCACGCCGAGCCCGACCTGATCGACTCCGGATCGCTGGCCCCGCTCCTGGGCCACCCCGACGCGGCCGGCGCCGATCTGGTCTTCCCGGTTCTTCATGGCGGGGCGGGAGAGGACGGGAGGCTTCAGACCCTCCTGGAACTCTCCGGCGTGCCGTTCGCCGGGTCTGACCGCGTCGGCTGCATGCTGGCCATGGACAAGGACCTCACCAAGATCCTCCTCCGGGACCAGGGGATCCCCACGGCGGACTGGTTCATGGTGGAGGCGCACCGGGGCACCGTGTCCGACATGCTGGAGGCCCAGGCGAGGAGCCGGATCGAGGCCGACCTGGGGTACCCCTGCATCGTGAAGCCCCCGTCCGGAGGCTCGACGGTGGGGCTGACCGTGGTTCACGGACCCGAGGAGCTTCGGGGGGCGCTGGAGGTGGCGGCCGCCCTGGAGGAGCGCATCATGGTGGAGGCGTTCGTCCGGGGGCAGGAGCTGACGGTCGGAATTCTGGACGATGAGCCCTTGGCCGTGGGCGAGATCATCCCGAAGCACGAGATCTTCGACTACGAGTGCAAGTACCAGCCGGGGATGGCGGAGGAGATCTTCCCCGCCGACGTCCCGGAGGACCTGGCCGACCATCTCAAGGGGATCGCCCTGGCGGTCCACCGGACCCTGAGACTGGCGGATTTCTCCCGGGTCGACTTCATTCTTGATGAACGGGGCACGCCCTCGGTGCTGGAGGCCAACACGCTTCCGGGCATGAGCCCCAGCAGCCTGTACCCCAAGGCGGGGCGGGCGGCGGGGCTGGATTTCCCGGCCCTGTGCGACCGGATCGCCCGCTCGGCGGTGGCCAGGGCGGCGGACCGGGCCGGAACCTGATGCGGCGCCAGGGGGTTGAAGAACAACCCATGACCGCGACCCGCGAAACGGGACATTGATGCGCTTTTCGAACTACCAGACCGTCGGATTCGGCGGGTACCACCTCACCCCATGGGTGAAGCGGCTGCTGATCATCAACGCAGCCGCCTTCCTCGTGACCATGCTGGTGGGGCGGGGCCTGGTGTTCGATCTGTTCGCGTTCCAGCCCTCCCGTGTGCTCACCCGCCCCTGGGGCGTGGTGACGTACATGTTCCTGCACTACGACTTCTGGCACCTCGTGCTGAACATGCTGGTGCTGTTCTTCTTCGGGCCTCCGCTGGAGGACCGGTGGGGATCCCGGGAGTTCATTCGATACTGGATGATCTGCGGCCTGGGCGGCGCCGCCTTCTCGTTCCTCTTCGCCAGCTACACCATCGTCGGCGCCTCGGCGGCGGCCTACGGGGTGATGCTGGCCTTCGCCATGAACTGGCCGGACGTGCCCATTTACATCTGGGGCATCTTCCCGGTGAAGGCGAAGTGGCTGGTGGCCTTCCTGTTCCTGGCCAGCGTGTTCAGCGCGTTCGGCTCCGGTGGCGACGGGATCGCGCATTTCGCCCACCTGGGCGGGCTGGCCGCCGGGTTCGTCTACCTGAAGGCCGACTGGCGGATCGCGAAGGGGGCGTCGGAACTCAAGGACCGGGTCACCTCGGCCCGATCCCCCGTGGTTTCCGCCGAGGAACCCAGACGCCGCAAGGCCACCGTAGTGGGGCGGATCCGCTCCGCCCGGTCCGGGGACGCACCGGCAGATGCGGAGGAGTCGGCCATGCTGGATGAGGTGGACCGGGTCCTCGACAAGATCTCCGCCTCGGGAATGTCCTCCCTGACCGAAGAGGAGCGCCAGCTCCTGGACGAGGTCTCCAAGAGGCACCGGACCAACTAGAGGTCCTTGTACATCCCGCTCGCCCCGGCCTATGGTGCACCATGCATCCCAGCCTCGGCCGAGTCCTCCTGATCGGTCGGCACCTCCTGGTTTTAGCGGCGGCCTGGTCTCTCCTGGCTGAACCCGCCGATGCGCAGGTACCGGCCCGGCCGCAGGCACGCGTGTCCGAGGGGGGCGCCACCATCACCGTCCGGGGCGAGGCCTTCGACTCGACGTTGATGCGGCCCCTGGTCCGGGCCGCGGTGGTGTCTCCGGCGGCCGGGAATCTGGCATCCGCCGACTCGGCCGGCCGATTCGTCATCGAGGGGCTGCCGGCGGGCCGCCATTCCCTGGTTCTGTACCACCCCAGGCTGGACACCCTGGGGCTGACCCCCATCATGCGGACCTTCGAGGCCGGACCTGGCGACGAGGTCTCCCTGCGGTTCGATCTGCCGGGCGTGGGGTTCTTCCAGGGGCTCCTGTGCCCCGAGGAGCCGGCTCCGGGAAGCGGGCCCGGGATCCTCTCCGGCGTCGTGCTGGACCGCTTCACCACCCTGGCCCTCCCCGGGGCGGCCGTCGTGGCCGACTTCGATGAGCCGGGCGGGTCCGGGCAGCGCATCACGCGGGCGGCGGACGATGGAGGCTTTACCCTGTGCGGCCTTCCCACGGACGGCGCGGTGCGGGTATCGGTGTTCTTTCCCGGTTCGGAGCGGGTCGAGCGGGAGGTCGACCTGGGTACCTCGCCCATCCGGCTCGAGGACTTCGCCCTCCAGCTCACCACGGGTGGCAGGATGGTCGGGAAGGTCCTCGATCACTCCACCGGGCAGCCGGTGGAGGCCGCCGTGGTGCGGGTGAAGGGGACCGACATCCAGGCCATTACCGGAGGGTCAGGCCGGTTCCGGTTCGAGGAACTGGCCAGCGCCGACGTGACCCTCGAAGTGGAGCACCTGGCCTACGGCACGACGGAGTACGCGGTGCCCGTAAGCGCCAGCCGAACGATGGACGTGGAGCTTCGTGTTTCACCGACCGCCATCGAGGTCGAGGGCATCACCGTGACGGTTCGCAGCTTCGGGCTGGAGCGGCAGGGGTTTTACCGGCGGGAGGAGATGGGCTTCGGACACCATTTTACCCGGGCCCAGCTCGTCGAGGACGATCCGTTCGATCTCATCACCGTCCTCAGGAAGGTCCCGGGGCTGTACATCCGACCTCGGTCGGACGGGAGGGATGGGACCGGATGGGTCCTGCAGGCCAGGCCCTCCAACGGGAGGGGCTACTGCAACCTCGACACGATCGTCAACGGCGTTCACATGCCCGGATGGGACTTCAACGACTTCCGGCCCGAGGAGATCAGTGGTTTGGAGGTCTACCCCCGGGCCATCGAGGTGCCGATCCAGTACCAGACGCTCTCCTTCGGCGGGGGATGCGGCGCGATCCTCATCTGGACCGGGTGAGCCGCGGACCGGGTCCTGGACCCTTTGACAGAGATCGGGTATTGGACCGTATGGTACAGTGTGATCCCGGTCTGTGAGGATCCCGTTACCCCATGGTGTCTGAACGTTTCATGACGCTCGTGTCGCTCCCGCGCGCGATTCGGCCGCTCCGCACGGCCCCCGTCCCGTCTCTTCTGATGGGCCTCGTCGCGGCGCTATATCTCGGTCCCGGCGGACTCCAGGGCCAGGAGCAGGAGGTGCCGGTCGGGCCGGTGGGCTTCGGAACCCTGAACGGCGTGGTCTACGACTCCACGCGCTCCGAACCCCTGAACATGGCCCGGGTGTTCGTGGCCGGCACCGCCATCAACGCCATCACGGACTCCGAGGGCCGGTTCACCCTGGAGAACGTCCCCGCGGGTCCCCAGGTCGTCTCGTTCGATCACGCCCGGCTGGAGGATCTCCGAATCGGACCCCCCAGCGCGGCGGTGATGGTGCCTGCGGCGGGGGTGGCCCAGATCTACCTGGCCGTTCCCACCATCGACCGGATCCACGCGGCGTTCTGTCCCGAGTCTCGAGGCGTGTCCGCCGTGGTGACCGGATCGGTCCGGGAGTACGTCTATCGGAGCCTGGTCCAGGGCGCCCTGGTACAGCTGGTGTGGGAGACCGACACCGGACTCGACCGCAGGGAGGTCCGATCGGACCAGAGCGGGGAGTTCATCTTCTGCGACCTGCCGGACGCGGACCGGTATCGGGTCCAGGCCGGGGTCGGGACCTGGGTCAGCCAGTCCGCCTGGGTCGAGTTGAACGCCGACGGATTCGGGCGAGAGGTCCTGACCCTGTACGAGCGGGGTGAGGGGACGCTGGTCGGGCGGGTCGTCGACGTGGAGTCCCGGCAGCCGCTGGAGGGGGCCGAGGTCATCCTGCGGGGGACCCCCTTCCGGACCGTGAGCAACCAGTCCGGACGGTTCCTCATGAAGCAGATTCCCTACGGTCAGTATGCCGTGGAGGTCGAGTACCTCGGATTCCGGCCCCAGGTGGACAGCGTCGAGGTGGCCGACCGTCCCGTCGATCTGGCCGTCTGGATGGCCCCCCGGCCCATCGAGGTGGAGGGCATCAGCGTGATCGTCCGCCCGCTGGGCCTCGAGAACGCCGGCTTCTTCGTCCGGCAGGACCAGGCGCAGGGCGTGTTCTTCGATCAGCACGACATCATGCTGCGCGATCCGCTGAACGTCTCGGAACTCTTCCAGGAGATCCCCAGCCTCCGACTGCGGCCGTCCAGATACAGCATGGGCTACGAGCTGGTGGGTCGCGCGGGATGCCGCCCGACCTACTACGTCAATGGCCAGCACCACCCCAGAGACATCTTCAAGCTGGACGACTTCCACCCACGGGCGGTGCACGGAATCGAGGTCTACCGGAGTCCCGGTGAGATCCCGTCGGAGTTCAACCGCACCAACATGGAGCAGGGGGGATTCGAGAATCCCTGCGCGGTCGTGGTGGTCTGGACGGGCTAGAGGATCCGGCCGGGCTAGTCGCCCGGCTCTCCCGACGCGCCTTCGTCCTGGGGCCCGTAGAGAATCACCCGGGCCTTCTCCAGCGTCACCAGTCCGCTCTCCATCAGGTCCTCCAGCACGGGCAGGATCTCTTCGATCCGCTCCTCCGTGTCCACCACCTCCAGGATCATCGGGAGGTCCGTGGACAGCCGGAGGATGCTCGAGCTGTGAATGAGTGCGCTCCCTCCGAACCCCGCCACGCCCCGGACGACGGTGGCGCCCTTGAAGCCCATCTCCCTCAGGGTGAGCACGAGGCCGTGATGAAGGGGCTTGCCCTTGTGAGGGCCCGTGGGGCATCGGTCGGACTCGCCGAAGAACACCCGCAACAGAATCTGTTCACTGTCGGATCGCTGCATGGGATCAGGCCTTGGGGGTGAGGAGGAGGGAGCCCGCGGCGAAACCCAGGAACACGCCCGCCAGGCCCATGGCCAGGCTTCCACCCATGTAGCCCATGGCGCGCGTCCACTCGCCGTTCTGGATCAGGGCCGCCGCCTCGTAGGAGAACGTGGAGAAGGTGGTGAACGCGCCGAGGACGCCGAACGCCAGCAGGGCCCGTGCCGGGCCTGAGTCCACCATGTACTCGAGCCACACCACCAGGACACCCAGGAGGAACGATCCGAGCACGTTCACGGCCAGGGTTCCCCAGGGGAATGCGCCGCCGGTGAGGTCCGAGACCCAGCCGGAGAGCCAGTGTCGGGATACGGCTCCCAACGCTCCGCCGACCGCCACCAGGATCCACTCCATGCCTGCCCTCCACCGTCTTTCCACTCTCGCGCAACGCGGGCCGGCCGGCCCGCCGCGTGTCCCACAAGGGGCACGCACCCCGGAGTCGATGCAAGGGGGTTGACGGGGGATCAGGACATATGAATATTCCTATCTCATGGATTCAGACAGGAGTTCAGGGATGACCACCGGAATGAACTCGCTCGACCCCCGCGAGCTCGAAGCGGCCATTGAGAATACGGCGCGCATGCTGAAGTGCCTGGGGCACCCCATTCGCCTCCAGGTGCTGGAGCTGCTCCAGCGGAAGAACGAGCTGACCGTCACCGAGATCTACGAGGCCCTCGAGATCGAGCAGGCCGTGGCGTCCCAGCATCTCACGACCATGCGCGACAAGGGAATCCTCGGTCGGCGGCGCGACGGTGTCCACGTCTTCTACAGCATCGGCGACCAGCGGGCCACCAAGGTCCTGGAGTGCATCCGAGGTTCGGTGCAATAGCGGGTTGGGACCCCCGCAGAACGGCCGCAGCGCGCGGCCTTTCATTTCATCTAAGACATATGAAAATATGAATAACTCGATTCGCGTCCTCGGAGCTCTGCTGCTCGGTCTCTCGGCCGGGGTAGGGGGGGTCCAGGGCCAGGCGGGTGCAGGACGACCTGAACCCGGAGACCGCCCCCTCTCCATGGCGGAGGCGGTGGAACTGGCGACCGAGGGGAACCGCGCGCTGGCCGCCTCCCGGGCACGGGTCCAGGCCACCGAATCCGCGCAGCGGGGCTCGGACTCGTTTCTCTGGCCGATGGTGGGGCTGGACGCCGCCACGATCCGGACCAATGACCCGGTCGGCGTGTTTGGCGCCAAGCTCCGACAGGGGCGGTTCACCATGGAGGATTTCGACATCGAGTCGCTCAACCACCCGGATCCGGTGACCGACTGGTCCGCCGGGGTGGGCGTGCGCTGGGCCATCCTGGACCCCTCCGCCTGGGCCGGGCGGGATGCCGCCGGTGGAGAGACCGACGCGGCTCGCCTGGGCCTCCAGCGCTCCGAGGAGGCCACGGTCTTCCAGACCCGGGCCCACTACCTGGCGGCGCTCCGGGCCCAGTCCCGCCTCGAGTCCGCCCGCCTTGCAGAGGCGGCGGCCCACGCCACGGCCGAACTGTTCCGTCGGCGGGCCTCCGAGGGCGTCCTCATGGAGGCCGACGTTCTGCAGGCCGAGGCGGAGGTCCAGGCGGCGGAGGCCGGCCGAATTCACGCCGAGCAGGCGGCCCTCGACGCCCGGGCCCGACTGGGAGTCTTCATCGGCTGGGATGCCGACGTACTCCCCGTGCCCTCGGACTCCCTTCACACGCCGGACGGTGCCGGGGCCGTACCCGCCCCGTCCGGGGCCGACCTGGAAGCCCGATCGGACATCCGGGCCATGGAGGCGGGCATCGAAGTCGCTCGGGGTCGGGCCAGCCAGGCGAACCGGGTCCGGCTCCCGGCCCTGGAGGCCTTCGGCCGAGCTGCCGTCCACTCCGAGTCCCTGAGCGGATTCGAGGACAACTGGACGGTGGGACTCCAGCTCTCCTGGCCGGTCTTCACCGGTCGGGCCGCCACGTCCGGTCGCGATCAGGCCCAGGCCCTCGCTCGGGCCGCCGAGTACGAGCGCGAGGAGGCCCTGGCCAGCGCCCGGGCTGAACTCGACGAGGCTCTCCGCGGCGTATCCAGCGCCCGGGGCCGCTACACCGCCACCGAGTCCGCGCGGGACGCCGCCGAGGAGGCGCGCCGTCTCGTGGCGCTCCGGTTCGACCAGGGCATGGCCACCTCGGTGGACCTGCTCCAGGCCGATGCCCGACTCACCGACATGCGGGCCAGGGCGGTCGACGCCCTGGCCGACTACCACCTGGCCGTCGCCCGACTGGCGTTCGTTGCCGCCATCCCCGTCTCCGACACCCCTGACGCCCGCTGATCGGGCAGGAAGATCACCATGAAGAAGAGCATCATCGTCATGATGTCCCTCCTGGCCGGCGCCTGTGCGGCGGATGAGCCGGGCGCCATTCACCACTCCGAGACCCCCGTGGACGTGGTGGTCAGTGAGGCTTCCGTGAGCACGGGCCTCCAGACCTTCCCGGCGACCCTGGTGGCCCGGAACGAGGCTGATCTCGCCACGCGCATGGCCGGGACCATCCTGGACCTGCCTGTGGACGTGGGCGACCCGGTCCGGGAGGGTCAGGTCCTGGTCCGGCTGGACGGATCCGACATCCAGGCCCGCATCGCCGGAGCCGAGGCCAACGTCGAACTGGCTCGCCGGTCGTTCGAGCGCGTGCAGAACCTGGAGCGGGACGGCGCGGCCTCCCGCCAGGAGCTGGACCAGGCGCAGGCATCTCTGACCGCCGCCGAGGCGGGCCTGCGGGACGCCCGGGCCCAGGCCGGGTACACGGAGCTCCGGGCGCCCTTCGACGGCACCGTCACGCGGCGGCTGGCACAGGCCGGGGACCTGGCCGCTCCGGGTCGCCCGATCCTGCGGATCACCGGGCTTTCGGCCCTGAAGGTGGAAGCCGACCTGCCGGCCGAGATGGCCGGTCGCGTGGCCCCCGGAGACACCCTGGCGCTGGTCCGGCCCGGAGCCGGCGAGCGGGCATCGTTCGCGGTGGTTGAGCGGGTGTCCCCGGCCCTCGAGGCGGGCAGCCGTCGGTTTCGCGTGGAGGCAGCCCTGGCCTCATCGGAGGCCGACGACTTCCTGCCCGGCGCGTACGTGCGTGTCGGCGTGCCCTCCGGCGAGGCTCCGGTCCAGTGGATCCCCTCGGACGCACTGGTGGTCCGCGGACAGCTGACAGGCGTGTACGTGGTTGATTCGGCCACCGGTGCGGACGAGGTCCGCCTTCACTGGGTTCGGACCGGCGAACGGCGGGGAGACGGGATCGAGCTGCTGGCTGGGCCCCGACCGGGCGCTCGGATCGTGCGCCGGCCCGACGTGGGCCTCTTCGACGGTCGGGCCGTGTCCGGGACCCGGGTCGAGGCCTGGTCCGTCGCGGGCGCCGAGGCCGGGCCGGACGCCGAGGTGACCACCACTCTCGTGGAGGTCGCCCGATGAAGCAGGGATTTGCCGGAAGGCTGGCCAACGCCTTCCTCGACTCCAAGATCACGCCCCTCCTCATGGCGGCGTCGCTGGCCATCGGTGCCTTCAGCCTGGCCACCATGCCCAGTGAGGAGGAGCCCCAGATCGTCGTGCCGCTGGCCGACATCTATCTACCCCTCCCGGGCGCCACGCCCGAGGAGGTGGAGAACCGCCTCCTGATCCCGGCGGAGAACGTCCTCTCCGGCGTGCAGGGCGTGGAGTACGTCTACAGCCACGCCCAGGCCGGGTTCGGGCTGATCACGGTCCGCTACGAGGTGGGCCGCGACATGGAGGAGAGCCTGGTTCAGCTCTTCGCCACCATGATGAAGCACGCGGACCGCATGCCTCCCGGGTTCAGCATGCCGCTCGTGAAGACGGTGACCATCGACGACGTCCCCTTCTTCAGCGCGACGCTCCGGGGGAGTGACTACGACGGGTACCAGCTCCGGCAGATCGCCGACGAGCTCCGAGTCGAGCTGGAGGGCATCTCCGAGGTCCGGGACGTGGCCATCACCGGCGGCCAGGCTCGGGAGATCCGCGTGGAGCTCATGCCGGAGCGGCTGGCCGCGTACGGCATCGACCCCTCGCTCCTGGTCCAGCGGCTCCAGCAGGCCAACCTGCGGATGGAGTCCGGGGACTTCACCCGGGGTAACGAGGTGGTGCGCGTCACCGCCGGGCCGTTCCTGGAGAGCGCCCGGGACGTGGAGCAGGTGGTCCTGGACGTTCGGGACGGCGCCCTGGTGCAGGTCGGTGACGTGGCCCGGGTGATCGACGGTCCGTCCGAGCTGACGGCCTACACCTTCCACACCGCCGGGACTCACGCCCGGGCCGAGGCCGGCCTGGAGGGGGCGCCCGAGTTCGAGCCCATCGTCACCATCGCGGTGTCCAAGCGCCCCGGCGCCGACGCCACGGCCGTGGGTCGGGCCCTGGAGTCCAAGATCGAGGGGCTACACGGCCGACTCCTGCCCGAGAACGTCACCGTGGACGTGGTGCGGAACTACGGGGAGACGGCCCGGGAGAAGGTGGTGACCCTCACCGAGCACCTGTTCATGGCCGTGCTGGCCGTGGGCCTGGTGGTCTGGTTCACCATGGGGTGGCGGGGAGCGCTGGTGGTCATGATGGCCGTGCCGGTGACCTTCGCCCTCACGCTGTTCGTCTACCAGGTCTTCGGCTACACCCTGAACCGGGTCACGCTGTTCGCCCTGATCTTCGTCACGGGAATCGTCATCGACGACTCGATCATCGTGGCGGAGAACATGGAACGGCACTTCAAGATGCGGGACCGACCCCTGAGGGCCGCGGCCCGGGTCTCGGTGGACGAGGTCGGGAATCCGACCATCCTGGCGACCCTCACGGTCATCGCCGCCGTGCTGCCCATGCTGTTCGTGAGCGGTCTCATGGGGCCCTACATGAGCCCCATGCCCATCGGCGCCACCCTGGCCATGATCTTCTCGCTGGGCGTGGCCCTCATCATCACCCCGTGGCTGGCCTTCAACCTCCTGAAGGGGATGAAGCACCACGAGGAGACGAAGTACGTCCTGGAGGAGACCCGGCTGTACCGCGGCTACAAGGCCTTCATGGATCCCCTGCTGGAGAAGCCCGTCCTTCTGGTGGGTGCCCTGGGGGTAGTCGGGCTGCTCCTCGTCGGAGCGGTCGGGATGTTCGCCACCCGGACGGTGGCCATGAAGATGCTCCCCTTCGACGACAAGAACGAGGTCCAGGTGATCCTGGACATGCCGGAGGGCACGCCCCTGGAGACGACCGTGGCGCTGGCCATGGACATGGGTCGGGTCGTTCGGGAGATCCCCGAGGTGAAGGACCTCCAGCTGTACGCCGGTGTGGCCGCGCCGCACAACTTCAACGGCATGGTCCGCCACTACTACCTGCGGCAGGGCACCTACGTGGCCGACCTGCAGGTAAACCTGGTGGAGAAGGGCGAGCGGAAGCTGAAGAGCCACGACGTGGCCAAGGTCATCCGCCCCCTGGTCACCGAGCTGGCCGAGCGGTCCGGGACCGGCGCCCGGGTGAAGGTGGTGGAAGTCCCGCCGGGGCCGCCGGTCCTCTCCACCCTGGTGGCCGAGGTGTACGGGCCCAACCCGGAGGAGCAGGCACGGGTGGCCGGTGAGATCATGGCCGCCTTCGGCGAGCACCCCTCGGTCGTGGACCTGGACTGGTCCCTCACCGAGCCCCGCTCCCAGCTGGCCTTCGAGGTCGATCAGGAGCAGGCGGCCCTGTCGGGTGTGGCCAAGGCGTCGGTGGTGGGCGCCCTGCGGGTCGGGCTCGCGGGTCAGAACGCGACGCACCTCTCGGTCCCCGGCTCCCGGCTCAGCGTGCCGGTGAACGTCCGTCTGGCCGAGGAGGCCCGCTCCGGGCGCGATCGCCTGGAGCAGCTGCACGTGGCCTCCATGACCACCGGCGAAATGGTGCCCGTCGGGGAGCTGGTGCAGGTGGCCGAGACCACCGCTCCGCAGGTCATCGACCGGAAGAACTCCCAGCGCGTGGTCTACGTGATGGCCGAGGTGGCCGGCGAGGATGAGAGCCCGGTCTACGCCATCCTCGACCTGCGGGAGCGGCTGGGCGAGATCCAGCCCGCGGGCGGAGGCACTCTGGGCCAGCTCTATGCCCGACAGCCCGGTCTGGTGGAGCGCCCCGTCATGAAGTGGGACGGCGAGTGGCAGATCACCTACGAGGTCTTTCGCGACCTGGGGATCGCCTTCGGCGGAGCGTTGATCCTGATCTACGTGCTCATCGTGGCCTGGTTCGGGTCGTTTTCCACGCCCCTGGTGATGATGTCGACCATCCCGCTGACCCTGGTGGGGATCGCGCCGGGCCACCTGATGTTCGGGGCCTTCTTCACGGCCACGTCCATGATTGGGATGATCGCGCTGGCCGGGATCATGGTCCGGAACGGCATCCTGCTCATCGACTACCTGGAGGCTCGGATCGGGGCCGGCGTCCCCCTGCGGGATGCGGTCATCGAGGCGGGAGCGGTCCGGACCCGGCCCATCGCGCTGACGGCGGGGACCGTGGTCATCGGAGCGGTGGTGATTCTCTTCGACCCGATCTTCCAGGGCCTGGCCATCAGCCTGATCTTCGGCTCGCTGGCCTCCACGGTCCTGACCCTGATCGTCGTGCCCGGGCTGTATTTCCTCATGCGGCGGGGCGGCGAAGGGGATTCCCGCGAGCCCGTCGCGGCGGACTCGGAGCCCGGGCGCGCTCCTGAGGGCCCCACCGGCGGAGGTGACCCGTCCGGCGACGAGTCGGTGGATGGGTCGGAGTCGCCGGACGCCTCCGGTGCACTGGACGCGTCGGACGCGCCTGAAGCCCTGGCCGGTCCCGTCCCGGTCGATCCCACCCCCGCCACCGTCTGACTCCGGGAGGTCCACGATGAAACTGATCGCACTTCTCTACCTGGAAGAGGACCAGGCCCTGGTCGAGCAGATCCTGGCCGAGGCCGGGGTGGGCGCGTGGTCCGGATTCGACATGGAGGGTCACGGAAGCGGTGTGCCGGGATGGTACGGTGACGTGGCGAGCTACCGCTCCCGGCTCCTCTTCACCTGGGGCAGCACGGAGCAGGCCGACCGGCTCATGGAGTCGGTGGCGGCGGCCCGCGGCGTCCAGGATCCTTCGCACCCCATCCACGCACTCAAGGTGGACGTGGAGGCCGTCGCCCGCTCGGGCCTGCCTCCGGTTCCCCCGGCCGACGCCTGAGGACCCATGCCCATTCCGCCCAAAGCCCGGTCCTGCCGCGTCGAGACGCCCGAGGACCGAGTCGAAATCCCCCGGCACCCCCGGCCCTGCGACTCGCAGGTCCAGCCGGTGACGCTGGATCAGCTGAAGCGGCTCATCTGCCGCCCCCGTCCGGGTCGGCCCGGCGGGGAACGCGGTGCCGAGCCGCACGCAGACAACCCAAACACTGCCGGCCTCGAGCCGGAGGAGTCGTAGCTCTCATGACGATGGACCAGAAGATCCGCCTGATCGCAGGGACGTTCACCCTTCTCAGCATCGCGCTGGGCTGGTTCGTGAACCCCCTGTGGTACCTGTTCACCGCGTTCGTCGGGGTGAACCTCATCCAGTCCTCCATCACCGGATGGTGCCTCATGGAGGACATCCTGCGCGCCACCGGAGTCCACCGGGACCCGGCCGCCTGACCGGACCGGGCGGCGCGGCAGACGTCCACCGGCAGAGGTCGCCGACGGGGCGTCCTCGGTGCCGGACGCCCCGGGCGCCCGGACCCCCAGAGCGCTCAGGGGCGTCAGGGAGAGTCGATCTCCCTGTAGCGGTAGATGATCCCCGCGATGTTCAGGGTGAGTTCCTCTCCCTGAAGTGAGCCCGAATAGGGGCTCTGGGGGTCACCGGCAACCTGGAGGCTCAGGGAGGTTCCGGTGAGCCGGTAGGTCCCCCTGGAGGTCGAGGTGCCCGTGGACACGTCCGAGCCGTCGGTCTCGCGGAGCGTGAGGGACGAGGTGAAGCTCCCGTCCAGTTCGAGCGTGGTGCGGCTATCGAGGACCTCCAGCTCGTAGTCCACGTCCGCGAACACCGTCACGGGCGGCTCGAAGCCGTTCACCGTCTCCAGGTCGTAGGTGCCCGAGACGAAGT
>JBDHIJ010000001.1:0-272659 GCA_039587435.1 Gemmatimonadota bacterium
TTCGGTCTTCCTGGATCCGGTGGTGGCGGAGCTGGAGGCGATCTACGGGGACTCGGCGCTCACCGCAGCCGAGCGGGTGGCGGCGCGCGAGCCCGTGTTCCAACGGGCCCTGGTGGCGTTCGACACCGAGCTCACCCCGACCCTCCAGGCCAACTCGTTCGCGGGCTTCCGACGCACGCCCCTGAACAACGCCACCCTCCTGAGCCGCATGCGGTACTACCACCGGCTCCCGGAATTCGCGGCGTGGCAGGCGGAGCACGGCCCCGACGATTCCCGGACCGGCGGAGACGACGCGGCGGAGGGTCCAGCCGCTCTCGCCCGTTCCATACGCGCACTTCGCGAGGCGGTGGCGGACCGGGACGACGGGTTCTCGGTTCTCGGCCATCCCTCGAGCTGATCCGCGCCCGACCCCCTGAACCCGGTCCAGCCGACCCACGGAGGCCTTCCTCGGCCGGACGACACCCGGCGTCCTTGGGTCCGATTCCGTTGTATCCCCTTCCCCCCCCGTATAGCTTTCGGATTCCCTGATTTTCCACGGGCTCGGGGGGCTCCGATCCCCCGCCGAATCACGGCAGAATTGATGGACAACGACGGTCGTCGCACCTACGTCCCGGGGGACGTGGAGCGGAAGTGGCAGGAGCGCTGGGAGGCGGAGGGGACGAACGCCTTCACCACGGACGAGCTGCGCTCGCCGGAGAACCCGTTCTACCAGTTGATGATGTTCCCCTACCCCTCGGCCGAGGGGCTTCACGTGGGCAACATCTACGCCTTCACCGGCGCCGACGTGCACGGCCGGTTCCACCGGCTCCAGGGGAAGACCGTGTTCGAGCCCATCGGCTTCGACGCGTTCGGAATCCACTCGGAGAACTTCGCCCTGAAGGTGGGGGTCCACCCCATGGACCTCATCCCGAAGAACGTCGCCAACTTCACCCGTCAGCTGCGGCGGATCGGCGGCATGTTCGACTGGGATCACACGGTGGATACCACCGACCCGGCCTACTACAAGTGGACCCAGTGGGTCTTCGTGCAACTGTTCAGGGCCGGGCTGGCCGAGCGGCGGGACGGAGCGGTGAACTGGTGCCCGTCGTGCAAGACGGTGCTGGCCAACGAGCAGGTCATCGCCGGTCTGTGCGAGCGGTGCGACACCCCGGTGGAGCAGCGGAACCTGCCCCAGTGGTACTTCCGCATCACCGACTACGCCCAGCGGCTGCTGGACAACCTGGAGACCCTGGACTGGTCCGAGACCACCCGGAAGGCCCAGCAGAACTGGATCGGCCGGAGCGAGGGCGGCGAACTGCGCTTCCCCGTCCTGGACGCCGGCGGCTCGGACACCGAGGCCCAGGTCCACGTCTTCACGACCCGCCCCGACACCATTTTCGGCGCCACCTACATGGTGCTGGCGCCGGAGCACCCGCTGGTGGATGCCGTCACCACCCCCGATCACCGGGCCGAGGTGGAGGCCTACCAGGCCGAGATGCGGAAGCTGGACCTGGTGGCGCGGCAGAAAACGGACAAGGAGAAGACCGGCGTCTTCACCGGCGGCTTCTGCCGGAATCCCGCCACGGGTGAGCCGATCCAGGTCTGGATCGCCGACTACGTGCTGATGGACTACGGCACCGGAGCCATCATGGCGGTGCCGGGGCACGACGAGCGTGACTTCGAGTTCGCGACCAAATTCGAGCTGCCCATCGTTCGGGTGGTGGCCCCCGAGGACGCGGACGCGAGCACGCCCCTGGAGGAGGCCTACATCGGCCCCGGGCGCCTGGTGAACTCCGGCCGCTTCGACGACATGGACGTCGAGGCAGGAAAGTCCGCCATCATCGCCTGGCTGGAGGACGAGGGACTGGGAGAGTCGCGGATCAACTACCGCCTCCACGACTGGTGCATCAGCCGGCAGCGGTACTGGGGCCCGCCCATCCCGGTCATCTACTGCGACGCCTGCGGGCCGGTGGCGGTGCCGGAGGAGGACCTGCCCGTGGTCCTGCCCAGGGTGGAGGACTTCAAACCCGACGACTCGGGCGTGAGCCCCCTGGCCCGCGTGGCCGAGTGGTACGAGACCACCTGCCCCGAGTGCGGCGAGGCGGCCCGTCGCGAGACGGACGTGTCCGACACGTTCCTGGATTCCAGCTGGTACTTCCTGCGCTACCCGAATACCGACTTCGACGACAAGGCGCTGGACGCCGGGATCACCGGCACCTGGCTGCCGGTGGATTCGTACATCGGCGGGAACGAGCACGCGGTGCTCCACCTGATGTACTCGCGCTTCATCACCATGGCGCTGAAGGACCTAGGGCACCTGGACTTCGAGGAGCCCTACAAGCAGTTCCGGGCCCATGGACTGATCATTCGCGAGGGCGCGAAGATGTCGAAGTCAAAGGGCAACGTGATCGTCCCGGACCCCATCATCGAGGAGTTCGGCGCGGACACCTTCCGGACCTACCTGATGTTCCTGGGGCCGTACGAGGAAGGCGGCGACTACCAGGACGAGGGGATCTACGGCCCCTTCGGGTTCCTGAAGCGGGTCTTCGATACGGCGCACCAGGTGGTGGCGGCGGAGGCGGCCGGCGACGCCGCAGCTGACGCGGCTCCCGACGGAGACGTGGAGCGGAAGCTCCACCAGACCATCCGGCAGGTCAGCGAGCAGGTGCCCGCGTTGGGCTTCAACACCTCCATCGCGGCGCTGATGGAGTACCTGAACACGGTGCGGGCCGGCGGCCGGTCCGCGGTCCGGGCCGAGGTGGAGCCCATGATCCCCATGATCGCGCCCTTCGCCCCTCACCTGGCCGAAGAGCTGTGGGAGGCGCTGGGCCACGAGGCCTCCATCTTCGACGGCGCGAACTGGCCGGAGTTCGACGCGGCGAAAGCCGTCGAGAACACCGTCACGGTGGCCGTGCAGGTGAACGGAAAGGTCCGCGGCACCATCGAGGTGGCCGCCGAAGCGGACCAGGAGCGAGCCGAGGCCCTGGCGCGGGCCGAAGAGAACGTGACGCGCCACCTCGAGGGCGTTACGGTTCGCCGCGTGATCTACGTGCCGAACCGCCTTCTGAACTTTGTCGTAGGCTGACCCATGAGCGACCAGGCGACTCCCGACGCCGTCTCCACCGACCCCGTGACCGAGGCCGCAGACCACCTGCACCCCCAGTCGCCTGAAGAGAAGCTGGCCATCGACACGGTCCGGGTGCTGGCCATGGACGCGGTCCAGGCGGCCAACTCCGGCCACCCGGGGACGCCCATGGCCCTGGCTCCGGTCGGGTACTCGCTCTACACGAAGCACCTGAGGCACAACCCGAAGAACCCGGGCTGGATGAACCGCGACCGGTTCATCCTCTCGTGCGGGCATGCCTCCATGCTGCAATACGCGCTGCTCCACCTCACGGGCTACGACCTCTCGCTGGACGACCTGAAGGACTTCCGGCAGTGGGACTCAAAGACCCCCGGGCACCCCGAGTACGGACACACGGCCGGCGTGGAGACCACCACCGGGCCCCTCGGTCAGGGCGTGGCCAACTCCGTCGGCATGGCCATGGCGGAACGCTGGCTGGCCCACCGGTTCAACAAGCCGACGCTGGAGATCGTCGACCACTACACCTACGTCCTGTGCTCGGACGGGGACCTCATGGAGGGGATCTCCCACGAGGCGGCGGAGCTGGCCGGCCGCTGGAAGCTGGGCAAGCTGATCTGGATCTTCGACGACAACCGGATCACCATCGACGGCGACACCGACCTGTCCACCTGCACCGACCAGGTCGACCGGTTCAAGGGCTATGGCTGGCAGGTGCTCGAGCTCCCCGACGGCGAGGACCTGGTGGCGCTGGACGCGGCCATCGAGGCGGGACGCGCCAACAGCCAGCAGCCCACGCTCATCGTGCTGCGCACGGTCATCGGTCAGGGCAGCCCCAACATGGCGGGCTCCGAAGCCACCCATGGCGCTCCGCTGGGTGCCGACGAGATCGCCGCCACCAAGGAGAACCTGCGCTATCCCTCCCAGGAGCCGTTCTTCGTGGCCGACGAGGCCCTGGCGAAGTGGCGGCGTGCGGAGGGCCGGGGCGAGGCCCTGGAGAGCCAGTGGAGCCGGCTCTGGGACAACTACCAGGCGGCCCACCCCGATGAGGCCCGGGAGCTGGAGGCCTTCATGGAGGGTCGACTTCCCGACGGCTGGGACGACGACCTGCCCGATCCCGGAGCCAACGGCCACGTAGACGCCTCTCGTGGCTACTCCGGCGCCGTGATCCAGAGCCTGGCTGAGCGGATCCCCAACCTCATCGGCGGGTCCGCCGATCTGGCCGGATCCAACAAGACCCACATCAAGGCGGAGGACAGCCTGCTGCCCGAGTCCCCGGGCGGCCGGAACATGCACTTCGGCGTCCGCGAGCACGCCATGGGCGCCATCATGAACGGGATGGCCCTCCACGGTGGCGTCCGGGTGTTCGCCGGGACGTTCCTGATCTTCTCGGACTACATGCGGCCGGCCATCCGGCTAGCCTCTCTCATGGGGCTGCCCACCACGTACGTCTTCACGCACGACTCCATCGGGGTGGGCGAGGACGGACCGACGCACCAGCCCGTCGAGCAGGTGTCGTCCATGCGGGCGATTCCCGGGGTCATGGACCTCCGGCCGGCCACCGGTGCCGAGACGCTGGAGGCGTGGAAGGCCGCGCTGCCGGCCGGCCACCGGTGCCGAGACGCTGGAGGCGTGGAAGGCCGCGCTGAACCGGACCGACGGGCCGGCGTTCCTGGCCCTCACGCGGCAGAAGCTCGCCGTGTTCGAGGAGCCGTTCGGAGACGCGTCCGGTGTGACGCGCGGCGGCTACGTGTTCAAGGAGGCGTCGTCCGGAGCGCCCCAGGTGATCCTCATCGCGTCCGGCTCCGAACTGGGCGTGGCGGTGGCCGCCCGGGTGGACCTGGAGGGCGCGGGGATCCCGACGCGCGTAGTCAGCCTCCCGTCGTGGCATCTCTTCCAGCTGCAGACCCAGACCTATCGGGACGACGTGCTGCCACCCGCTGTGACGGCTCGAGTCTCGGTCGAAGCCGGGACCACCTACGGTTGGGAGCGCTGGGTCGGAAGCGGCGGGACCTCGGTGGGCATCGACCACTTCGGGGCGTCGGCCCCGGATCCCGGAGGGAGGGCGCCGGCGAAGGCGCACCGGCCCCCGGGCGTCAGCGGTCCGTCCGCAGAAGTTCCAGCAATTCCGCCACCGGCAGGTCGCTGACCAGCGCCTCCTGAACCCCGGGCCGGGACCACGTCACCACGTTCGGCCCCATGGCGTCCGGCCTACCGTCCTCCATGGACTGAGCGACCTCGGGCTCACGCGGGCCCACCTGCTCGGCCGGGATTACGTAGTGGGACACCACCTCACCGTCCCGGTCATACTGGATGAGGGCCCCACGCGTGCCGTCGAGCATACAGACCTCGGCCCGGATGGGGATCAGGTCCGGATGGATCAGGCCGGCCATGGGCACTCCGATCTCACGGGCCAGGAAGCGCTGGATCTCACGCGGATCACTCGTCTCGACCTGTTCGGTGCCGACAGCGCGCCTCAGGTAGTCCTCCACCATGGCGGCGGAGGCTTCGGCGGGGCCGAGTGGGGTGGCCGTGGGCTCGCTCCGGCCCAACAGGGCGACCAGCAGGGCGATGCCCGCCGCGACTCCAACGCCCACCGGGAACCAGACCCCCCGCCGACGAGGCTCGCCGGAATGCTCGGCGCTCGAGGGCGGGCGAGTGGCCAGGTCCATCCCCGCCCGCTCCCGGGCGAGCACATCGAAGACCCGCTCACGGACGGCAAAGGGAGTGCGCACCTCCCGGAGCTGGGCGTAGGCTTCGAGGAGCGCTGCGTCCTGGCGGAGGTAGTCGGCGCATACCGGACAGGAGTCCACGTGCACCCGTGCCTCCAGGATCTCGGGCTCTGCCAGACGGATCCGCTCCGGCGGCCACAGCTCGGCCCGGGCCCGAGTGCAGGCCTCGTTCACGCCGGGTCGCGTCCGATCGTCAGGAGTGTGCGACACCATCGGTCCCGCTTCCCTGTGGGTCCTCGCCCATGAGGGCGGTCATCAGCGTGTGGCGAAACGCCAGCAGGTCGACGACCCCCTCCCGCGACTCCCCCATCAACTCCCCGGCCTCCCGATAGCCCCACCGACGGAAGACCACCAGCCAGAGCGCGACCCGAGCCCGCACCGGAATCGCCTGGGCAGCTGCCGGCAGGGGGGCACCGCCTGCGGCCGCCTCTCCGGCGGGTTCACCGAACCGAAGAGCTTCGCCGGCAAGCAGCGCCTCGAACCACCCACCCCAGTCGGTCCCGGGAGGCCGCGCATGGGACCCCCGGGAGGCCCGCTCGAGCGTGGCCGTCAGGATGCGCTCGGCGTGCGCCTCGTCCCCACGGGCCAGAAACAGCGCGCCTGGATACAGATCATCCAGTGCCCTTCCGACCCGCTCCTCGAAGGTCCCTCGCTCGGTCATGCCGACTCCCGCAAACCACCCGGCCCACCCGCATGGGGGCCGTTCTCAGAATCGAATACGGGAGGGGTCGATTTGGTTCGCGGGGGCACAAATCGTAGGCGGTGGGTTAACCGTTGCTAACAACCCCGCACGCCCTAACTTCACCATCCCGCAGGCAGCAGGTCCCAACCACCGACAGGTTCCGACACCATGCGCATCTCCCTCGCCAAGCTCGCAGGCGCCGTCGCGCTTTTCGCCCTCCTGCCCGCTCCCTCGGCGCTCGCCCAGGACGCGGGTGTGCCCTCGGCAGCCGTAGCCCGCGGGCTCTATCCCGGCGCCGCCTATTCGCCGTATGCCGACCGCGCGTTCCCCAGCCAGGTGTTCTGGGGAGAGACCCATCTCCATACCGGCCTCTCCCTCGATGCCGGGCTGTTCGGCAATGTGCTCAAGCCGGACGACGCCTACCGCCTGGCCCGGGGTGAGCAGATCACATCGTCCACCGGGTTGCCGGTAAAGCTCAGCCGGGCGCTGGACTGGCTCGTGGTGACGGACCACTCGGACCTCATGGGCCTGGCCACCGACATCCAGACCGGTACGCCCAACATTCTGGCCAACCCCAAGAGTCGGGAGTGGTCCGAGGCGTTCGACCGGGGCGGACAGGACGCCGCCGAAGCGGCCTTCGAGCTGATCGGGATGTTCTCCCAGTTCACGCTCCCGGAGGACCTGCTGGAGTACTACTCGCCCGGGTCGGACGGATACAACATGATCTGGGGCGACATCATCGACGCGGCCGAGCGCTACAACGACCCGGGTCGCTTCACGGCGTTCATCGGATACGAGTGGACCTCCGTGCCGCAGGGCTTCAACCTGCACCGGAACGTCATTCTACGGGATGGGAAGCAGCGGGCCGGCCAGGTGGTACCCCTCACCACGCAGCCCCCCCTGGGGACCACCGATCCCATGGACCTGTACGCCTGGCTCGAGGACTACGAGAGCCGCACCGGCGGACAGGCCCTGGCGCTGGCCCACAACGGGAATCTGTCCAACGGCTGGATGTTCCCCATCGAGGAGCGGTACGTCGGCACCAACGTCGACCAGGCCTACGTGGAGCAGCGGGCGAAGTGGGAGCCCATGTACGAGATCACCCAGATCAAGGGCGACGGTGAGGCCCACCCCTTCCTCTCCCCCGACGACGAGTTCGCGGACTACGAGAACTGGGACTTCGGGAACCTGGACATGTCGGAGTTGAAGACCAACGACATGCTGGCGGGTGAGTACGGACGAGAGGCCCTCAAGCGGGGGCTCCTGCTCGAGCAGCGGTTCGGCGTGAACCCCTACAAGTTCGGACTGGTGGGCGCCACCGACAGCCACACCGCCCTGTCCACCGCGGAGGAGGAGAACTTCTTCTCCAAGTCGGTGAGCGTGGAGCCGTCGCCGGAGCGGGTGGAACACCCCTTCGTGTCGTCCGATCTGGGGGTTGTCGAAGGTGACGTACTGGTAGCCTCCGGCTACCAGGGCGTCTGGGCCACCGAGAACACCCGGGAGGCCATCTTCGACGCCATGGAGCGGAAGGAGACCTACGCCACCACCGGCCCGCGGATGATCGTCCGGTTCTTTGGCGGCTGGGAGTTCACCGAGGACGACCTGCGGAACCGCGCTCCGGCCTTCATCGGCTACCGGAAGGGCGTACCCATGGGCGGCGACATGCTCCCGGCGCCCAGCCGCGGCGCCTCGCCGAACTTCATGATCTTCGCTCTTAAGGATCCCCTCGGAGCGAACCTGGACCGGATGCAGGTGGTGAAGGGCTGGATCGACGACGACGGCGAGACCCACGAGCGGATCTACGACGTGGCAGTATCCGGGGACCGGGAGATCGGCTCGGACGGTCGGGCCCGCGAGCCGGTGGGCAACACCGTGGACCTGGAGGCCGCCAACTGGACCAACACCATCGGAGCCTCGGAGCTCATGACGGTGTGGACCGATCCGGACTTCGACCCGGATCTGAATGCGTTCTACTACGTCCGCGTGATCGAGATCCCCACCCCGCGCTGGGTGGTGTATGACCAGGTGCGGTTTGGCTCCGAGCTTCCGGACGATGCCGAGTTGATCGGTCAGGAGCGGGCGTACACCTCGCCCATCTGGTATTCGCCGTCGAAATAGGCCATGGCGCCGTCAGCCGATGGCCTTGGTGGTACCCCTGTGTCCAGCTGACTGGAAGAGACGAGCGGTGAGTGAGGACGTGGAAAAGAAAGCGCTGATCGAGGCACTCGAGGCCGCGGGCAGCGCGCACCACCAGTACGAGACGGCGTTCCTCGGTGGAGAGTTCGACGAGCACTGGCCGGGATGGTACGCTGCCTTCACGCTCGGGCGACTCGGCGACTTCGCCACGCCCTCGGATCTCTCGTCCTGGCTTCGTGACGCCCCCTCGGGAGGGGTGTGGGCCGAGGACGCTGCTACCTACGTGCTTGAACGGTCGCGGCTGAAGTAATGCCGAACGGCAACCCACGCCTGGATAAACGCAAAAGGCCGCCCATAAGGCGGCCTTTTGTTCATCTGTAGCGGAGCCGGTGGGACTCGGGCCCCGAGGCCCGAAGGGCATCGGGGTGACGCGAACCGTCACCCCACAAAACACGAAAGGCTGCCAGAAGGCAGCCTTTTGTGGTGGGTTCGAGTCCAACAACCCACTCGTTGCAGTGTCAGCGGAGCCGGTGGGACTCGAACCCACAAGCCCTTTCGGGCGCCGGTTTTCGAGACCGGTGCAATACCAATTATGCGACGGCTCCCAGGGACGCCCGGATGATCGCCACACGTCCTCGGTCCCACTACCTACTTAAGTCGGGGCGCCCGGATGACCGCCACTGCCCTGCGGGCCGCGGCGTTACTTCGGCGCCGATCTGGTGGGACGCTCCGCTCGCCGGGCTGACGCCTCAGCTCGAACCTACGGTTCTGCCGAACGACTCCGTCGATCGGCGCGGTGCCGCGGAGCGGCACCGCTGAATCCTGGCGCTCGCTCCGTTGGTGTTCCCACCGTGAGGACCTACCAACGGTCCTCGACACTCAACCTTCTCTAAGTCGGGGCGCCCGGATTCGAACCGGGGACCTCTGCGACCCGAACGCAGCGCTCTACCGGACTGAGCCACGCCCCGAACCAAACGGGTCAAACCTGCGACGGACAGGGTGGGATTCGACCGCCGCTGCGGAACGCAGCGGTGAGGGCGAAGCCAGCCCACGCATGAAGGTGAGGTGCGACGCACCGAGCCTTCGCGTGGGTGAGAATCCCACCACTTCCAGGTTCTCATACAACCAGCACGGACAGGGTGGGATTCGAACCCACGCGGGCGCTAGCCCACACGATTTCCAATCGTGCGCCTTAAGCCACTCGGCCACCTGTCCAGAAATAAAAACGCCGCCACCAGGGGCGGCGGCGTTCAGCCTGAAGCACTTCGCTTCAAACAGCTCCAGCGAGACCCGGGCAGGGGTCTCTGAAACGGAGGGGGTGGGATTCGAACCCACGAGTCCCGAAGGACAACGCCTTAGCAGGGCGCCGCTTTAAGCCGCTCAGCCACCCCTCCAAGGGAAAGAGTTGCCCCACTAGGGCTCGAACCTAGACTCTCCGGAGCCAGAATCCGGCGTGTTGCCAGTTACACCATGGGGCAATGTTTTCAAAAAGCATCCGCCACCGGCCTCGGTCAAGCCGAATCGCTCGGTAGCGAGAGCCACCACGCGGATTCGAACCGCGGACCCCTTCATTACGAGTGAAGTGCTCTACCAGCTGAGCTATGGTGGCAAACTGGAGCCGAGGGGAGTCGAACCCCTGACCTCCTGGGTGCGATCCAGGCGCTCTCCCAACTGAGCTACGGCCCCAGCAAACTCGAGACGTACCGTCCTCGAGCAGGTCCCCGCACGCGAGGACACAGTGGGCGCGACAGGATTCGAACCTGTGACCTCTACGATGTCAACGTAGCGCTCTAACCAACTGAGCTACGCGCCCGGTTCAAACCGAAAACCCGCGTCGTCGCGGGTTTCTGGGTTGTGCATGCGCCCGGGAGGACTCGAACCCCCAACCTCTTGATCCGTAGTCAAGCGCTCTATCCAATTGAGCTACGGGCGCGCCATGCCCACGACAGGACTCGAACCTGTACGCCCTTTCGGACACCAGTCCCTCAAACTGGCCTGTCTACCAATTCCAGCACGTGGGCATACCCGCTGTCATGCAGCCAGGCTTCGGATCTGAGCGCCGATGCCTCAACAAGTGAGTGGTCATGCTCGGGGAGGGACTCGAACCCTCACGGGGTTAACCCCCACAGGATCCTGAATCCTGCGCGTCTACCAATTCCGCCACCCGAGCCCAGACTGACTCGACAGCCCGCTTCTTCTGGCGAAGCGGATACCACTGATGGAGCCGAGGGGAATCGAACCCCTGACCTCCTGAATGCCATTCAGGCGCTCTCCCAACTGAGCTACGGCCCCAAACCAGATACCCAAATTGTCAAAAACCGTACGGGGCTGACGGGACTCGAACCCGCGGCCTCCGGTGTGACAGACCGGCACTCTAACCGACTGAGCTACAGCCCCCGTATCCTGCTTTGTCCTGCCCGGCCGAAGCCGGTCCTACGCCCCCGCGGGGAATCGAACCCCGATTGCCACCTTGAAAGAGTGGAGTCCTAGCCGTTAGACGACAGGGGCAAACCCACATGCTGTCTTGGTCCGCGACTGTAGCCCCGCCGGGGGCGTCCAACGCTCTTCCATCTCACAGGCCCGGAGGGACTCGAACCCCCAACCCCCGGTTTTGGAGACCGGTGCTCTACCAGTTGAGCTACGGACCTCTGGGCTTAAAGCCCTGTGCTCCGCGAACGAAGCACACCTCCAGTGGCTAGGGACGGAATCGAACCGCCGACACCGCGATTTTCAGTCGCGTGCTCTACCAACTGAGCTACCTAGCCGCACTGCGCTCTCGCTCAGTGGTCCCGCCCAGGTCTCGCGCGCGACCGCCTTACGAGACAAACGCCGCCAGAGGCGGCGCTTGATCAATAGCGGGGGCAGGATTCGAACCTGCGACCTTCGGGTTATGAGCCCGACGAGCTACCAGACTGCTCCACCCCGCAACAAGTAGAGGACAGGAAAGTTAACATCGGCCTCAGGGGTGTCAACACCGGAAACCCCGGCCCCGGAAGGGGTCCTGGAGGGTGGAGTTCCGCGCTTCCCACCCCCTCTCCAGACCCCATACGGGGTTGAGCCCGATTTTGGCCTCGGCTATATTCCCGGGCCGCAGTTTCGGGACGTGGCGCAGCCCGGTAGCGCACCTGAATGGGGTTCAGGGGGTCGCCGGTTCGAATCCGGCCGTCCCGACTCCGAAACAGCGCAGAGAACGGTCCTGGTGAGAGAGCTCATCAGGGCCGTTTCTTCGTTTGTGGAGACGGCCGGATTCAGAGTTATCGCGCAGCGATGGCTCGGGGTCCGACGCAGTCGGGCCTCAGAACCGTAGGTTCGTGCCGAGGGGCCAGGGAGGGGAAGCGAAGCCGTCCCACCGGGAAGGCCCCCGAGGTAACGCCGCGACGCGAAGCGGCGTGGCGATACTCCGGCCGTCCCGACTCCGGCGCCTCCAGGGCCACGGCCTCCCCCCTGCACAGATCTTGCTGACTAGATTGTCAGCCTGAGGGGTCCTGGGGAGACCCCCCAGGTTCTCCTGTCACATTCCGTTCCCCGCCGCTCATCTGGATTACCAGTATGCCGAAGTCCGACGCAAACAGCGGCGCCGCGCGCGCCGAAAACGACCAGGCCTGGCTGTTCGTGCTGGCAGCCTGGATTCTGGCCACAGCCAGTACGCTCGGTGCCCTGTTCTTCGGGGAGATCATGCATCTGCCCCCCTGCTCCCTGTGCTGGTACCAGCGCATCTTCATGTTCCCGCTGGCCATCGTACTCCCATTCGCCCTCTTCCCCTCGGAGCCGGGCGTCTCGCTCGACGAGAGCATCGTGCGGGCGATGCTTCCGCTGGTGGGCATCGGCGGGGTGCTGGCGCTCTTCCAGGTGCTTCTGGTCGAGGGCATCATCCCCGAGCGGCTCGAGCCGTGTCGTCAGGGGGTGCCCTGCTCGGAGACCGTCATCGAGTGGTTCGGGTTCATCACCATCCCGCTCCTCGCCCTGTTCGCGTTCGTAGGGATCGGGGTCCTTCTCAATCTCGCTCTTGCCCGGAGTTCCCGGTGAACAAGAAGGCTCTTTTCTTCGGATCATTCGCCCTGCTCATGGCCGCGTTCGCCGGAGCGTCGTTCATGTTCACGACCGCCCGGTCGGGCGGACCGCCCCCCGGCGCCGCCATGGCCGCTCTGGATCGTCCGCACGCCGTCTCCCTCGGCGAGGCGAACGCGCCGGTGGTCATCGCCGAGTTCCTGGATCCGGCCTGCGAGACATGCGCCGTCTTCTATCCGGCGGTGAAGGATCTGATGGCCACGAACCCCGGGCAGATCCGGCTCGTGCTGCGCTGGGCACCCTTCCACCAGGGATCTCCGGACGTTGTAGCCCTCCTTGAGGCGGCCCGACTGCAGGGCCAGTTCTGGCCCGCTCTGGAGCGCCTGCTGGCCACTCAGCCCCAGTGGGCGATCAACCACGTGGCCGACGTGAACCGCGCCTGGCAGCAGCTCGGAGGCCTCAACCTGGACCCGGACCAGATCCGGGCCGACATGGCCGGACCCGAGGTGCAGGGGATCATGCAGCAGGACATGGTGGACGCCACCGCCCTCAACGTGCAGGCGACGCCCGAATACTTCGTGAACGGACGACCCATGCCCAGCTTCGGCTGGGAGCAGCTGCTGGGCCTGGTGAACGAGGAACTGGCCAAGGCGCGATAGCGCCCTCGGGGGAGGTTCGGCAGCCGCCGATGCGGCCGAACGCAGAGCGGCCCGCCCTCCCACGCGGGAAGGACGAGCCACCTGTATCGTGCGCCGCGGCGGGCCTGGCCCGCCGCGGCGCTAGCCGATCTCGCAGGTCATGTCCACCGCGCAGCACTGTGGCGACTTGATCATGCCGTGACCTTCGGGGCACTTGGACACGGCCACCGAGGTTCCGTCGTCCTTGGTGAGCGTGTCGTGAACCAGTTCCTTGCCGCAGGTGGCGCACTGCATGTTCACGCTCATCCCGCAGCTGTGGCACGAATAGGTAGCCATCGATGTCGTCCTGGTCGGAGGTGAGATCCGTGGGGAGGCCACTCTAACCCCTGGCATCCGTCCACGAAACACGAGGATATCGGTCCTCACCGCAGGAGGTGTGCCGCAGATCGGGGAGGCTGCCACGGGGCCGGCTACAGGGCGTTCGAGTGAAGCCTCACGGGCGCAGATGGGTCGCCGGGCGTAGGTTGGCGCAGCATATCCACACGCTCCCCGGAGTCCCGCATGTTCGACCGAGAGACGTCCCGCCGTCATTTCATCCGGTACCTGGCCGCCAGCCCGCTTCTGGCGCACTGGGGTCTGAGCGGCTGCTCGCCTCAGGGGAGCTCGGGGCCCGGGTCCGCCGCCGGGGCCGGCGGGGGCGACCCCGCCCTGGAGGCCCGCATCGCGGCCGTGCTGGACAGCCCCGAGTCGGCCATCAACCTCTTCGACTTCGAAGCCATGGCTGAAGCGGTCCTCCCGCCGGCCCACTGGGGCTACCTGGTCACCGGCGTGGACGGCGACGAGACCCGCCTCGCAAACCGCACCGGCTTCGACAGGTTCCAGCTCCGGCCTCGCCGGCTCGTGGACGTGTCCTCCGTCGACATGTCCGTGAACCTCCTCGGACAGGACTGGCCCACCCCCATCGTCCTCTCCCCGGTGGGAAGCCAGAGGGCCTGGCACGAGGACGGGGAACTGGCCGCCGCACGAGGCTCCTCGGCACGAAACCACCACCAGATCCTGTCCACGGTGTCCACGGTCTCGATCGAGGACGTGAACGCGGTCCGCGACGTGCCGGCCTGGTACCAGCTCTATCCGACGTCGAGCTGGGAGGTGGCCCAGGTCCTGGTCTCGCGGGCCGAGGACGCGGGGTGCGACACCCTGGTCCTGACGGTGGACCTGGGGGTGGGCAGCAACCGGGAGACGCTGGAGCGCCTCATTCTCACCGACACCCGGGACTGCACGGAGTGTCACGAGGCCGAGGCGCCCTCCGACGATCCCATGAATTTCCCCACCGGGTGGCTCGAGCGGAAACCCATGTTCGACGGGCTGGACATGAGCCGGGTCAACTTCGACACGCCGTTCATGGACTGGGAGTGGGTGGCCCGCCTCCGCTCCATCACCGACCTCCGGATCGTGATCAAGGGCATCATGCGCGATGACGACGCCGCCCGGTGTGTTGCGGAAGGGATGGACGGCATCATCGTCTCGAACCACGGCGGCCGGGCCGAGCCCAGTGGTCGAAGCACCATCGAGGCGCTGCCGGAGGTTGTGGACGCTGTCCGCGGGAGGATCCCGGTCCTGGTGGACGGAGGCATCCGGCGAGGGTCGGACATCCTCAAGGCGATGGCCATCGGCGCCGACGCGGTCTGCATCGGCCGTCCCTACATCTGGGGAATGGCCTGCTTCGGTCAGGCGGGAGTGGAGACCGTGCTCGGGATCCTCACCGAGGAGCTGAGGGTGGCCATGCAGCTCCACGGGGTGGCAAGCCTGGGAGACCTGGACCGTTCCTTCGTGACCCGGGGATAGGACCCTTCGACACTCGGCCCCCGGGGGAGAGAACCCAGGCGGCGGGAACCGGCGTCAGAACAGCTCCGCCCAGGAGTTGTCCACCGGTTCCAGATAGGTGAGCTGTCGGGCCGCCTCGAGCACGTTGCAGTAGTGGAAATAGATGCGGGCCTCGTCATAGACCCAGGTCACACTGATCGTAGCTCCAAAACCGGTGAGAAGTGCGCCCCGGATCGTCATCCGGGCGTACAGGTAGTCGGAGTATCCGGCCAGGATCAGACCATCCCAGTCGAAGCCGTCTGCCGGACGGAAGCGATCACGAACGATAAGCACACCGCGGCCGGAGAATGTCGAGCCGGGGTAGAAGCTCCCGTTGATCCGAATCACGGGAAACGAATCAGAGGGGATCGCTCCGAAGTCGGGCCAACCCAACGTCCCCTCCTGGTCCACCGGGTATTCGGTGTCTGTGAGGAGGCTCCAATCCAGTCCTGTCGCGGCGGCGATCGCACCGGGTCCACCCTGGCCACTGGCCACCACCGGCGTACCCGTGAGAGAATCTGCGTCGAAGTAGATGGTGTGCCCGTAGCCCGCCCAGAATCCGTCGACGTCCAGGCTACCGCCCTCCGAGCAGTCCGCCGCGCTGGAGATGTCATTCCCCTGCACAACAGGCCACAGGGATCGCGAAGACGTGTAATTGCTGTTGTAGTAGTAGCTGTCCACAGCGGTGGAGGCGACCGCTCCAATGGGGGTGAACGGCATCTGCCTCTGGATCGCGACCTGGGTCACCGTGCGCTCAGCGGGAGTGTTGCTGTAGCGTGGGTCGGCGAAGTTCCCGACGCTTCGGACCGAGTAGATCTTCTCCTCTCCCTCCACGTCCTTGATGAGCCGCGTGGTCACCGTCGCCGTGCCCCCGTCGAGGGAATACTGGACGCTGTCCCTCACCCCCCGAGTCGGCTCCCCGAGGAACCGATAGAGACCGGCCTGCGCCAGCGTCATGGCCTGGTTGGCCTCCTGAACCTGGATGGAAAGCTGTGCCTCCTGGCTCACGATCTGGTATCCGGTGGCGCCGGCCACTCCGATGGCGAACAGCAACACCATGACCACCGCCAGGGCGAAGCCACCCTGGGGCTCTCCGCCGCCGGCGGGAGAAGGGGCCGGCTCTGCGGTCAGGAAGCGGTCAGTGCACATTCTTCAACAGGATGTCTGCGGTCCAACCATACGAATACGTGTTGTCGCCGGTGCGATCGAGCTGGCCCGTGGACTCGGCGGTGGCGGTGAGCCTTACCGCCTCGATGCTGTCCAGCTGCGTCCCGGTAACGGTGGCCAGGAACGTGGTGTCCCCTGCGAGCCTGTACCTGAATCCAGCGTTGGCCGTCATCCCGGTCGAGAGTTCCACGAGGGTGTCGCCGTAGTTCCCCCGGTACAGACCGATCGTGCCCGTCTCCAGCGCCGACGCCGAAAACTGGTAGTGGAGATCCTGGTACACCATGACTACCCACCCGACTTCCGGCTTGGGCTCCGAAGAGTTTTTCACGTTCCGAAGTCGGAAGAAGTCGGCCGTGGCTCCGACGGTGTCCGCCCCTGAATTCTCGCACCTGAAGGCCGAACTCGATCCCGACGACACGTTCAGGTTGCTCCAGGTGTCCGTGTAGTACGCCCAGGCGCCGGTGGTGTCCCTCACGCCCCAACCGGCCACATCGTTGCCGACCACATTCTCGCTGCCCTGGAGGAGGTAGGCGTGAACATCATCTCCCGCGATCGCGCAGACGATGCCAAGCGCCAGAGGCTTTCTCACCCTGAGCTGCCGGTTCTCGGCCAACTGGAACGCCTCCGTCCCGGCCGACTGCAACTCCGAGGTTACGAACTGGGTCACCGACCGGGCGTTCTCCTGCACGTGGCTGCGAAGGGTCGCCTCGCTGTAGAACTGGTTCTGAGCGAAGAACACGGTGGTGACGAGGGTGACCAGGATGGCCGAGAGGGTCACGGCGACCAGGGCCTCGATCAGCGTGAAGCCGGCCATGCTTCCGCCGAGCCGGCGCCGGCCCCCCGCGGGACCCGGGCCTAGAACCCGTTGAACACGTAGGTAGTGCCCGTGAAGGTCACGCCGCGGCCGGAGGCGGGGCTGGTGGTCACCTGGATCCCGCGGACCCGCACACCGGTCTGCGTAACGGTGACCGTGCTGAGGTACGTGAGGCCCTGGATAGAGAGACTGTCCACCCAGCTCCCGATCGAAACCGAGTCGTAGTCCACCGCGGACAGGGAATCGAGCAGTTGCTGCGTCTCGAACGCCACCTCGGAACGGAGCCCGGCGTACCGGAGCCGCTCGGAGAGCGATACGCTGATCCGCGTCACGGCCAGCACCCCGCCCGCGAAGATCACCAGCGCGGCGATCACCTCGATGAGGGTGAATCCGGCGCGAGGAGCCGACGGTGTCACCGACCTGCTCGTCATCGCGAAGTGAGGCTGGAAGTGCCCATGCTGTTGAACGAGACGTCATACGTAAAGTTGCCCGCCGCAAACGTGGCCGTGGCGAGGGAAGCTCCCGCCGAACTGATGTCAGCCATCCCCCGGGAACTGAACCGCAGAGAGTCACCCGTCAGACTCAGGTCCATGGTTTCGAGCAGAGACTCGTTCTGGCCATCCCAGAATCGGGTAATCAGAGTGTCTCCGGCGCTCGTCCGCATGTAGTAGACGAACGCAGACTCGTTGAAGAGCAACGTCACCGCTTGGCGTGATCGGACGGCCTGGCTCCGAGCCAGGGTCAGGTCGCGGGCGAAGGTCTCGGCACTCCGCCGGGCAGAAGTCCGGTCAAGGTACCGATCGTAACTCTGGAAGGCGATGCTGGTCACAACAGCAGTGATCAGCATCACGATCATGAGTTCGGTGACCGTGAATCCGCCCATCTCCGCGGAAGCGCGGGATGCCCTCGTCTTCAGCCGGGACGACATCACTCTAATATAGGAACGGACTTGGCCCGCTCACCACCACATAGATTTCGAACCCTCGGCGGCCCTCCGCTGCACGACCGACTCCGAGGGGGACCCGGCGCCCCCATGCGGACCCCAGCGGGTCCACATACTTTGTGAAAACGACCCGCTTCGTCCGACTCCGAACCTACTCATGCGTTCTTTCGCCCTCCTCCTGACTCTGGCGCTCCTGACGCCGTGCCGCCTGGCGGCCCAGGACTATCCACTGGACCCGGTCAGGGCCCTGGCGGCGGGCGAGGTCAAGGCCACCTGGCTCGCCGATCAGGGGAGCTGGATGGTCGGCGGGAAGGTGGGACTGCTGTTCCAGGACAGGCTCTCCCTGAGCGCTGCCGGTTACGCCCTCGCTTCGAGCGTCGCCGTGGGGGGAACCGACGCGGGCTCCAGCTTCCGGCTGGACCTGGGCTATGGCGGGCTCCTGACCGAGTATCAGCTGCGGCGGGGCGAGGACCTGGACCTCACCGTGGGTGGCCTGGTGGGCGCGGCCGTGGGAGAGGTATCCGCGCCGGCTCAGCAGATCCTGATCACGGCCGACAACTTCTTCGTGCTGGAGCCGGAGGTGACCCTGCGGTACCGACTCCTGCCCTGGCTCCGTGCCACGGCGTCGGCGGGGTATCGATTGGCATGGGGCGTGAGCCTTCCCGGCGTGGGGGATGGGGACCTGGAGGCGGCGACCTTCTCCGTGGGGCTCCACGTTGGGCGCTGACCACCTCGCCTCCGCCGATCCGACCCGAGATCCGGGACCGGGACCGGGCCCGGCTCCGGCCGCAGCCGCCGGAACGGAGGCGCGATCCTTCCCCCTCCGCGTGGGCTGCGTCGACACCGGGTCCAATGCGATCCGATTCATGGCCGCCGAATTCCGGTCCGCCACCCGGTACGAGGTCCTCGGTTCGGAGCGCGTTCCGGTGCGCCTGGGCCACCAGGTCTTCCTGAACGGGAGACTCGCCAACGCCACCATGGACGCCGCCACCACGGCGTTCGGACGGTTCCGCGATGCCTTCGACCACCTCGGGATCGCCGACGTCCGGGCCGTCGCCACCAGCGCGGTCCGCGAAGCCGACAACGGCGGCCTGCTCGTGGAGCGGATCGCCCGTGAGACCGGGATCCGCCTGGAGCTGATCACGGGGTCGGAGGAAGCGCGCCTGGTCCACCGGGCCGTGAGCAGCCGCGTGGACCTCACCGGCGGCCAGTGGATCCTGGTCGACCTGGGCGGCGGCAGCGTCGAGGTGAGCCTGGCGGACGACGCCGGCATGCTATGGAGCCAGTCCCACACCATGGGGTCGGTGCGACTCCTGGAGGAGCTGGCCTCGTCGAGCGAGGACCCGGGACGCTTCAAGCGGCTCCTGACGGAATACGTCTCGGTGCTCCGGATTCCCGCCCCGTCCCAGTACTGGAAACCCTCGGGGTTCATCGCCACCGGCGGGAACATCGAGGAGCTGGCCCTCCTGGCCGCCGCCAGCCCGGACGCCGACGGAGTGAGCCACCTTCCCGTCGAGGATCTGCGGAAGATCATCGGGCACCTGGCCAACCTGTCCTATCGCGAGAGGATGGAGCAGCTGCGTCTGCGGGAGGACCGGGCCGACGTCATCCTCCCTGCGGCGATGGTCTACCTCCGGGTGGCCGAACTGGCCAAGGCCGAAACCATCCTCGTGCCGCACGTGGGCGTGAAGGAGGGAATCCTGCTGGACATGGTGGAGGGACTCACCGCTCACGGGACCCACTCCGAGCGCCAGACCGCGCAGCTCACCCAGGCCGCGGTGTCCCTGGGTCGTCGGTACATGTTCGACGAGGCCCACGCTCTCCACACCGCGGGACTGGCCGGGCAGATGTTCGACGCGCTGCAGGAACTCCACGGGATGGACGCGCAGGATCGACGCTATCTGCAGGCCGCGGCACTGCTGCACGACATCGGGATGTTCGTGGCTCACAAGAAGCACCACAAACACTCCCTCTACCTCATCTCCAAGTCGGACCTGCCGGGATTCACCGCCACCGAGATGCTCGTCGTGGCCAACGTGGCCCGGTACCACCGACGCAGCGCGCCGTCCACGCACCATCACGAGTTCCGCAAGCTGGGCGAGTCCGACCGGGTGAAGGTGACGCAGCTCGCCTCGCTGCTGCGTCTCGCCGACGCGCTGGATCGCCAGCACCTGCAGAACGTGCACTCGGTGGTGGCCTGCCCGGAGGGGCTCGAGCTCACGCTGAAGATCGCCGGCGAGGGAGACCTCCTGCTGGAGCGGTGGGCGCTCACCAAGAAGAGTTCCCTCTTCGAGGACACCTTCGGCCTGAAGGTCCGGGCCATCAGCTGACCGGGACGCCGGGCCGGCACCCCGGACCGCTTCCGGTCCGCCTCGGGCCCGGTACCGACGAGCCGGAGGTCAGGCGCGGCCGGCGAGCGTCCGGAGTTCTCTCGTCGCGGCCCAGAGGGCGGACAGGCTCGGCTCCTCGTCCAGCTGAATCTCCTCCAGGAGCTGCTGGTACCGCACCAGGTCCTGCCCCATGCCGTCGAGGAAGGCCTTGGCGGCCTTGTCGACCCCGCCGGCCTTCTCGGACCGCCTGAGGATCTGGCCCGCCAGGTCGGCGTGGGATCGGGCCACCTGCTCGACCAGACCGTGGGCCTCCCGCTGCTCCCAGCGATCGTCTCCCGCGGCGGCCTGCAGCGACCTCCGGATCCAACCCGCTCCGAACGCCTCCGACACCCGGTAGTAGGCCCTCGCGGCGTCCTCGGCGGAGCCCTTCATCCCGTGAGACAGTTCGAGGATCTCCAGGAGCTGATCCAGGAAGCGGAGCGAGATCAGGCTGCGAGCCGTGCGGGGCTTCGCACCGGCCGCCGTGAGTTCCTCCACCAGCATGTTGAAGCGGGCCCGATCCAGGCCGGCCGCGAGCTTGGCGAATCCGCTGCGGAGGGCCCGCAGCCCCTCCAGGTTGCGGTCCACGCAGGCCGCCACTGGAAGGTCCGGCCCGATGTTGGCCAGCACCCACCGGGAGGTCCGCTCCAGGACCCGCGCCAGGCCGAGGACCCACCGGTAGATCACCTCCGAGGGCAGCTCGGTACGCACCGCCTTCAGCTGCTGGATGATGTCGCGGTGGCCGGCCAGGCGGGACGCGATGAGCCAGGCCCGGGCCACCTCCCATGGCTCCCGCCCCGTGTCGCGCGAAACGCGGTGCACGAAGGTGGCGCCCATCATGTCCACCATCTCGTTCGTAAGGAGGGTCGCGATGATCTCCGACCTCAGCCGGTGGGATTGGAGGGCCTCCTCGCCCCCTGCCGCCTCCACCGCCTCGGCCGGGAAGTAGTCCAGGAGGTAGCTGCCCAGGGCCTCATCCGAGGTGAGATCGCTGCCCAGGATCGAGGCCTTCGCCTGGAGCTTGGCGTAGGCCAGGAGCACGCTGAGCTCGGGCCGGGTGAGCCCCCTCTCGTGCTCCTCGATCCGCTCCGCCAGCTCCTCCCACGTCGGCAGGCGCTCGGCCCGTCGATCCAGGGTGCCCTCGCGCTCCAGGAGCGCGACCAGGTCTATGAAGTCGTCGGCCCGGGCCACGGTACGGATCTCGTCCAGCGACACGGCCAGGCTCTGGGAGTCATTGTTGGCCAGGACCAGCTCCACCTCCTCGTCGGTGAGCTTCTCCAGGAGGGCGTTCCGGTCGTCCATGGAGAGAGAGCCGGCGGCCACGGCGGAGCCCAGGAGGACCTTCAGGTTCACCTCGTGGTCCGACATGTCCACGCCCCCGGAGTTGTCCAGGGCGTCGGTGTTGATCCGACCTCCGGCCATGGCGTACTCCACCCGCGCCGACTGGGTCAGGCCCAGATTCCCTCCCTCACCCACCACCTGCACCCGGAGGTCGGTGGCGTCGATGCGTACGGCGTCGTTGGCCGTGTCACCGGCGTCGGCGTGGGTCTCGAAGGAGGCCTTCACATAGGTGCCGATTCCACCGTTCCACAGGAGTTCGGCCGGGGACATGAGGATGTGCCGGATGAGGCTCTCCCCGTCCAGCGTCTTCACGTTCCCGGGGATCCCGAGCGCCTCCCGGGCCTGCGGCGTGATCTTTACCGACTTGCTGGATCGCGGCACGACGAACCCGCCGTCCGAGATGAGATCCTTCCGGTAGTCCTCCCACGACGAGCCCTGGAGCTTGAACATCCGGTTCCGCTCGCGCCACGAGGCGGCGGGATCGGGATCCGGATCCACGAAGATGTGGCGGTGGTCGAAGGCGGCCAGGAGGCGGATCTGCTTCGAAAGCAGCATGCCGTTCCCGAACACGTCCCCGCTCATGTCGCCGATGCCCACCACGGTGAACGGCTCGGACTGGATGTCCTTCCCGTTCTCCCGGAAGTGGCGTTTGACGCTCTCCCACCCGCCCCGGGCGGTGATGCCGCACACCTTGTGGTCGTAGCCGTACGACCCCCCGGAAGCGAAGGCGTCGTCCAGCCAGAACCCGTACTCCTCCGACACCCCGTTGGCCACGTCGGAGAACTTGGCCGTGCCCTTGTCGGCCGCCACCACCAGGTACGGATCCGGCTCGTCGTGGCAGACCACCCGTTTCGGGCGCACGGAGCGGCCCTTCACCAGGTTGTCGGTGACGTCGAGCAGGCCGCGGATCAGGGTCTTGTACTGCTCCCTCCCGTCCTCCGCCCACTCGGCCCGGTCCTCGATGCGGCGCAGCGGCACGAAGCCGCCCTTGGAACCGCCCGGCACGATGACCGCGTTCTTCACCATCTGGGTGTTCACCAGCCCCAGGACCTCGGTCCGGAAGTCGTCCGGACGGTCACTCCAGCGGATTCCGCCCCGGGCCACCCTGGCCCCCCGGAGGTGGATGCCCTCCATCCGGGAGGAGCGGACCCAGACCTCGTAGAGGAGCCGGGTGCGTACCGCCGAGATCTCCTGGATGTCGGGCGCGTGGATCTTGAACGAAATGAACGGGACCCCTCCCGACCGGACCGTCGGATCCGCCCCCCCGTGCTTGAAGTAGTTGGTGCGCATGGTCGCGGAGATCAGGGCCCACAGCCGGCGGAGCGCCCGGTCGTCGGCCAGCAGCGACACCTGCCGCATGTAGCGCTTGAACGAGGTGTCCGCCGCCTTCATCTCCGCCGCCCGGGCCTCGGCGCCTCCCTTGAGCCCCGGATCGAAGCGGGCCTCGAAATACCGCAGGAGGACGCGGGCCACGTCCGGGTACTTCTTGAGCGCGTTGTAGAAGCTGAACCGGCTCGGTACGGCGCCGACCTGGAAACCGTAGTTGGCGTAGGCCCGGAGCACCTCGACCTGACGCCACCGCAGACCCGCCATCACCACGAGCGAGTTCAGCGAGTCCGACGACGCGTCGCCGCACCGCACGGCCAGGATCGCCTCGCTCAGCCGGTCCCCGGCCTCCCCCGTGTCGAAGGGCGCGCCCGAGGGATCCTGCACGAGGAACACGTTGACGGAGGTGGTCTGCACGTCCGGGCCTTCCAGGGTGTACGGCGTCATGGCCAGCACCCGCAGCCCGGCATCCTCGAGGATGGGCATGAAGTCCGACAGCACCATCCTCTCGTCTCGCAGGAAGAGGACCAGGTCCGTCACCACGCCGAACTCCTCGAGCGTCGGATCGGCGACGGGCTCGGACAGCGTAATGGACACCTGCCGACCATCCCGGGCCATGGCCTCCAGTTCCAGGATGTCGTTCACCGCGGTGGTGGGCTGGGTGGCGGCCTGGTATTCCGCGCTGAACCCGGTGCCGTAGCGCTGCGCCAGGCGCCGGGCCTCGTCGGGCGGCGAGCCCACAGCCTCCAGCCCTTCCCGGACCCGATCCATCCAGGTGCGGGTCAGGGAGACGATCGTCTCCTCCAGCTGGGCGATGGACACCGACGCCAGGTGCCCGGCCTCGGCGGCCATGTGGAAGTGAAGGCGGGCCTGATCCCCCTCCCCCATGGCCAGGTGGTAGTTCAGGACCTCGCCATCGAGTTCCCGGACCAGGACCTCCTCGATGCCCTTCCGGACCTCTCCGCTGAACCGGTCCCTCGGGAGGATGACCATCACCGAGGCGCCCCTCGAGATGGGATCCTCCCGGAGGGTCACGATGACGTTGGAGGAGTGGTACGCCTGCAGGACGGTCCGGACGTCCTCCCCGATCTTCTCCGATGACGTGAGGAACAGTTCCTCCTTCGCCATGGAGTTGAAGATGGTGATGGTCTCCTTGTAGTCGTGCGACCCCTCCTTGACCCCGGACCGCTCGAGAATCTCCGCCAGCTTCTGCCGGAGGATCGGAATGGACTCGGCGTCCTCCGTGTAGGCCCGGGACGTGAAGAGCCCCAGGAACCGGTGCTCGCCGATGATGTCTCCGTCCGGCCCCAGCTTCTTCACGCCGATGTAGTCCATGCGAGCTCTGCGATGGACGGTGGACTCGGCGTTGGTCTTGGAGATGATCAGGATCGGCCCACCCTCGGCCAGCGACCGGAAGCCTTCGGGGAGGTCCCTGAGCTTCACCGGCTGCGAGAAGGTGGAGCCGGCTTCGTTCCGAAGGATCCCCAGTCCCGACCCGGGTTCGACCACGATGGACCGGGCCCGGGCGCCCGACTCCTCCACCATGTCGTAGGCTCGATACCCCAGGAAGACGAAGCCCCCGTCCCGCAGCCAGCGCAGGAAGTCCTGGATCTCGGTCAATTCTCCACTGCGCTCCGGAAGGTCCCGGGTCCGCTCGGCAAGCTCGGCCACGGTGTCGTTCAGCGCATCCACCATGGGACCGAAGTCATTGGTCGAACGGATCACGTCCTGGAGGCGGCGAGCGATCTCGTCGCGCAGGAACTGCAGGGTCTCCCCGTCCACGACACGGGTCACCTCGCAGTGGACGAAGGACTCCCGGTCACCCCCTTCCTCGGACGGTCCGACCGCGAGAACGCTCCCGTCGTCGGCGCGCTCCACCATGAGCACCGGGTAGACGTAGTGCTCGATGGACAGCCCCTGGGAGTGCAGGAACTCCCGCACGGTATCCACCACGAACGGGCGCTCACCCAGGTTGGTCCGGATCACGGTGACCGGAGCCTCCCAGCCCTCGTTCTCCGTGTCCGGGTTGAACACCTGAACGTCGACCCGATCCGGCCTGCAATCGTCCAGGAACGAAAAAGCCCCGGCCGCCAGCCGGGCCAGGGAGTCGGCATCCCGCTCGTTGAGGAACTCGTCGGAGGCCTTGCTCAGGAGGAGCTCGGTCATGGCGACCGCCGCGTCCCCTCGCTTTGCGCCCACGAGTTTGCGAACCTTCCGACAGACGGTCGCTACGATGGGCTTCTCTTGGCGAAGTGACTCGACGGCCGCGAGAGTGGTATCACTCATGATGGACCAGGGGGCAGAACGGGAGGTGCGGAAAGGCCCGGGACCGAGGGCCGCCGGCTGCTTGCAGGCACCGCAAAGTAAGGCAAAAAACTTACCTGCCAACTCCCCCGTACTGCAACGATTTCATGGCGGCCAGGGTAGGACCCCAACGTGACTCCAGCCGGCTCCACAGCGCACCCTTCAGAAGCCTTCCACGGCAGCCTGTTCGTCCGGGACCACCCGGGCGGTGATCCGACCCTCGTGCTGCTCCACGGCTTCGGTGCCAACGGCTTCACATGGCGGAACTGGCTGCCGACCCTGAACCGGGACCACCGGGTCCTCAACGTGGACCTGAAGGGCTTCGGCCGGAGCCACGCTCCCCGCGACGGGCGGTACCGGCCCTACGACCACGTGGAGGAGGTGGTGGGCCTCCTGAGGGAACTGAATATCCGCAGACCGGTCCTCATGGGGCACAGCATGGGCGGCGGAATCGCCATCCTCACCGCGCTCCGGCTGCAGGAGGACCCCGAACTCGAGCCCGCCCGGGGCCTGGTGATGGTGTCGGGCGCGGCGTACCGCCAGAAGATCCCCAAGTTCATCGGAATGGCCCGGACCGGAGGCGTGGCCCGAGCCGCCATGTCCGTCCTTCCAAGGAAGGAGTTCGTGAACATGGTCCTCCGTGAGGTCCAGGCACCCGGAGCCCAGCGATCCCCCGAACAGATCGCGGGATACGCCGAGCCCTTCGGACGGCCCGAGGTCCGCTACGCGACCGTGGAGACCGCACTGAACCTCATTCCCGAGGACCTGGAGGCCTTTACCGGCCGCTACCCCACCCTGGAGACCCCCACGCAGCTGCTCTGGGGCGAAGTCGACCGGGTCGTGCCCCTGTGGGTGGGCCGGCGTCTCGCTGAAGAGCTGCCGAACGCCACGCTCACCGTGCTGTTCGGATGTGGTCACATCCCCCAGGACGAACTCCCGGAGGAGTCGCTGGAAGTCGTGATGGAGTTTCTCGACGACCTCGCCTGAGGCCTACCGCTCCCGTGGCGTGAACCAGCCCGGGTCGCCGGATTCGTCGATGTCGGCCTCGAACGTGATGGGTACCGAGCCCCTCAGGCTCACCGCCGTGGGACATTTGTCGCCGTGGCCGGCCAGGGATCGATCCACCACGTCCCGAGCCTCGGACGGAACGACCAGCCGGTACCTGAGGTGGATCCCCGTGAGCTTCACGATACGGTCCACCACTTCATTGACTCCCTCGGCCTCCACGTCGATGGCCTCGGGGGGGAGCTTCAGCCCGCGCACCTCCAGTGCGCCATTGAGAGTCCCCAGCATTCAGGTGGCCGCGGCGGCCACCAGGTAGTCCACCGGGAGGGGGAGGTTGGGCTCCTGGTCCAGGCGATAGAGCGCCTTGATGGGACCGTGCACGCCGCATCGCATCTCGGTGCCGTCCTCCAGGGTCGCCACGCGCTCCACGCCCCGGACCTTCCGGGCCCGGCTCCGGGTCACGTACAGGGGGCCTTCGCTGGTCTCACTCATGGCTCTCACTCGTTCGAGGTGGGTGGGGCGCCGGTTCGAACCCCCTGCACCGGGCCACGGGCAGGGGAGGATAGCGCCGGAAGGTCGAATCCGTCAGGGCCCGCTCGCAGAGATAGAAGGTGGAGCCCTTCCGGTTGTGGATGACGCGGACGTGGGCGCACCGACCGCAGAGACCCGGATCGGGGGCGGGGAAGGGCGAGCTCACGAGACCTCCGGTCGGATACCGAGGATTCCCAGGTGACGACCGGTGTCTCCGCCGCGGTGACTGAAGAAGGCGTCCTGGTGACACAGCGAGCACAGCTCGGAGACCCGGGTGGCGTGGGCCGGGATCCCGATGGCCGCGGCCTGTTTGAGCAGTACGGCCCGAACGTCGACCGGAGTGTTCCCGTCCGGGATAGCCAGTCCCAGCTCCTCGTGCACCTCCGGCCCAACCTCGTAGCAGCTCCCGCAGATGGCGGGTCCCAGGTAGAGGTGTAGCCCGTCGGGGCGGGAGCCATAGCGCCGCCTCAACTCCCCGACCGCCCGCCCCAGGATCCCCGACGCGGTCCCGCGCCATCCGGCGTGGAGCAGGGCCACCGCACGGTTGGCCGGATCCACCAGGAAGACCGGGGTGCAGTCGGCCAGCGACACCGTGAGGAGCAGGCCCGCAGCACCGGTCATGTGGCCGTCCGCCTCCCAGGCCACGTACAGACCGGGTTGCGCCGAAGCGTGGTGGATCACCCGCCGGCCATGGACCTGCCGGGCGTGGGCCGCACCCGCCAATCCGCTGTCTTCGATGAGTCGGGCCCATCGCGCCATGCATTCGCCCACCGGAGCGTCCCCGAACAGGCGGTAGTCCCCACGCTCGTCGGCCCGCAGCGTGGTCCCCACCACCAGCCAGGGCCAGCGGTCGGTCCAGTCCCGCAGCGTGACCACCCCGGAGAGCTCCGGATGCAGCCTTTCGGAGGCCTGGGGGGAGAGGGAGGCGATGGACGAAGTCATGGTGCCAATTGAGGGGGTCCGGGACCGGTGCGGAACCCCGGGGGCCTTCAGAGGTTTCACTCCCCCGGGTCCCCCGCACCGCACCGCGGAAGGTGCACACAGGATGCTTCTACTGGGGGGGCGAAACGCCTAGTTTAGGGGTTATGCGTCGTTCGACAGCGAACGGCCAACATATACAACCCGGAACGATGTCGGATCCGACGAATTTCGATCCTTCCAACGCGGGCTACGTGCAGGCCCTCTGGGAGGAGTTCAGCAAGAATCCGGAGGCCCTCCCCTCCGAGTGGCGGGACTTCTTCGAGCAGGGGCCTCAGACCCCTGTGGCCCACGGGCTGATCCCACCGGAAGGGCTTCCCGGGAACGGCGCCATGGTGGCTGCGGCGCCGCCCCAGGCACCCCAGTCCACCCCCGCACCTCCGGCCCCGTCGCAGCCGCCGGTCTCGGCTCCCGCGCCCACGGCCGCCGACGCGGGTGGGATCGACCTGGGGAGCCCCGAGCTGCGGAGCCTCCTGTCGAAGGTGGCCCGGGCCACGGGGCTCGTTCAGGCGCTCCGTGACCACGGGCACCAGCTGTCGGAGATCGACCCCCTGGGATCCGAGCCTCCCGGCCACCCCCAGCTGGATCCCGAGTTCTTCGGGATCTCCCTGGAGGACCTGGGACGGATTCCGGCGTCCGTCATCCTGGACGGCGCGCCCGAGGAGAGCATTGCCGACACCCTTCGCCGGCTCATGCTCGTCTACTGCGGCCCCATCGGGTACGAATTCGAGCACATGGAGGACCCGGACCGGGTCCAGTGGCTCTGGGACGCGGTAGAGTCGGGGCGCTACACGCAGCCGCTCTCCGACGCGCGGAAGGTGGCCCTCCTCGAGCGCCTCACCCACGTCGAGGGCTTCGAGCGGTTCCTGCACCGGGCCTACCTGGGGCAGAAGCGGTTCTCCATCGAAGGGAACGACGCCCTGGTACCCATGCTGGACACGGCCATCGAAGAGGCCGGGAAGCGGGGCGGAGACCAGGTGATCATCGGGATGGCCCATCGGGGCCGACTGAACGTCCTGGCCCACATTCTCGGTGCCGACTACAAGGAGTTCCTTCGGAGCTTCGAGAACAAACCCCACAGGGAGTCCAACCTCACCATCCCGGACGCGGGCACGGGAGACGTGAAGTACCACCACGGCGCCGAGGGGGACTATCAGCTCCCCGAGGGCGGCGCCATCAAGGTCTCGCTGGTGCCGAACCCGTCCCACCTGGAGTTCGTGAACCCGGTGGTGGGGGGCTACGCCCGCGTGCGGCAGTACGAGAGCGGTCCGGACGACGTCAGCCAGGACTTCGACTGGGCGGTCCCGGTCGTGATCCACGGGGACGCGGCGTTCGCCGGTGAGGGCGTGGTCGCCGAGACGCTGAACATGTCCCGGCTCGTCGGCTACCGCGTCGGTGGCACCATCCACATCATCGCCAACAACCAGATCGGCTTCACCACCGATCCGCACGATGCCCGGTCGACCCGCTACGCGTCGGACATGGCCAAGGGCTTCGACGTGCCGATCCTGCACGTGAACGCCGATGACCCGGACGCCTGCCTGGCCGCGGTGCGGCTGGCGATGGCCTATCGGGCCGAGTTCCAGGACGACGTGGTCCTCGACCTGGTCGGGTATCGACGTCACGGCCACAACGAGGGAGACGAGCCCGGGTACACGCAGCCCGAACTCTACCACAAGATCAACGACCACCCCACCGTCCGGGCCATCTGGGCGGAGAGACTGGTCTCCGAGGGCCTCCTGACGGCCGAGTCCGCTCAGGAGATCTTCGACTCGTTCCAGGACCTGATGCGCTCCGCCCAGGACGAGGTGAAGGCCGAGGACAACGATCCCGTCCACGCCACCGCGGAGTCGGAGGAGGACGTGGTGGTGGCCGCCGAGACAGCCGTCTCCATGGACGAGCTCTCCCGGATCAACGAGGCGTCGCTGGCGGTGCCCGACGGCTTCCAGATCCACCCGAAGCTCAAACGGCAGCTGGACCGGAGGATTCAGGGCTTCGGTCCCGAGACCCGCCTGGACTGGGCCCACGGCGAGACGCTGGCCTTCGGATCGCTGCTGCGGGAGGGCGTGCCCATCCGCATGAGTGGACAGGACGTGGAGCGGGGAACGTTCAGTCACCGGCACCTCGTCCTGCATGACCACGAGACCGGTGCCACGGTCACACCCCTGGGCGTCATGGACGGGGCGGCGCGGCTCGAGATCCACAACTCGCCCCTCACGGAGATGGCTGTGCTGGGGTTCGAGTACGGCTACAGCGTCGGCGCGGATCGGGACCTGGTCCTCTGGGAGGCTCAGTTCGGCGACTTCGTGAACGTCGCCCAGCCGGTCATCGACCAGTTCATCTCGTCGGGCCGGGCCAAGTGGGGCCAGCTGGCCGGGCTCACCATGCTGCTGCCGCACGGGTACGAGGGGCAGGGTCCGGAGCACTCCAGCGCACGCCTCGAGCGGTTCCTGCAGCTCTGCGCGGAGGACAACCTCCGGGTCGCCTACCCCACTACACCGGCGCAGTACTTCCACCTCCTCCGGAAGCAGGCCCTGTCGCGGCCGCTTCGGCCCCTGGTGGTCATGAGCCCCAAGAGCCTCCTCCGGCACCCCCTGGCCTCGTCGTCACCGACGGAGCTGGCCGAGGGCCGGTTCGAGCCGGTGCTCCAGGACGGGGAGGCACTGGAGCGGGCCGGCGAGATCAACCGCGCCGTGCTCTGCACCGGGAAGGTCTACTACGACCTCTTCGCCATGAGACAGAAGCAGGAAGTCGGGAACGTGGCCCTGCTGAGAGTGGAGTCGCTCTACCCGTTCCCCGCCGCGGAGATCGCCCGGGCCGTCGGAGAGTTCGCGAACGTGGAGGACGTGGTCTGGGCCCAGGAGGAGCCCCGGAACATGGGTGCACTGACGTTCGTCGGGCCTCGCCTGCGCTCAGCGATCCCGCGGGAGATCCACCTGCGCCACACCTCCCGCCCCGAGCGGGCCAGCCCCGCCGAGGGATCGGCCAGGGATCACGCGATGGAGCAGGAGCGGCTGGTTCGAGAGGCCCTGGGACTGGGCGAGTAGATCCGGCGCCCATCCGCTGCGCTGGCCGACGGGCCCGCTTCCCGACAGGGGGCGGGCCCGTTCACTTCGAGCGGGTCAGTCGTCCTTCAGCATGCGCCGGGGCGGATCGTCCAGGTCGTCGAACTGACCGTGCCGGACCGCCACCACGAAGAGGACGGCGAACACCGCGCCGAGGATGATGGCCACCGGGAGCAGGATCCCCAGGATGTTCATGCGTCGGAGGCCTTCCCACGGGGGGCCGGATCGTGCCTCTCCACGGCCTTCTCCACCCGGGCCGAGCCCCAGATGACCATGGCGCTGGAGAGAGGCATGAGGATGGCCGCGATGAGAGGGTTGATCAGTCCCGCCGCCGCGGCCGTGACCGCGGTGACGTTGTAGGCGATAGAACGAATCTGGTTCCACCGGATGGCCCGCCGACAGGCCCGGGCCGCACGCACCCCCGCCAGGACCGGCGCCAGCGTCGGCGCGGCGAGCACCCCGTCCGCCACCAGGACCGAGCTCGCGGAGCCGCTCCCCATGGCAATTCCCACGTCGGCACGGGCCAGGGCCGGACCGTCGTTCAGGCCGTCACCCACGAACAGCACGGTTCTGCCCAGGTCCCGCTGATCGGAGACCCACTCGGCCTTGGCCGGAGGGTCCACCTCGCTGATGACGCCGTCCACTCCGGTGGCGCGCCCGATGGCGTCGCCCACCGCCCGGTGGTCACCGGTGAGGAGCACCACCTCCAGCCCCTCGCTCCCCAGGGCCGCGATGGCCTGGCGGGAGTCCTCCCGGGGCTGATCCCCCAGTCGGAGGACGGAAGACCGGCCGTCCTCGCCGTCCAGGCGGACCTGGCCGGCCTCTCCGCCTTTCAGGCTCCAGAGCACGCCGTCCACCACGCCCGTGATCCCGCGGCCGGGCTGCTCCGACACGTCCTCGCCGCGGGGCAGCGGGATGCCCCGCTCCACCGCCTCGCTCACCAGGGCCCGGGCGATGGGATGGCCGCTGAACCGCTCCAGCCCGGCCGCCACGCGCAGCGCCCAGTCCTCGGCTTCCACCACCACCGGCTGTCCGCCGGTGACCGTACCGGTCTTGTCGAGGGCCGCCAGATCGGCCCTTCCGAGATCCAGCAACGCGTCGGCGGATCGGAACAGGAGACCCCGGCGGGCCGTGGCCCCCAGGCCGGCGGCGGCGGCCAGCGGCCGGGAGAGGGCCAGGGCGCACGGGCAGGCGACCACCAGCACGGCCACCATGGTGGTGAGGGCCGGCCCGAGGCCCTCCGCGAGGTACCATCCGGAGAACGTCCCGGCGGCCACCACCAGGGTGATCCCGGTAAACCAGGGGGCGATGCGGTCGGTCGCGCCGGGCCGAATCCCGCGGTCCGCCGCGGCTCGCAGATCCTCCGCCATGCGGGCCAGGAGGGTGTCCTTGCCCGCCTGCTCCACCACCACTGTGACGGCCCCCTCCTCCAGGACCGTCCCGGCCACGACGCGGTCCCGCGCCGCCACCTGCACCGGTTCGGACTCCCCGGTCACGAGCGACATCCGCACCCGGCCCGATCCGGACTCCACGACCCCGTCGGCGGCGAACTCCTCGCCCGCGCCCACGTCGATGCGGTCCCCGGACTCGAGCAGTTCCGACCGGACGGTCTCCAGAGTCTCCGCGCCCGACTCGTCCAGCGCGTGTCGTCGGGCCGACGCGGGCGCCGCCGCCGCCAGGGACACGGCGGCCTCGGCCGCCCTCCTGCGGCCGTTGGATTCCAGGACCCGCCCCGCCAGGAGGAGTGTCACCAGCATGGTGAGGGAGTCCAGGTAGGTGTCTCCCGATCCGGCCACGGTCACGATCAGTCCGTGCAGATAGAGCACCGCCACGGCGATGGCGATGGGCAGATCCATGTGGAGGACCCGGTGCCGCAGCCCCGAGATTGCCCCGGAGAAGAACGGCTCCGCCGCCCAGAGGGCGACGGGCGTGGCGAGGACCAGGCTGGCCCACTGGAACAGCGCGATGAACCGCTGGTCCATGCTCGAGAACCATCCCGCGTACAGGGAAATGGACATGAGCATGATGTTGGCCGCCGCGAAGGCCGCCACGCCCAGCCGGGTCAGAAGGGACCGATCCGGCGAGCCCTCCTCGCCGAGGATCCGGGCAGGCTGGTGGTGGACGGATCCCAGCGGAGGGTGGCGCGGCCGGTGGCGTACGAGACGGTGGCCTCCTCCACTCCGGGCGAGGTGGCCAGAACGTTCTCCGTGACCCAGACGCAGGACGCGCAGCGCAGCCCCTCCACCATGAGGCGGACGTGAGCGGTGCCGTCGGCGTCCGTTTCCACCGGGACCGCCTCCCACCCGCGTTCAAGAGGCTCCGGGCGGGGTGGGAGGGCCTCCCGCTCCGCGTAGTAGCGGTCCAGCCCCGCGTCGCGGATGATGGCGGCCGCCATCTCGCAACCGGCGCAGCAGTACACATCCACCGGCCCCTCCACCGCGGTCCCGCAGTGGGGGCAACGAGAAACGGCCCGGTCGCCTGCCCGGGCCGTCTCCACCTCGCGGACCTCCGGCTGGGTCACCGCGGTTCGGTCAGGTAGGAGGGAACCACCTCGTCCTGGCCGGACACCGCCACGTAGATGAAGCCGATGTTCACCAGCACCACGATGACGAGCCCCACGATGATGATCGTGGGCCAGACCCGGCTTCCCGGCGCCGGACCGCCGTCGCCGGACGACGCAGGACCGGCGTCCGAGGCGGGTCGTGCACCATCCGGGGTGGTCCGGCCGGACCCGGAATCACTGCTCTCCGGATAGCTCAAAATCGGCCCCCGTCTTGAAGGTGGTGTGCAGGACCAGCTCGCCCAGATCCGAGGTCACTCTGACGTGCATGAGCGCCGTCCGCGGAACGTCGGCCGTCACCGGCACCCGAACGATCAACGGCACGGTAACACTCTCGGTGGACGCGATGCGAACCTCCTGGGTCAGCACCTCCGCCACATCCAGTCGATCCACGTGGATCCGATAGGTCACCGAGTCCGACACCGCGCTCTTGTTGGTGATCTGGAGCAGGTAGGTGTTCCGGACGAAGCCATCGGCGTCCACCGTGTACAGGGTCCCCGGCGCCCGGTTCACCTGGGCCTCGAAGGGGACCCTGCCCATCATGAGCGCGAAGGTGGACAGGACGATCCCGGTGAGCAGCCCTCCGTAGATGATCGTCCGGGGCCGGATCGTCCGCACTTTCCGGCCCTCCTCCTCGGCCAGCGTGCTGTAGCGCACGAGCGTCTCGTGGCCCAGCGGCTCCATGACCGTGGTGCAGGCGTCCACGCAGCGGGCGCACTGGATGCACTCCAGCTGGAATCCGTCCCGGATGTCGATGCCCTGCGGGCACACGACCACGCACTTGTTGCAGTCGATGCACCGGCCGTCCTGCGCCGCGACCTTCCCCTTCTCCCGAGGCTCGCCGCGGACCTCGTCGTAGTGGATGAGGAGACTCTCGTCGTCGGTGAGCGCGCTCTGGAAGCGGGCGTAGGGGCAGAGGTAGTTGCAGAACTGCTCCCTGAACCATGTGAAATCCCAGAACCACAGGAACGTGAACACCCCCACCATGGTGTAGGCCACCGGTCCGGCGTTGCCCGTCCAGAGGTTCCGGGCCCCGGAGAAGTAGCTGATCATGGCCATGGAGAGCAGCAGCGACACGGCCAGGAAGAGGACCCACTTCGCCACCTTCCTCCATGTCTTGTCGAAGCTGAATCCCGCCGCGTCCCGCCGTTTGCGGGTCACCCGATCTCCCTCGATCCAGATCTCGATGGGTCGGATCCAGGTCTCCAGGAAGACCGTCTGGGGACACGCGTACCCGCACCAGAGACGCCCCCACAGCGACGTCACGAAGAACAGCGTGAAGGTCAGGAACAGCATCAGCATCAGGAGGAAGATGCTGTCCGACGCCGTGAGGATCTGACCGGTGACGTAGAAACGGCGGGCCGGGAGGTCGAACTGGAGGAGGGGGTGCCCGTTGACGTTGATCCAGGGGACCACGAAGAGGATGACGTGGAGCCCCAGGAACGTCCAACGACGGAGCGTCGTGAAGTACCCCGAGATGGACTGAGGGTAGACCCAGTCCCGGGTGTCGTTGAAGCCCAGCATGATCTATTCGTCCAGGGGTCTCATGGACCCCGATCCCGGATCGGTTCGACTGCGCTCACCGGGGCGCCCAGCGGGAACGTGGCGCCGTGAGCGGAGGACCGGAGGAGCAAGCCTGGGTGGCCCGCTCCCCCATCCTTTTAGTGCGTTAATCGCTACCCGTGGTTCCCGTCCCACCGGCCTCCGCCGCGCCGGGATCGGCGCCTGCTTCAGCCTCGCCTCCCACGGGCTCCAGGTCCGCCGGGCTCATGGGGATCTCGTCCCACGTCTTGCCGGTGAACTCGGCGTTCCTCGCCAGGATGTAGGCCGCCACCTGGTTGATCCGCTCGGCCCCGAGGATGTTGCCCCAGGAGACCATGCCCATGGCCGGCACACCCTCGGTGATGATGCGGATCACGTCCTCGGCGGTGCCCCCGTGGACCCACTCGTCGTCCTGGAAGGACTGGCCGATCCCGCCCTCCAGGTTCGCGCCGTGGCAGGCGATGCAGTTGGTCATGTAGATCTCTTCGCCGGCCGCGACGGCCGCGTCGGTCATGGCGAACGCCACGGAGCCCGCCGCTTCGGCCGGCCAGCGCGCATCCGCCGCCGCCATCTCGGCCTCGAACTCACCGGCCTGGGACCGGTTCCCGAAGCCGTGGTAGTGTGCGGTATAGACGATGGCGAAGAGGATGCAGAGCCAGAACATGCCCAGCCACCAGTCCGGCAACGGGTTGTCATACTCCTCGATGCCGTCGGCTTCGTCCGCGTGTCCCAGGACTCGGTTGGTTTCCTTGGCCACTAGCTATCTCCGTCCATGAAGGGCAGCTCCGCCGCCTCTTCGTGAGCTTGTCTGTTCGAGGGCGTGTACGCCCACCAGATCCAGTACACAAACGAGAGGAAGAACAGGACCGTCAGGAGGGCCAGAAGCCATCCCATCTGGACCGAGTTCGCCGCCTCCCGAATGAGGGGATTCATCGACCGCCCCCGGACAGCACGGCGGTTCCATCACGCCCCAGCCGCTGCAGGTAGGCGATCATTGCGATGATCTCCTGATCCCACTCCGCCTGGATTCCCTGGGTGGCCAGGTTCGCCACAATCTGGCTGCCCTGGTTCTCCAGAGCGGCGCGAACCTGCGCCTCCTCGGAGATCTCGTAGGGCACCCCGGTCTTGGTCAGAGCGACGATGGACTTGGTGATGTCAGCGGGATCGATCCGCCATTCCAACAGCCAGGCGTAGGGGGGCATGACGCTCCCCGGCGAGGTACTGCGCGGATCCCGCATGTGCTCGTAGTGCCAGCCATCCGGATACTTGCCTCCGACCCGCTGGAGATCGGGCCCCATGCGCCGCGATCCCATGAGGAACGGACGGTCGTAGGTGTACTCGAACGCCCGGGTCCACTCGCCGTAGCGAAGGACCTCGGCCCGGGTGGGACGCACCCACTGCGAGTGGCACAGGTAGCAGCCCTCCCGCTGATAGATGTCCCGACCTGCGACCTCGAGCGGCGTGTACGGCGTTACCCCGGGGTGCACCTCGGGCCCGTAGGTGGCGGTGAACATGGGGATGATCTCCGCCAGACCGCCGATGAGGATGGCCACGGTCGTGAGGATCGTGAAGAGCGCAGCCTTCCCCTCGAGCTTCCTGTGGAAGTGCTCGTAGGCCTTCTGGGAGGGGCCTTCCATTCCATTCTGCGACATGGTGGTCTCCTCCTCAGTCGGCCGGGGCCGGCGTGGGCTCTGCGGCCGCCACCGGTTCCGGACTGCGGATGGTGTTCCAGTAGTTGATCGCCAGCATGATCATGCCGACCAGGTACATCCCGCCTCCGACCACGCGGAGCCAGTAGTACGGCATGAGACGCCGGACGATGTCGATGAAGATCGGGTACTGCAGCAGGCCGGTCTCCTGATCGATGGCCCTCCACTGCAGACCCTCCATGAGGCCGGCCACCCACATGGTCACCGTGTACAGCACGATGCCGATGGTGGCGAGCCAGAAGTGGTAGGTGGGCCACTTCTCATTCCACAGAGGCCGGTTGTACAGCCTGGGAATGAGCCAGTACATCACGCCGAACGAGATCATCCCGACCCAGCCCAGAGCCCCGGAGTGAACGTGCCCGATCACCCAGTTGGTGAAGTGGGCCAGCGAGTTCACCGCCCGGATGGACATCATCGGGCCCTCGAAGGTGCTCATGCCGTAGAAGCTCACGGCCACGACCATGAACTTCAGAACCGCGTCGGTGCGCATCCGCTCCCAGCTGCCCTTCAGGGTCAGGAGTCCGTTCAGCATTCCGCCCCAGGACGGCGCGATGAGCATGACCGAGAACACCATCCCCAGGGTCTGCGCCCAGTCCGGCAGGGCGGAGAGCAGGAGGTGGTGCGGGCCGGCCCAGATGTACAGGAAGACCAGGGCCCAGAAGTGGATGATGGAGAGCCGGTAGGAGTACACCGGGCGCTCCGCCGCCTTGGGCAGGAAGTAGTACATCAGCCCCAGGAACGGCGTGGTGAGGAAGAAGCCCACCGCGTTGTGCCCGTACCACCACTGCACCAGGGCATCCGTGAGACCGGAATAGACCGGATACGACCGGAACAGCGTGGCCGGGATGGCCAGCGAGTTCACGATGTGAAGCACGGCGATGGTGATGACGAACGAGATATAGAACCAGATCGCCACGTACATGTGCTTCACCTGCCGGACCGCGATGGTGCCGAACAGGTTGACCGCAAAAATGACCCAGACCACGGTGATGAGCAGGTCGATGGGCCAGATGAGCTCCGCGTACTCCTTGGACTGGGTCATCCCCAGTACCAGGGTCACCGCCGCCAGGACGATGATCAGCTGCCAGCCCCAGAAATGGAGCCGCGACAGCATGTCGTTCCACATCCGCACCTTCAGCAGGCGCTGGGTGGAGTAATAGATCCCGGTAAAGAGGATGTTGCCCCCGAACGCGAAGATCACCGCGTTGGTGTGCAGGGGGCGGAGTCGTCCGAACGTGGTCCAGGGGAGACCGAGGTTGGCGGGCCAGTAGGCGAGCTGGAGGGCGATGATCACACCCACCAGCATTCCCACGACACCCCAGAGAACGGTTGCCCCGAGGAACAATTTGACGACGTCGTCGTCGTACCTGGGTTGGTTCACGGTCGTCTCTTGTGAGAGTACGAATAGGACCCCGGTGCGGGACCGGGCTGAAACTTCGGCATGTATGAGCAAACCCGGTGCCACACCGGGAGCCGATTTTCCCAGTCGTCAGGCCGGATTTCGGGTCACAATCCGCTCGATCCGGCCTGAATGTCCCCCTCGCTTCCCGATCCCCACATCGCGGCAGGACGGATTGTCCTACCGTTCGCGGACACAAGATCCGCCGTCCGGCCGACCTGAGCCATTCCGTCCGGCCCGGACTTTGCCCAACATACGCCGGACCTCCGCGTCAGGCACGCCGATGCGCGGAACTTGAATTTTGAACGGTCGCCGAGGGCGATCGTCGCTGGAGGGCGCGGACCGTGACCGGTCTCGTACTGAGCGCGCTGGCCGCCGGGCTGGTGGGCAGTCTGCACTGCATGGGCATGTGCGGTGGCTTCGCCATCGCGTGCGGAGGGAGCGTCCGGGAGACGTTCCTCTGGAACGCGGGTCGGATCACGACCTATGCAGTACTCGGCGCACTCGCGGGGGCCCTGGGCGGCATCATCCCGGGCCCCGCCTGGGTGGCCGGCGCCGTGTCGTTCGCCCTTATCCTCTGGTTCAGCCTGGCCCTCGCCGGGCTGGCGCCCGAGCCCACCGCCCACATCCCCGGCATTCAGAAGCTGGCCACCCGCGCGGCGCAGGGAGACGGCCGAGCCGCCCGGTTCACGTTCGGCCTCGCCAACGGACTCCTGCCCTGCGGGCTGGTCTACGCGGCGCTGGCCATTCCGGTGGCGTCGGGAAGCGCGGCCTGGGGCGCCGCGGCCATGGTGGCCTTCGGCCTCGGGACCACACCGGCCCTGAGCGCCCTGGCCCTGGGCGCCCGGAAGATCGCGACCCGGAGCATCTGGGCCCGGCGGGCGCTGGCTCTCGGAGTGCTGCTGGCCGGGTTGTGGTCCGTGGGGATGCGGACCGGGCTCACAGGCGGCGGGCCGATGGCGCACGGGGGCTCCCATGAAGGGATGCCGGAAGCGACGCACGGAGAGATGGACGCCCCTCCTCCCGCGGAGGACGACCCCACCTCACCAAACGAGAGCGGGGGCGAGACCCGGTAGAGTCTCGCCCCCGCCTCGAGTCCACGAGTCGCCCTCAATGGGGCACTCGGGGAGTCCTACCTCACGCTACCGCCCGAAGTACCAACGACCGCCGATGGCGAGGTTGAAGGCGAAGTCCAGGTCCGGAATGATGTTGAGCATGGGAACGGCTTCACCGAAGAACTCGATGGGCTGAGAGTCCAGGAAGTGGTTGATGCCGACCGGGACGCGGGCACTCAGCCGCAGATCCGTATCCTCATCGTTCCCGCTTTCCGCGAGCTTCACCCGGGCGCCGAGCCCGGCGTAGAAGGGGAACCCACCACCGGTGGTGAACCCGCGGAGGTAGTCCCCACTCACCTGCAGGGCGGCGTAGTTCGAGAACGACCAGGCCACGTGGGTCTGGAAGTTGTTGGCGCCGGACTTGAATCGGGCCGTGAGCCCGGTGGGCTCACCCAGGATGATCCCAAGCCCAAGGCCGTTGATCTCCTGGGCAGCAGCCTGCTTCGGGGCCAGTCCACCAAGGGCCACCAGGGCAAGGACGAACAGAATTCTCTTCATGCAGCGGGTCTCCGCATCAGGTCGTGTACGTTAGCCGGGCTTCATTTGGCCCAAAAAACTACTCAGCCGATCGGAGAAGGGAAGGCCCATACGCATGGGTCCGTTGAGCGGAACACAGGAGGGTCGGCGGACCCGTCTGGGAGCCCCGGGGAGCGGGAACGGCCGCTCAGTCCCGATCGAGGGCCGAGCCGTCCTGAACCGGCCGCACGCCCACCACCTCGACGGCCAGTTCGAACAGGGCGTCCAGGGTCCGCTGCAGGTCCGCCTCGTCGGGAAACGCGCCGGAAAACACGGTGACCGGAGAAGAGCCACCGTTGTCCACCGACTCGAGGCGAAGGCCCCGGGCCCGGGTGAACGAAGCCCGCGACCAGTCTCCACGCACGCGGATTCGATAGTACCGCGGCGGGGTGAGGGGTAGCTGAGACATCGAGGCTCCGGTGGTTTCCTGCCCAACATCTCGGAGGCGGGGGGCCCCGCTCCGAAGTGCAGACGAGTGAGTCTCGTCTGCCCCTCTGTGCGTTCAAGGGGCGTTCATCTTACACCCCCTGGATGGGCGCGCAAAGCCCGGTTCTGGGACAGATCTGTATCGAGGATTCGGCGCGATCTCAGACAAGTGAGGCTAAGCCCAACAGGGGTCGGAGCTTACCCCCGTGACACGTCGAGCGCCCCGATCGAAGTCCGATCGGGGCGCTCGTTGGCGGCGGCTTTCCGGCGTCGCCGGCGACTCGCTTCAGGCCGAGCAGCCCACCGCCGTCACACCTTCTTCAGCCACTGCTGGAGCATCCACCGGTCGGCCTCGATGCCGTCCCGGATGTCGTCCAGGATGTTGGCCGTGGTCCGGTCGTCCGCCCCCTCGGCCTCGGCGATGATGGAGTCCACCGAGCCCCTGAGCGCCTCGAGGTCCGCGATGGAACGCTTCACCATCTCGGGACCGGACGGGAGCTCGCCGTCCTCGGCCAGCGACGCGCGATCGAGTACCTGGGCCAGGGTGTGCAGGGGGATGTCGTCCAGGGCGATCACCCGCTCCGCCACCTCGTCGATGAAGACGTTCCAGCGGTTGTAGACCTCCTCGAACTTCTCGTGCAGTTCGAAGAAGCCGGGACCGGTCACGTTCCAGTGATAGTGCCGGAGCTTCTGGTAGAAGACGGTGCCGTCGGCCAGCAGGCCGTTCAGGGATCCTGCCACTCCTGCGCTCATTTGAGACTCCAGGATGAGGGTTTCGGGTCGTGCGGGAACGACCGCCTACCCCCCGGTGGGCCCGTGTGCCCGATCGCGCCCGGGCCCGGAAGCCGCGGTCTCTCCGGACCGCAGGCGACTGACGACCGGGCCTACCGTCCCCGCGGAATCAGTCCGCCGGGGAAGGCCACCGGGCTCTCGTTCCCGTCCGTCCCGACGGCAACGACGCCGAACAGGAAGTTGTCGATGACGATGTTCTCGAACGTGAATTCGGTCACGTCGCCGACGAACCGGGAATGCTGCCACTGGGGAGCGGTGGTGTCCCGCCAATAGACCTTGTACCCGGCAAGATTCGTGCTCTCCACCGGATCCCACACGAGTCGGGCCGAGGGCCGCACCGCACCCCCGATGAGAACGTTGGTCGGCGACGGGGGAGCCCAGGCCATGGCCGCCATGACCGCGGCGTTCACCGCCGTGAGCTTCGAGGCGTAGTCGAAGTCGACGCCCTCGATGACGTCCCCGTAGGCGATCCCGTCCTCCACCCGGATGTCCTGGTGCTGCATGACGTAGTTCTCGTGCGTCTCCATGATCCGCACGCCCGGGAAGCCCACATCATTGAAGGGCCGGTGGTGCCCTCCCCGCCCGAACCGGTCCAGGCGGTAGATCATGATGGCGTCCAGGTTCGTGAAGTAGGTGTCGGTGATCCGGTCCACGTAGCGGGCCACCTGCCGGGACCCCCCGTCCACCTCGCCGCCGTAGACCCGGTGCATCTGTCGGGCGCGGAGCTCCAGCGTCGCCGGCACGGGCTCGGAGAACACCCGGAACGTGGTGTTGTCGATCACGCCGTCGATGCCACGGATGTTGCCGATCATGTCGTTGTTCAGGACCGCGGCGATGTCCCAGCCCTCCTCCAGGGCCTTGTTGGCAATGTGGCGTCCGCCGTGAAGGCCCTGCTCCTCACCCGACAGTCCCAGGAAGACGACCGAGGTCGGGAAGCGGTACTGGCTCAGCAGCCGGGCCGCCTCGATCACGCCCGCCATACCCGATGCGTTGTCGTTGGCGCCGGGGGCGTCGGTCTCCCCGTCCATGGTGTTGGAGGCCCGGGAGTCGATGTCGCCGCTCATGATGACGTAGCGATCCGGATGCTCGGTGCCGCGAAGAATCGCCATGACGTTGACCACCCACGTGTCCTCGCGGATCCGGGAGTTGGGATTCCCCTCCACCAGGCCCGCCTCGAAGGTCACCTCCAGGCAGCCCCCACAGTCGGCGCTGATGCGATCGAACTCATCCTTGATCCAGCGACGGGCCGCCCCGATCCCGCGGGTATCACTCAGCGTGTCGGAGAAGGTGTTGCGGGTCCCGAAACTCACCAGCTTCTCGATGTCGACCTGGATCCGCTCCGCCGACGAGGCATCCACGATGTCGTAGATGCGCTGGTCGGTGGCGGGCGGGGTGTCCTGGGCGTAGCCGCGCTGGGGCGGGTAGGCCGTCAGGGCCAGGATGAAGGCGGCGGCGATCGCTGCGAGCGGGTGGGTCAGACGGGAGCGGGCCTGGGTACGGATGGCGACGAACGACGGCAAAGGGGGTTCTCCGGCATGGGGACGCGGTCGAGCCGCGAGCCGCTCGGGTGGACGGTGATGGCTCGGGCCATGGTATCCGCTCCCCTACCCCCAGGCCAGCAGGATCTTCCCAAAGTTTTCGTTGGACTCCATGTAGGCCTGGGCGGCGGCAACTTCGGCGGCCGGGAAGACCCGATCCACCACGGGCTTCAGCGACCCGTCCTCGAAGCCGGGCAGGACCCGGCGGGCGAACTCGTCGGCCAGCAGCGCCTTCTCGGCCAGGGGCCGGGCGCGGAGCACGGTCCCCCGGATGCTGGCCCTCTTCCCCATCAGCACCCGCAGGTCTACCTCGGAACGGCTCCCGGACGGTACGCCCACCACTACCTGACGGGCCCCCGGGGCCATGGCCTCGAGGTTCCCGGCCAGGTACGCCGCGCCCACCAGGTCCAGGATGACGTCCACCCCCCGGCCACCTGTGGCCTCCCGCACCGCGGCGGGCCAGTGGTCGTCGCCGGGGATGGCGACCTCCAGACCCAGCTCCCGGGCACGGTCGAGCTTGCCGGGGGTTCGTGCGGTCCCGACGGTTCGGGCGCCCGCACGCGCACCAAGCTGCACCGCCGCGGTGCCGACCCCGCTGCCCACCGCATGGATCAGGACCGTCTCGCCGGCCGAGAGGCCCAGTTGTCGGAACAGGGCGTCGTACGCGGTCATGAACACCTCGGGCACCGCGCCGGCACCGTCGTCGTCCAGGCCGTCCGGCACCGGGACCAGGGTCGACGCATGGGTGGTCAGGAACTCGGCGTACCCGCCTCCCCCCACGATCCCCATGACGCGATCCCCCGGGCGCCAGTGATGCACTCCGGCGCCCAGTTCGTTGATGACGCCTGAGAATTCGAGGCCCGGGATGTCCTGCGGCCAGTCGGGCGGGGCCGGGTATCGGCCGCGGCGCTGGCTCAGGTCCGCCCGGTTCAGGCCCGAGCGGAGGACACGGACCCGGACCTCGCCGGACGCGGGCTCGGGCGTGGGTCGATCCTGCAGTTCCAGGACCTCGGGCCCTCCGGGTTCGCGAATCACGATGGCGTTCATGGCAGTGCTCGTCCTGTGGATCCGCGGGCTTCGGTCCCGGTGGACCGGGGCTCATGGGTCCGGTTGGAGCATTGTGCGGTCGGTACCCGGCGTTAGACTGGGATGCGGGTCCCTCCCGTTCGGGGCCGCAAACCGCACGGAGCTCTCACGATGCTGATGCAGACCGTCTCCCTCGCGGGAGCGTTCATGATTCTCGCTGCCTACCTGGCCGTTCAGCAACGCTGGCTCACGCCGGCGGATGATCGCTACAACCTCCTGAACCTGGTGGGCGCTTCGCTGCTCCTGTGGGTCGCCATCGACGACCGCAGCCTGGGCTTCATCATCCTCGAGTTGGTGTGGGCGGTCGTCGCCATCCCACCCCTGCTCAGGCGGTCCGGGTCCACTGGGGGCTCCGGCCCGACACCCGGGGACGGGGGTCCCACCCCCGCCGGCGGAGGAGGGCCCGCCTGACCATGGATCTGCCCATCACGCTGGACCGCCCCCTGGCGATCATCGATCTCGAGACCACCGGCCTCTCCCCCGAGTACGACCGCATCATCGAGCTGGCCATGCTCCGCATCAGCCCCAACGGCGACGTGGTGGAGCGGGTGCGCCGGTTCAACCCCGGCATCCCCATCACCCCCGGGGCGATGGAGGTCCACGGGATCTCCGACGCGGACGTGGCGGACGAGGAGCCCTTCGCGGCCCGGGCGCGGTCACTGGCCAAGCTCCTGGAGGGGTGCGACCTGGGCGGGTTCAACATCAAGCGCTTCGACATCCCCATGCTCGTCCGCGAGTTCGAGCGCGTGGGCGTGCCGTTCTCGCTGGAGGGACGCCGGATCGTCGACTCCCAGGTCATCTTCCACGCCGAGGAGCCCCGGGACCTGACCGCCGCGGCCCGGTTCTACCTGGACCGCGACCACCGGGAGGCCCACACCGCCCTGGGCGACATCCGCATCACGGCTCACGTTCTCTGGTCCCAGCTGCGACGCTACGAGCACCTCCCCCGCGACATGGAGGGCCTGAACCGGTACATGGAGGAGGCCCGGCCGGAGCGTTCGCCCATCCAGCAGTGGTTCGATGATCGCGGAGGCGGCGAGTACCTCTTCCGCCGCGGCAAGCACCGGGGGCAGCTCCTCTCGCAGGTGGCCAGGGAGACTCCCGACTACCTGGAGTGGATGCTGGGCGCCGACGACATGGGCGCCGAAGTGCTGGAGGTGGTGCGGGCCGCCCTGGAAGCAGCGCGCGGCGTCTGACCCGACCCTCGGACCGGGTCCGCCGCCGCCACCCCGGATCCGCCGTCGCCGCCAGCCCGGTTCGGGCGACCCTCCGTCCGGAAGGCGAACCCAAGCTCCCTTGATCCGGGGGTTTTCGGGTTGCTGGCCCCCACCCCCGCTCGCACAATACCCGACGGATCCAACACCCCGTACATCGCTGTACGACAACCCTGAACGGAAGGCCCGGGATCATGACCCGTTTCGCCCGTTTCGTCCGCGTCGCCGGCTCGGCCCTGGCTGCGTCGGCCCTCCTCCTCGCCTCCGCCGGATCGCTGCTGGCTCAGCACGCCACGCAGATCAGCGAATCCGACCTGGAGACGTTCCGCCCCCGCCTCATCGGTCCCGCCGTCACCGGCGGCCGGGTCCATGACCTGGAGGCCCTGCCCGGCGACCCGTCCACGCTGTTCGTGGCCACGGCGTCCGGAGGCCTGTGGAAGACCACCAACCGGGGCCACACCTGGCGGAACGTGTTCGCCGACAAGGACGTCAGCACCTTCGGCGACGTGGCCATCTCCCGGTCCAATCCCATGATCATGTACGCCGGGACCGGAGAGCAGAACAACCGGCAGAGCACCTCGTGGGGGAACGGCATCTACCGCTCCGACGACGGCGGTGAGACCTGGACCCATCAGGGAATGGAGGAGACCCGCCACATCGGCGAGGTCCACATCCACCCCACCAACCCGGACGTGGCGTACTTCGCGGCCCTCGGGAACCTGTGGGCGTCCAGCGAGGACCGCGGCGTGTACCGGACCACGAACGGAGGGCAGTCCTGGGAGAAGGTCCTCTTCATCGACGAGCACACCGGTGCCGTGGACCTGGTCATCAACCCCGACAACCCCGACGTCCTGTACGCCGCGGCATACCAGCGGCAGCGCCGGACCTGGGGTTTCAACGGCGGCGGCCCGGGGAGCGGGATCTACCGGACCACCGACGGGGGCAACTCCTGGGAGGAGCTGACCAACGGGCTTCCGTCCGGCGACAAGGGCCGGATCGGCCTGGCCATCGCGTACAGCAACCCCGACGTGGTCATGGCTCTGATTGAGCACCCGGACGACGCCGGGATCTTCCGGTCCGAGGACGGCGGAGAGTCCTGGACGAAGGTGAACAACCGGAACATCCGGCCCATGTACTACTCCCACATCTTCATCGATCCCAGCGACGAGGACCGGGTCTACACCCTGGCCACCTCGTCCTTCAAGAGCGAGGACGGCGGGCAGTCCTTCGAGGAGATCGCGGTCCGGCCCACGTACGACGTGGGCGTACACGCGGACCACCACGCGCTCTGGATCGACCCCGCCAACCCGGACCACTTCTTCCTGGCCGGTGACGCGGGTCTCCACGAGACCTACGACCGGGGTGTGAACTTCCGGAAGCTGAACAACTTCCCCATCGGGCAGTTCTACGGCATCGGCGTGGACATGCGCGACCCGTACTACGTGTACGGCGGCATGCAGGACAACCACTCCTGGATGGGGCCCAGCCAGACCCGCCGCTACATCGGCATCCTGAACGACGACTGGGAGCAGATCGGGTTCGGCGACGGGATGTACTGGCAGGTGGATCCCACCAACCCGCGCTATGCCTTCGGCAACTCGCAGAACGGGAACTACGTCCGCTTCGACGCGCTCACCGGTGACATGCTGGACGTCCGGCCCCGTGAGGGGATGGACGACGAGCGGTATCGCTGGGACTGGGTGTCGCCGAGTCTGGTCAGCCGGCATGACCCGGCCACCGTGTACGTGGGCGGAAACCGGCTCTTCACGTCCCGGGACCGGGGGAACAGCTGGGAGCGGACCGAGGATCTGACCCGCGCCGAGGACCGCGAGAACCTGGAGATCATGGGTGTGCCCGGCCGGGACATCACCATCTCCAAGAACGACGGCACCAGCACCTACGGCGAGATCGTGGCCATCGCCGAGTCCCCGCTCAACCCGGATGTCCTGTGGGTGGGGACCGACGACGGGAACGTGCAGCTGTCCCGCGACGGTGGGCGGACCTGGACGGAGCTGTCCGGGAACTTCACCCGCGTCCGGAACGGCACCTACGTCAGCCGCATCGTCGCCTCGGCGGCCGGCGAGGGCGTGGCCTGGCTCAGCTTCGACGCCCATCGCGACGGCGACTTCGATCCCTACGTCTACCGGACCGAAAACTTCGGGGCTTCGTGGACCGCGCTTCACAAGGCACCGCTCAGCGGGTCCGTGAACGCCATGGTGGAGCACCCGGACAACCCGAACGTGCTCTTCCTCGGGACCGAGCACCACATGTACGTCACGGGTGATGCCGGCGCGAACTGGGCGAAGATGGCGAATCTGCCCACCACCCACTACGACGACATCCTCATCCACCCCCGGGAGAAGGACCTGGTCCTGGGGACCCACGGGCAGTCCATCTGGGTCCTGGACGACGTGGGGCCGTTCGCGCACCTGGCCGGTGCCGGGGACGTGCACCTGTTCCCGGCCCGCCGGGGCACGCTGTTCCACTACCGGAAGGACACCTCGTACCGGGGCCAGGCCGAGTTCCATGGCGAGAACCCGGCGGACGGCACCTACCTCACCTACAGGCTCGGCAGATCCGCAGGCGAGGCCCGCTTGACCATCACCAACGCCGACGGCGACGTCGTGCGGGAGATGATCGTGCCGGGTTCGGCAGGTGTGCACCGCGTGAACTGGGACATGCGCCACGGCCTCCCGGACGCGGACCTGGAATGGGAGCGCTGGGAGCACCCCGAGCTTCCGCGGCCGACCGGGAACCGGGGCCCGTTCGTCTCGCCGGGGCTCTACACGGTGACGCTGTCGGCCGGTGGCGCCGAGTCGTCGACTCGGGTCGAGGTGCGCGGCGATCCCGAGATGCCCATCACCATCGACCAGTACCGGGAGCGTGAGGCATTCCTCCTGGAGGTGATCGCGCTGGGGCAGCAGGTGGACGCCCGGATGCAGGGGGCCAGTGGGGACGAGGCCGCCGAGTGGCGGCGGATGGCCGGAGCGCTCCGGGGCGCCTACCAGGCCCTGAACGGCGGCGGGGTGCGGCCCGGGTCGCTGTACCCGCCGACGGATACGCATCGTGCCCAGGTGGACGCGGTGAAGGCCGCGCTGGGGATGAACTGACGGGCGGTCAGCCGGGAGGGAGTCCGGTCCCGGCGGGGCCGGGCCCCCACCCAACAACATGACCGAGGCCCCGGGCGCCGCCATGGCGTCCGGGGCCTCTCGCATGTGGCGTCGCCCTGCGATGGGAAGGCCGAGCGCTCGCCTCCGCCTCAGCCACCCCGGCCCTCACGCCCTCCCGGCCACCGCGAGCCGGTAGGCCCCGCGGGCGATCCCCCCTCAGCGGTGCTGGTCGACGAAAATCGGATTCCCGTCCGGATCCATGAGGGTGAAGCTCCCCGGCCCGCCCCCCTCCGGCGTGTTCCGGTTCGTCACCTCCAGCCCCGCCTTCTCGAATCGGTCGGCCAGCTCCCGGACGTCCACGAACTCGTCCAGGTCCCGCGCGCTGTGATCCCACCCCGGGTTGAAGGTCAGGGCGTTGCCCTCGAACATGCCGTGGAACAGGCCCACAAGAGCCTGCCCGTTCTTCATGATCAGGTAGTTGTGTTCCTCGGCTCCGCCGAAGACGGTGAACCCGAGGGTCTCGTAGAACACCTTCGAGGCCTGAAGGTCCTTCACGGAGAGACTGACGGAGAAGGCGCCGAGCTCGGGCATGGGAACCTCCGGGAGAAAGCGGGACAGGGCCGACCGGACTCCGGGCGAGAGCGCGGGTAGAGCGATCCTCCGAGTCCAGGGGCGCCGAATCTACGTCGCCGGTCACGTCGCCCGCGAGCCCCAGGGCCTGCGTCTCAACGGCGGCCCACTGGAGCAGCAGCGCCCCGACAGCCCGACCACAAACGAAACCGCCCCCGCCGGGAAATCCCGACGGGGGCGGCGTACTTCGCCCAACTCAGTAGAACGCTCGGTCTACATCAGATGCAGAGGCCGGAGGCGTTCGGGTTGGTCTGGCACTCGCTGTCGGCCATGGGGAAGCAGGAGGTCCGCTTCTCCGCACGCGGCGTGTAGCCGGCGATGGAGCCGCCATCCAGGAACGGATGGTCCCAACGGTGCATGTCCCACAGACGGCGGCCGTCGAGCCAGAGGCTCAGGTACCGCTCGCGGTCCAGGATCTCCCTGGCGCTGTCACCCTCCCAATCACCAGTAAAGTCACCGGCTTCGGTGGGCGCGTTGGGGTAGAGGCCCAGGCCGTAGTGCGCCCGGACTTCGTTGATCTTGGAGTGGAACAGGGTGAGGTCGTTGTTCGCAATCGCGGCCTCGGCCTCGACGAGGCGGGCCTCGACGCCCGACACCATGACCATGTTCGAGCCACGGCTGTCATACTTCTCCTGCCGCAGGTGCGGAGTCTGACCATCCGCGCCCTGGGCGTTGGAGCAGAGCGGACTCTCCCGGCAGTCGGTGAAGGGGGTCCGCTTGCTCTCGGAGCCGTTCAACTCGGCCCACGTGTCGTACGCGGACATCTCGTACCGGCCGTGGGTCTCGTTGAAGATCTCGTTCTGCTCGCGCCCGGAGTTGTCCGAGTACACCACTTCGTACACGAAGTCGGTCGGCACGAGCGCGGCCATGGTGACCGCGTTACCCCAGTCACCGAGCCCGACGTAGGCCTGCATCTTTCCGCCGCGGGCGGCGGTCACGATGTCCGAGGCGCCAGCGCCACCACCGTGCTTGATCGCCTCGTCGAACTGAGGCAGAGCACGGTTGAAGGCGGCCGACTTCGGCTGAGCCTCGCCGGCCTCGTAGATGATCTGGCAGAACGTCTCACCGAACCAGCGGTTGGCCATACCGGCCAGCAGGTACGCCCGCGCCGTCAGCTCGTTGTTGTCGAAGGGGAACCCTTCGATGTCGTCCCGCATCCGCCGCAGGCCATCCTCGGCCACCCACCGGGCGCGCTGGATGTCGTTCCAGTACCCGTTGGCGTCGTCGGAGCGGAAATCCCCCCGCCGGAAGTCACCGGTGGAGTTGTAGGAGCCGGAACCCGCCATCTCGTCGGAGAGACGGGCCACCGCGAATGCGGCGCCGTCGTAGCCCTCGGAGAAGTCGGACGACATTCCCGTTACCAGGGCGAGGGCACCACGGACCGAGTTCAGGTCTGCGTCCAGGATCACGCCCGGGTTCGTCACGTCGAAGAAATCACTGCAGCCCGTCATGGTCACGATCGCCACCGCGGCGACAATCGTGTTCCGGATCCGGGCGAGCTTTTTGGAATACTTCATTGCTTTCAAAGCCTCCCGAATTAGAAGTCGATCTTCAGGCTGAACAGGAACCGACGAGACGGCGGGATGTTGTAGTACTCCTGCCGGAACAGCTCGTCACGCGAACCGTCCTCGAAGGTCTCCGGATCCAGGCCAGGGTAGTCCGTGCTCACCCACAGGTTCCGGCCCTGCAGACGCAGGGTGGCGCCGCGGATGGAGCCGGGCAGCAGGTTGTCCGGAATCCGGTAGCTCAGCGATACCGAGCGGAGCTTGAAGAAGTCCGCGGCCTCGGTCCACATGCCGTAGGTCACGTACTTGCTGTCGCACTTGGCGCGCTCGTACGCGGTCAGGTTGGCAGTGTCACCGGCATCGATCTTGGCCTTGATGTCAAGGCAGGGAGGCCAGACGCCACGACGGACGTTCTGGTAGGCCGTGCCCGAGTTGAGCACGTGGCCCGACTGGCCCTCACCCAGGACGTCCAGCGTCAGACGACGGGCGAAGGTCAGGGAGGTGTTGAGCCCGAAGTTCCGGGTCGGGTAGCTGGAGCCCAGGCACTCTTCGTCGAACTCCGGAATCGCGCCGACCTCATCACCGTTCTGGACCACGTCGTGGCAGTACACGGGGAGGGGCTCGCCGGGCCGGACGTAGTTCCGCCAGCCCAGGCTGATGCTCTCGAGACCACCCAGGTCCTTCACCTCGGACTTGTTGGTCGCCAGGCGGCCGCCCAGGTCCCAGGTCCAGTTCTCGGACTGCCAGAGGTTGAAGTTCAGGAACAGCTCGTGGCCCTGGTTGTTGATCTCACCGACGTTCTCGAGCTGGGTCCCCACGAAGCCGTTGGACGGCGTCTGGGTCACCGGGATGAGCGCGTCGGAGGTGTTCTGCGTGTAGTAGGTGTACTCGTAGGTGAACCGACCATCCCAGAGCGCACCCTCGAAGCCCGCCTCGATCTCGGCGGTCCGCTCGGGGCCGAGCTCGGGGTTACCCACGTTGGCCGGGGTAACGGCCGGCTGGGCGTCGTCACCCGAGACCGCGTCCCAGGTCCGCTCGGAGTCAAAGAAGCCAGGGGCCTTTCCGGACTCACCGTAGGCGGAACGGATCCGCATCGAGCCGAGGCTCTCGGGGAACCACTGGTGGTCCGAGATTACCCAGGCCGCGGAGATCTTCGGATAGGGAGCCCATCCGAAGTCCTCACCGAACGCGGAGTGCCCGTCGAGGCGCAGACCGGCGGTGATGAACAGCAGGTCGGAGATTCCGAACATGTCCTGGACGAAGAACCCACCCGTGGTCTTGTACCGGCGAGTCTCGAAGGCCTCCGTCCGGGCGCCCGAGTCGACCTCCTTGTCACCAGGACCGGCGAAGTCGTAGCCGAATCCGTTGGTGGAGTTGATGAAGTCGTCGAAGATCTGGGCACCGAACGACAGCTGGTTCGAGAAGCTCGAACCGAAGTCGGCATCCCAGGCGCCGGAGTAGTCGAAGGTCAGCTTCCGGGTCGTCCACTGCTCCGTCTCACGGTTCCCGAGCGGCACGTAGAAGAACTCCCAGGGGCGCTCCTCGGCGTAGTCCGCGGTGGACCAGTCGAGACCGGCGTTCACCCGGTGGGTCAGCGAACCGGTGGTCCACACCATGTTCAGACCCGTGGTGAAGTGGTCGATGATGTTCTCCAGCTCCATGTCCAGCACGAAGCTGTCGTCATGGTCCGGAGTGTAGTCCCGCCAGCCCCGCATCACGTTCAGCAGCAGGCCCTCGGCGTTGTTGCCGTCGGGGACCCAGGAGATCTGCCGGTGCGTGTAGGCGGTGTTGAACCGGAAGTTCAGGTTCTCGGACACGGAGAAACCGAAGTTACCCCGGGCGCTGTACTGACGCTGACCCTGGTTGGGCAGCACGCCCTCTTCGTCACCCCAGGTACCGGAGAGGAAGTAGTTCACCCGGTCGTTACCACCGCGGACGGACAGGGCGTAGTTCTGGATGAACCCGTTGGACAGCCAGGAGCCGCTCTCGGGGCAGCCAGGCTGCACGTCGTCCGGATCGTTCGGATCGGTGAAGTAGGTGCAGTCGTTCAGCCACAGGCCGGTCGGGTTGACGTCCTCGTCGGGTCCGACGTGACCCATGTTGTTCATGCCCAGATCCATGGAGAAGTTCCAGGCGGGAGCACCGGAGGCGCCCCGCTTGGTGAAGATCTGGATCACGCCGCCGGCGGCCTCCGTCCCGTACAGGGTGGTGGCTGCGGCGCCCTTCACGACCTCGACGCGCTCGATGTCCTCGGGACGGATGTCGTCGAGGGGGTTGGCGGCCTGGTTGTTCTCCGGGTCGCCGGGGTAGGCGTCGTTGTTGATGCGGAGACCGTCCACGTAGATCAGGGGCTGGTTGCCCTGGGACACGGAGTTGTTTCCGCGGAGACGAATGGTCCGGCCGGTACCCGGCGAACCACCGTTATCCATGATGGTGACACCAGCGGCACGGCCCTGGAGAATGTCACCCACGTTGGTCACCGGCTGGTTCTCGATGGCCGCGGCGTCCACCTGCGAGATCGAGTTACCGATCTCACGACGGCGGGCCGCACCGGCCGTACCGGTAACGACCACTCCCTCGAGGGAGATGGCCTCGGAGCGGAGTCCGAAGTCGACCACGATGGAACCACCCGCGGTCACGTTGACCTCCTGCTCCACCGCACCGTACCCGATGAACTCGGCACGGACGGTGTGCGTGCCGGCCGGCACGTTGAGAACGATGAAGCGGCCGACATTGTTCGTGAGGGTCCCGAGCTGGGTCCCCACGATGCTGATCTGCGCGCCAGCGATAGAAGCGCCGGTCGTCGCGTTCGTCACCGTTCCGGTGACGGTTCCGGTGGCCTGTGCTGAGGCCTGTCCGGCGGCCCACGGTGCCATGACGGCAAACCCGAGGGCCAGGGCGAGGGTCGAGACGCGCTTCAGCGTCCGCCCAGCCCAGGCGTCGAACGAGGTGTTGGACACGTAATCCTCCTACACCGTGATGAGGAATGTCGAGCGAGGTCGAGGGAGCGTCCCTCGACACGCTCTGCGTCGATACGAGAAGACCACCGGTCGGTGCGCACGGCCGACAGTCCTCGTACTGACACATTCGCAGAAATGTCCGCGGAGATTACGAATTCGCGGGAGGGAGTGTCAAGAAACAGTGACGATAAGGATTCTTTAGCAAGGGAACCTTCAAGCAATCGGGGGATTGTGCCAAGTGGTGCAAGCAAATTGACCCCTTGCGGGCGCCGAGAGGGTGGGCGACAGCGGCAAACCGGGCCGATGGATGGTCCCCCCGCGGTCCCGCGCGCACCCCGATGCATTAGAATTGGTGGGTTTGCGGCGCCAGTGCCGCCCGGGACCGACCGCCACACACGGAACCTCCATGCTCTTCTACGCCCACTCCGGCATTCGCTACCTCATCCTGCTGTTCGGGATCGCGGCCATCCTGTTCGCCCTGTTCGGGGTGCTGACGCGTCGGGAGTTCTCTCCGCGCATGCAGACGGTCATGAGCCTCTACGCCGCCTCGATCCACATCCAGATCCTCTCCGGTCTGGCGCTGCTGCTCTCGGCCCGTTTCCCGCCGGCGCTGATCGGGCACATCTTCATGATGCTGTTTGCGGCCGCGGTGGCGCAGATCGTGTCGTCCGTGAACCGGCGACGCCCGCACGAGGAGCGCACCTGGATGCCCTACCTGGTGGGTTCGGGAGTGAGCTTCCTGCTCGTCCTCGGGGGCATCGTGGCCATCGGGCGCCCCATCTTCGGATCGGGGATGTAGCCTACGGTCCCGCCGGGGAGGACGACTCCGGGGCAGACGGCGCCTCCGGAGGCGGGCCCGGCACGGAGGACGCGCTCCGCCGTGCCCGGGCCACCTGACTGACCAGCACGGGCAGCACCGCGACCCCCAGGGCCACAGCCCAGATGGACCCGGGAAGGGACTCCGTCCGGAGCACGGCCTGGAGCGGGCCCCACTGTACCGCGAGGACCTGCAGCGCCACGGCCGCCCCCACACCCAGCCCCAGCCACCGATTCCGGAGCATGCGCCGGGTCCAGAGGACCGGGCGGACGTCCCGGGCATTCACGACGTGGAAGAGCTGGGTGAACGCCAGGGCGGTGAACGCGACCGTGGTGGCCTGCACCGGAGTCGTGGACGGGGATCCCAGAGCCCACAGGTACACGCCCAGCGTCGCGGCCGTCAGCAGGCCGCCGTGCAGGCCCACGCTCGAGAGGAATCGCCCGCTCAGGATGGCCCTGCCGGGATCCCGGGGCGGCCGGCTCATCACGTCGGCCCGGGGCGGCTCCACGGCCAGGGCGAGCGCGGGCAGGACGTCCGTGACCAGGTTCAGCCAGAGGATCTGGAGCGGCAGGAGGGGCAGGGGCAGACCGGCCAGTCCGGCCAGGAGCAGGACCAGGACTTCGGACAGGTTGCAGGAGAACAGGTAGAAGATGAAGGCCCGGATGTTGTCGAAGATGACCCGGCCCTCCTCCACTGCCGCCGCCACGGTCTGAAACCGGTCGTCGAGCAGGACCAGGTCCGAGGTGTCCCGGGCGACCTCGGTCCCCCGGATCCCCATGGCGACGCCGACGTCGGCGCTCCGGAGCGCGGCGGCGTCGTTGACCCCGTCGCCGAGCATGCCCACCACCTCCCCCCGGTCCTGGAGCGCGTCCACGATCCGGAGCTTCCCCTCCGGGTCGATGCGGCTGAACACCCCCACGTCGGAGACCGCCAGGCGGAGGCCGTCGTCGTCGAGGGCCAGGAACTCGGCGCCACCCAGGGTGGTCTCCCACGCCTCCAGGACGCCCAGCTCCTCCGCCACCGATCGGGCCGTCGCGGCCTGGTCCCCGGTGATCATGACCGTCCGGACTCCGGCCCGGCGCAGGAGCAGGACCGTGCTCGCCACCCCCGCGTCCGGCGGGTCCCGGAGGCCCACGAGACCCGCCAGGTGGAGCCCGCGCACATCGTCCTCCGCCAGGGTGTCCCCCTGCGCGGCACCGGGCCCGGACCGGGCCAGAGCCAGGACCCTGAGCCCCTCCGAGCCCATGGCCTCGGCCCGGTCGAGCCACCGGCGGCGGTCGTCGTCCGCGAGCTCGACGCCTTCCCACTCCGCGTCGCAGCGTGGCAGCAGATGCTCCGGAGCTCCCTTGGCCCACGTGACGGACCCGTCCTCGCCCCGGTGCAGGGTGGCCATGAACCCGCGCTCGGAGGAGAAGGGCAGCTCCGCCACTTCGGGCCATCGCTCCAGGACCTCCTCCCGGCGGAGACCGGCCGAGGCCGCCGCGGCGACCAGCGCTCCCTCGGTGGGATCCCCCTCAAGGACCCATCCGTCGTCCTCCTCCCGGATTCCGGCCCGGTTGGGAAGGAGACCGGACAGGAGCGCGGTCTCCAGCGCGCCGGTCTCCGGCGGGTCGAAGGTCGCGGTGGGACCGTACCCGTGGGCCTCGACCTCGAACTCCCTGCCCGGAGTCACGTAGCGCGCCACCGACATGATCCCGGCGGTGAGGGTGCCCGTCTTGTCCGTACAGATGGCGGTACAGCTGCCCAGGGTCTCCACGGCCGGGAGGTTGCGGACCAGCGCGTTTCGGCGGGCCATGCGCCGCATGCCGAGCGCCAGGGTGATGGTGGCGACGGCGGGGAGTCCCTCCGGAACGGCGGCGATGGCCAGTGCCAGCGCGGTCTTGAGCATCAGCCCGGGATCGGCTCCGCGAAGCAGCCCCGTGCCGGCCACCACCACCGCCACCAGCAGCACCAGCCAGACCAGTCGCCGGCCCAGCCGGTCGAGCTGCTGCTCCAGGGGGCTGGGCTCGTCCTCCGTGTCCTCCACCAGACGAGCGATGCGCCCCAGCTGGGTGCCCGGGCCGGTCGCCACCACAACGGCCTCGCCGCCCCCGCTGGTCACCAGGGTGCCCTTGAAGACGAAATTGGCGAGATCCGCGAGGGGCAGCGGGGTCTCCGACGGCTGGAGCGGTGCGGATCCCTTGAGGCACGGGACCGACTCGCCGGTGAGGGTGGCCTCGTTCAGCCTCAGCTCCCGGGCCTGGAGCAGGCGGGCATCGGCGGGGATCGCCTCTCCCGCCTCCAGCACCAGCACGTCTCCGGGAACGACCTGCGTCGCTGCGATCGACCGGACTCGGCCCTCGCGGCGCACCCGGGCCTCCTTCACGCCCAGCCGGCGGAGGCCCTCCATGGCCCGGTGCGCCCGCAGCTCCGTCACGAATCCCAGGCCCGCGTTCACCACCAGCACGACCAGGATCGCGAGCGCCTCGATCCGATCCCCGAGGAGGAATGCCACCCCCGTCGCCGCCACCAGCAGGAGGACCACCACGCCCCTGAACTGTCGGGCCAGGATCCTCCACGCCGGCTCGGGTGGCCGAACCGGAAGCTCGTTCGGACCCGTCTCCCGCAGCCGGCGCCCGGCCTCCGTCTCCGACAGCCCCTCGGGAGTGGACCCCAGCCCGGCCAGAACCTGCTCAGCGTCCCGGAAGGCGCTGTCCGGCGAGGCCTGGTTCATCGCACCGGGTGTCGGAATGGGGGGCGACGTCTCCATACTGGGTTCCGGGTGCACGGATCAGGCCGAATCAACCGCGGAAGACCATGAACGACGCCACCTCCAACCCTGACGGGGCCCCGGCCGCCGATGGGGGCCCGGGCTCCGAGGGAGACGCGCCCTCGCGGCCGGGACCCGGGACGCTGGGGCTGGCCCTGGGGGGCGGCGGTGCCCGGGCCGCCTACCAGGTGGGCGTGCTTCGTCACCTGGCCCGTCGATTCCCGGAGCTGGACATCCCCATCGTCACCGGGGTCAGCGCCGGGGGGATCAACGCGGCGCTCCTGGCCTCCCACCACGGCACGTTCGAGCAGGCCGCCCGGGAGCTGGAGGGCCTGTGGGGCGATCTGAGAATTCAGAACGTGTTCCGAACCGACGCGCGTTCCCTCTTCCTGACGGTGGTGCGGTGGCTGCTGCGGCTGGGATCCGGCGGCGCCGGGGCGGCGCCCCAGATCCGGGGGCTCGTGGACACGGCTCCGCTTCGCGAGTACCTGGCCGAGGCTCTCCACTGCGTCGGCGACGAACTCACCGGGGTCGAGTACAACCTCTCGGCCGGACGGCTGCGGGCCCTGGCCCTGAGCACGGTGAGCTATACCACCGGCCAGTCCATCACCTGGGTCCAGGGCTCCGACATCTCTCACTGGGAGCGGCCCATGCGCCGCTCACGCCACACCTCCATGACGGTGGATCACGTCATGGCGTCGGCGGCCCTGCCCCTGTTCTTCCCCGCGGTCCGCATCGGGAAGCACTGGTACGGGGACGGCGGGGTGAGGCTGGTGGCGCCCCTCTCGCCCACCCTGCACCTGGGCGCCGACCGCATCCTGGCCATCAGCACCCGCTACCCCAAGACCATGCCCGAGGGGGAGGAGGCCCAGATCCAGGGGTATCCGCCCCCCGCCCAGATTCTCGGGGTCCTGATGAACTCGGTCTTCCTGGACCTCCTGGACACCGACGCCCTGAGGCTGGAGCGGCTGAACGATCTGCTCGAGGCCCTTCCGGAGGAGGACCGCCGCGGGCTCCGCTCCGTGAAGCTGAAGGTCCTCCGACCGTCCCAGGACCTGGGCCGCATGGCAAACCGGTTCGAGGCCGAGCTGCCCCGGGGCCTCCGCTTCCTGACCCGGGGCCTGGGGACCCGCGAAACCCGGAGTTCGGACGCGCTGAGCCTCATCATGTTCCAGCCCGACTACGTCCGGGCGCTCATGGACCTGGGGGAGCAGGACGCCGAGGCGCAGGGGGAGGACCTGGCCGCGTTCCTGGCGGTGGACGCGGAAGCGGTGTGAAGGATCGGCCGACTGGTGGACCCTCCGGCCGGCTCCGGTGATTATTAGAGATATGGACGATCCGCCCCCCGGATCGTTCCTCCGCCGAACGTACCTCTTCAGTTGATCCGGGAGACGTCATGTCCTCCGCCGCCGACAAGAAGCTCGCCACCGAACTGGAAGCACGGGAGCTGGCCGAGTCCTCCCGGGAGGAGTCCTGGGAGCACCGGTCGTTCGCCAAGGGGCTGTTTGCCGGCAAGCTGGACCTGGGCCTCATCGACCCCCTGCCGGCCACCGATCCCGACGAGCAGGCCCGGGCGGCGGAGTTCCTGGCCAGGCTGGAGAAGTACGCCGCCGAGCACGTGGACGGAGACCTCCACGACACGCAGGGCTACGTGCCCGAGCACGTCCTGGACGGGCTCCGGGAACTGGGGGCCTTCGGGATCAAGATCCCCCGGGAGTACGGTGGACTGGGCCTGTCCCAGCTGTCCTACGGGCGGGCGCTGCAGATCGTCACGTCGCGCTGCGGAGCGACCGGCGCCTTCCTCTCCGCCCACCAGTCCATCGGCGTGCCCACGCCACTGGTGCTGTTCGGCACGAAGGAACAGAAGGAGAAGTACCTGCCGCGCCTGGCCAGGGGAGCGCTCTCGGCATTCGCGCTGACCGAGATGGACGCCGGTTCCGACCCGGCCAACATGGAGACGGAGGCGGTCCCCACCGAGGACGGCGAGGCCTTCATCCTGAACGGCGAGAAGCTCTGGTGCACCAACGGGCCCCGCGCCGAGCTCATGGTGGTGATGGCCCGCACCCCCGCCCGGGAGGGCGTGAGGGGCAGGCGGCCCGTGACCGCGTTCATCGTGGAGCGGGAGTGGGAGGGGATCAGCGTCGACCACGTATCCTCTTTCATGGGACTCCGTGGGATCAGCAACGGCGTGTTGAGCTTCAGGAACGTCCGAGTCCCGAAGGAAAACATCCTCTGGGGTGAGGGTCGGGGGCTGAAGCTGGCCCTCGTGACCCTGAACGTGGGCCGGCTCTCGCTGCCCGCCATGTGCTCCGTGAGCGGCAAGCTGGGGCTCGAGGTGGCCCGGAAGTGGGGCAACGAGCGGTTCCAGTGGGGCCAGCCCGTGGGCAAGCACGATGCGATCGCCCAGAAGATCGGCCGACTGGCGGCCAACGCCTTCGCCATGCACGCGTCCTGCGAAGTGGCCGCCCTCATGGCCGACGCCAAGACGTTCGACATCCGCCTCGAGGCGGCCATCGAGAAGATGTGGCACAGCGAGGTGGCCTGGGAGACCATGAACGACGTGGTCCAGATCCGCGCGGGCCGCGGCTACGAGACGGCCCGTTCGCTGGCGGCCCGGGGCGAGCACCCCTGGCCGGTGGAGCGTTCGCTCCGCGATCTGCGCATCAACCTCATCTTCGAGGGGTCCAGCGAGATCATGCGGCTGTTCATCGCCCGCGAGGCGGTGGACGACCACCTCCAGATCGCCGGCGACCTCGTGAACCCGCGGGCTCCCATGGGGAAGCGGCTGATCGCCGCCATCCGGGCCGGGCTCCACTACGCCTGGTGGTATCCCACCCGGTGGCTGGGCTGGGGCCGCTGGCCCGCGTACTCGGGCTACGGGAAGCTGGCCCGCCACATGCGGTTCGTGGACCGGGCCTCCCGTCGGCTGGCCCGGACCCTGTTCTACTGCATCGTCCGGTTCGGACCCGGGCTGGAGAAGCGCCAGGCGGTGCTGGGCCGGCTCGTGGACGTGGGCTCCGAACTCTTCATCATGACCGCCACCATGGTCCGGGCGAAGCACCTCCTGAAGGAGGGCCCGTCGGACCGCACGCCCGAGGAGCTGGCGGACCTCTTCTGCCAGCACGCCCGGCGACGGGTCAACGACGCCTTCCGGAGCGTGTTCAGCAACGACGACGTGGCCACCTACACCACGGCCCGAAGGGCCCTGGACGGCTCCTACGAGTGGCTCGAGGGCCGGTTCGTGGTGGGCGTCGACGAGGGCATCCAGCCGCCGGCCGTCCGGCGGCAACTGGCGCCGGACGGCAGCGGCCGGCCGGTTCCGGTGGAGGCGCCCGACGCCGGCTCTGACCCGGGCACCGCGGCCGACCCTGAGCGGGCCGGCGCGGAACCTGCGGGAACCGCTGGAGACTGACGGAACGCCCCCGGGCCCCGGGGGTTCCCTGCAGACGCACCGCCTCCTCCGGGAGGCCCACGCATGAGAGCGACGCGAGCAGCGAAATGACTCGGCAACTCCGGGCGAGAGCCTACGGGGTCTCGGCCCTCTGGACTCTGGTCCTCCTCTACCTCGGCAGCGTCGTCCACGCCACGGAATCGTCGCTGGCCTGCCCCGACTGGCCCACCTGCTTCGGCACCATGGTCCCGGAGATGTCCGGGGGGGTGTTCTGGGAGCACCTCCACCGGCTCGTGGCCGGCGGGCTCCTGATGATGTGGGCCCTGGCCACCTGGATCACGCTCAGGGAGACGGAAAAGGGGAATGGCCTGCGCGGCGCCGCCGGGTTCGGGATGGTGCTTCTCCTGATCCAGGCGGTGTTCGGCGGGATCACCGTCATCTACCAGCTGCCCGACGCCATCTCCACCAGCCATCTCACCATGGCCTTCGTCTTCCTGGCCCTCGCCGTTTCGATGTGGGCCCGGACCACCGAGGGCTCCGTCGGACGGATCCGGCTGGCCGAGGAGCTGAGGGCCGGGCTGCGTCCCCTGGCCGCCGGGGTGGTGGGGCTCACCTTCCTCCAGTCCATCATCGGGGCCTACGTCCGTCACTCCGACGCGGGAATGGCCTGCCCCGACGTGCCGCTCTGCCGGGGGTTCGTGATCCCGCCCCTGGACGACGCGTTCGTCCTCACCCACTTCGTCCACCGCGTGACGGGGTATCTGCTGCTTGCGGCGACCCTCTGGCTCGGGATCTGGATTCTCCGGAACGTCCAGGACCGCACGCTCCGGAGGCTCGGGCACCTGGCCATGGGGCTCATCGTGCTGCAGGTGACGCTCGGGTTCCTCTCCGTGCTCCAGTTCCTGGCGGTGGCGCCCGTGTCCCTGCATACGCTGGGCGCGGCCCTGCTGGTGTGCACCTCGGTCCTGATCTGGACCGTGGCCCGTCCGGGAACGGTTGCGGGCGCTTCGGCCGGGGACACCGTGGAGACCGAGCCCGCACCCCATGTCGGCTGAGTCGCTGGGGGCGCTGCTCGCCCCGCTGAACGCCACCCTGAACCTCGCGTCCACCTGCTTCCTGCTGGCGGGTCTCTACTTCATCCGCAGGCGGGACACACGGAGGCACCGGGCCGCCATGGTGGGCGCCGTCTCGGCGTCGGCCCTCTTCCTGGTCTTCTACCTCACCCGGTTCTATCTGACCGGCACCCACCGGTTCGCGGGCGAGGGACTGGCCCGGACCTTCTACCTCAGCATCCTCTTCAGCCACATGATCCTGGCCGCGCTGATCGTGCCGCTGATCCTGAGGCTCCTCTACCTGGTCTGGAAGCGGCGCTTCCACGCCCACAGCCGGCTGGCCCGCTGGACGTACCCCATGTGGCTCTACGTCTCGGTCACCGGGCTGGTGGTATACGTCATGCTCTACCACGTCTACGGCTGGGTCTGAGTCGCTCGGGCCCGAACGCACCTCATAGATCCTGGAGCACCGAACCATGACCGGCATGACCGGCGTCGACCTCGTCCTGAGCGCGAGCCAGGACCGTGAGAACCCCTCCTCCAGTGAACTGGCCGAGCTGCTGGACCGGGTGGGGACCATCGCGGTGGTCGGAATGTCCACCAACCCGAAGAAACCGGCCCGCAAGATCCCGGCATACCTGAAGTCCAAGGGGTATGAGATCATCCCGGTGAACCCCACCGCGGACGAGATCCTCGGGATCCCCACCCGGAGATCGCTCACCGAGGTCACGGAGCCGGTGGACCTGGTGCTGGTGTTCCGGCCCTCGGCGGACGCGGCCCTGGTGCTGGAGGAGGCGGCCCGGCGGGTGGAGAAGCCGGTGATCTGGCTCCAGGAAGGCATCCTGGCCCCGGAAGAGGCGGCTCAGGCCCGGGCGGAGGGGCTCACCGTGGTACAGGACCTCTGCATCTACAAGGTCCACTCGGCGCTGCCTCCGACAGGCTGAGCGAGTACGGATCGACGCCGGAGTCGAGCCGAACCTCGCCGCGGGATTGCCCTGGATCCGCCTCGGCGGACCGGGGTCAGCGACCCGTCAGATCCCGAGGGTGGTCGCTACCGCCTCGGCGTTGCCCCTGGCCTTCACCTTGTAGCCGGCGTCGGCGATCCGCCCCTCCTCGTCGATGAGGAAGGTGCTGCGGACGATCCCCATGTACTTCTTCCCGTACATGGACTTCTCCTGCCACACCCCGTAGGCGTCGACCACCGCGTGATCCTCGTCGGCCAGGAGCAGGAAGTTCAGATCGAACTTCTGCTTGAACTTCACGTGCGACTCGATGGAGTCCGGAGAGACGCCCAGGACCACGGCGTCGGCGCCCTCGAACCGGGGCATGGCGTCCCGAAATTCGCAGGCCTGAGCCGTGCACCCCGACGTGTTGTCCCTGGGGGAGAAATAGAGGATCACCCTCCGGCCCCGAAGGGCGGACAGGGTCACCTCCGATCCGTCATCGGCGGGGAGGGTGAAGTCGGGAGCCGGCTGGCCTTCAGTCAGCATGGTCGTCTGCGTCGTGGTCGAGGTGGGGAGGAGGCTCCATGCCCGACGGTTCGCCCACCCAGCGGCAGGTCGAATCTCCCCGGGCCTGGCAGAGCGTGTGGGTTACCCTCACCCCCCCTCCCATGTGCCGCACCAGGATGCTCTCGGCCAATCCGCTGACCATGTGGCACGCGTCGCCACCGGGATCCGCCTGCACGAAGAAGAGGCCCGCGCCCTCGAACACGAAGTCGCCGGGGGCGAACCCGCCCATCCGTCTGCCGAAGAGCCGCTTGAGCGTCTTCCGGAATCCGCGCCGGGCCCGGAAGTTCACCACCACCCGGGGGAGCGCGCCTCCCGCCGGGACGCGCCCGTCCTGATCCCCGAGCCTCGACCCGGCCAGGGCGAAGACGTCCTCCGAATCGGGACGTCGGATGACCAGCCCGAACAGGTCCTTCAGCTCGGAATCGGTCAGGCGGATCCGGTTCCGCACGTCCTCCCGGTATCGGCGGATCTGGGTCTCCACCACGCCGCTGAGACCGAGCTTCCGGGGGAGCGTCTGAGTGGGGTCCTCGTCTGCCAGGATCTCGGTGGGGCGGTCCTGCGCCCGGATGACCTCCAGGAGGGCGACGGCGATGGAAGCGTCGTTTCTGGGCTTTTGAAAGGCCACCATGAACGGGGGGAATCCGGATTCCGGGGGGCCACCCCGGGAGGGTGGCTCTTCATCAAGGGAGGATAATCTCGCAGTTTCAGCCCCGAAGGAGCAATGCGGTACCCGACTCCACGAGCCCCCCCCGGCGGCCGCTCCATTCGTTGCCGGGCCTTCCGGGTCCGTCTATGGTTCGGTTCCCCGCGACCGTTCCCGCGCTCGTACCCGTCGAGCCCATCCTCCAGAGTCCGCAAACCGCCCTGCCCCCGGCTCCATGAAACGATACAAGGCCTTCGATCCCCCCGAGTACCAGGACTGGACGCTGGATCCCGACCTCCTGGCCGAGTACCAGGCCCGCGTCTCCGAGGACGAGGAGGAGAACGCCTACCTGGCCTCTGTCTCCGACGAGTGGTTCCTGGAACTGTACCGGGACCTGCTGCGGAATCGTCTGCTCGACGTGGGGCTGAAGCGCTGGGTCCGGCAGGGTGTGATCTCCAAGGCATGGCTGGGCACCGGGGAGGAGGCGGTGACGGTGGGAGCCGTGTCGGCACTGGACCGTGACCGGGACGTGGTCACTCCGATGATCCGGAACGTCGCCGCGTGCTTCATGATGGGAATGCCGCTGGCCGACCTGTTTCGCGGCTATCTGGCCACGGCGGACGCGCCGGGGGGCGGACGCGATCTCCACGTGGGCGCTCCAGAGATGGGTGTCATCCAGCCCATCAGTCACATGGGGACGAACATTCCCGTCATGACCGGGATCGCCATGGCCTTCCGGATTCGGGGGGAGGACCGGGTGGCCGTGACGTTCCTGGGGGATGGCGCGTCGCGGACCGGTGAGGCGCACGAGGGCCTGAACCTGGCCGCCGTCCGGAACGCCCCGGTGGTGTTCGTCGTCCAGGACAACCAGGTCGCGCTGGGAACCCCGAGGGAGAGTCACGGACTGGGGGACATGAAGGACTGGCCGGCGATGTACGGCATCCCCAGCCGGACGGTGGACGGGAACAACCTGGTGGAGATGCACCTGGCCATGCGGGAGGCCGTCGGGGCGTGCCGGCTCGGGGAGGGCCCCCGGGCGATCGTAGCCCGGACCTTCCGAATGGGGGGACACGCGACCCACGACGAGCGGGAGGCCCGCGACACCTTCGCGGACGAGCTCTTCCGTCAGTGGGGCAAGCGGGACCCGGTGGGGCTCTACGAGGCCTGGCTCGAGAGCCGGGGAATCGGCCGCGACCTCCTCGAGGACATCGAGGCCCAGGTCCTGGCCGAGGTGGACGCGGCGGCCGAGGAGGCCCTGGGAAGCCGCGACCTCCTTCCCGACGGTGAAGCCGCGGCGTACGACGGATTCACCGAAGGCGACACGATGATCGGATTTTCAACAAGACCTGTTAATCCTGGGGCCTAAAAACGATCATGATCCGGCCATAGTCGTTTTGTTGGCGACATAGGGGTTGCGCGCCGGGGGAAAACCGTTCATCTTATTCCCCCGTTGGAGAATGATTCTCGTTTTGACTCTCTCTCCGTTAGCCGGCGGCCCCAGCTGAGGGGCCGCACCGACCGAGTACAGGAGGCCCCGATGTCTGCCAGTGCCGCGGATTTTCCCACCCCCTTCCCCGGAACCCTCGACCTCAAGTCCCTCACGGACGAACAACTGGTCGAGGCTCACCTGAAAGGAAGCGCGGGGGCGTTCCGCGAACTGTACGACCGCTATCGGGACCGGCTCATCGGCTTCATCGCCCGGAAGACCGGCGACCCCGACCGCGCCCAGGACCTCGTGCAGGAGGCGTTCATCCGGGTCACCCGGCACATCCACCGGTTCGATACGTCCAAGAAGTTCTCGACCTGGATCTACACCATCGCCGGAAACCTCTCGAAGAACGAGCTGCGGAACTTCTCCCGCAGCCCCCTGGTCCTGTTCCAGAAGCTCACGTCGACCTGGGGCGAGGATCACCGTCCCCTCCAGTTCGAGGACTCGAGCATGGCCCCCGACCGGATGTACCGGAAGCGGCTGCTCCACGACCTGGTGGAGGAGACGGTGAGCGAGCTCCCCGAGCATCACCAGCTGGTGTTCCGGCTGCGGGAGCTGGAGGGGAAGAGCTACGAAGAGATCTCCGACATCACCGGTGTGAACCTCGGCACGGTCAAGAGCCGCCTGCACCGGGCCCGGAACTCCTTCGCCGAGAGGATCGAGCCCCTGGTGAACTGAGCGTCCACCCGCTGGACGCCGGTCGGAACCGGGGTGCTGCCCGCTCCGGCCGAGATTGCCCCGCCCGTCACCACCCGGTGGCGGGCGGGTTCTCGTTTCCCGGGCCCGGGGTAGTATCTTTGGTCTCCGAGGGCTTCAGCTCCGAGTCCACCGCAACGACAGCGATCATGTTCGAGAATCTCCGCCGGGCCTTTGCCGAGGCCGTGGACAACTTCAACCGCGAGCTCAACCGGGACGCCGTGCCCGAGCACGTGGACAAGCTCCTGGTCGGAATGCGTTCCGAGCTGGTGGACGCGAAGGCGCACATCAAGAAGCTGACCTCGGATCTGGCCGCCGCCCGCGCCTCCTTCGAGAAGGAGACCCACGAGGTGAAGACCTGCCTCCGGCGCGAGCAGATGGCCCTCGAGATCGGCGACGCCGAAACCGCGGAACTGGCCCGCCAGTATGCCGAGAAGCACGAGCGCCGCAGGATGGTCCTGGAGCAGAAGGTCCAGGCGCTGGAAGACGAGCTGGGCGTGGCCGAGGCGGACTACGCCTCCATGACGGAGCAGTACAAGAAGGCCGAGGCCAGCCGGGCCTCGCTCACGGCCCAGGCCGGCCGGGCCCAGGCCCGGGACTCCATCCAGGGTGCCGGGGACCTGTTCGATCGGATGGACCAGATCGAGGAGCAGATCGAGGACCAGGACCACCAGGCCCAGGCCGCCCGGGAGATGGACCGGGAGTTCGACCTGGGCGGCTCGGACGACTTTCGGGTTCCGCCGGCCCGGGACATCGATGACCGTCTCGCCGACCTCAAGCGCCGGATGGGCGAGGACGACTGAGGCCCCGGGGCCGGGTGTAGACCGGCCCCGATCGAGGCTCTAGATTTCCGGCTCTGGTCAACACGAAACACCACCCTCCGCGGTGGCTGCCTCCCCAAGGCGACGGTAATGGAAAACTGGATCGGCGTGGCAATCTGGATCGTACTGGGCGCAGCGATCGGCCTCTCCATGAAGATGGTCGTGAAGCTCCCCCAGGAGACCACCCCCGGACACACGTCCCTGCTCGCGGTCCTCGGCGCTCTCGGCGCCGTGGTCGGCGGCATGCTCGGCGTGGGGATCTTCTCCTTCTGGGACGCCAACGCCCTCTCCCTGGGCGGGATGGGCGGGGCCGTGGCGCTGTCCTTCCTCATGGCCTTCCTGTACCGCTGGGGCATCAAGGGCTGGGCCTGATCGACCGAGACGACGGACGCCCCCGACGGGCGTCTTTCCCAACGCAGGTGAAGACCGGGGGCGTCGACCAGGAAGTGGTCCGACGCCCCCGGTCCGTTTTTTGCCCCTCCCCGTCCCACCGTGCCGCCGCAGACCGCACCGAACGATTCCGCCTCAACCCGAGCGATCCATGAGCCAGACCATCGACTTCATCCAGTCGAACCTCCAGCGGTTCCAGGACGAGCTTTTCGACCTCCTCCGCATCCCCTCGGTGAGCGCCAAGAGCGAGCACGACGCCGACACCCGCGCCACCGCCGAGTGGATCGCCCGCTCCCTGGAGGACGCCGGTCTCTCCGCGGAGATCCATGAGACTCCGGGGCATCCCATCGTGCTGGCCGAATGGAGAGGCGCCGGGGAGGACGCGCCCACAGTGATGATCTACGGCCACTACGACGTCCAGCCGGCCGAGCCGCTGGAGCTCTGGGACTCGCCGCCCTTCGAGCCCGAGGTCCGCGACGGGAACATCTGGGCCCGGGGCTCGGCGGACGACAAGGGCCAGCTCTTCATGCACGTGAAGGCCCTGGAGGCCTGTCTGAAGGCCGGGGGTGGGCTCCCCATCAACATCGTGGTCCTGGCCGAGGGCGAGGAGGAGGTCGGGTCGGTGAACCTGGTGCCCTTCGTGAAGGAGCACCGGGAGCGGCTGGCCTGCGACTACGTCGTGATCAGCGACTCCGGGATGTTCGCTCCCGGCATCCCCAGCCTCCTCTTCTCGCTCCGGGGGCTGGCGTACTTCGAGGTACACGTGGAGGGCCCCAGCACCGACCTGCACTCCGGCGCGTACGGCGGCGCGGTCCCCGATCCGGGGCTGGCCCTGGGGCAGATCCTCGACTCGCTCGTCGATGACGACGGCCACATCGCGGTAGACGGGTTCTACGACGCGGTGGTGGAGTGGGACGCCGAGACCCGGGAGGGAATCCGGGGACTCCCCTTCGACCCCGACCAGTTCCGGACGGAGGTGGGTGCCGACGGGCTGAGCGGTGAGGCCGGCTACCACACTCTGGAGCGGCTCTGGATCCGGCCATCCTGCACCGTGAACGGGATTCTCAGCGGCTACACGGGCGAGGGAGCGAAGACCGTGCTGCCCTCGAAGGCGATGGCCAAGGTGAGCTTCCGTCTCGTCCCCGATCAGGATCCGGACACGGTGGAGACGCTCTTCCGTGCCCACGTGGAGAAGGTGGCCCCGGAGGGGGCCCGCGTGCGGGTCGACGCCCTCCACGGCGGCCGCCCCTGGAAGGCGTCGGTGGGGGGAGCCGGGTTCGACGCCGCCTCCCGGGCCCTGGAGAGGGCATTCGGGAAGACTCCGGTCCTCACCGGTGAGGGCGGTTCCATCCCCATCGTGGTGGACTTCGAGGAGGTGCTGGAGGCGCAGGCCCTTCTGGTGGGCTTCTCCCTTCCGGGGTGCAACATGCACGCCCCCAACGAGTGGCTCTCGGTGGAGAACTTCCAGGAGGGGATCAAGTGCCTGGCCTACCTCTACGAGGAGCTGGCCGGCTAGGGGGTCCGAGCCACCGGAGCGGGGCGGGGCCGGATCGCTCCCACGGTGCCCCGACGCTACCCTGGTACCTCGGACGGGGTCGACCTTCGGGTCGGCCCCGTTTCGCTATTCCGATGCCCGCCCGATGCGGGCCGAGGTCCGAAGAAGCGCCCGCGCCTTGTTCAGTGTCTCCTCGTACTCGGTGGCCGGATCCGAATCCGCCACGATCCCGGCGCCCGCCTGCACGAAGGCCTGCCCGTTGGTGAGGAGCATCGTACGGATAGCGATGGCCGTGTCCATGGACTGCCCGCCGTAGGCGACGTGGCCCACCGCTCCTCCATAGGAATGCCGGCGGAGCGGCTCCAGCTCGTCGATGATCTCCATGGCGCGGACCTTCGGCGCCCCAGAGACGGTGCCCGCGGGGAAGCAGGCCTGCAGGACGTCCAGGGCCGACAGCCCCGGACGGATCCGGCCCTCCACCTGGCTGACCACGTGCATGACGTGGGAATAGCGCTCCACGATCATGAGGTCGGGGACCTCCACGGATCCGTACTCGGCCACCCGTCCGACATCATTGCGGCCGAGGTCCACCAGCATGCGGTGCTCGGCCAGCTCCTTCTCGTCGGCGAGGAGGTCCTCCGCCAGGGCCCGATCCTCGTCCGGGGTTCGGCCCCTGGGGCGGGTGCCGGCGATGGGACGGACGGTGACCACGTCGTCCTCGAGCCGGACGAGCACCTCCGGTGAGCTCCCCACCAGCGTCACACCGTCCAGCTCGAGGAAGTAGAGGTACGGGGAGGGGTTCACCGAGCGAATCGCCCGGTACAGGTCGAACGCGGACCCCTCCAGGTCCATGGACAGGCGCTGGCTGAGCACGACCTGGAAGGCGTCTCCGGCCAGGATGTACTCCTTGATCGTCCGGACCCCGGCCTCGAACTCCTCCCGGGTCATGGAGGAGGAGAAGGGCGGATCCTCGTCGGGCTCTTCCGTGAGCCGGAGTGGGGGGAGGGACTCCGGAGACCCCAGCCGGTCGATGAACTCGGTCAGCCGGGCCTGGGCCTGATCATAGACGACCCGGAGCGCGGCTTCGTCGGAGCGGTCGACGTCGTCGTTTCCGGAGTCGCTTCCGGCGCCGGGGGACGAGTCCGGAATCTCCACCGCGCAGATGGCCCGGGCGGTGCCCTTCAGGTTGTCGATGGCCAGGACGATGTCGGTGAAAATCACCATGGCCTCGGGGATCCCGAGGTCGTCGGCCGGAGCGTCCGGGAGGTGCTCCACGTGCCGAACGATGTCGTAGCCGAAGTACCCCACGGCTCCACCCCAGAACCGGGGGAGTCCGGCGGCGGCGGCCGGAGTCAGCTCCTGGAGGCGACGGTCGAGGTCGCCCAGGGGGTCGTCGGAGGGGAGGGATTCCCAACCGGTGTCCGGACTCCACGTCTCGGCCTCTCCCCCCTGGAGCCGCCAGGCCGACCGCGGCGCAGTCCCGAGGAAGGAGTATCGGGCCCACTGCTCGCCTCCCAGCACCGACTCCAGGAGGAAGCCGAAGGGGGGGCGGGCCAGCTTGTGATAGGCCGTGACCGCCGTCTCCGTGTCGAACAGGAACTCCTGCCACACGGGCACGATCCTGCCCTGCCGGGAGAGGGCGCAGAAGTCCTGGAAGGAAGGCTGAAGACGCATGACGCCGGGAAGGTAATGGACTGAACCGGAACGCAGGAACCCCGGAAGGGGTCTCCATCCGGGACCGTCCGGCGTATCTTCCCCGTCGATGGAATCGGGCGGCGCAGTCCCCTGCTCGCGCCGCCGGCCCCGGTGGGCCCACCTCCAAACCAGTCTCGGCACCATGTCCCAAGCAGGAACCGATCGCCCTCCCTATCTGTGGGCCCTCGTGGCCGGAACGCTGGTGTTCGTGCTCTACGCCATCACCCTGGGACCGACCACCGCGTTCTGGGACACCAGCGAGTACATCACCACGGCGCACATGCTGGGGATCCCCCACCCGCCCGGGAATCCCCTGTTCGTGGTCCTTGCGAGGGCCTGGAGCGCGCTCCTGGCGCCCCTCGGCCTCTCCGTGGCCGTGCGGGTCAACCTGTTCTCGGCCCTCATGGGCGCGCTCGCCCACGGGTTCTGGTTCCTGGTCGTCTATCGATTCCTGTCGCACTTCGGAGAGCGGCGTGGGTTCCCGCTCATCGGAGCCGCCGTGGCGGTGACTCTGAGCGCGACGGCGTTCACGGTCTGGAACCAGTCGAACGTCAACGAGAAGGTCTACACCGTCTCGCTCGCCACCATCGCGCTCCTCTCGTGGCTGGCCATCCACTGGCGGGAGAACCTCGGGAAGGGGAAGGACGACAACCTCCTCGTCCTCATGGTCCTGATCCTGGCCCTGTCGGTGGGGAACCACCTGATGGCCTTCCTGGTGGCTCCGGCCATCGGGATCTACATCCTGATGGTTCACCCCAGGACCCTGTGGAACTGGAAGCTCTATCCGGTGGCCGTCCTGGCCCTGGTGGTGGGGCTCTCCATTCACCTGTTCCTGCCCCTGCGGGCCGAACTGGCGCCCACCATCAACGAGGCCGAACCCACCTGCGAGTCTCTCTCCGGGGCGCTGGTGTCGGTGGCCACAATGGGCCGGGGAGGGGGCTGCGAGAACCTGGACGCGGCGCTGCAGCGGGACCAGTACGACAAACCGCCGCTCAACCCTCGCCTGGCCCCCCTGTCGTCGCAGTTCCTGAACTACTTCCAGTACTTCAACTGGCAGTGGGCCCGGAGTCTCTCGGGCGAACAGGTGCTGTTCCCGGGGACCCGGTTGCCCTTCACCCTGCTCATCATCGCCCTCGGAGTGTTCGGGGCCATGGAGCACTACCGGAGGGACCGGCCCTCGTTCGCCTACATGGCCGTGCTGTTCGCGACGCTGTCGGTGGGCCTCGTCTACTACCTCAACTTCAAGTACGGCTACTCCATCCCGGAACCCAGCGGGGACATCAGCCTCCACGAGGTGAGGGAACGGGACTACTTCTTCATCGTCTCGTTCTCGGTCTGGGGGCTGTGGGCCGGGATGGGCGTGGCGGCGCTGTGGCGGCGCCTGGCCTATGCGGGCACGAACGGTCGAGGCGGCGGCGAGGCCGCCGGGGCCCCAGCCGACGCCGATGAAGACATGAGGCCGGTGGGCGAAGGAATGGCGGAACCGGCCTGGAACCGGGCCATTCCGGTCCTGGCCCTGGCATTCATCCCCATGGTGCTCAACTGGAGCTACGCCGACCGGCGGGGCGACTACTCCGCCCGCGACTGGGGGTACAACCTCCTCATGTCGGTGGAGCCCTACGGCGTCCTGTTCACCAACGGGGACAACGACACCTTCCCGCTCTGGTACATGCAGGAGGTCGAGGGCGTGCGCCGGGACGTGACCGTCATCGTCACCTCATACCTGAACACCGACTGGTACACCCGGCAGATCCGGGAGCTGACCCGGCCCTGTGGCCCCGGAGAGGATCCGGAGGCCGATCCGACCACCATCCTCTGTCAGCGCCCCTACACCGACGAGAATACGGGAGCCAGCTACACCCACGATCCGGCCGATGCCCAGGGGCGGGGCAAGATCCCCCTGGTCACGTCCGAGGCCGTGAGGGCCCCCTCCCGCTCCATCCTCGACCTCACGGACGACGAGGTGGCCCAGGTCTCGCGCAGCTATCTGCCCCTCGATCAGGCCCGTCAGTTCCAGCTGGGCCCGGTGGTGGCCCGCCTCCCCGCCGGCACCATCCTGTACCCCTGGCACCAGTTCGCCCTGGCGCTGGTGAACAACTCCATCGGGGATCGGCCCATCTACTTCTCGTCCACCACGAACGCCGGCAACGCCCTGGGCCTCGGGTCCTACCTGGTGCGGGAGGGGCTGGCGTTCCGCCTTTCGGAGGGTCCACCGGCCATCACCGGCGATTCCACCGTCATGGCCATGGACCCATCCCAGCTCAGCGGAGTGGTCGGTGAGTGGATGAGGGAGGAGCGAACCCGCACGCTGGCCGACGAGGTGTTCATCCACCGGAGTGGACTGCCGGACGGGTGGAGCTTCTGGCCGGACCGGGCGACGCTGGGAATCCCGAACTACTACGCGTGGGTGTACTACGCACTGGCCCAGGCGGCTCTCCAGCGCGGGGATTCCGAGGGCCTGGAGAGCGACCGAATCCGGGCCGAGGCCTGGGTTCGGCTGGGCAGCTGAGCCGGGGCTCGCTCGCGGAGCCGCTGGTCTCCGGCACGGCCGCGAGAAGGAGCCGGCCGAGCCCTGATCCGACCCCCTAGCTGCGCCGTCCCTCCCCTCCGGCGGTGGTCCGGGTTCGGCCCCGGGTCCGTCGGGAGGACTCCCGAGGCCTGAGGGAAGCGGACCCGACGTGGAGGTCCGCCTTCCCCGACCCGGAAACCCCATCCTCCACCGCGGCGTCGAACGCCTCGGGATGGTGGTCCACCACGTTCCCATGGCTTCGGACCCGCACGCGCACGCCCTCTTCGGCGAGACGCTGAGCCTCCTGGAGGACCAGGGCCCGTAACTCCGGGGGGAGCAGGTCCACCCGGTGATCGATCGTGACCGCGGCCACCCTCGACCCGTCCCCCAAGGCATCCACGAGAGCGATGCGCAGTGCCAGACCCACCAGGAACTCCAGCCAGGGTCGGCTGTCGTCCGGTGGGGGCTCGCGCAGCAGCCTGGGTTCGCGGGCCTGCCGGTCCAGCGCCAGGATCGTCCCGCAGCTGATTCGATTCAGAATCTGGGACGCTCCCGCGAGGACCTCTCGCCGGGCATCGGCGGTCAGCGCCGCCTCCGCGGCCCGGACCACGGAGATCGCCAGCTCCGCGTCCCGAGTACCGGGTTCGAATCCCGTGGGGACGGAGATGCTTCCGTCGGGAGCGGGGAGATCCTTGTCGGGATCCACCCCCATCTCTTCCAGTCGCTGCTCCCGGTAGCGGGCTCGCTGCTTGAGGTCGTCCAGGTCCCGGGCACCGACCCGGGCCTCCTGGATGCGGTCGGAGACGGCCTCCATCGCAGCGCCCAACCGCACCTCCTCCGACTCCTGCTCCCGGATGGACTGGGGCTTCTCCTCCAGCTGCTCCCTCCTACCCTTCCACCACTTCCCGTCCTGCACGAGAGACTCCAGTTCCTCCTGGAGCTCCGACACCACCTCCTCGACTCGATCCCCCAGGGGACGCTGGCAGGTGGGGCAGGCCGCTTCGGCACCCCCGGCCTCGATCTTCTCGATACGGGCCTTCAGCTGGAGGGCCTGATCCCGGTAGGTACGGAGGCTGGTCTCGGCATCCTGCCGCTCCCGGAGCCAGTCGGCGGTAGCGGCCTGGAGGTCACCGGCCACCACGATGGAGTCCGCCCGGAGATCGCGGAGTTCTTCCTCCATGCCATCCAGCGCATCGATGCTCGCCTCCACTTCCCGGATACGGCTGGCCAGGGCCCGGAACTCGCCCAGGGCCGCACGGGCCACCTCCCGCTCCGGGTCCACGGTTCCGGTGGTCAGGAGCAGACGCAGGATCTCCAGGTGGTCCATGCCGGCGGCCCGCGCCAGCACGGCGGCCGCCTCATCGAGCAGCACCGACGGCGCCGCCGGTTCGGGCGCGCCGCGACGGTTGAACGCCAGCGGCTCGACCTGTCCGAATACGCCGGGGACGGGGTGGGGCCGGTGCTGATGCGTGAGGGCCTCCGAATCCGAGACCCGCCGGATCTCACCCAGCAGGCTCGACAGCGTCTCGGATACCGACCCCGAAGCCTCGGCCACATCGGCGGCCCCTTCGATCGCCCGGTCCAAGTCCGCTCCGTCCACGAGCCGGATTGGAGGGTCAGCGGTTTCGGCCTCCTCCACGTCCACCCTCAGGTGGAGCGCTCGATCGCGCAGTTCCGCCATGAGTTGGGGATCGAGCCGCTCCACGGCCTCCGGCGTGAGGCCAAAGATGGGGAGGCGTACCAGCTTGTCCTCGATCCCGCCGGGCACGACCTCCACCGCGTCCAGGATCTTCCGGGAGATCTCGGCCTCCTCGCCCGGGCGCAGACGCACGGGTGCCAGCTCGACGACCGGACGCCCCGGTACGGGATGGAACTCCACCTCACCGGACTGCAGGTCGGCCAGCAGGAACCCCTTCTCGTCCGCCGCCTCGGCCCAGGGATCGGCCGTGACCCGCTCGAGGGAGCCTGAATACCAGGTCCGGGGGCCCGCCTCTCGGTGAGTGTGCTCATGCCCGAGCGCCACGTAGTTCCACTTCTCCAGCTCCAGCTCCGGGCCGTCGGATCCACCCCAGGCCGCATGCGCCAGGAGGACGTTCCACCGAACCGAGGGTCGGGGCCTCAGGGTGGGGAAGGGGGACGACGAAAGGGCTCGATGGGGCACCGCCAGGACGTGGAGGTCCAATCCCGGCAGGAGGATCCCGCGAGGAATGCCATACACGCCCTCCACCCCCGGGAGAGTATCCAGGATCGGGAGGATCCCGGCGCTGTCCCGCCGCACCGGCGCGTCCCGCCCGCCGGCAACCGCGATCACGGGGATCTCCGGGAGCCCTTCGCGCAGAATCTGGATCCCCTCCGTCAGTCCCAGGAGGGCCTGGGCGTCGGGTTCGGCGTGATCCACCACGTCGCCCGCCACCAGCACCAGGTCCGGAGCCAGGCTGACCACCGCCTGCGCCGCCCGGTGAAAGGCCTCCTCGACGTCCAGCGATCGGGTGTTCCTCCCGCGGTCCACCGCGCCGAACGCGGAGTAGCCCAGATGGAGGTCGGAGAGGTGGGCGATCCTCATGACGGCTCCTCCACGGCGCCGTCCCCGACCAAGTCGGACTCGAGTTGATCGATTCCCAGAGTCTGGACCACGGCCCCGGCTGAGAGGATCACGACACAGAGCATGAGCAGCGTGGGGGGAAGAAATCGCGTCCCGCTCATGGCCGCTCCGGACAGCAGCACGCCGGCTGCCGCCCCACCCGCCCCCCATGCGAATGCCTGGGCTCCGGGAGGAGCGACCCACTCATGGATACGGGAGGCCGCGCCGAGCACCGTTCCTGCCGCGAACATGGGAACGGCCCCGAGGAACGTGAGCCCGAGGCCCAGGTTCAGGGAAGACGAAGCCCCGTCCCCCATGAACGACCAGACGCCCGCGAAGAGGGCCGCCACGACAAACGACACCACGAGGCCTCTCCATCGCCTGCGGAGCGCGAGCCGGAACGTCACGTCGCGGGGGAGGTCGACGGCGATCCCTGCCCCCAGGGCCCCGGAAAGCACCGCGAGGACCACCGCGAGCGCTCGGAGGAGTCCGTCTGCCGAGTAGAGAAGCAGACCACCCGTGAGGGTGGCGCATGCCGCCGTCGCAATCCCCACGGTGAAGGAGGAAAGACCGAGAAGGACTCGCCCACTCATGGAGAGGCGATCCGTCGGTATGCCCCCTCGAAGTAGAGGAGGGGGTCTCCCGGAGTGCCGGAGCCGTGCAGGACCTCCCCGATGATCAGGCAGTGATCACCGGCGTCCAGAGACTTCCAGACGGAGCACTCGAGCCAGGCCAGGGCACCGGCCAGCACGGGTCCGCCTTCGGGTCCGGGGGACCAGTCCACGCCCGACCATCGCTGGCTCCTGGGCAGCGGCGAAGCGAAGCGGGCGGCCAGGTCCGTGTGGTCGTGCGTGAGTACGTTCACCACGAACGATCCCCGGCTCAGAATGGGAGCCAGGGACTCGGACCTGTGGTCGACGGCCACGCTGACGAGGATGGGATCGAGGGAGACCGAAGCCAGGGAGTTGGCGGTGAGGCCGGCGGGGTGATCCGTCGCATCCAGCGTGGTCACCACCGTGACCCCGGTGGCGAACCGACCCATCAGCGTTCGGAACTCCCGCGTCTCCATCCCCGTCTCACCTCCCCTCGGCCTGCCAATTTCGTCTCGGAACCATACTATTGATGGTCCTGCTCCGGACCGATCCGGAGGGATTGACGGTTTCGACATCTCCGGGGCGATGGTCTCGCCCCGGACAGAGCTACACCCATGATCCGACGCGCTCTTCGCCTGATCCCGCTATTCGGGATTGTAACCGTGGCCTCAGCATGCGACAACGTAAGCTGGGGCGGGATTGATGTCCGTCTGGAGGGACCGCGCGACCACGTCGGGCAGGCCGCAGACACCGTCGCTGCCGAACCCGAAGATCCCTCCCTCGCTCCCCTCCCCGGAGGGCCCATCCTGTTCGCGGGCCGGAGGAGCGGTGACGCGGTCGAACTGGCCGCGATCGCCGTCCAGGCAGGACCGCTCTGGCAGCCTCTGGCCACCTCCGACGGCCCTGAGGGAACGCTCGAGCGCTACCTCACCGAACGGCTCGAGGCCGGCGCCCGCTACACACTCTTCAGCAACGGCGTTCGGGTGGGCACTCTGACTCAGGAGGGCGCGGCCACACTGGAGGACTTCGGCTGTATGGCACGCCCCACCATCTCGGGCCGGGTCGAGATGGTGCCGAGCGCGAACGCCGCCCGGACGCTGCTGGCCCTGCCCGAGGAGGCTGCCGCGACCCGAGGATTCGAGGCGTTCCGTGCGCGATCCAGCACCTACGAGCAGCGAGTCGGGAGCCTCAACACGGCGCAGGCCCTCATCCCCGCGGTCGAGGCCCCCTGGCCTCCGTCCGTGCTGGAGATCCGCCGGGAACTGCAGATCGTCGACCTGGACGGGGGCGAGCCGGGCTCGTTCCTGGCGGCCTCGTTCATCTACGGTGACGGGCTCCGGACCGGGGCCGCGGAGGACTCCTCCTGGGGCCTGTTCTTCACGGCCCGACCGCTGCCCGGAGACCTCTTCGAGGCGGACTACGTCTGGTACCGGCGGGCTTCGGACGGTGGGAAGGCCTGGCCGCGCCTGTACAGCTTCCTCGACCTGAACGGGGACGGTCGGGACGAGCTCCTCCTGGAGGTCTTCGGGGAATCGGACCGGTGGTTCCAGCTCGAGAGCTACCGCGACGGAAGCTGGCGCAGCGTCTTCGCCGACGGGTGCGCCGAAGCCCCGGGTGGAGCCTGGCGGCCCTCAGGTCCCGCCGCGCCGTGATCCGGCGCTCTCACCGGATCCCCGCCCCTCCCTGGGCACTGCTTCTCGCGGGTCTCGCCACGGCCTGCGGCGGAGATCGTTCGGCGGAGTCTCCAGCAAGGGATGCCGCACCTCCCATCGATCGCCGGATCACCGTAGTGGATGCCCGCGGGGTCGGGATCACCCTCCACCGACCGGCGGATCGGATCATCTCCCTGGTCCCCGCCCTCACCTCCATCCTCGTGGACCTGGGTGCAGCCGACCAGCTGGTGGGCCGGACCGACTACGACAGCAATCCGGCTGTGGCTGCTCTTCCGTCGGTGGGAGGGGGGATCGGACCGTCCCGGGAGGTTTTGCTGGCTCTGAACCCGGACCTCGTCATCGGGTTCGCGGGTGCCGACGACGCGGCGAACGCGGACTGGCTGGACGCCTCGGACATCCCCTTCGCGGCCTTCCGGACCGACCGGATGGAGGACGTGGCCGCGGTGACCCGGGCACTGGGGCGGCTGGCCGGCGTCCCGACCCGGGCCGACTCCCTGGCGGCGGGACTGGAGGGCGAGCTGGATGCGCTGGCCGACGAGTACGGCACCCGGCAGCCTTCCGTTCGCACGCTGGTCCTGATCGGAGGCACTCCGCCCTGGGTCGCGGGGCCGGGTACGTACCTGAGTGAGATGGTCGCCCTCGTGGGGGGCAGTTCGGCGGTTCCGGCCCTGCCCGCCCCGTATGCCCCGATCAGTCCGGAGATCCTGGTGTCGGCGGATATCGATCTGGTGCTGGTTCTCCCCGGAGCGACATCTCCCGTCGAGCTCCTCCCGGAGGGAACGCCCGTCGTGGCTCTGCCGGAGGGGGTCGACATTCCGGACCTGGGCCTGGCCGAACACGCTCGCTGGGTCGGAGAGACCCTTGAACGGGTCCGCACCGGGTCCCCGATGGCCGGGTCGGGGGGATCGTGAGACCCGCCGCAGGGGGAGCGGCGACGGAGGGGGCCTCCCCCCAGGGCAGGCATGGGGCGGCGAGCCCGGCCATCGTTCTAGGCCTGGGGCTCCTGCTGGTGGTCTCCGTTCTGGCCAGCCTGCTGTTTGGCGCCGTCTCCATCCCGGTGGACCAGGTCCTGGACGCCCTTCGAGGCGGCTCCGACGAGACTACGCGGCAGATCGTGAACGGCCTCCGGCTGCCCCGGGCCCTCATGGCCGTCCTGGTGGGCGGGGGCCTGGCTCTGGCGGGAGCCACCTTCCAGGCGCTACTCCGGAACCCGCTGGCCGAGCCCTACATCCTCGGTATCTCGGGCGGGGCGGCGGTTGGAGCCGTGCTGACGCTCACCCTGGGCCTGACGTCGGAGGCCTCCTGGGCTCTGCCCCTGGCGGCCTTCGCCGGGGCGCTCCTGGCCATCGTCCTGGTCTTTGCCGTTGCCCGCCGGGCCGGCGGGCCCCTGGACGTTCGGGTTCTCCTGCTGGCCGGCGTGGTCGTGGGGGCCTTCTTCAGCGCGGTGATCGCCCTGATCCTGGCCCTGTCGGACGCCCCCTCGGTACGCTCGGCCGTGATCTGGATGATGGGGAGCCTGGCCGGTTCGGACTGGACCCGGGTCGGGATCGTCGCCCTCTACACGCTCCCGACGGCCCTGGTCCTCATGGGCCTCGCCCGGTCCCTGAATCTCCTGTCGCTGGGAGAGGAGACGGCCTCGGTCCTGGGTGCGGACGTGGAGCGGGCCAAACGGATCGGGTTCCTGGTGGCCTCACTGCTCACGGCCGCGGGGGTGGGCGTGGCGGGCGTCATCGGGTTCGTGGGACTCGTGGTCCCGCACGGCGTAAGGCTCCTCGTGGGAGCGGACAACCGGATCCTCCTGCCCCTGAGCTTCCTGACGGGGGGAGCCTTCCTCGCATGGGCCGATCTCGTGGCCCGGACGGTGGTAGCTCCGGCCGAACTCCCCATCGGCGTCATCACGGCGTTCGTGGGCGTCCCCCTGTTCCTCCTTCTCCTGAGGAGGAGCCTGTGAGCAGGCCGATGACCGGGCCAGACTCCGGATCGGGATCGGCTGACCGGTCCGCGATGGAGCTCCACGCGGCGGAGGTTGTCGTTCGATACCCCGGCTCCGACCGCAGCGCTCTCGACGGGGTGAGCATGGCGGTTCCCGAGGGTGTCCTGTACGCCGTGCTCGGCCCCAACGGCGCGGGGAAGTCGACCCTGCTGCGAGCGCTCCTCGGCCTCGTACCCACGAGCTCCGGGCAGGCTCTGCTGGGCGGGCGCCCCGCCGAAGACTGGGCGCCTCGGGAGCGAGCCCGACGGGTCGGCGTGGTCCCCCAGAAGGAGGATTTTCCCTTCCCGCTCACGGTCCGCGACCTGGTCTCCATGGGCCGGTACGCGCACCTCGGCCCCCTCAGTGCGCCCACCGCGGGGGATCGGGCCGCGGTGGCCGACGCTCTCGAATGCTGCGACTCGTCCGCCCTGACCCAGCGCTACGTCCACACCCTCTCCGGGGGTGAGCTGCAGCGGGTGCGGATCGCCCGGGCCCTCGCTCAGGAGCCCCGGACCCTGGTGCTGGACGAGCCCACCGCGAGCCTCGACCTGAGGCATGAGATGGAGATCCTGCACCTCATGCGCGGCGAGGCCGATCAGGGCCGAACGGTTCTCTACACCACCCACCACCTGGATCTGGCGGCCCGATTCGCCGACAGGATGGTCCTGCTGGATCGCGGCCGGGTGGTGGCCGAGGGCACTCCGGACGAGGTCCTGACCGCCGATGTGGTGGAGAAGGTCTTCGGGTGGCCGGTCGAGGTCGGGACCGATCCGGTGACGGGGACTCCCCGCGTCACCCCCCTGGACCGCGTTCGGCCTCCTGCGCCTCCCCAAGGAGAGTGAGGTAGCTGGCGTAGCGGCCATCGGAGATCTCTCCGGCCTCCACGGCCTCCTTCACCGCGCACCCCGGTTCGTGGTCGTGGGTACAGACGCTGAAGCGGCACTTGCCCAGGTGGGGCCGAAATTCGGGGAAGCAGTGGGCCAGTTCGTCCGAGCCCGCTCCCCAGATTCCCACTTCGGAGAAACCCGGCGTATCCGCCACCGCGCCTCCGCAGCTCAGGCGGATCAGGCGGGAATGGGCCGTCGTATGGCGACCCCGTGAGACCTTCCGGCTGAGGGCCCCCGTGCGCAGGTCGAGACTGGAGTCCAGTGCGTTCAGGAGCGTCGATTTTCCCACGCCGGACGGACCAACCAGGGCCGAAATCCCCCTGCACAGGACCTCGGTCAGTTCCTCCAGACCCTCTCCTGAAACGGCACTCGCGAGGGCGACCTCGTACCCGGCCTCCCGGTACAGCGCGCTCATCTCTTCGGCCACTTCGGAAGCGCCCTCCAGGTCGACCTTGTTGAGGACCAGGATCGCCGGGATCCCGGCCGACTCGGCCGTCACCAGGAACCGGTCCAGGGTCTGCAGATTGGGATCCGGACTCCGGGCCGCCATGACCACGACCAGGTGGTCGAGGTTGGCCGCAACGGCCTTCTCTTTCCGGCCACCCAGCGTGCGCCGCGCAACGACGTGTTGGCGCGGCAGTACCTCCTCGATGGTGCTGGACCCATCATCCTGCAGCGCCACGAGGACGTGGTCGCCGATCACCACGCGATCGGAACCTCGACCGCCGCGCTTCACCCGCCCCCTCAGCGTGGCCTCGAACTCCCGTCCGTCCTCGGTACGGACGCGGTAGGAGCCACCGCCGGTCTCCCAGACCACGGCCCTCAGGTCGTCACTCACCGAGGGTTCTCCGAGTCCTGAAAATCGGCAGGCACGAAAAACCCCCCGGACCGTCCCACATGGGGATGGCCCGGGGGGCGTTCATGAGTGGGGTCGGAAGCACCGGCCCCGCGCCACGGGTCACGCGGCGAAAGACTCCAGCGCATCGCCCTTGGCGCCCTCGCGGAGACGGCGCAGTGCCCGGTCCCGGAGCTGACGAATCCGCTCCCGCGTCACGCCGAGCATGTTTCCGATCTCCTCCAGGGTGTGCTCCCGCTCGCCCTCGAGCCCGAAGTACAGGCGCAGCACCTTGGCGTCCCGGGCCTCGAGCGTATCGAGGGCTCCGCGAACCGCCTCGGAGAGGAGACGGGCCTCGACGTCCTGCTCGGGCTCCGCGGCCTCCTCGGTGATGAAGCGCTCCACCAGCTGGGAATCCTCGGAATCGCCGATCGGGGCGTCCAGCCGGATCTCCGCGGCGTTCAGGGTCTGAAGCGACTCCACCAGGATGGGCGTGAGGTCGGTGGCCTCGGCGAGTTCCTCCGAAGTCGGCTCGCGACCCAGCTCCTGCTTGAGACGCTCCTTCTCCCGGAAGATCCGGGCGAGGTCCGAAGCCCGGTTCAGGGGCACCCGCACCGAGCGGCCCTGGTTGGCCAGCGAGGCCAGGATGGCCTGGCGGATCCACCAGACCGCGTAGGAGATGAACTTCACGCCCTGGTCCGGATCGAACTTACGGGCGGCCGTCACGAGACCGACGTTCCCCTCCTGGATCAGGTCCGTGAGGGACACACCCCGGTTCTGGTACTTCTTGGCCACGGAGATGACGAACCGGAGGTTCGCCCGGGCCAGCTTCTGAATGGCGTCCTGGTCCCCCTCCTGCGCCAGCCGTCCCAGCTCCTTTTCCTGCTCGGGCGTGATCAGCTCGTGGCGGCTGACGTCCCGCAGGTACTGGTCCAGTGCCGACTGCTCCTCGACGCTCGCGTCGAATCCGGCGAGCAGATTCTTCTGCTTCCGGGGACGACGACCCTTGGGCTTGGCTGCGGCCTTTTCGGCTGCGGCCTTGGCGCCCTTGGCGGCGGAGCCGGTGGACTTGGTTGCTTGAGCCATGTTCTATCGATCTCCTGGGCGTGTCGCGTGCTGACGACCGCCCGGCAGGTGACCACTGTGACTGGCGGGTCGTGGTACCCCGCATTCGGGTCGCAAGATCCGAAGCCGTGTAACCTATCCAGGTCGAGACACCATGTCCAGACCTCCCCGCACTGTTTGGACACCGCCACCCCCCCGGAGGTTCCGTCCCGAAACCCGGGGCTCTCTGATGCGGGTTTGCTGCCAGAAACGGGCCAGCCGACGGTCAACTCTCCCTGATGGGTTCTCCGATGCGGGCCAGAAGTTCCCCTCCATCCAGAGAACGCCTGCGAAACGTGAATACGCGGAGGATCCGGGCGGTTCTGTACAGCTCCTCCGCAACCCGCGGGAGGTCGATGACGCCCGGGATCCCCTCTGCATCGAGACGGACCACCTCCCCGCGCCGTCTTCGGACGAGCACGTCCAGCTGGAACATGGCGGACTTGAACGGAAAATCGATCACCACCTCCCCGGGCTCCAGGTCCAGATCGGCGGCGATCTCGTCCTCCAGTTCCCGCTTCCGCGGCGAGTCCCCCATGACCCAGTCGTGCGGCTTCCACCCGTCCAGGTCGGCGGCCGTCATTTCCAGCGCCCGCTTCGGGAGCCTGCGGTTCCTGAGGTCCGGAAGCCACCGGTCGGCGATCCGGTTCGCCGAGGGACCCCCCACCTCCCGGGCGCGCCGCCCCACCTCGTAGAGCAGCTCTTCGTCCGTGGGGCCCACCAGCTCCTCAGATCGGAGAAGGCCGTGTCGTACCGCCTCGTCCACGATCCGCTTGTACAGGACTGTGGCGGAGCGCACGGCATGGTGCCAGTAGACGTTCCGGAACATCTGGTACTTGGAGAAGAGCAGGGATTCCAGGGCCGAGATAGCCTTCTCGTTGACCCCCACCTCCAGCCGGCCCGTCTCGGGGTCCGGCAGCAGCGCCAGACCCTGGAGCAGGCGATCCACGTCCACCTCGCCGTAGGGCACCCCGCAGAACCGCGCGTCCCGGCGAAGGTACTCCATCTTGTCGAGGTCCAGGCCCCCGGACACCAGGCCGGCCAGCGGAGCCCGACTCTTCCCCCGGATGAGCGCGAAGATCCGGTCGCCGGCACCCGGACCGAGGGGCGAGAGGGCCTCCACCAGCTCCGGCGAGCGGAAGAACGCCGCGCTGGCGTCCTCATGGTCCCCGGGACTCACGCCGGCCTCCAGCTCCTCGAGCGCGTGAGAGAACGCGAAGTGGCCGATGTCGTGGACCAGGGCGGCGTACGGGATCAGCTCCCGGTCGACCCAGGCGTCGTCCTCCAGCCCCGGCTGCTCCGAGAGCAGCCGCACTGCGGTGGTGGCCAGGTGGTAGACCCCCAGAGCGTGGTCGAAGCGGGTGTGCGTCGCACCGGGGTAGACCAGGTGCGCCAGACCCAGCTGCCGGATGTAGCGGAGGCGCTGAAACGCCGGCGTGTCGAGAATCCGGACCGCCACCGGATCCAGGCGGATCGTGTTCCAGAGGGGATCGCGAACGATCATGGGGCTCGCACGGTCATTCATGGCCCGATGCTACCTCCCCAGCCCGGGCGGAGCAATGTCACGATCGGCACACCTCCGGCGCAGACTTCTGGACCGCCGGCCTCCACGTCTCTAGGTTGGACACGAATCCGAAGAAAAAGCGAAAACCCGACCCTCCATGATCGCCCAGCCCGCTCTCCGCGAATACGTCCGAACTCACGCCGAGAATCGGCCGGGCGTCTACCGCATGGCGGACGAAACCGGACAGATCCTCTACGTGGGAAAGTCCATCCGGGTCCGGACGCGGCTCCTCTCCTACTTCCGGGCGCCGCCGGGGCAGAAGGCCGGCGAGCTGATCCGGTCCACCCGGACCATCCTCTGGGACTACCATCCCAACGAGTTCTCGGCCCTGCTCACCGAGATGCGTCAGATCAAGAACTGGCGCCCGAAGTACAACGTCGAGCACAACCGGAAGCGCGACTACACGTTCGCAAAGCTCACGGTGGAGCCGGCCCCTCGCATCGTACCCGTCACGCGCGTGGTCGAGGACGGCTCGGAGTACTTCGGGCCGTTCCCGGCGAAGGGCCGGACATTCGAGACCCTCAATGAGCTCTCCCGGGTTCTGGGCCTTCGGGACTGCCCGGCCGACACGCCGATCTTCTTCGGAGACCAGCTGGAGGTCTTCAATACCGGTCGGACCCCCCTGTGCATGAGGGCGGAACTGGGCACCTGCCTGGCCCCCTGCGCCGGCCGTGTTGCGGCGCACGAGTACATGGCGCGGGTCGACGCGGCCCGCACGTTCCTCATGGGAAGGGGGGAGAAGACGCTCCGGGAACTGGAAGCGCAGATGGCCCGGTACGCGGACCGCATGGAATTCGAGTACGCCGCGGTGCTGCGGGATCGGGTCAACCGGCTCCGCCGACTCCAGGAGGGCATCGTCGGTCTTCGCGGCCGCGTGAAGACCCGGAGCTTCCTCTATCGGGTCCCGGGGTACCGGGGCGCCAACCGCGTCTACCTGATCCGGGACGGCCGCATCGCCATGGACCTTCCGGATCCGATCGGCCGAAAGCGAAAGGAGGCCACGGCCCGGCGACTGACGGCCGTCATGGACCGGCCGTCGGACCTGAAGCGGGGCCTCACGCCCCGGGAGGCGGCCGAGGTCGTTCTCGTCGCGCGCTGGTTCCGGCTCCACCCCGGGGAGAAGAAGCGGACCGTTCCGGTCCGGACCTGGCTCTCGGAACTGGAGAAAACCCGGGCGGCCACTCCGGCAGCCTGACCGCCGGAGTCGGCGTCCGCCTCCCTACTTGGCCCGACCCATCTCCAGGACCCGATTGAACTCCGCCTCGGTCACCGGCTGAACCGACAGCCGCATCCGCTTGAACAGGGCCATCTCCTGGAGAGACTCCTCTTCCCTCAGCTCCTGGAGGGAGACCTTGTCGGCGAACCGTTCGACGAATCCTACGTCCACCATCAGCCAGCGGGGGTTGTCGGGGTCGGACTTGGGGTCGAAGTAGCTGCTCTTCGGGTCGAAGGCGAAGTGGTCCGGGTAGGCCTCCTTCACGATCTTGGCGATGCCGGCGACTCCGGGCGGCTTGGCGTTGGAATGGTAGTAGAGGACCATGTCCCCTTCCTTCATCCCGTCCCTCATGACGTTGCGGGCCTCGTAGTTTCGGACCCCCTCCCACCAGGTGGTCCCGTCCTTCTCCAGGTCGTCGATGGAGTAGACGTCTTCTTCGCTCTTCATGAGCCAGTACTGCATGGCCGTCCTCGCCTTGCGTTCAGGCCGGATCCCGGGGGACCCGACTCCGAGGGGTAAACGGTTTCTGGTCTTCGGCACAGCGTACGCCGATGCCCGGTGAAGGTGCCTGCCCGAGGGGGGCGATTCCATGTCCAACCGGGCCGCCGCGCCCACGGCCGCTCCGATCTCCGACGGCATTCACCGCACCCGTCGCACCCCACGGGGCCGTCAACGCCCGCCCGGCTCCAGGAGGAGGCGCTCGCCGGTCACCGACTCCACCCGCTCCCGGCTGTAGAACACCGGGTGGAACTGGTCGGTCGCCCAGGACTCGAACAGATCCCGGTAGTGGGGGTGGTCCGGGTGGCCTCCCTGCCCCGGGTTGTTCATCCCCACGGCAGCGTCCCAGTCCCCCGTGTCGACGATGATGCGAAAGGAGGCCCCGGACGTCTGGTTGTTCCCCATCCCATTGGCGTTCAGCGTGTAGCTGTAGCCGCCGCGGGGCATCGGCCCGACCTCCAGGCGGTCTCTCCACTCGTCGTTCACGGCCTCACCCAGTGGATGGCGAAGACGGACGTGCTTGAAGCCCGGCTGACCGTAGACCCAGTCCGCCGGATCGGGCCCGAACCGGTCCGAGAGCCACTCCACCGCTTCGTCCAGCGAGCGGGCCAGCAGCTCGTTCCGACCGCGCATCGGATCGGCGCCGAATCGCCCGTCGGGAGCCGTCACCGCCTGGATCTGCAGACGCATGGGGACCGACCGGATGTACCGGCGCTGGGACTCGGGAATCAGGGCCTCGTAGAGGTTCGCCGTGAGCCGCCGCTCCCACGCCACGTAGATGCCGGCCGTGACGGAGTTCATGTCGAGCACGAAATCCCAGTCCAGGAGACGCTCCCGGGCCGACCGGGCCGCCGCCGACCCGGGCTCGGCGTGCTCCAGGAACGGAACCAGGGTCCGGGCGGGAATGGACAACTCGTCGGTCTGGAGCTCCATCATGTCCGTCATGTTGAAGCGGCGACCGCTTTCCAGCACCTCGGTGAGCCGCAGCCAGCGGAAGGGCTCGGTCCACTCGAAGGCGATGGCGTCCAGGTACGGGAAATCCCGGCCGGTGAGGTTGCTGTTCGCGGTCCCGAAGTATCCCTCCCACGGGTTCACGACGTGGGGCTTGGCCTGCATGGGGAGGAATCCGTCCCACTCGTAGCGGCCGTCGCCCGGCACGGGGACCAGGCCGCTGAAGTTCCTCCGGATGGGCGCGATGCCCACGGACTGCCACCCGATGGTCCCGTCCCGACCGGCCCACACCATGTTCTCTCCGGGGATGTTGGACCAGGTACAGGCCTCTCGGAATTCCTCCCAGTTCGTCGCCTGGTCCATGCGCAGGGACGCCAGATACGGGGCGCCGCCGGGCTCCAGCCAGGCCGCGCGAACCGCGTACGCGATCCCCGCCTCCGGGTCGTGAAGCGTCACGGGGCCGTGGCGGGTGTAGCGATGCTCGATGATCTCAGGCGCCTGACCCCGCACCGGAATCGTGTCCAGGACCACCGTCATGGTCTCCCAGCCCCCGTCGTACCGGTACTGGTCCGGGTCGTCCGGATTGAGCTGGTACGTGTAGAGGTCCTCGCCGTCCGTGCGGAAGACCGTGAGTCCCCAGGCGCCGTACTCGTTGTGACCGATGGAGACCCCGGGCAGCACCGGCTCCCCGCCTCCGATCACGTTCCATCCCGGTCCCACCAGGTGGACCCAGTACCGGAGGGACGGCGCGGCCTGGACCCGGTGGGGGTCGTTGGCCATGAGGGGGTATCCCGAGGCCGTCCGGGTGCCATCCAGGATCCAGTTGTTGGACCCGTAGTCCTCGCTCTCGTCGTAACCGGTCGAAGTCCACTCGTCGGCGGCAGTGTTCGGGCTGCCCGCACCGCCCTCCCCGCTGAATCCGGCTCCTCCGGCCCCGTCCCGGTCATCTCCCCGGGCCCGGTACTCCGGCGCCACGTCCTCGGGCCGGAAGTCCACGGACCCCCGGAACGCGTTGTAGAGGCCGATGACGTCGTTCTCGAGGAAGTGCTCCCTGTCCACGGCGGGGTCGATGTCGAGAATGGGCTGGTGCGGCTCGAAGATGGTGGCCGCCCGCACCGCGTCAGGGCCCAGCGCGGCCACCGCCCGACCGACCGTCACCTCCCGGGTGATGTTTCCCAGGAGCCCCTGGTGCCGTGAGATAACAACCTCGGGGGTCCAGAAACCCGGCTCGATGCCCAGCATCCGGAACTCGACGCTCTGGAGCGAAGGATCATCCAGCGCCATCTGCACGTAGGCGTTGATCCCGTCCACGAACGCCTGGATGATCTCCACTCCGCGAGGGTGGTAGTGCCGCAACTCCTGCTCCAGGTCCCCGCGGTATCGGAAGAGGCGCGCCCCCCGGTCCCGGTCGATCTCCCGGGGACCCAGGATCTCGGCCACCGTACCGGTCGCCTGGCGCCGCCAGGTCTCCAGCTGGAACAGCCGATCCCGGGCCGCGCTCCATCCCTGGGCGAAGAAGAGGTCGTGTTCCGTCTCGGCGTAGATGTGGGCGATGCCCCACCGGTCCTTCAGGATTTCCACCGGGCGGTCCAGGCCGGGCAGACGGAGCTCCTCCGAGCGGGCGTCGCCGGGGATCTGGGCGGCCGCGGCCCAGGGCAGGCAAGCCCAGAGGGCCGCCAAAACCAGGGTCCGGGCGAGGGCGTGGAGAGTTGGGGTACTGGACCGGGACATGGATCCTCCCGTGGGTTCGGATCAGGCGTTCGCCGGACCGATCTCCACCTTGATGTCCCGCCAGTTCCCCTGCCGGAACCGGAGGACGGACAGGGTGGCCCGGGTGACGTGACCCAGGACGATGGCCAGCCAGATATCGGCGGGGTTCAGGCCACGAGCGGCCTGGATGATGGCGCACATTCCCAGTGGGATGACCAGCTGGGAGATAATGGAGATGTACAGGGGACTCTTCGTGTCACCCGTGCCCTGCAGGGCCCCGGTATACGTGAGAGCCACGGTGATGAACAGGCCTGAGACCGCCAGGTACTGGAGGAGCTGGACCCCCAGGCCCGAGACCACCGGGTCGTTCATGCCGAAGATGGCGAGCAGCTGGGTGGGGATCAGCACGAACAGCGCCCCGATGAAGACGGCCACCCCCAGCCCGATCCGCGCGGAGACGAAGGCCGCGCGGACGGTCCGGTCCGGCTTGCCGGCGCCCAGGTTCTGCCCCGCCACCGCGGCCGTGGCGCCCATGAGGCCCACCGACGTCCAGGTGATGAACGAGAAGAGCTGGACATAGCTGACCGAATAGGCCGCCTGGGCGGCCGCGCTCTGCTCCAGCGACCCGATGAACCGCAGGAGGAACACGCCGCCCACGTTCATGGCCACGCCCTGGATGCCGGTGGGGAGTCCGAACCGGAACAGCTCCTTGATGACCGTGAAGTCGGGCTTGAGGGAGTGGGCCGGCCCCACCACCAGCTTGCCGGAGAAGAGGAGGGCGAGAGCCGCGATGCTGACCACCGCCCCGGCGATGACCGTGCCCATGGCCGCGCCCAGCGTGCCGAATCCGGGGATGGGCCCCAGGCCCCGAATCAGGATCACGTTCAGGACGATGTTCAGGATCGTGTAGACGATGCCGAGGCGCAGCGGGGTCTGGGCGTCGCCCGCCGACCGGAGAGCCCCGCCCAGCATGAAGAACATCATCATGCCGAAGCTGAAGATGAACATCACGCGCAGGTACGGGAGCGCCTCGGCCTGCACCTCGGGAGCCGCGTTCACCAGGTCGAGCAGCGCCGGCGAGAAGAACCATCCGACCGGGGCCATCACGGCCACGGACAGGAAGAACGCCACCAGGAAGGCCTGGTAGACCGTGCGGTTCACCTTCTCGTGGTCGCCCTGGCCCGTGAACCGGGCCACGAGGACACCCATCCCCGTGAACACGGAGGAGATGAACACGATCACGACGAGGAAGATCTGCCAGGACACCCCGATGGCGGCGTTCCCGGTAAACCCCACGTAATTCCCCACCATGGCGTGGTCGATGAGGCCCTGAACGCCGCCGATGACGTTCTGGAGCATGGTGGGCCACGCCAGCCGCCAGACCGCGGGCCCGATGGGGCCGTCGACGATCCGGCGGTCGAACGACCGTCCCCTGGAGGGAGGACCGGCCACGGTCAGTCGCTACATCGGACCGGAACGATCCGGGCGACGGGGGCGGGGGGTCGGTGCACGGGCCGTACTACCAGATCAGGTGGAACTGGGTCTGCCGGCGGAAGACCCAGTGTCGGTCGCCGTTCTCGTCCAGGTAGGCCTCCTCCTCCTGGCGGCAGCTGGCCCGCTTTCCGTCCCACTCGGGGATGGGGACCGAGGCCTGAAGCTCGATGGAGTGCCAGGTGTTCGGACGCAGGACTGCGTCCCCGCGACCGGGCACGCCCTCCTGGCGGTCCCAGAGGCCGATGAGCGGGCCGGCTCCATGCCCGTGGTCCCCGATGGGATGGGAGTACAGCGATCCGGTGATGCCCTCGTCCTTCATCCGCGCCAGTGCCGGGGCCAGGGCCTCGTTCCCGGTGCGGCCGGGGATCATCTCCTCGAGCTGGATGTCCTGCATCCGATTGGAGGCGGCCAGACAGGCCTTGAGTCCGGCCGGCACGTCGGTCTCTCCCTCCCTGAGGATGTACCCGTTGTGCTGGGTGTCGGTCTTGAGCCGCATCCCGATCACTCCGAAATCCGTCCAGATCATGTCGCCCCGCTCGATGATCACGGGCCCCTCGCTGGGCACCTCCCCGGCGCGCTGAACCGCCACCGAGGGCTGGAACCAGGTGCCGTACCCCAGGTCGTTCACCTTCTGCCGGAGCCACCAGACCACGTCCTCGGTGGTGGTGACGCCGGGGGTGATGACGGAGTTGGAGAAGGCCTCCGAGATGATGGCGTGCACGGTCTCCTCGATCTTCCGGTACCGGGGCATCATTTCCGGGACCCGCACCGCGATGAAGTCCACGGCGAGGAACGGCTCCCGCTTCACCCGGTCCACATACTCTCCAAGCGCAGCTTCCAGCGCTTCCCGCTCACCGGAGGCCAGGCCGTCGGAGAACGCCCAGGTGTCGTCGATGTTGAGGACGATGTTCTCGGGGTCCCGATCGCGAACGATCTCGTGGAGGAGGCGCCACTGCTCGTCGCCCCAGAGTTCGGCTTCCTCCCCGGTCGGCGTGGGGTGGGGCGAGCGGTAGATCTCGAAGTTGCCGCCCTGGGAAGTGCCACCCAGAGCCAGGCGCTCGACGGTCCCGTCGTCCCGCCGGGTGAACACGTAGATGGACCTGCGCCGGGCAGCGAAGGTGGTGGGAGAGATGATGGACCAGAACACCGGGTCCTCTCCGTACTCCCGCATGGAGAGGATCCACATGTCGGCGTCGTACTCCTCCATCAGCTGCGGGAGCACCCGGTCCAGCCGGAGCGTGGTCCACTCCTGCATCTCCTTCGCCTGCTCGCGGACCGGGGGCAGCGGGTGATACCGGGCGGGCACGTCATCCGGGACCATGAGGGGGTCCTGGTACTGAGCCGCGGCCGGAGTGGGCCCACAGACCCCCGAGAGGACCAGGGCGGAGAGTGCGAGAATGGAGGTTCGGGGCGCCCCGTGGGCGCGATCGCTGCGTACCATCGGACCTGTCGGACTGGGGTGAGGTGCGGGAGGCTCGAAGCTACGGACGCGGGGGGAGTCCGGCCAGCACGAAGAAGGCCCGGCACCGTATCGGTGCCGGGCCTCCCGCCAGCCGAGCCCTCGAGCGGGCCCGGCCGGTTCGCGGTGAAGCGGCAGGCTACTCCCCGCCCACCAGCGGGCCGGCGCCGAGGATCTCCTCGTTCAGCCCCTCCGCGTACTTCTTCATGTTGTCGTGGAACATGCCCGCCAGCTTGGCCGCGGTGGCGTCGTAGGCGTCTCCGTCGGCCCAGGTGGCCCGCGGGTTGAGCACCTCGGAGGGTACGTCGGGGACGTCGGTGGGGATGGAAAGACCGAACACCGGGTCGGTCTCGAACTCGACGTGATCGAGACGGCCGGCCAGAGCCGCCCGGACCATGGCCCTCGTGTGCGGCAGCGACATCCGCTCTCCGACCCCGTAGGCGCCACCCGACCAACCGGTGTTCACCAGCCAGACGTTGACCCCGTGCTTCTCCAGCTTCTCGCCCAGCATCCGGGCGTAGACCCCGGGGTGCCGGGGCAGGAAGGGGGCCCCGAAGCACGCGCTGAAGGTCGCCTGGGGCTCGGTCACGCCCCGCTCCGTACCGGCCACCTTGGCCGTGTAGCCGGAGATGAAGTGGTACATGGCCTGCGCGGGGGTCAGGCGAGAGAGCGGAGGCAGAGCACCGAAGGCGTCCGCGGTCAGGAAGACCACGTTCTTCGGCAGGCCCCCGAGGCCGCTCATCACCACGTGGGGGATGAGGTGCAGCGGGTAGCTGGCCCGGGTGTTCTCCGTGATCTCGCCGTTGTCGAAGTCGATGCCCCGGGTGTCGTCCTCGAGAACGACGTTCTCGAGAATGGTCCCGAACTGTTGGGTGGCGGCGTAGATCTCGGGCTCGGTCTTCGGGTTCAGCCGAATGACCTTGGCGTAGCAGCCGCCCTCGAAGTTGAACACGCCGTGGTCCGTCCAGCCGTGCTCGTCGTCGCCGATGAGCGCCCGCTCCGGGTCGGCGGAGAGGGTGGTCTTTCCGGTCCCCGACAGCCCGAAGAACAGGGCCACGTCTCCATCGTTGCCGATGTTCGCGGAGCAGTGCATGGGAAGCACGCCCTGATCCGGGAGGAGGTAGTTCAGGACCGAGAAGATGCTCTTCTTCATCTCACCGGCGTAGTTGCTGCCGGCGATGAGGACCGTGCGGTCCTCGAAGCTCACGGCGATGGCGGTCGGGCTGTTGGTCCCGTGGCGCTCTGGGTCCGCCTGGTAGTCCGGGGCGTGGAGGATGGTCCAGTCCGGGACGAAGTCCTCCAGCTCCGAATGGGTGGGGCGGAGGAACATGTTGTAGCAGAACAGGTTGTGCCACGCCTTCACGTTCACGACCCGGACCTTGATCCCGAACTCCGGATCGGCGCCCGCCCGGGCGTCCCGAACGAAGAGGTCCCGGTCATTGAGGAAGTCCTGGATGTCGCGCTTCAGAACGTCGTAGTGCTCCCGGGACATGGGAACGTTCACCTTCCCCCAGTCCACGGTCTCTTCCGATGCGGGCTCGCGGACCGTGAACTTGTCGTTGGGCGAACGGCCGGTGTGGGGGGCGGTCACCGCGGCCAGTCCGCCCCCGTGGACCATGCGGCCCTCGCTGCGGGCCAGGGCGTGCTCGTAAAGCTCGGCCGGAGCCAGGTTCCAGTGGACGGTCCCGCGGGGGGTGAGTCCGTGGTTCTCGAGTCCGTGGCTGCTGGCCACCTGGCTGATCGTCAGGTTCGCGCCGGCGTTGTCACTCATCGTTCTTCCGGTCCCTTCGAAAGAGATGCAGGCGGCGGCCCGAGGGCCGGCGCCGTTCAATCACGTACATGTCAGAGTCCCGTGGCCACCCCGTCCGCAGCCTTCCCGCCACCGGGGCCAGAGGACCGTAAATCTGGGCCAAAGTGGTCCGGGGTTCCACCCTGACGAGTGAAACCCCGGACCCCGTGCGCGAACCCCGTCCCGGGCCCCGTGCGACCCGCTGGACTCGGTTACCGCGAGCCCGCGTCGACGCTGGCGATGGTCGCCAGGTTGAACACGTCCTGCGTGGTGCTGCCCCGCTGGAGCACGTGCACCGGGCCGGCCATACCCAGCAGAACCGGGCCGATGACCTCGGCGCCGCCGATCTGCCCCATGAGCTTGTAGGCGGCGTTGGCCGCCGACAGCTCCGGGAACACCAGGATGTTGGCCCCCTCCTTCAGGTCGCTGAAGGGGTAGGTCTCCAGCAGCAGCTCCGGGTTCACGGCCCGGTCGGCCTGCATCTCTCCGTCCACCAGCAGGTCGGGATCGGAGGCCCTCAGACTCTCCACCGCCTCCCGCACCTTCACGGACTCTGCGTGGTGCACCGAGCCGAAGTTGGAGAACGAGACCATAGCGATCCGGGGAGTGATCCCGAGATCTCTAACCCACGCCGCGCTGAGGCGGGCGATCTGCGCCAGCGTCTCCGAGTCCGGGTGGATGTTCACCGTGGTGTCCGCGAAGAACAGCAGCTCCTTGTGGGGCCGGGCGATCATGTACAGCCCGGCCACGTGGTCCACCCCCTCCTGGCGGCCCACGACCTGGAGGGCGGGGCGCAGGACGTCCGGGTAGTTGGAGTCCACGCCGGCCAGGATGGCGTCGGCCTCACCGCGATGGACCATCATCGACCCGTAGTAGATGGGCAGGTACATGCTGCTCTCGGCCTCGGCGAGCGTGAGCCCCTTCCGGTTCCGCCTGGAGAACAGCTCCAGCGCGAACTCCTCCCGCCGCTCGTCCTCGGCCGCGGGCTGCACGATCTCCACTCCGGAAAGGTCCATCCCCATCTCTGCGGCGCGCTCCCGGATCCGGGCCTCCTTGCCCAGCAGGATGGGTCGGGCCACGCCCTCCTCCACGAGCTGCACCGAGGCTCGAATCGCCCGCTGGTGCTCCCCGTCGGCCAGAATCACGCGGGCGGGCCGCTTCCGGGCCCGGGCCACCATCGTCCGCATGACCTCCTCGCCCGGTCCGAGGCTGGCCATGAGCCGATCCCGGTACTCGTCCAGGTCGATCTCCATCCGGGCCTCGCCGGTCTCCATGGCGGCCTTCGCCACGGCGGGAGCCACCCAGAAGAGGACTCTGGGATCGAAGGGCTTGGGTATCAGGTACTCGGGCCCGAACTCGATGGGATCGCCGCCATAGGCCATGATCACCGACTCCGGAACCTCCTGCCGGGCCAGCTCCGCCAGGGCCTTGGTGGCCGCCAGCTTCATCTCCTCGTTGATCCCCCGTGCCCGGACGTCCAGGGCTCCGCGGAAGATGAACGGGAATCCCAGGACGTTGTTCACCTGGTTGGCATAGTCGGACCGGCCGGTCGCCATGATGGCGTCGTCCCGCACCTCGGCGACCTCCTCCGGCAGGATCTCCGGATCCGGATTGGCCAGGGCCATGATGATGGGGTTCTTGGCCATGGAGGCCACCATGTCGGCGTCCACCACGCCCCGGACCGACAGCCCGATGAACACGTCGGCGTCCTTCATCGCGTCGGCCAGGGAGCGGTCGGCGGTCTCCACCGCGTAGGGCTCCTTGTACTCGTTCATCCCCTCGGTGCGGCCCTTGTAGATCACGCCCTTCGAATCGCAGATGAGCATGTTCTGCCGCGGAACCCCCAGGTGCTCGAAGTGGTCCGCGGTGGCCAGAGCCGACGCGCCGGCTCCCGAGAACACAACCTTCACCTCATCGGGCTTCTTGCCGGTGATGTCGAGGGCGTTCAGGAGCGCGGCCGCTCCGATGATCGCGGTGCCGTGCTGGTCGTCGTGGAAGACCGGGACCTCCATGGTCTCCTTGAGGGTCTTCTCGATGACGAAGCAGTCCGGCGCCTTGATGTCCTCCAGGTTGATGCCCCCTACGGTGGGCTCCAGCATCTGGCAGAACCGGATGACGTCCTGCGGATCGTGAGCGTCGACCTCGATGTCGAACACGTCGATGCCGGCGAACTTCTTGAAGAGGACTCCCTTGCCCTCCATGACGGGCTTGCCCGCCAGCGGCCCGATGTCCCCGAGCCCCAGCACCGCCGTGCCGTTGGACACCACTGCCACAAGATTCCCCCTCGCGGTGTACTTGAATGCGTCGTCGGGGTTCTCGGCGATGGCGAGGCAGGGCTCGGCCACGCCCGGGCTGTAGGCGAGGCTGAGCTCCCTCTGGGTGGACATGGGTTTGGTGGGAACGACTTCGATCTTGCCCGGCTGCCCGAGGGTGTGGTACTCCAGGGCCTCCTGCCGCCGAATATCCATTTGAATCGGCTTTCGTGGTCGATGGGTTCAGCCCGGATGCACCGAGCGAATCGCGCCGCAGCCGGGTGAGACGAGCCCCCTCGACTGCGGCGTTTCAATCTAGGTACTAACGAAATAGATTAGCCGCAAAAACCAAGCCGGGAGGGACCATGGAAGTAATCACCGGGCGGATGATCCACCTTGGGTACGGAAAGTACTGGCGGTCGGACGAGATCGTGGGGGTGGAACCCATCGACGAGGACCGGGGGCCCGGAAGGCGGACCCGGGTGTTTCTGAGGGACCGGACCGAACCCATCGTGGTCTCCCGCTCCGAGCGCGCCGTGGTCCGAGACATGACGCGGTCCGAGGGCGAGGGTTTCCGGACGAGCGAGGCCATCTCCCTCATGCACGATCTCCTGGACGACCTCGGGGACCTGTCCCCGGCCATCCGCCGCACGCTGGCCACCGATGCCCACTTCGACGTCGAGGTCTGGGTCTACCGGCTTCGCAGCCTGCTGGAGGGCGAGGACCACGCCGGCGATCAGGAAGACCTGTTCGCGTCCGGGCACTGATCTCCTCCACCGTCCGACCGGAGGGTCGGAACCCACGTGCGCCTTAGCTCCGCCCTCCCGTTCCTGGCAGCCCTCCTGACGCTCCTTCCCCCGGCCTCCCCGGCCGCGGGACAGGAGCGGGAGCCCTCGCCGGCCGTGGCGGGCGACCCGAGCGCGTCCGAAACGGCGCCCGCCTGCACCGCCGGAGAGGTCACCAGCATCTTCATCGACAACCGGTCCATCTTCGACGTCTCCACCATCGAGGACGAGCGGTTCCGGTGGGCCTACCGACTGGCCAACTCTCTCCACATCGAGACCCGTCCCTACTGGCTCCGTCAGCAGTTGCTGTTCGACGTGGGAGACTGCCCCGACGACTTCCTGATCCAGGAGTCCGGGCGGCTGCTCCGGGAGTTCCGCTTCCTCGCGCGGGCGGACGTGTTCGCCGTTCCCCAGCCGGACGGGACCCGCCACGTCATCGTGGACACCCAGGACGAGTGGTCCACCCAGCTGAACCTCCGGATCACGCTGGACCGGGGGCTGGACATCGAGAGGGCCTCCCTGGAGGAGCAGAATTTCCTGGGAATCGGCACCCGACTGGCCCTGTTCTATGAGGAGCGCCGAGAGCGGCTGAACTACGGCGCTGAGGTCGCGATGCCCAACATCGCGGCCAGCGGGAACGATGCCTCGTTCGCCATCGGGCGGACCCGGGAGGGGACCTTCGTGGACCAGCTCCTGATGCACCCGTTCCGGGGGGAGGTGGGGCGAGTGGCCGGGCGGCAGCAGTTCCGTCGGCGTGACGACCTGTTCGCCTACGCCCTGGGCACCATGGAGGGTCCCACCCACATCACGATTCCGACCGACGAGGGATTCGCCGAGATCACGCTCGCCGGACGCCTGGGGGAGCCCGGTCGCCAGACCCTGATCGGAGGCGGCCTGTCCTGGGAGCGGATGCTGTTTCCCGGTTTTCCCGAGTCGGTGGGGGTGGTCGAAGACGGGAACTTCGACGAGCGGATACCCGCGGACTCCGGCGCGGTGGAGGAGCTGGGGATCCAGGTGAACCCCCGGACCGCCACCCGGCTGAACCTCATCATCGGCCAGCGGAACGTGAACTACGGTCGGCGAAACGGCCTCGACAACCTCTTCGGGATCCAGGACGTCCTCCTCGGCTCGGACCTCTCCTTCACGCTCGGCCGGACCATCGGGAGCATCGCCACCGGCGGAGCGGAGCCGCAGGACGACTTCTTCGCAGCGCTGAACGTCTACGCCGGGTGGGCGGGCGACAACTGGATCATCACCACCCAGAACCGGGCGGAGGGACGGCAGGTCATCGGGGACGACAACGGCCTGGAGGATCCGGAGGACGGTGGGGGCGGCAAGGACGTCCTGCTGGAGTCCGAGACCTACGCCTACTTTCAGCCGCAGGGTCCCGGCCGGCACACGCTGGTGGGTCGCCTCCACTTCCAGGGTGGCTGGGACATGCAGACCCCCTTCCAGCTGACGCTGGGGGGCCGGTACGGCATACGCGGCTACAACGAGGACGCCTTTCCGGGAGGCCAGCGCCTGGTGTTCACGCTGGAGGAACGGCTGGCGTTCCGCTGGCCCGCCCCGACCCTGATCGACTCTGGACTCACGCTCTTCGGGGACGTGGGTGCCGGGTGGGCCGGGGGGGCCCCCTTCGGCGTGGACACCGGGATCAAGGGCTCGGTAGGCATCGGGATTCGGCTGGGCTTCCCCACCGGCACCCGGAGCGTGGTCCGCATCGATCTCGCGGCCCCGGTGAAGAGCGACTTCTCCTTCAGTGACATGATCCTCCGGGTCCACATGCGGGAGGTCCTGGGCCTGCTGAAGAGTTTCTCCACCCCGCAGATGATGCGCAGCCGGCGGTCCGGGGTCCGGACGACGTTCACCGGCGTGCAGCGCTAACCCGGTGCGCCGGGTCCTCGTTCCGGAGCTGCTGGACGACCCGGGTCAGCCGCCGGCCCGGCTGGAGCACTCGCTCGGTCAGGTCTCCCAGGCCAACCGCTGGCTGGGCGGCGACCGCGGCCTGCGGGGGGCGCTGCGCGAACTGCGAGGCGTCGATGGAGCCCGGAGTCCTATCCACGTCCTGGACGTGGGAGTCGGAGACGGATCCACCCTGGATCGGGTGACGGAATGGCTCCCGCGCTCCGCGCCCGACCGGCCCGGGGGTCCCGGCTCACGCCCCCGGATCACGGGCCTGGACCTCAACCCTCTGGCATGCACGATCAGCCGGGCGAGGCTCGATGGGAAGGCAGCGGGGTTTGTAGCAGGGAGCGCCCTCCAACTGCCCTTCGGCGACGGGACCTTCGACTGCGTGATGGCGACCCTCACGATCCACCACTTTCCGGCCGACCAGGCTCTGGCGGCGCTGACCGAAATGGTCCGGGTCAGCGCGGGGCTGGTCGTGGTGAGCGAACTCGAGCGGTCCCTTCCCCACTACCTCGGCGCTCAGGTCCTGGCCCACACCGTGTGGGCGAACAACCCGATCACCCGGCATGACGCCCCCGCGAGCGTCCGGGCCGGGTTCACCCGCACGGAGCTGGAGCAGATGGGCCGGGCCGCCGGGCTGATCCGGCCACGGGTGACCTGGACGCTCCCGTTCCGGATCACCCTGCGCGGGTGGGCGGGGGATCCATGAGCGTCCGCGATCGCACCGCCGTGGTCGTGGGAGGCGGCCCGGCGGGCTCGACGGCGGCCACCGTGCTGGCCCGCGATGGGTACCGGGTGACCCTGCTGGACAGGGAGCGGTTCCCGCGCCCGAAGCCCTGCGGAGAGTGCCTGAACCCCGGGGCCGTGGACCTCCTGCGGCGCCTGGAACTCCTGGACACGGTCGAGCGCCTCCATCCGGCGCCGCTCGGGGGCTGGATGCTGAACACCCCCGCGGTGGAGCCGGTCAGAAGCACGTTCCAGCCCGATCCGCCGCCCGGGGCAGGCCGGGCGGACGGGACCCCGCCCCTTCCGGAGCCACCTCACGGCCTCGGTGTGCCCCGTCTCGAGCTGGACCGGGCTCTCCTCGATCGGGCCGGAAGCGAGGGCGTGGAGATCCGGACGGGGTGGACCGTACTGGGCGGTGAGGCCGGCGGACGCGGCGGGCGGTCACCCCGGGTCGACGTCCGTTCCCCAACCCGAGAGCGGGTGCTCCTGGCGGCAGATCTGCTGGTCGCGGCAGACGGTCTCCGGTCTCCGATGCGACGGGCCCTGGGGTGGTGGGGAGGTACCCGCGCGCCCCGCAAGACATCCCTGACGTTCCACCTGGCCGGGGATCCGCGGCTCGCGATGGGGGACCGGATGGGCGCGCTCTTCCTGGGTGGACCGTGGACCCTTGGCCTGGCCCCGGTGCGGGCCGGCGGCCGCCTCTGGAACGCCACCCTGGTTCTCGGACCCGCCGCCCTCCGGGATCCTGAGATCCGCAAGGCCCTTCGTACCGATCCCGAGTCCCTCCTGACCCGGGCTCTGGCCGCGGCGGAGATCTCCGGACGGCTCTCCTGGGGCGCGGACGGATGGACCGTCGCGGCCGGGCCCTGGGCCACCGGTTCCTTCCACCAGGTCGCGCGCCGAGTGGCGGGCGCGGGCACCTATCTGGTCGGGGACGCCGCCGGGTACTTCGACCCCCTCACGGGCCAGGGCATGTACCGGGCGTTCAGGACCGCGCTGCTTCTTCGGGACGCCCTGCGATCCGGGCCCGCCGCCGAAGCCCGGTACACCCGGTCCGTTCGCAATCACCTCCGACCCGGACGGATCGTCCAGGCGGGGATCGAGCGGGTGCTGGACCGCCCCTCCGTGCGCCGGGGGGTCCTGATCGCCCTGGGCGAGAGCCCCGACCTGGCCTCCGGCCTCATCCGCGTCACCGGAGACGTGGACCGGCCTCTGACCCTGCTCCACCCCCGTCACGCCCTGAGCCTGGGCCGAGGTCTTGTGGCCCGTGGCTTCAGGTCAGACGTTGACCCCACCTCGGCACTCGACGTCTCCGCCGAGGATCCTGCCCACCCCTGACCCGCCCAGGTCCCCCGTGCTGACAATCGACGAACGTATCGCTCAGGCCCCGCCGGACCTCTGCTTCGAGGTGGCGGCCGACGTGGAGCGCTGGCCGGAGATCCTGCCCCACTACCGGTGGGTCCGCTTCCATCGGAAGGAGGGATTTGCGCAGGGGCTGGTCGAGATGGCCGCCTGGCGGAACTTCGGGCCCCTGAAATACCCCACCTGGTGGGTCTCGGAGATGGAGCACTCCCGGGCCGACCGGACGGTGACCTACCGGCACGTGGACGGCATCACACGCGGCATGGACGTGCGGTGGGAGGTCCAGGCCCTGGACGATGGCTCGAGCTTCCTGCGGATCGTCCACGACTGGACCGGGCCCGACTGGCCGGGCATCGGGCCCACGGCCGCCGACCTCGTCATCGGACCTCACTTCATCAGCCACATCGCCGGGCGAACGCTGCTGGGCGTGGCCCGCGCCGCCGAGGGAAGGGCCCAGGCCGGCGGCGCCGGCCCCAGGGGTGGAGGCCCGGGCGCATGACCCTCCCCGGGAGTCCCCGGGACGTCGTCATCACCGGACTCGGACCCATCACGGCCGTCGGGATCGGGGTGGAGGGGTTCTGGGACGGCCTGCGCCGACGCGAATCCCCCGTGGCCAGGGTGGACCGGTTCGACACCTCCGCCTTCCGAAGTCGCGTGGCGGCCCAGGTGCCGGACTTCGATCCGACCGGGTACCTGGATCCGACCGAAGCCCGACGGCTGGACCGGTTCGGTCAGTTCATCCTCGCCTCTTCCCAGCTCGCCCTCGACGACGCCGGCCTGGACCCTGAAGCCGTCGACCCTGAACGCGGCGCCATCCAGATGGGCTCGGCCCTGGGCGGCGTGGCCCGGGCCGAAGCCCAGGTGCCGATCTTCGGTGAGCGTGGGCTGCGGGGCGTCGACCCCCGCCTCGCGCTCCAGGTGTACGTCGGGGCGGCCAGTTGCCAGGCGGCCATACGCACCGGGTTCACCGGGCCGAACGCCACCAACGGGATGAGCTGCGCGTCCGGGGCCATGGCCGTCGGCGAGGCCTGGCGGCTGATCCGATCGGGAGAGGCCGACGTGGCCCTGGCCGGCGGAGGAGAGGCCCCCTTGGCCCCCCTGACGTTCGGGGCCTTCGCCCTCATCCGGGCCATGAGTTCCCGGAACGACGACCCCGCACGGGCCTGCCGGCCGTTCGACGCCGGTCGGGACGGGTTCGTGATGGGTGAGGGTGCGTGTACCGTGGTGCTGGAGTCGGCGGAGCACGCCGAAGCCCGGGGAGCCCGGGTCTACGCCCGCCTGACCGGGTATGGCACGTCCAACGATGCCTACCACATGACCGCGCCCCGACCCGACGGAACCAGCGCCGGCCGCGCCATGCTCCAGGCCATGCGGACCGCCGGCCTGGCCGCCGAAGACGTGGACCTGGTGAACGCCCATGGGTCCAGCACCCCTCTGAACGACTCCACCGAGAGCCGGGTGATCCGGAGCGTCCTGGCGGATCGGGCCGACGACGTCCCCGTGTGCGCCACCAAGCCCTACCACGGCCACGCGCTGGGGGCCTCGGGCGCCATCGAGGTCGCGGTGTCCGCCCTGGCCATCCAGCGCGGATGGGTCCCCCCGGTCCTGAACCTCGAGGAGCCCGGGGAGGACTGCGACCTCTCCTATGTCCGGGGGCAGGGCGCCGGACTTTCACCCCGCAATGTTCTGTCCAATTCGTTCGGATTCGGAGGGATCAACGTCTGCCTGGCCGTCTCCGCACCGCGTTCGGCCTGACGTCCGTCTCGGCCGCATCAATCCCCCAACCCTCTCGGTTTCTTAACTTTACACCATCCGCGCCAGGTAAAACCTTTGACTCGGGTTTTGCCCTTTTGTAACTTCGAAAGCGTCGCGCCGAGTACACCTCCCAGCCTTGCCGCCAGGGTTAGAGTGTTCGATCCAGGGTCCATTCGGCGGTATGCGCGATCTTTCCGGCAGTCGGTCCCAAACAGCAAGAGTCGAGGCTGAAACCACGCATGTTCTCATCCTCTCGTGGGCTGGATTCCTTCGACCAGTATCTTCAGGACGTAGAGAAGTACCCCCTGATCCAGGATCCCGCCGAGGAGCGGGAGCTTGCTCGGCGGGCGCGGGCCGGTGACAAGGAGGCCGCGGAGCGCCTCGTCACCGCGAATCTCCGGTTCGTGATCTCCTACGTGAAGAAGTACCAGGGCCGTGGCCTCGGCCTCGCCGAGCTCGTCTGCATCGGCAACGAAGGACTCCTGAAGGCGGTCAAGAAGTTCGATCCCGACAAGGGCGTGAAGTTCATCTCCTACGCCGTGTGGTGGATCCGCCAGACCGTGCTCCAGGCGCTGGCCGAGCAGACCCGCTCGGTCCGGATTCCGCTGAACCAGAATTCGAACCTCGCCCGCCTCGCCCGGACCGACACGGCCCTCACCCAGTCCCTGGGGCGCTCTCCCACGGACCAGGAGATCGCCGAGGAGATGGACGAGCCGGTGGAGACCATCCGGGCTCTCCGTCGAGTGGCCGCCTCGGAGCTCAGCCTGGATGCTCCCATCGACCGGAGCGACCGCGACAGCGCCAGCTTCGGAGAGCGGTTCTCCGGCGCCGAGGGCTTCGACATCGAGGAGGACGTCGAGGCGGTGGCCCGCCGGGAGTTCATGGAGGAGATGTTCGAGCGCTACCTGACGGAGCGCGAGCGGAAGATCCTCTACCTCTACTACGGGCTGGACGACGGCGAGGAGCGCACGCTGGAGGAGATCGGTTCGCTCCTGGGTGTCACGCGTGAGCGGATTCGTCAGATCCGAAACCGGGCCTTCGAGAAGCTCCGGGAGAGCGCCGACGGTGACTCTCTCTCGGGGTTCTGGCTCGCGAACTGACGGGCGCCCTCAGGAGTCGCTCACGGCCCCGTTCGGCGAACCCGCCGGGCGGGGCCGTTCGCGTTCCATCCCGGAACCGCCCATGGAAAGACCGGTAGCATCGAGGGTGAGCACCGACCCCACACCTCCGACGACGGCGCCGGCCCGGCGCGCCGGGTGCCGCCTGCCCCGGGCGGGCCTGTGGGCCGGGGTGCTGCTCCTCCTCCCGGCCGCCGCACTCGAAGCGCAGACCGACCGCAGCGCCTCCGCCCGCACCGGCGCCGACGGTTGGAACGAGTCCCGGGTCCTGGACCTCGTTCGACGGGGAGTGGAGACCCGGCAGGGCGTCCTGGAGGAAGGGGACCTGGAGACCTATCAGGCGAAGGCCCAGGGGTACGTCTACTTCTACGTGGACCGCGAGGATCGGCCCGAAGCCAACCTGGTGAAGACCGACCAGATCGCCCTGGAGGTGTACTGGCGGCAGCCCGGACTCTCCCGACAGGTCATCGTGGGGCTGCGGGACGGCAAGCAGCTCCCCACCAACATCCGCTATCACATCGACCACCTGACGGTCGTTCTCGATGAGTTCGGTGATCGGATCCGCATGGGCGACGGAGACGAGGTCTCCAGCGTCGTGCACCCACTGGCACCCGGTGGGGAGGCGGACTACGACTACCGCCTCACCGACTCCCTGACGATCACCCTTCCCGGGCCCACCGAGCCCGTCCGGGTCTACGGGATCCAGGTCCGGCCACGGTTCCCGGACCAGCCCGCGTTCGTCGGGACGGTCTACATCGACCGGGCCACGGCGGCCATCGTCCGGATGAACTTCACGTTCACCCCGGCCAGCTACGTCGATCCCTACCTCGACTACATCCGCATCTCCCTGGACAACGGGCTGTGGGAGGGCCGCTACTGGCTCCCCTATCGGCAGCACGTCGAACTCAGGCGGGAGATCCCCGGGCTGGACCTCCCGGTAGGCAGCGTCATCCGCGGCCGATGGGAGATCGGCGACTACATCTTCAACCCCGACATCCCCCGCACCTTCATCCAGGGCCGGTCGGTCAGCTCGGTCCCGGTGGCCCAGCGGGAGGCCTACCCCTTCGAGGAAGGTCTCTACGCGCAGGTGGACGAGGAGGGACTCCAGCCCGCGCCCAGCATGGAGGAGATCCGCCGCCAGGCCGCCGAGATCGTGGGCGATCAGCTCCTGACCGGGGTCAAACCGGCCCGCCTCTACCTTCCGTCCGTGTCGAGTACGCTTCGCTACTCCCGGGCCGAAGGGACCTTCATGGGGGCGGGCCTGTCCTTCCAGCCCCGAGACTGGCTCCGGACCGGTGTGCACGGCGGCTGGGCGTTCGCCCGGGGGAAGGCCGCCCTCACCGGGGACCTGGAGTGGCGGGCTCCCTCCTCCGTTTCCGGGCTGGAGGCGTACCTGAACCGGCTGGACGACGTCGGTCCGATCCAGGGGGCAAGCGGTCTCTACAACTCGCTGGCCGTCCTCACCGGGGAACAGGACTTCACCGACCCCTGGTTCCGGTCCGGCGTCGCCGTGAGCCATCGCCGGACCCCGGCACCGGGGTTCTCGCTGGAGGGCAGGCTCTGGTGGGAGCAGCAGCGATCCGCACCCTCCCAGATCGGAGTGGAGGAGCTTCCCCACGTCCGCCCGATCGAGGACCAGGATCAGTGGGGCCTTTCCCTCCGGGCCGTGGTGGACGGACGGCCCGGCCTCCGCGCGACGGTCACGGGGCGCACCGGATTCCGGGGCGGCCTGGGCTTCGGCAGGGTGGATGCCCACCTAGAGTGGGACCGGAACCGGCTGGATCGCGGAACCACCGCCCGGATCGACCTTCGGCTGGGCGCGCTGACACCCGCCGCCCCCGTGCAGGAGCTTGCCCTTCTGGGCGGGCGCAATTCGGTGCCCGGGTTCGACTACCGCTCCTTCGTCGGCGACCGTTACTGGCTCGCCACCGGGGAGGTGGGATGGAGCCTCTTCCACCCCTGGGTCCGGCTCCGGGGGCTGGGATCGGTGGGTCAGTCCGGGCTGGCATACGCCACGCTCCCCGAGGGCTGGCAGGACCTGTCCGCCATGGATCTGCGGGGGTCGCTGGGCGTGGGACTCGGACTGGGCTGGGACGTGCTGAGGCTGGACCTTCATCACGGGATCGGCCCGGGCGGCACCTGGCAGTTCGTCGCAATGGTCGACCCCAGGTTCTGGAGCTGGATGTAGTCCCCATCGCGGCGGAGGTGGCGGGACTCGGGGCGGCCCCGGGGGCGACCCGGCGGTGACTCGGGCGCGACTCGGGGCGGGCCGGAACTCGACCGGGCCCGCCCCGATCACGTTCGTCAGTCGGCCGCCACCGCGGCTTCCTTCCGATTCAGCACCACGATCTCCCTGACCACCACTTCGGCCGTGGGGATGACGACACCGTCGCGCTCGTAGCTGTCGTACTCGACCCGGCCCTCCACGTAGATCCGGTCGCCTGAGCCCACGTAGTCCTCCACGAACTGCGCCAGCCGGCCCCACAGGGTCAGGCGGTGCCAGTCGGTGCGCTCCTCGCCGCCATCGTCCTGGTCCGGGACCCAGCGGTTGGTGGCCAGCGTGAGGTGGGCCACCTTCGTGCCCGCCTGGGTCTGCTGCAGGTCGGGATCGCGGCCCACGTTCCCGATGAGGGTGATGCGGTTGATCGATCGGCTCATGATGTCCTCCGTGGGGTCGCGCCGGAGCCGGGCCGGGTTCTCCAGCCCGCGCCCGGATCGGCAGGTCTGGGACTCCAAGGGTGGACAGGGTGGGTGGGCGCCGGCATGGGATCCCGGGCCCGCGGACCGGACATCGGGGCCCGCTGATCGGCCACTGGGGACCGAGGGCCCGGGGCCCCGGGGAGGCAGCGGGCGCCTCAGGACTTGGCGCTGTACCAGTCCGGCCCGAGACCGCCCTCCACCACCAACGGCACGTCCAGCTGAATGGCCGACTCCATGCGGGCGTTCACCAGCGGCACCACCTGATCCACTTCGGCCTCCGGCACCTCCAGCACCAACTCGTCGTGGACCTGGAGGAGCAGGCGGGTCTCGGACCCCTCCGCTTCCAGGCCCGCCTGGACGTCGATCATGGCGCGCTTGATGAGGTCCGCCGCGGTACCCTGAATGGGCGTGTTCTGAGCCACGCGCTCTCCGAACTGGCGGACGTTCCAGTTCTTCGCCTGGAGCTCCGGGATGTACCGACGCCGTCCCAGGAGGGTCTCCACGTAGCCCTTCTCCCGGGCCATCTCGACCTGCTGGTCCAGGTACCGCCGCACTCCCGCAAACCGCTCGAAGTAGTCCTGGATGAAGGCGTCCGCCTCCTCTCGGGAGATGTCGAGCTGACGGGCCAGCGAGAAGGCCCCCTGGCCGTAGAGCGTCCCGAAGTTGATGGTCTTCGCCCGGGCCCGCATGTCGGCCGTCACGTCCTCCAGGTCCACCTCGAAGATCACGGACGCGGTCTGGCGATGGACATCGATCCCCTCCCTGAACGCGCTCAGGAAGGCGTCGTCGCGGGAAAAGTGGGCAAGGATCCGGAGCTCGATCTGCGAGTAGTCGGCCCCGTAGAACAGGTGCCCGGGCGCCGCCACGAACCCCTTCCGGATGGCGCGACCGAGCTCCGTCCGGATGGGGATGTTCTGGAGATTGGGATCGCTGGAAGAGAGCCGGCCCGTGGCCGCCACGGTCTGGTTGAAGCTCGTGTGAATCCTGCCGGTCTCGGGGTTCACCAGCTTCGGCAGGGCATCGACATAGGTCGAGCGGAGTTTCTCGAGCTGCCGGTACTCCATGAGCAGGGTGGGGAGCTCGTGCCCCATGGCCGCCAGCTCCTCCAGGACCGAGACGTCCGTGGAGGGCCCGGTCTTCGTCCGCTTGATCACGGGAAGCTCCAAGCGCTCGAACAGGATCTCCCGGAGCTGAGGGGTGGAGTTGATGTTGAACTCCCCACCCGCGGCGGCGTGGATCCGGGTCCGGAGATCCTCCAGGTCGGTCGCGAGACGGGAACTCATCTCGACGAAGAACGCCTCGTCGATGAGGATTCCGTTCCACTCCATTTCGGCCAGGACCGGGACCAGCTGCATCTCCAGGTCCGCGAAGAGGCTCCGCAGCTCATGCTCGTCGAGCTGGGGAGCGAAGCGGTCGTGCAGCCGGAGCGTGTAGTCCGCGTCCTCGGACGCGTAGTCCGTGGCCTGATCCAGCGGCACCTCGGCGAAGGAGATCTGCTTCGCTCCCTTCCCCGCCACTTCGGAGTAGGGGATCATGCGGTGCCCGAGGAGGTCGAGCGCCAGGGCGTCCAGCGAGTGCTGACGCCGGCTGGGGTCCAGGACGTACGACGCCACCATCGTGTCGAAGTCGACTCCGCCCAGGGTCACGCCCGCCCGGCGGAAGACCAGCATGTCGTACTTCAGGTTCTGCCCGATTTTCCCGACCCCGTCGTCCTCCAGCATCTCCCGCACGGCGGTCATTTCGGGGCCGAGCAGGTCCGGCAGGTTGGCCGGCGGCGGGGCTCCCAGGTCGGCCAGCGTAGGCGCCGACGGCGGGCGATGGGCCAGCGGCAGGTAGTAGCCCTCGCCCGCCTCCACGCTGAGGGAGATGCCCACCAGGTCGGCCCGCATCGGGTCCAGGTCGGTGGTCTCGGTGTCCACCGCCACCCGGCCGACCTCGCGGATCCGGGCCACGAGAGCGTTCGCCTCCGCCACGTCGGTGACGAGGTGATACTCGCCCTCTCCCACCTCGTCGCCGCCCCCGTCCGAACCCAGCTCCAGCCGCTCGATCAGGCTGCGGAAATCCAGTTCCGTGAGGACCTCTCGCAGGGCCACCGGATCGGGCTGGTGCACCTGGAGTGCGTCCAGATCGAGGTCGATGGGAACGTCCTCCATGATGGTCACAAGGTCCCTGGACAGCCTGACCAGGTCCGCATTCTCGGTGAGGGATTCGCGGGCCCGCTTGGCCGAGAACCCCGGCGCCGCGTCCAGGATGGCATCGAGACCCCCATGCTCACCCAGGAGCTTCACGGCCGTCTTGGGCCCGATCCCGGGCGCGCCCGGCACGTTGTCGGAGCTGTCGCCGATCAGTGCCAGGTAGTCGATGATCTGGGTCGGGGGGATTCCGAAACGTTCCGCCGCGTTCGACTCGTCCACCCACTCCGCGGCCACGCCCTGGGGGCCGCCCCGACCCGGATTGAGCAGGCTGACTCCGGGGCGGATCAGCTGGTAGAAGTCCTTGTCCCCCGAGACGATGACCGCCTCCAGCCCCCGATCCACGGCCTGGGCCGCCAGGGTCCCGATGACGTCATCCGCCTCGAACCCGTCCACCTTCACCACCGGGTCGTGGAACGCCTCCAGGAGCTGATAGATCCGTGGGAGGGATTCCCGAAGCTCGTCGGGCATCTTCTCCCGCGTCGCCTTGTACTCGGGGTACATCTCCTCCCGCTTGCTCATTCCCGAGTCGAAGACCACGGCCATGTAGTCGGGTTGATACTCGCCCCTGATCCGGAGCAGGAAGTTGACGAAACCCCACGGCGCAGAGGTGTTCTCGCCGCGTGCGTTGGTCAGGGGACGGTTGATGAACGCGAAGAAGGCCCGGTAGATCAGGGCGTAGGCGTCCACCAGAAAGAGGCGCGGGCGGGTCTTGGCAGGGGTTTCCACGGGGAGTGCTCGGGACGGTGCGAGGTGACGGCCGGCCTCCGCGAGCCGGCCACTCGGGGCGGGGGGGACAAAAAGGGGCGCCCGGCCCAGCAGGCCGGGCGCCCCAAACCAGTCGGGGTCACCGAATGGTTAATGCGGGCGGTTCACCTGCGTCGCCCGCGGCCCCTGGTCGGTGGAGCGGATCTCGAACTCGACCACGTCTCCTTCGTTCAGGGTCCGGAAGCCCTGGGATTCGATCTCAGAGAAGTGGACGTATACGTCCTCACCTCCAGTCCTCTGAATGAATCCGTAGCCCTTGGCATCATTGAACCACTTCACGGTTCCTCGGGGCATGGGCAATCCTCCGGGTGGGAAAGGGACCAGAACTGCACGGATCGTGAACGTAGGCGCGCCCGGGATGACCGGTCAAGGAAGGTGCGAAGGAACCCCCGAAATCACGGGATCAGCCGGCTCAGCTCGTCACCGTACAGCCACTCGTAGAGGGCCATGTTGCGCTTCACAGCCTTCACGTAGCCCCTCGTCTCCGTGAACGGGATCCGCTCCGTGAAGCGGAGGGCGTCCTCCGCCTCCGGCAGGTTCCGCCAGCGTTGAATCCGGGTGGGCCCGGCGTTGTAGGCCACCAGCACGTTGGCCAGCTCGGGGCCGAACCGCTCCAGCAGATCGGCGAGGAAGGCCGAGCCGAGGTGGACGTTGATCTCGGCCGTGAAGAGCGTCTCTCGAGTGAACCCCGATGGCCCCCTGGCCCGGGCGAGTTGCCTCCCCGTGGCCGGCATGACCTGCATCATGCCCACGGCACCGGCAGACGAGACGGCGGTGGCGTTGAAGGCGGACTCCTGGCGGATCACCCCGGCCACCAGCCACGGGTCCACCCCCTGTTCGCGGGCCTCCTGGAACACGGCCGCCGCGTCGGGGAAGGGATACACCACGCGGAGGAGACGGTCGTCCCAGTCCAGGCCGAGACGTCGAGCATCGAGTCCCAGGTTCAGGCCCTCCCAGGTATCGCCCCGGGCGTTCAGATACTCCCCGAGGGGGACGAGGGCCTCCGGATCGCCCTGTGCCTGCCGGATGAGGCGCCTCCTGGCCTCGCTTCGCGCATCCTCCAGACCCGCCTCGCGGAGGAGGTCCAGGCTGGCCACTCCGGCCAGCACCCACTCGGGCGTTGGGACCGTCACCTGCACGGGGACCGTGGGCACCTCGAACTCCCATCCCATCCGCGTCCCGGCCATGACCGTGTAGTAGGAGACGGGATTTCGGCGCCGAAGCTCCTCGAAGTGGCTTCGGGCGGCGACCTCGTCCCCCCCATCGAGGCGGGCGCTGCCGGCCCAGAACATGGCCTCGTCCCACCGTCGGCCATCCGGGAACTCCGCCAGGTAGCCCTCGAACACGGCGGCGGCCTCCCCGTACTCTCCGCGGTGAAGGTGGATCTGACCCCATCGCATGCGGGCCAGGCCTGCCCGATTCACGGCCGACGACATCTCCACGGCCCGCGCATACCCTTGCCGCGCGACCTCGTAGCTCCCGGCGTCCTGGGCGTCGTCGGCCCGGAAGAAGATCACGTCCACGGCCGCTTCGCTGGACGGGAACCGCCGAACCAGCTCGTCCTGGACCGCTCTCCGGTCCCCCGAACGCCCCTGTCGCCTCCGGGCGTTGGCCAGGCCTACCAGGGCCGGCACGGCGACCTCGGGGTCGTCCGATTCGGAGAGGGCCCGCAGCTCCCGTACGGCTGCGCTCCGCTCCCCGGCGGGGTCGAGGATCAGCGCCCTCCGGAGCCGATGCGGTCCGGGAAGATCGGCGGGCTCCCCTCCGGTCACGTTCAGCCATCGCTGGTAGATCCGTACGGCTCGGGCCGGCTCACCCCCCAGTCGGAGCGCGTCGGTCATGCGAAGCAGCCGGTCGGGATCCTGTTCCCGGAGGTCCACGAGGTGGCGGGCCGCGCGAACGGCGCCGGCTCCCCGGGTGGTGATGGTCAGCGCCTCCCGGTAGGCCACCATGGCCGCGGCGGTATCGGCCCGCAGCCGGCGCAGGTCGCCGAGGCGAGCCCAGCCCAGGGCGGTGCGAACCTCGGACCCGCCCTGGTAGGCCAGCCCCTCCAGGAATGCCTCCTCCGCTCCGAGGGAGTCACCGGCCTGCAGCCGGGCATCCGCGGTGAGGAAGCGGGAGCGGTCCCGGGCTACATCGTCAGTCACCCGCTCCAGGAGGAGGGGGACGTTCAGCGTGTCTCCCTCCTCGGCCAGGATCGATGCGGCCCTCATTCGGGCCCACGACGTGAGGAAGGGCCGGTCGTAGAGCAGACCGTCGAGGTAGAGGAGACTGGCCTGGCCCCGGTTCTCCTCGGCCAGCGCCAGAGCCAACCGGACTGTAACGGCCACCCGCAGGTCCCGCTCCGGGGCCTGGTCGGCCAGCCACCAGGTATAGGCGTTCGCGGCGAGTCCCCACTCTTCCCGGGCCTCCCGGGCCCGGCCCAGGAGGAGGAGGCCTGAGCCGGCGTCCTCCTCGGAGAGCCAGTCCCGCCCCTCCAGGAGGTCCACCACCCCTGCCCAGTCCCTCCACCCTGCGGCCAGACGGGCGCGGGCCAGGACGAGTTCAGGCCGGGACGGGTCCGCGAAGTCGCTGTCCTTCAGCCGCTCGCCGGCATGCCAGAACCGCCCCGCCTCCGCCGCCTCGATCACGGGGGAGGGAAGATCCGAGGGCCACACCGACGGCCGGGTCGGAAGCGCCCGGTCGGAGCCCGATCCCGGGTCGGGGGGAGGCGCGCTCTGCCCCTGCGCGCCCCCCGTCGGAAGGAGAGAGAGGGCGAGGGCCGGGAGGAGCGCGCGGAGGCGGAAGCGAGGGAGGGGCATCCTCGAATATGGCGCGGTCAGGGGACAAAAAAAGGGGGCCGCCCTCTCGGACGGCCCCCCTGAAGTGCGGCTGGCGAAAACTACGCCCGGCCGGACTCCATGGCGTGGAGCGTGTCCACCATCTTCTGCGCCGACTCCTCCATGTCGATGACCAGAGCATCGATCCGGGAGACGAAGAAGTTGTTGGCGATGGACACCGGGATGGCGATGGCCAGACCCGCGGCGGTCGTCAGCAGCGCGACCTTAATACCACCGGCAACCAGCGTGGCCTCAACCTCACCCGCGGCCTCGATGGACTGGAAGGCGATGATCATCCCGATCACCGTCCCGAGGAAGCCCAGGAGCGGAGCGATGTTGGCCAGGGTCGCCAGGACCACGAGGCCCTTCTCGAGCTTGGACAGCTCGATGAGGCCCTGGTTCTCGATGGCCTTCATCACGCGGTCCGTACCCTCCTCGTACCGCTCGAGGCCGGCGTAGAGGATGTTGGCCGCAGGCGCGTTGGACTCACGAGTCACATCGAGGGCCTCCTGAAGGCGGCGCTCGGTGAGAAGATCATCGACGTCCCGCAGGATCTTGCGAGTGGAGGACGTCTTCCCCATGAGGGAAATGAACTTCACGATGATGACGATGATGCCGAGAACCAGGCAGAGAGCCAGGGGCCAGCGCATGAAGCCGGTGTCCTCCCAAAGCTTTGCAATCTGCTCAGACATCGTAAGCTGAGGGGCATCGACTCCAGGGATCTGGAGGAGCGCTCCGTAGAGCTTCATAATCCCGCCCAAAAGGACCTCCCGCCGGTCAGGGCACTGTCTGTTTGTTGATGAACCGCGATTCCATCGCGACCCGATTCTAGAGGGGTCCGCGAGGGATGCGCAAGATGAAAAGGTGGGAGGGGCATGTCAAGGGTCCGGGGCGGCCCCCGAAGGGGCCTCGAACCCAATGTTTATGCGGACTTCTCGGGAGCCACGCCGGGTCGCGGATGCGCCCGGTACCCCCGCTCGGCCCCCATCCCACCGCGGTGCTGCTCAAGACTACGGACGAGCGGCCGCACGATTTCCCGTCATGAGTCCGCGAGCCCCCGCCGAAGACCCTCACCCACCAGGTTCACGGAGAGGACCGTGAGCACGATTGCCAGTCCGGCGAAGGTGGACACCCACCACGAGTCCACCGGGTCGGCCAGGCCCTCGTAGACCATTCCCCCCCACGTGGGGGTGGGGGGTGGGAGACCCAGCCCGAGGAACGACAGGCCGGCCTCCAAGGCGATGGCCTCGCCCACCCCCAGCGTGGCCACCACCAGGACGGGAGCCAGAGCGGTGGGAAGGATGTGGCGCGTGAAGAGCCTCCACGGTCCGATGCCCAGGGCGCGGCCGGCCAGCACCCATCCCTGCTCCCGGATGCTCAGGACCTGCGCGCGCACCAGGCGGGCCACCGGCGGCCACAGCGAGAACCCCAGGACCCCGACGATGAGCGGAACGGAGGGCTCCAGGAAGGCCACGATGGCGATGACGAGCACGAGCCGCGGAAACGCCAGGAGCACGTCCACCACGGCCATCAGGATCCGGTCGACCCACCCGCCCAGCGCACCCGCCACACCGCCCACCAGCGTGCCCAGGCCGAGGGCCAGAGCCGAGCCGAGGAAGCCGAGCGCGAGACTGGTCCGCCCCCCGTAGATGATCCGGGACAGCACGTCCCGCGAGAACCGGTCGGTCCCCAGGGGATGGCCGGGCTGGGGCGGCTGCAGCCGAAGCGAGACCAGGTCCAGCACCTGGTTGGGGTCGAACGGGGCCAGGAAGGGAGCGGCCGTCGCCATCACCACCAGTCCCGCGATGGCCGCGACCCCCCACAGGAGCTGCGGCGTTACCCGGAGTCCGGAGCCGAACGTACGAGGAATCGGCCGGCTCACGAGGCAACCCCCGAGGCTGCGACGGCCCGCTCGGAGCCCCCGGACCCTCCGGAATCGGAGGAAGATCCCGGGACCTCCATCCTGATTCGTGGATCCGCGGCCCGCACCATGAGATCCGCGAGCATGTTGCCCACCACCACGGCCACCGAGAACAGGAGGCTTCCTCCCAGGATGACCGGATAGTCCCGGGTGAAGATCCCGTCGACCAGGAGCTTGCCCATCCCCGGCCAGCCGAACACCGCCTCCACGAACACGGTCCCTCCGAGAAGGAGGGGGATCTGGAGCCCCAGGAGGGCCAGAGCCGGCAGCACCCCGTTCCTCAGGCCGTGGACCCACAGGACACGCCCCTCCGGAAGGCCGCGGGCCCTGGCCGCCCGTATGTAGTCCTGGTCCAGCACCTCGACCATGCTCTCCCGAACGAGCCGGGCCACGCCGCTTCCGAGAATGAGGACCAGGCAGGAGAGGGGGAGGACGAGATGGGCGATCCGGTCCCGGATCCTCCCCAGCGGGCTCATGAACTCATGGTCGACCGAGACCATGCCGGAAGCCGGGAAGGCCACCGGCCACCCCCAGGAGACGCTGGCCATGTAGCTGAACACCGTCACCAGCATCACGGCCAGCCAGAAGGAGGGAACGCTGTAGAGAGCGAGGGACAGCGCCGATCCGATCCGGTCCAGCCCACCGCCGGGTCGCCGCGCCTGGACCGCACCCGCCAGGGTGCCCAGCACGAACGAGAGGAGGAGGGCCAGACCCGAGAGGACCAGTGTGTTGGGGATGATCTCGGCGAACAGCGACCGGACCGGTCGCCCGGTGGCATACGAGGTCCCCAGGTCCCCCCTGGCGAGATTGGAAATCCACACCAGGTAGCGCTCGTGCACCGGCCGATCCAGGCCCATGGTGGCGCGGATGCGGTCCAGGGCCTCCGGGGAGGCCGAGGGGCTGGCCATGGTGGTCACGGGATCGCCGGGAACCGCGTTCACCACGACGAAGAGGAGGGTCGCCACTCCCAGGGAGAGCAGCACGACGTGGAGGAGGCGGCCCAGGACCCGGGTCATGGGCCCGACTCGTACCTCCGCAGATCGGACGGGATCCACCAGTCACGGATGGTCACCCATTCGCCCCGGGCGTCCATCGTTACGCCCTGGAGGCGCGCGGCCCGGGCGGAGATCCGGTCCGGGAAGTACAGGAACGTGAACGGCTGAAGCTCGACGATCCGGTCCTGGTAGGCCCCCCACAGCTCGTTGGCCTCCTCGAGGTCCGCCGTCACCGGAAGCGCATCCATCAGCTCGTCGAGCTCCGGATCCTGAATCCCGGAGAACTGGAACGGCGCCTCCACCCGGTCCGAGTGGAAGAGATCCCGATCGTCCAGCCGGAACTCGGTGGCCCATGCCATCACCATGCCGTCGAAGTCGCGCTCCGGAGACATGATGCGGCGGAGCAGCGTACCCCATTCCACCTGCTCCACCCGGGCGTCGATCCCCACCTCCCGCAGGCGCAGGACCGCGAGCTCGGCGATGTCCAGCCGCTCGCGATTCTGGTGCACCAGGATGCCGATGGAGAACGGCTCGCCGGAGGGAGTCTCCAGGGTCCCGTCTCCGTCCGAATCGGTGAATCCGGCTTCGGCCAGCAGGGCGCGCGCCCGATCGGGCGCGTAGGGGAGAGCCGCCGCGGCGTCGGCGTCGAAAGCCCGGTGCACCGGTGGCACGGGCGTGTTCACCACCTGGCCATGGCCCATGCGGACGGCCTGGACGATCTCCTGTCGGTCGATGGCCATGGTCAGAGCCCGACGGACGCGGGAGTCGGCCAGCGCCTCCCTGCGCGTGTTCCACCCCAGGAAGACGTAGCTGCGGAACGGGAAGATCTCGGGGTCCACACCGTCCGCCGCGCGGATCTCGTCCAGGCGATCCGGCGAGACCAGCACATCCACGTCCACCCCGCCCCGGAGCATTTCCGCCAGAAGGGTCGACTCCTCAGGGATCACCCGATAGACGTACCGGTCCAGGTAGGGCCGCCCGCCCAGACCCTCGGGGAAGGTCGGGTTCGCCTCGAAGGTCCACTGTTCCCCGGTCCGATGCTCCACGAACCGGAACGGGCCGTTCCCCACCGGGCAGCTGGTGCCGTAGGGGTGTTCCGCCATGGCCTCCCAGGAGACGTCGCCCAGCAGGTGCTCGGGCATCACGGCGAGAGCGCGCCACGGGTCCAGGAAGTCCTGGTGGGGCTGGAGCCGGATCCGGACGGTGTGGTCGTCCACCACCTCCACCCCGTCCCCGCCGCGCTCGTAGTAGGTCCAGAATCCGGCGTTGGGAAACCCGCCCTCCGGGTCCGTGGCCATACGGTAGGTGAAGGCCACGTCCCGAGCGGTGGTGGGGGTACCGTCGTGCCAGGTCACGTCGTCCCTGAGATGGAAGGTCAGTTCCGTCCCGTCCTCGGAAATCTCCCAGTCCCGGGCCAGATAGGGCTCCGCCTCCAGGGACTCGCCGTAGCGGATGAGGGTCATGTGCGTGACGTAGATCTGGTGCTGCCGCTCACCGTAGTCGTCACTGACCAGGCTGTTCATCCCCTTGGGGATCTCCACGATGTTGCCCACCACGGCCGTGCCGCCGTAGCGGTCGCCCTTCGGTCCGAGGATCCCTGAAACGTGTGCCTCCACCCGTTCCATGAGCGGAGCGCAGAACTCCTCGGCCGTCGGAACGGCCACGGCGGTGGCATCCGCGCCGTCTGCGGTGGTCGACGCATCGGAGGCGTCGTCCGCGCCGCAGGCCGTCAGCATCATCGCGGCCACCAGGCAGGCGGCCGCCCGCGTCCCGATCCGGCGATGCCGGGCCGAGGGCGTCGGGTCCAATCTCATCGTCTCCACGTCCACTCGTCCGAGGTGTAGCGTTCCAGGAGATCGGGGCGGGGTTCCCGGTCCGATTCAAAGTAGTCCAGGGGCCGATCGGCGCCATCGGTCCCTGGCCCAAGTTCTTCGAGGAAGCCCGTTCCCAGGGCCCGTACCAGTTCGGACCAGCCGGGCACGCGCCCGAGCAGCGAACGGAGAGTGGTGGGCTCCATCGCGCCCGGAGAGGGCGGCTCCCCCAGCCGGGTGAGGACGTCCTGGCGACCGTCGAGAAGGACCGAACCGTGCTGCAGCAGGGTCCCCTCGATCCGCACCTGGGCGCTGCCCACTACCTTCCGGCCCCCGGCCGTGAGCTCCCCCGGGGCCGGCGCGCGGAAGCAGGGACCGGCGTCCGGCGGTAGAACGACCCCCGCGTCGCAGGATACGACGGTCACCTCGGCGCCCAGAGTTCTCAGGCCCCTGGCCAGCGCCCGGTTGACCCGGGCGTAGATCTCCCGGGGACCCAGGCCGGGGCGTGGGATCACCGCCAGGGAATAGGTGAGCTCGTCGTCGTGCAGCACCGCCCGGCCACCGGTGGGCCGTCGGACGATGTCGATGCCCAGCTCGTCCGCCAGCGTCCGGTCGTAGATCTCCCGGGCCGGCTGGTTGCGCCCCAGCGACACGGTGGGCCGGGTCCACCGGTAGAACCGGAGCCACCACGACCCCTCCGGTACGGCGAGAGCCATGCCGTGGTCCAGCGCCATGTTCTCAACGCCGGACCAGGCCCGGTCGGGAGCGACGATCGTCCAGCGGTCGCCCGGCGGGGGGGGGCGGTGGGCGCCCCTCGGGGCCGCTCGTTCAGAGGTCGATGGAATCACCGGCCTCCATGATCTTCACCTGGGCTCGATCCCCCACGGCCTCGGCGAAAGCCGCCGCGTCCTGCACGATGGGGGGGAAGGTGTCGTAGTGAAACGGCACCACCACCTTCGGCTCGATGAACTCCACGGCCCGGACCGCGTCCTCCGGGCCCATGGTGAAGTTGTCGCCGATGGGCAGCAGGGCCACGTCGACCTGCCCCCTGAGGAGCTGCATGTCCGTGAGGAGGGCGGTGTCGCCGGCGGCGTACAGCCGGACCCCGTCGACGTGGAAGAGGAATCCGCCGGGGACCGTCGTGAACTGCCCGGTCTCGTCTCCGTGGACCTGACCACCGTGGAGGGCCGGCGTCATCTTCACCCGACCGAAGGGGAAGCCGAACCCGCCCCCGATGTGCATAGGGTGCGCGTTCTCGATGCCCTGGGTCTGAGCGAAGCTCACGATCTCGAAGGTGGATACCAGCTGGGCTCCGGTGGTCCGGGCCAGCGGGATCGCGTCCACGAAGTGATCGTAGTGGCCGTGGGTGCAGAAGATGAAGTCCAGGTCGCCCACCTCCTCGAGCCCGATGTCGGCGACCGGGCTGTCGGTGAACCACGGATCCACCATGATCCGGGTCCCATCGTCGAGGTGGATTCCGAAGGTGGCGTGCCCGTGGAAGTGGAGCTTGGCCATGGTGCCTCCGATAGGGTTCGGATTGCCGGGTCCGGAACGTCCGCACCCGGGCCGGGGTGCCGCCGCAGGCGGGGGTCGGCGGGTGATACCCCGAACTTCGAACCCGGTCCGGCCACGCGAAAGGGGGAGCGAATCGAGATCCGCTCCCCCCTTCGTCAGGCTCGCTCCTAAGGAACGTCGCGATCCGGGATCACTCCGCCTCGGCGTACTCCTCGATGGGCGGGCAGGCACAGACCAGGTTCCGGTCCCCGTAGGCGTTGTCCACCCGGCGGACATGGGGCCAGAACTTGTGGTCCACGGTCCAGCTGGCCGGGTAGGCGGCCTCGTCCCGGGTGTATCCATGGGTCCACTCGTCCGCGGTGACGGCCCGGGCCGTGTGGGGAGCGTTCTTGAGGACGTTGTCCTCCGCGTCGGCCCGGCCGTCGATGATGTCCTGGATCTCGGCGCGGATTCCGATCAGCGCGTCGCAGAGCCGGTCCAGTTCGTACAGGGACTCGCTCTCCGTGGGTTCCACCATCAGGGTTCCGGCGACCGGGAACGACTGGGTGGGGGCATGGAACCCGTAGTCCATGAGCCGCTTGGCCACGTCCTCGTCCGAAACCCCGCTGTCCTTCCGCAGAGGCCGGAGGTCCATGATGAACTCGTGGGCCACCCGCCCCTTCTCGCCCCGGTAGAGGATCGGATAGTGCTCCTCGAGCCTGTGGGCCATGTAGTTGGCGTTGAGGATCGCGACCTCGGTCGCCTTCTTCACGCCCCGGGCGCCCAGCATGGCGATGTACGCCCAGCTGATGAGCAGGATGCTCGCGCTCCCGATGGGAGCGGCGGAAACCGTGGTGGGGTTCTCGGCCGTCTCCGGATCGACGAGCGGGTGGTTCGGCAGGTGCGGCGCCAGGTGCTCGGCACAGCAGATCGGTCCCATCCCCGGACCTCCGCCCCCGTGCGGGATGGCGAACGTCTTGTGCAGGTTGATGTGCAGGACGTCGGCACCGAACTCCCCGGGTCGGCTCAGGCCGACCTGGGCGTTCAGGTTGGCCCCGTCCATGTAGACCTGCCCACCGTGCTCGTGGACGATCCCGCAGATCTGCCGGATCTCCTCTTCGAAGACCCCGTGCGTGGACGGGTAGGTCACCATGGTGGCCGCGAGAGAGTCCGAGTGCTGCTCGGCCTTGGCGCGGAAATCGTCCACGTCGATGTTGCCGAGTTCGTCGCAGGCCACCACGACCACCTTCATCCCGGCCATGACCGCCGACGCCGGGTTGGTCCCGTGGGCGCTGGAGGGGATCAGGCACACGTTCCGGTCCCCTTCACCCTTCGCCCGCAGGTAGTTCCGGATGGTCAGGAGACCCGCGTACTCCCCGTTGGCTCCGGAGTTGGGCTGCAGTGACACGCCCTGGAATCCGGTGATCGTCATGAGCCATTCGCCCAGCTCCTCCGCCAGCTCGGCGTACCCCTGGGCCTGATCCACCGGCGCGAACGGATGCAGCGCGCCGAACTCCGGCCAGGTCACCGGGGTCATCTCGGTGGCGGCGTTGAGCTTCATCGTGCAGGACCCTAGCGGAATCGTGCTGGTGGTCAGCGACAGGTCGCGCGACTCGAGCTTCTTGATGTACCGCAGCAGCTCGGTCTCCGACCGGTAGTTGTGGAAGACCGGGTGCTCCATGAACCCGGAGGTCCGGACGAGGTCCCTGGGGAACTCCACCGCGTCCAGCTCTGCCGCCAGCTCCACCGTGGGGCGGGCGGGCGCCGCGCCGGCGAAGACCGTGAGCAGATCGTCCACGTCGTGGGGCTCCACGGTCTCGTCCAGGGAGATCCCCACCGAGCCGTCGGCGAAGTCCCGCAGGTTGATGCCCGCGGCCAGTGCCCGCTCCATCACGGCACCGCTGTCCAGGCCGGTCGGCCTCACGCGGAGGGTGTCGAAGAAGTGGGCATGTACCACCGAGTGCCCAAGGCTCTCGAGCCCCCGGGCCAGCACGGTGGTCAGGTTGTGGATCCGCTGGGCGATGCGCCGGATCCCCTCCGGACCGTGGTAGACGCCGTACATCCCCGCCATCACGGCCAGCAGGACCTGGGCGGTGCAGATGTTGGAGGTCGCCTTGTCCCTCCGGATGTGCTGCTCCCGGGTCTGGAGGGCCATGCGGAGAGCCGGATTCCCGTCGGCGTCCACGCTCACACCGATGATCCGACCCGGCATCTGGCGCTTGAAGCCCTCGTGGGCCGACAGGTAGGCCGCGTGGGGCCCGCCGTATCCCATGGGGACGCCGAACCGCTGGGTGCTGCCCACGGCGATGTCGGCTCCGAACTCCCCGGGAGGCGTGAGGAGCGCGAGGCTCAGGAGATCCGCGGCCACGACGACGCCGGCGCCGACCTCGTGGGCCCGGTCGCAGAAGGCCCGGTAGTCCCGGACCTCGCCGTCGGTGGTTGGATACTGGACGAGCGCCCCGAAGACGTCGGCGTTGAACTCGAACTCGGCGAAGTCCCCGACCACGACCTGGATGTCGAGGGGTTCGGCCCGGGTGCGAACCACCGCGATCGTCTGCGGGTGGCAGGCCTCGTCCACGAAGAAGGTGCTGCGGTCCTCGCCCCGCTTCACCGCGCCGGCCAGCATGTGCATGCCCTCGGCCGCGGCGGTGCCCTCGTCCAGCAGAGAGGCGTTGGCGATCTCCAGACCGGTCAGATCGATGACCATGGTCTGGTAGTTCAGGAGCGCCTCGAGACGACCCTGGGAGATCTCGGCCTGGTACGGCGTGTACTGCGTGTACCAGCCCGGGTTCTCCAGGATGTGTCGGCGAATGGGCGCCGGAGTGACCGTACCGTTGTAGCCCATTCCGATGTAGGACCGGAAGATCTGGTTCCTGTCGGCGATCTCGCGGGCGCGATCGATGAACTCGGCCTCGGTGAGCGCGTCGGGAAGATCCAGGAGCTCAGCGATGAGGATGGAGGCCGGAACGGTGTCACGGATGAGGTCATCCATGCTCCCGTATCCCAGGTCCCCCAGCATCTTGCTGATCTCAGAGTCCCGGGGACCCAGATGGCGGGAGACGAAGTGTTCGCCGTTCGAGATATCCAAAGCCATGCTTCGGCCCTTTCGCTTTCGGTTCGCCGCTCCCCGACCGAGTGCCCGGGGGAGCTTTGAAAAATGGAGAACGCCGGGCGGCCTCGGAAGGGCCGCCCGGCGTTCTCAAGTACTGTTCATCCCCGGGTGTGTTCCGGGTGACCGCGCCGGCTACTCGCCGATGTGAGCCTTGTAGCCGTCGGCGTCCATCAGACCCTCGAGCTCGGAGGGGTCGGAGACCTTCAGGCGGATCATCCAGCCGCCCTCGTAGGGCTCCGCGTTCACGAGGGAAGGATCGTCGTCCAGCGCCTCGTTCACCGCGACGATCTCTCCCGTCGCCGGGCTGTAGAGGTCGCTGACCGCCTTCACGGCTTCGATGGTTCCGAAGGTCGCCATCTTGTCGAAGGAGTCACCGGCCGACGGGAGCTCGACGAACACGACGTCCCCGAGCTCGCCCTGCGCGTAGTCGGTGATGCCGACGATGTACTCACCCTCGGTGTCGGTCGCCTTCAGATATTCGTGCTCGGCCGAGTAGAGCAGGCCTCCGGGAACGTCGGACATGGATCGGTTCTCCCTGGTTGTCGGTCGTCCGGTCCCACCGGCCCGGAGCGGCCCGGTGGGACCCGAGAATAGAAGGGGTTGGGAAAGGGCGTCAACCCTGGTCCGAGGCGGGTTCGGAACGACTGCCGGCCACCTCCCGCAGGCGCTCTATCCGCAGGGGCCGGGTGAGGTATGTGCGCCCCTCCGATTCGAGCGCCTCCAGGACCTCCGACCCCGCGTCCTCGCCCACCAGGACGACCACCCGGCCCCCTTCGGAGTCGCCCGTCGAGCGGGACTGTGCGGACCCGCTTCCCAGCAGCGCCGACAGGGCCTCCACCCCGTCGATCAGGCCCAGATCGAGCAGCAGCAGGTCGAGGGTGGCGCCCCTGAGGGCGGTGGCGAGGGCCTCCGGAGAATCCACGCCACCGACCGTCCACCCCTCGCTCTCCAGGACACCTCGAACCAGCGCCGCCTCGTGCGGGATGGAGTGGGCCACGAGGGCCCGCCGCGCCGGCTCGGCCCGGTCGCCTGTCCCGGGTTCCTCGACCGGGGTCTCGGTCGGGCCCTCCGGATCGGGACCGTCCAGAGGGCTCTCGGGCACCCTGGCAAATCGCATGGTGAATCGGGCTCCGCCCCCTGGTGCGTCGCCGACCTCCAGGTCTCCGCCCTGCCGCTGGACCAGTGCTCTCGCGATCGCGAGACCCAGCCCGCTTCCGCCCTCGGCTCTCCGGGTCGTGAAGAAGGGCTCGAACACGCGTGGGCGCAGGTCCTCCGGAACCCCGGGCCCCGAGTCGTCGATGTGCATGAGGACGTCGTCGCCCACGAGCTCCGCCGAGAGCGTCAAGGTTCCGCCACCCGCCTCGGTGAGGACCTGGACCGCGTTCTGGGCCATCCCCACCAGGGCCTGCTCGACGGCCCCGTGAGACACCATCACGGGGGGCAGGTCATCGGTGATCTCGTTCTGGAAATCCACCCCGCCCAGGCGCGCCGAATGGGAGAGCAGCTGTACGGCGTCCTCCACCAGTTCCCCGGGGGTGCGCGGTTGCGGATCGTCGTCCGTCCGGCGGGCGAAGCGCAAAAGGCTGTTGACGATCTGGCTGGCCTCCTCGGCCTGCCTCCGGATCGTCCCCACCATCCGCTCGGCGTCCGAGGAGGCATCGGAGTCTCGCGCCAGGAGCTGACTGAATCCGACCACCGAGGCCAGGGGATCATGGAGGTCGTGGACCACGCCCCTCATGAGTTCCCCCAGGGCCATCATCTTCTCGGACTGGACCATCTGGCGCTGCACGATCCCCTGGGCGGTCAGGTCCGTGAGCACCATGACCGTCCGATCCCCCATCCGGTGTGCCTCCGCCCTCAGGAGCCGTCCCCCGAGCGGTACCTCAAGCGCCGGACCCTCTGGATCGGCGGGCCCCCGGCCAGCCGCCGCGTCCAGCAGGACGAGCAGCTGGGCACGGACCGCCTCCACGGGGACCAGGGCATCCAGCCTGGTGCCGGTGGCCTGGTCCGGCGGGAGGCCCAGGAGTTCCGGCAGCGCCGGGTTGGCCCGCGTGATGATCCGGTCGTCATCCAGTACGGCCATACCCTGGTCGAGCGAGTTGAAGGCCGCCTCCCACTCCCGCTGCGCCGCCCTGGCCATCCCGTATAGTCGGGCGTTCCGCACCGCGGCGGCGGCCACGTTCGCCACCAGTTCCAGCATCCGGATCTGTGCGAACCGGGGCCGGCTCCCGCTCACGGGCGTGTCGACCGAAATGGCTCCGACCTGCTCCCCTCCTGAAAGGAGGGGGACGATGAGGAAGTCCTCGTTCTGCCACGCGTCGGGGTGAAGCCGCGGCTCCTGGCCAGAGAAGAAGACCAGCTGCGGGCGAACCGGAAGGGCCCGGTACTCCTCGGCCGGAACGAAGTAGGACTGGGAGATCTGGAAGCGCGCCTGCGCGTACCAGGGCGCGTCGTGCTCGAGGGCCGGGCGGTTCGCTCGCAGGGCCTCGGCCTCGCTGGGCGCAAGCCCCGCGCTGGCGATGACCCGTCCCGTGGTCTCCTCCCTCACCGAGATCACCACTCGGTCCCAGCCCAGACGCCTGTGGACCGTCTCGCAGACTCGCTCCCCCACCTCCTCCAGCGAAGTTCCCGCCAGGATCGTCTGACCGAGTACGAGCAGGGAGTCCTGGAACTTGTTCTGGTCCCGCGCCCGCTGGGCCAGCCCTCGCTCCGCTTCGAACATCCGCACGTTCTCGACCGAGCGGGCCATCAGGTGCCCCAGGAGCTTGACCGCGTCGAGGACAGCCGGGGACCGGGAGGACTCCGAGGCCGGATTCTCCAGAACGAGGAGGCCGAGGAGGGCGTCCCGGCTCCGAAGCGGAACCACCAGCAGCGACCCCAGGCCGCTCGGACCCTCCCCCTGCGGGACGAAGAAGAGGCCCCCTGTCTCCCACCTGGACCGCTCCCACCAGGGTCGCTCACCCATTCTGGCAGGAGCCCGGCCGAGGGCGATGACGCGCTCCTCGGGTGAAAAGCCGTACACGGCCACCACCCGGGTCTCTCCCGACCGGGGGTCCCGGGTCGAGAACGTGACCCGCCCCCAGCCCATCTCCTCGGCCACGGCGGCGCAGATCTCGGACCCCACCTCCGGAAGATCGGCACCCAGGTGCAGTCGCTCCGACAGCTCCAGAACCCGGTCCAGGAAGGGGCTTACCGAGTCGCCGGAAGCGCCCCGCCCTTCCTCGGCCGGAACCCGAAGGACCTCCGGGGGCCGATCGTCCGCCGCCGGATCTCTATCCGTCATCCCCGCGCCTCAGTTCGAACTCGCGGATCTTCCGGTACAGAGTCCTGGCCGAGATTTCCAGGGTGTCGGCCGTCCTGCCCCGGTGCCACCGGTGGGCATCCAGGGCACGGGCCAGATGCCAGGCCTCGACGTTCCGCATGCTGTCGAGCGAATCCGGCACCCTCGACCACCCCGTCTCGTCGGGCCCACGCTCCGAAAGGTCGAGGTCATCCGGCCCGAGGACATCGTTCCGCGAAACGGACAGCGCCCGCTCCAGCACGGCACGGAGCTCGGTAACGTTCCCCGGCCATTCCCCGCGGCCGAGTACCCGAAGGGCCTCCGGGGAGAGCGAGCGACTCCGGCCGCCACCAGGCAGGGTCGCCACCAGGTATTCGGCGATCCGTTCGGGGTCGCCATGGCGATCTCGCAGAGGTGGGAGCCGGAGCACGGTGGAGGAAAATCGGTCCGCCAGATCCGTCAGCAGGAGTCCCTCCTCCGCCAGGCCCCGGGGCGGAGCCCGGAACGTCGCCATGATCCGGCAACGAGCGTGGTGGTCCCTCCCCCCGCCGACCCGCCGGAACCGCCCCGACTCCATCAGCGAGAGTACGGACCGCTGGTCCTCCTCCGGCAGGGCGTCCATGTCGCGGAGCAGGAGCACGCCGTCCTGGGCCAGGTCCACGAGGCCGAGCGAGGGCCGGAGGTCGGCTCGGGCCGTCCGGCCGAAGAGCTCGCCCGGCAGCCGGTCCCGAGGTCCATGCGCGCAGCGAAGGACCGCGAACCCTCCGTCGCTGAGGCCCGTCAGGGAGTGGATCGTCCGGGCGACCAGTTCGCGCCCGGTGCCCGGCTCACCGACGACGGCCACCGGGTCCGTCCGAGCTGCCGCCCTGGCGGCCATGGCGAGTACGTCGAGCATGTCCGGATCCGCGGTGATCACGTCGGGAAGCGCGCGTCGCCGCAGAGCCTCCTCGCGCATCCGCCCGTTGGCACGAGCCAGCCTGTGCCGCTCTCCAGCCCGCTCGACTCGACGTGCCAGGATGTCCGGTGGACAGGGTTTGGTGAGGTAGTCGAAGGCGCCCCGCTTCATTGCGTCCACGGCGCTCGCCACCGAGCCCCGACCCGTGACCACCACCACCTCCGGGCGATCGACGAGATTCTCCAGTTCGGCCAGAACGGCCGATCCGTCCATCCTCGGCATGACCAGGTCGAGGAGGAGTACGTCGAAGCTGCCCCGCTCCAGGGCCTCCATCGCCTCTATCCCGTCCCGGGCCTGATCAGCCTCAATCCCCTGGCTGGCCAGCCCTTTCAGCAGAAGAAGGCGGTCATCCTCGTCGTCGTCGACGATGAGCACGCGAAGTCTGGGGTCCTCGGACATCCGTCAGAATCACCATTTGCGGGTTCATGAGGGGACGAGACTCCCCCGTTCGGTCAATATGGCCGACGTCGGAGCCCTGCGCCACCCAAAGCTGGGGCGTCGACCCCACCAGCATCTCCATTTCGTCGCATCGCCCCCGGGGATACATTCGCTTTCCGGCGGGGATCGAAGGGCCCATCGATGGTTCTGCACACCCCAGTGCCCCCGGAGACCGACCTCCAGACCTGGAGTGGCAATGACTCTGGATTCGCTAGTCGCACCCCTCCGAGCCGATGTCGTCAGCGGGGCCTCCGTGGTGGCCCGGACGGCATCGGAGGTGGTCCGCAGAGCCGCCAGCCGGATCTCCGCCGACTCCCCCGACGAGTTCAGGGCGACCATGTCCGACCTCCTGGTCCGGATCCTCGATGCTCAGCCCGCGATGGCGCCGCTCGTGGCCCTGGCCAGGGACGTCCTGCTCGCCCTCGACGACGCGGCCGATGTGGACGGCGCTCGGGAGGCGGCAGCGGGTGCGGCCTCGGCGTTCCGTGAGTTCATGGACTGGTGCGGCTCCTCCATCGCCGAGCGGACCTCCGAGCTCATCCCGCCCGGTGAGCCGGTGCTGACCCTCTCTTCGTCGGCCACGGTGCGCCGCAGTCTGGAGGACCTGGCCGGCCGGGGTGGTCTCACCGTGTACTGCCTGGAGGCCCGTCCCATGTCGGAGGGGCGCCGACTGGCTCAGCAGGTCGCGGCGGCCGGGGCGTCGGTGGTGTTCGCTGTGGACGCCGCCGGCGAGGCCCTCCTCGACGAGACCCGCCACCTGGTGCTGGGGGCCGACTCCCTGGGTGACCGGGGAGTGGTGAACAAGATCGGGAGCGCGGCCCTGGCCCGCGGCGCTCGGGACCGGGGTATCCCCGTCCATGTCCTCCTGGATCGCTCCAAGTTTCTCCCTCCCTCCTTCCCTCAGCCCACCGACGACCCCCGGCCCGGGGAGGAGGTGTGGAGACCGCCTCCCGGCGTGCAGGTCTGGAACAGGTACTTCGAAGCCTTCCCCCACGACCACGTCACGAACTTTGTGACGGAGTCCGGGGTTCTCATCCCCGAAGCCGCGGACGAGCTTCGCCGTGACCTCCCGGTACCGGAAGCCCTGCGGCAGTGGGCCGAGCGGTGGAGTCGTTAGATTCGGGACCCGGCTTCGACCCCCTGAGGCGGCCGGACGGCCATTGACCCATACACGAGACCGAGAATGTCCAGCGTACTGACCGACGCGCCTCCCGGCGCACTGACCACGCTCACCGAGGACGAGCAGATGTTCGCGGAGGCGGTCCGAGACTTCGCCACCTCCGAGATCACCCCCCGCATCTCCCGGATGGATGCAGATCAGAAGATGGACGAGGATCTGATCAGCCAGCTGTTCGAGATGGGGCTGATGGGCATCGAGATCCCCGAGGAGTACGGTGGCGCCGGCAGCTCGTTCTTCACCTCCATCCTCATCGTGGAGGAGCTGTCCAGGGTCGACCCGGCCGTCGGGGTCCTGGTGGACGTTCAGAACACGCTGGTCATCAACGCGATCAACCGGTGGGCCACCGAGGCTCAGCAGCGGGAGCACCTGAGCCGTCTGGCCGGCGACACGGTCGGGGCCTACGCCCTCTCCGAGGCGGGGAGCGGGTCCGACGCGTTCGCTCTGAGCTGTCGCGCCACCCAGGACGGTGACGACTGGATCCTGGAGGGTCAGAAGCTGTGGATCACCAACGGCGGCGAAGCGGGCCTCTTCATCGTCTTCGCCACCGTGGATCCGGAGCTGGGCTACAAGGGGATCACCGCCTTCCTGGTGGACCGCGATACCCCCGGGTTCACCATCGGCAAGAAGGAGGACAAGCTCGGGATCCGGGCGTCGTCCACCACCGAGCTGATCTTCGAGAACGTCCGGGTGCCGGCCGATCGGGTCCTGGGCGAGGTGGGGCAGGGCTACAAGGTGGCCATCGAGACCCTGAACGAGGGACGGATCGGGATCGGCGCCCAGATGATCGGGCTCGCCGACGGGGCCCTTGCCCACACCCTCCGGTACGTCCAGGAGCGGGAGCAGTTCGGCCGCCCGATCAGCAAGTTCCAGGGTGTCCAGTTCCAGCTCGCCCAGATGGCCACGGACATCGAGGCCGCCCGGCTGCTCGTCTACAACGCGGCGAGGCTGAAGGACGCGGGTCTGCCCTTCCTGAAGGAGGCGGCCATGGCCAAGCTGGTCTCGTCGCAGATGGCCCAGCAGGTCACGTCGCTCTGCATCGACCTTCACGGCGGGTACGGATTCACGAAGGAGTACCCCATCGAGAAGTACTATCGGGACGCCAAGATCGGGACGATCTACGAGGGGACGAGCAACATGCAGCTCCAGACCATCGCCAAGATCCTCCTCCAGTAGGAGCGGTCCGGGTCTCCCGAGACCGCCTCGCCTGTAGTTCCGGAGCCGGCGGTCAGCGGGCCGGGCGCGGGAGTCTCGTCTCCCGTCCCCGGCCCGTTATCTTTCAGCGACGGCACCCGACCCCGGTGCAGATGGACCCGCCATCTTCGGGAGTCCGGGCCGAGAGCACAGGAGCAAGGAAGTTGTTCGGACTCGGCGTGTGGGAGGTCCTGCTCATCGTGGGCATCATCATCCTCTTCTTCGGAGGCAGGAAGCTCCCTGAGCTGGCCAAGGGCCTTGGAGCCAGCATCCGGAACTTCAAGGGCGAGCTGCAGCAGCCGCCCGAGCAGAACTCCATCGAACCCGGCGACGATCAGAACAGCCTGAACGGATGAACAGGCAGGCGCTCCGGAACGTCATCGTCGTTCTGAACGAGCCACAGAATCTGGTCAACATCGCTGGCGTCGTCCGGGCCATGAAGAACATGGGCCTGGGGCGCCTTCGTCTCGTCCGGCCGGCCGAGTTCGACGCCTACCGCATCACCGGAATCGCGCATCGATCCGACGAGATCGTGGACGGCGCCGAGTTCTTCGACACGCTCTCCGACGCCGTGGCCGACTGCGTCTACGTGCTCGGGACGTCGGCCCGGGCCCGTACCGCCCAGCGCACCTACGGCAGGCCCCGGGAGTTCGCTCCGCACCTCATCGACCGGGCCCACTCCGGACCGGTCGCCATCGTCATGGGCAGGGAGGACCGGGGACTCGCAAACGAGGACCTGGACCGATGCAACGCGGTGGCCATCATCCCCACCGATCCGGATTACTCGAGCCTCAACATGGCTCAGGCGTTCCTCATCCTCGCCTACGAGGTGCTCCTGGCGGCCGAGGGGGAATCCCAGCCCCTGCCCAGGAGCCGGAGGGCCACAGAGCCGGCCACCCAGGCCGATATGGAGGAGACCTACGATGCCCTTCTCCTGGGGCTCCATCGACTGGAGTTCTTCAAGGCGCGCCTGCCCGAGAGCGTAATGCGGACCATCCGGACGACCCTCTCCCGGGCCGAACCCGAGCTGAGGGAAGCGCGGATGTTCAGGGCCATCGGGTTCGAGATCTACCACTACCTGAACCGGCTTCTGGGTCCCCTGGAAGATCCGGTGCCGGAGCTCTCCGGGAAGGCGGGCTCCGACGAGGAGCCGGGCATGCAGCCCGATCCGGAGGCGCCCTCGACGGATTGACCTTTGTTCAATCCCCTGAGGGTCCTTAAATTGGCTCGATCTTCGTAACGCTCGGCGCGCCGGGCGAACCGACCCGGCCCTATGGCGTCTTCGAACTCCCCCAAGTCTGACCGAAGCGACCTCGCGGAGCGCTATCGCGTTCTGCTGGAGATCGGTCGTACACTGGCCGGGACCCTCTCCCTGGACGACCTCTTCCGCTCCATCTACCGGGAGACGTCCAGAGTGGTGGCCGCGGGGGGCTTCTACATCTCCCTGTACGACGCGGACGAAGACCTGGCCACGGTAGTGTTCTACGCCGATCAGAACGAAGAGCAGCGCGTCCAGGTCACCTACAAGGGGTCGTCCTCCGAGGTCATCCGCACCGGCAAGCCGTGCATGGTCGACGACCGGCTGCAGCTGGAGTCGCTCATGGTGCTCGGCGAAGACGGCTCTCCGGTGACCCGGTCTGCCATCTCGGCACCTCTGCTCAACCAGGGGAGGGTCCTGGGGGCGATCTCCACCCAGAGCTACGAGCCCGACACGTACGGCCCCGACGACCTGGAACTGCTCCAGGGCATCGCCGACATCGCCGCCGTGGCCATCGAGAACGCCCGGCAGGTGAAGGAGATCCGCCAGCGCAGGCTGGAGGCCGAGAAGCTGGAGGAGATCGGGCGCACGCTGGCCCGGACCCTGGATCCCCAGGAGGTCTTCGACAAGATCGTGGAGGCCGTGAGTGAGACCCTCGCCACGGACGGAGCGACGGTCTGGCTCCTGGAAGACGATGACAGGCACGCTGTCATCGGCGCCTCCCACGGCGATTCCTCCATGCCGGCCGGGGCCCGCGTATCGGTGGACGCCCCGATCGTGGACCTGACGCTGAACGAGCGTCGTCCGATCATCCTGGACGACATCCGCTCCACGGATCTCATCCCGGAGGCCGTGAAGCAGCAGCTGCGCAGCCGGAGCGGTATCATGGCCCCCCTCGTGGTAGGGGACCGTGTCCTCGGAGCGCTGTCGGCGGGCCACCACACGCCCAGGAAATTCACCGACGAGGACGCTCACCTGCTTCAGCGCCTGGCCAGCCAGGCGGCCGTTTCCCTGGAGAACGCCCGGCTGCACGAGAGCCTCCAGAGCATGTCCCTCACGGATCCGCTGACGGGCCTGCCCAATCGCCGACATCTCCGGCTCCACCTCGACCGCGAGGTGGCCGCCGCTCGCCGGGGCCGTACGCTCGCCCTCGTCATCTTCGACCTGGACGGGTTCAAGGGGTACAACGATACCCTCGGCCACCTGGAGGGAGATCGGGCGCTGGAGACGGTGGGGGAGATCCTTCGGGCCGAGACCCGGGCCATGAACCTGGCGGCTCGATACGGCGGGGACGAGTTCGTCTCGGTGCTCTCCGAGTCGCACATGAAGGGCGCCGAGTACCACGCTCACCGGGTGCAGGAGAAGGTGGCGGAGGTGCCCCGGTTCGCTCGGCATGGTCTCACGCTGAGCTTCGGCTTGGCGGAGTTCGACCCTGAAACCATGAAGACCGGCGAAGACCTCATCCGGGCCGCTGACTCCCGCCTCTATACGCACAAGCGTGAGCCGGGGGCCAGCGCCATGACCACCGAGGTCAGCGGTGGCGGCGCCGCCGCCGGACCCGCCGCACCCCATCCGGAGTCACCTCGGGAGTGAACCCCGGCCTCGTCGAGAAGATCTGGGTCCGGGCCGAGGCCTTCGCACGGGAGGCCGGCGACCTCACGCTCCGGTACTTCGGCCAGTCGCTCACCGTGGACGACAAGCAGGACGGCTCTCCGGTCACAGTGGCCGACCGGGAAGCGGAGAGTCTCCTGCGTCTGCGGATCTCCGCTGAGTTCCCCGACCACGGGATCCTCGGCGAGGAGATGGGCCTGGAGAACGGCGACGCGCACATACTCTGGACCCTGGACCCCATCGACGGGACCCGGTCCTTCATGAGGGGCGTCCCGCTATACGCGGTCCTGATCGGCGTGTCGGTGGAAGGTCAGCCGGCCGTCGGCGTGGTGCACTTCCCCGCCCTGGGAGAGACCCTCTCCGCGGCGAAGGGTCGAGGATGCCTGTTCAATGGATCGCCGTGTCAGGTCTCCACCATCGATCGGCTGGACCGGTCGCTGGTGCTCACCACCGACGTGGAGGAGGTCCTCCAGACGCCTCAGGGTCCCGGGTGGCGCAAGCTGGCCGGCGCGGCCCACACGTCCCGCACCTGGGGGGACGCGTACGGCCACGCTCTGGTCGCCACGGGGCGTGCGGAGATCATGATCGACCCCATCCTTTCCGACTGGGACTCCGCGCCTCTCCTGACGATCCTGCAGGAGGCAGGGGGCCGGTTCACCGACCTCGCCGGGACGCCAACCCACATCGGGAAGTCCGGCGTGTCCACCAACGGCCTGCTCCACGACGAGGTGCTGGCGGCGCTGGCTCAGGGCTGATCCCGGACCGTAGCGCGGGGGGGCGCCGACCTTCCACATCCAGTCGCCTACCGCCGTCTCCTTTCCTGCTCGCTGTTGCTGATCCTGTTCCCGCCGAGCGGACCATGTAAGGCGGGGCGGGGATTCAGCGTATATATTCGTTGAAACGATCACCTAAGCTGGAACGGATCGGGATCCGCCGAACCCGCGTCGTTCCCCTGCACCGGAGTCACGCATGACCCGAACCGCTACCGTCTTCGTCCTGTCTCTGGCCCTGACCCTCACCGCGTGTGGGGGGGACGGGGGCTCCGACCCGGCCGGGCCCGGCAACCCCAGCAACCCCGACAACCGGGAGATCAAGGCCGATCCGTCCTTCGCATCGGACATCCAGGAGATCTTCAACCGGCGGGGCTGCGCCACCTCCGGATGCCACGGCAACGCCCAGGCCGGGGGCCTCGACCTGCGCTCCAGCGCGTCCTACGCCCAGCTGGTGAATGTGCCGGCGCAGGGTGAGGACATCCTCCGGGTGATCCCGGGCAACGCCACGGGCAGCTACCTGGTCATCAAGATCGAGGGGCGCCAGAACTTCGGAGCGCAGATGCCATTGGGCGGGTCTCCCCTGGACAACATCGACCAGACCAACATCCGGAACTGGATCAACCAGGGCGCCAGGCAGAACTAGCCATGGCCCGCCTCATCCCCGCCCGACCGTTCTCCGCGGCCGGGCTGCTGGCGATGGCCGCCTTCGGTGCCCCCCTCGCCGGTCAGGAATACCAGGTGGACCTGGAGGCCGACCGGCAGGTCGTGTTTATCAGCCAGACCACCCTGGAGGAGTTCGAAGGCGTCACCTCTGCGGTGGACGGATTCGTGTATCTGCCGGACGGCGTCGGGCCTGACGCCGTACTGGACGGATCCCGGCTCTACTTCGAGGTGGACCTGGCGTCCATCGATACCGGGGTGAGCCTCCGCAACCGCCACATGCGGGACAACTACCTCGAGACGAGCCGGTTTCCCTACGCCACGTTCGAAGCCTCGATCGCCGAGATCGCCAGAAACGGGGAGGGTCTGCTCGTAACGACCGACGGCGAGCTGACCATCCATGGGGTCTCACGAGAGCGCCGGATTCGATGCGCTGTGACCGCGGACGGCTCCCCTGGATACCGAGTCGGATGCCGCTTCGCCGTGCGGCTCGGTGACCACGACATCTCAATCCCGCAGGTGATGTTCCTCAAGCTGGCCGAAGAGGTCACGCTGGACCTCGCTTTCGTCGTACGCAGGCCCTGAGCCGAGCCACCGAACCGGAGCTCCATCCATGCTTCCCCTGAACCGATCCATCACCCTCACCGCGGTCACACTGCTGCTCACCGTCTCCCCGGTCGCAGCGCAGGAGGAGGAGACCCCCGTTCGCTGGCAGCGTAGGGGCGCCGCCACCGAGGCTCCCGTAACCGTCTTCCACTCTCCTACGGGCATCAACCTCCCCACGGCCGAGACCATCGGGAAGAACGAGCTTCTCTTCGAAATCAGCCACCGCTTCCAACCCATCTCCAGTGGGTCGGACGGGTTTTGGGGGCTCGACGGACCGGTGACCTATCGGCTCGGGCTGGCTTGGGCGCCGGCAGACTGGGGGCTACTCACGATCCAGCGCAGCAACCAGCAGGACAACCTGGACTTCAACTTCAAGGGACGCGCCTGGGCCGGGGGAAGCGACCGGTTCCCCTTCATGATCGGAGCCCAGGTAGGGGCGGCGTGGAACGGAGAGCTCCCGGAAGTGAGCCCCGAACCCAACCCCTGGCAGTACTACGCCATCGTGATGCTCAACCAGGGACTGGGCCGCAGCGTCGGCCTGGGTCTGACCCCTGCGTACCTCAGGAATCCGAACGTCTTCAGCGCCGAGCCCCAGAACGGATACGCCCTGGGGATACAGGGTCAGTGGTACGTGGCCCCGGGATGGAGTCTCCTGGGCGAATACACGCTCACCGAGGACTGGGGCGAGCGAGTACACGACATCCTGGCGTTCGGCGCGGAACTCGAAACCGGCGGGCACTTCTTCAAGCTCCTGTTCACGAACGGCGAGGAGTTGAACCCGTCTCAGGTGCTGGCCGGCACGACCCGACCCATCGCCTGGGATCAGCTCCGGTTCGCGTTCAACATCACCCGACTCATCTCATTTGGAGGGTCGGGGGAGTAGCCCGGGCTCCGAACACCGGGCTCCTGCTCCGCAACGCAAACGGGCCCTCCCTGGTGGGAGGGCCCGTCCGCGTTCACGCCGCAGCGGGTCGGATCAGTCGGCGCCGACCACCAGCTCGGCCTCGATCATCTCCGGCTCCGGAGCCGGCGTCCACAGCTGGATCATGGGGAAGGTGGTCAGGAACCACCGGACCGACAGGCAGAACAGTCCCAGGAACATCAGTCCCGTCAGGGGCTGCCACACCACGAAGGCCGGACCCTCCAGGTTCAGCGAGGGCGCCACCAGCATGTACCGCTCGAGCCAGATCCCGATCAGTGAGATGGAGGCGAAGATCCCCAGCACCGCGGGAGTCCTCTTGGGCGAGCGGCCCATGAGCCCGGCGAAGGGCACGATGAAGACCAGGACGATGGTCACCAGGGCCAGCGGTCCCCAGATCGGGCCGGACCGGTGGATGATCCATGCCTGCTCCCAGGGCAGCTTTCCGTACCAGATCACGATGTACTGGGAGAAGAACAGGTACGCCCAGAAGGCCGTGAAGGCGAAGGACAGCTTGCCCAGGTCGTGCAGCTGCTGCCCGGCCACGGCCTTCTCCACTGCCGTGTCCTGCGCGCGGAGCACCACCGCCAGCAGGGAGGTGGCCGTCACGCCGCACAGGAACGCGCCCATGAAGTACCACCCGCCGAAGAGGGTGGAGAACCAGTGGGGCTCCAGCGTCATGGCCCAGTCATACACGAAGAAGCTCATGACCGCGGCGTACGTCAGCGCGAGCGCCGGAGCGAGTCGCTTGATCCCGTTCCAGGACCGGGCCTCCTCGGCCTCCTGGCCCTGCCAGTTGCTCATGAGCCGCGTCCGCCACGAGGCGCGGCGCGCGTCGTCGTCACCGATGTCGTGGGTCAGGCCCTGGTCCGGCCGGAGCATGAGGAACGCGAAGTAGAGCCCCATCCCGAACAGGAGAAGCGCACCGCCCAGCTGACGGGCCACCAGGAACGGGACGTTCAGATAGGCTTCCTTCTTCTGGACGATGTAGTCGTACTCCATCATCTCGATCCAGGGGAAGTAGCTCTCGCGGAGGAACATCACCATCGGGATGAGGAGGACGAACGCCAGGGGAAGGAACGCCGAGAAGGAGAGGCTGATCCGCTTCACGGACCAGTTCCACTTCGCCTTCACGATCTGCGTGGCCGCGGTGAACATCACCGCACCCATGGCGACGCCGGTGAAGAACAACCAGTTCGAGACGTAGGACTGCCACGCCCGATCCGGGTCCACCGAGAGGCCCCACAGGAACCCTGCGAGCCCCACGAGGAAGATCCCGCCGAACACCAGGTTGGCGGAGGAGGAGCGTCCCAGGTACCGGACCGGGATGTCCTTCGGAGTGTGGATATGAGCCATGACTGTCGCCTACCTGTCACCCTCGCCGTCGGTGGCGGCACTCGCCGCCCCGGCCTGCTGCTGCAGTTGGCGGATGTAGTTCACGATGTTCCAGCGGTCGTAGTGGGTGACCGCATGGCCGTAGGCCGGCATGATCCCGCGACCCACCCGGATCATCCCGTAGATGTAGCCGTCGGTGAACCCGGCCACCCGATCCCCGTTGAGGGGATACGCGCAGGGGAATCCGATCTCCGGAGCGAAGTAGCAGGTGGTTCCGGCCCCGTCCGGTCCGTGGCAGACCGCACAGGCCCGCTGGAACATCTCCTCGCCCCGGGCCAGGCTCTGCGCGTCGGCCGGAACGGGGTTCTGGAGGTCCACCACAACCGGCTGCTCCGTGAGCACGTCCAGCTGGGTGAACTTGGGCGGAACGTCGTACGCACCCTCGGGCTGGCCGAGGTTCACGTCGCCGTTCTCCGCCGCATAGTTGCCGGCCGCGAAGGCCACGGAGTGCTCGGGAGCGGGCCGGGGGTTCTCGTACGGATCGAACGACCGCTGATCCCGCATGGTCCGGCCGAAGATCTTCCCGAGGGCCGTGTCCATGGGCGAACAGGCCGTCAGCGGAACGGCCACGATGGCCACCGTCAGGATCGAAAGAGCGCGAAGCTTACGCATGGGCGCCCTCCGTGTCCTCCCGGAGTTCGACCGGGTTGTGCGACTCCAGAATCTTCCGGGCATCGTCCAGGGATCCCCCGGCGGCGGGGGCGTAGATCCCGAAACGCCCACCGCTGTACTCCGGGTCGTAGATGACCAGGGGTCGAGGGTTGGGGATTCGGGCGTTGATGAACAGTCCGATCACGGTGGCCAGGGCTCCGAAGAGGATCGTCATCTCGAACATGATGATGACGAAGGCCGGGATGGAGAGGATGGGCTTCCCTCCCACCACCAGCGGCCAGTCCATGGCGGTCCATGTAGTGAAGGCCAGACCCGTAGCGGTACCCGTGAGACCTCCCACGAGCGTCCAGGTCCGGACGGGGCCCTGCTTGTATCCCAGGGCCTCCTCGATGTGATGCTCAGGCAGCGGGGCGTAGACCGTGAGGTCGGTGTGCCCTCCGTCCCGCAGCTGGCGAATGGCTCCGAGGGTGTCGTCGAGATAATCGAACGACGCCAGGATGCCGCCGGCATTGGCGCTCATCAGTCGGCCCCTCCTTCCTGGGCCTGAGGCCGGTACGGAAGCGGCAGAACCTCCTTCAGCTCCGCGATGGCCACGGCGGGCAGCAGGCGGGTGAAGAGGAGGAACCAGAATCCGAACCAGGCGAAGCTGCCCACCATGATTCCCATCTCCACGAACGACGGCCGGTAGACGCCCCAGGCGAACGGCGCGTACTCGTGGGAGAGGGAGGTGACGATGATGACGAAGCGCTCGAACCACATCCCGATGTTGATGAAGATCGTGATGACGAAGAGCGCCGAAATGCTGTGGCGTACACGCTTGAACCAGAGGAGCACGGGAACGATCCCGTTGCAGACCAGCATGGTCCAGGTGGCCCACCAGTAGTCTCCGAAGAGACGGTTCCAGAACATCTGCCGCTCAGGCGGCTCTCCGCTGTACCAGGCCATGAAGAACTCGGTCAGGTAGGCGTAGAGGACGATGAGCGACGTCAGCAGGATGAGCTTCGACAGCGCGTCGAAGTGCTTGACCGTGAGGTAGTTCTCCCAGCCGAAGATCTTCCGGATGGGAACGGCCAGGGTGATGACCATGGCCACACCCGAGAAGATGGCTCCGGCCACGAAGTACGGTGCGAAGACCGTGGCGTGCCACCCCGGGACGATGCCCATGGCGAAGTCCCAGGACACCACCGAGTGCACGGAGAGCACCAGCGGGGTGGCCAGGGCGGCCAGGTAGATGTAGGCCTTCCCGAAGTGGTGCCACTCGCGGTCGGTCCCGCGCCAGCCCATGGCGGCCACCTTGTAGAAGGTCTTCCGCCAGCCGGTGGCGCGATCGCGGGCCGCCGCCGTGTCCGGGATGGTCCCCAGGTAGAAGAAGACCGCCGACACGGTGAAGTAGGTGGTCACCGCGAACACGTCCCACACCAGGGGCGACCGGAAGTTGGGCCAGAGGTACCGGGAGTTCGGGTAGGGGATCAGCCAGTACGCGTGCCACACCCGACCCACGTGGATCAGGGGGAACAGTCCGGCCGTCATCACGGCGAACACCGTCATGGCCTCGGCCATGCGGTAGACCGACTGCCGCCAGGGCGCCCGGAACAGGAAGAGGATCGCCGAGATCAGCGTCCCCGAGTGCGCGATACCGACCCAGAAGACGAACGTGGTGATGTAGACGCCCCAACCCACCGGCGAGGTGAGCCCGGAGACGCCGATCCCCTTCACGATCTGGATGGCCCAGCTCGTGAAGAAGAGGCCCACACCCGCCAGCGCCAGGGCCAGCAGTGCCCACCATCCCTTGCCCGGCTTGGAGAGGACCTTGAGGACCTCGTCGTTGACCTGTTTGTAGGTCCCGACGTCCGGGTGGGTCAGCGAGCCGCGATGCTTATCGGTTGCTGTCGCCATTCTTAATGGCCTCCGGCCTCGACCTCGTGAAGCACCACCTTCTGGAGGTAGTGCACGGCCGGTTGCGTGTTGATGAGTTCATTCAGGACCCGGTAGGTGCGCTGGTTCTGCGCCACCTGGGCGACCCGGGACTCGGGGTCCCGGATATTACCGAAGACGATGGCCTCGGCCGGGCAGCTCTGCTGACAGGCCGCCACGACCTCCCCGTCGAAGATCCTGCGATCCTCCAGGGCCGCCCGGTGCTCCACCTCACGGATGCGGTGCACGCAGAACGAGCACTTCTCCATGATTCCGTTGGTCCGGACGGTGACGTCGGGGTTGAAGGCCCAGTTGAGGGGCTCGGGCGCGTGGCCCAGACCCTCGAAGGCCGGCTCCTCGCCCTGGTACGTGTACCAGTTGTAGACCCGGACCTTGTAGGGGCAGTTGTTGGCGCAGTACCGCGTGCCGACACACCGGTTGTAGACCTGGCCGTTGAGGCCGTCGGGCGTGTGGTACGCCGCGTAGACCGGGCAGACCGGCTCGCAGGGCGCGTTGCCGCAGTGCTGGCAGAGCATGGGCAGGTGCCGCACGTCCACCGGTCCGGCGTGGGTGGCGTCCACGGTCTCGTAGTACCGCTCCAGACGGATCCAGCCCAGGTCCCGGCCCATGGCTACCTGGCTCTCACCGGTCCATGCCACGTTGTTCTCGGACTGACACGCGGTCACACAGGCCGAGCACCCGGTGCACTTGTCCAGGTCGATGGCCATGGCCCAGCGGGCGTTGCTCTCCGGGTCGTAGTCCCCGTACTGGGCCCCCGGGAGCGGGAAGTCCTCGGCCCGGCCCTCGGTCTCCACCGGAACGAAGCCGCCGATGGCCTGCAGCTCCTGGAGCTTTCCGTGTCCGCCCTCGCCGTGATCGTCCTCGGCGTGGTCGTCGTCGGCATGGGTCAGGGCGGCCAGCGTCATGGCCGGAGCGATGCCCCGGTCGTGCTGCTGATCGGTGCCCTCGATGGTGGCCACCTTGTAGCGACGCCCGGTGGGCTCGACGCTCACGCGCGTGCTCTGCAGCACCAGGGCCCCGGAGGGCTGCTCCGTCTGGGCCGGGAGCAGCGACATGACGTTCACGCTCCCCTTGGCGGCCTGCACGGCGAACCGACCGCTGCCGGCCCGACCGCCACCCATGGCCAGAGCCACGGTGTCCTCCCGGATCCCCGGGTAGGAGTAGACCGGCACCTCCACGGCGCCGTGAGGAGAGGAGACACGGACCATGTCTCCCGTCTCCAGGCCCATCTCCTCCGCCACGTGGCGGTTCACTTCGACCCAGCTGTGCCAGGTCATCTTCGACACCGGGTCGGGGAGCTCCTGCAGCCAGGGCTTGTTGGCGTGCCGGCCGTCGGCCAGACGGCTGTTCGGCAGGACCTGGAGGAAGAACTCCCGATCCTCGCCGGTGAACCCGGGCGCGTCGAAACTCAGCGCGGCATCGGGGGAGCGAAGCATCTCCTGCTCGTCACCCGCGTTCGGCAGGATGAACACGCCGTCCTTCAGCGTCTCCCGCCAGAACGTATCGAAGTCGGATCCGAGTCCCCGATCGCTGTAGATCTGGCCGATCTCGCTCCGCATGTACTCGTAGAACGTCGCGCCACCCAGCGACTGCCCCAGGCGGGCAGCCACGGAGAGAAGAACGTCCCCGGTCTGCTTGGAGTCGAAGTGCGGGACCCGCTCCATGACCGGCTGCTGGATGGAGTAGACGCCCTCCCTGGGGTTGGAGTCTCCCCAGGCCTCCAGGAAGTGGGCGTCCGGCAGGATGAGGTCGGCGAGTGCCGAGGTCTCATCCGGGGTCGACGCGAAGGACACCTTGAAGGGCACCTGGCCGAAGGCGGAGGCGAAGTTCGCCTCGCCGGGAAGCGAGTAGGCCGGGTTCGCGCCGTGGACCATGGCCACCTGTACGTCCCCGCCGGACATCCGGCCCAGCGCGGACTGAAGGTCGGTGAACGGAGCCACCGGAGCGGCCCGATCCTCGGCGCGCAGGTGGACCGTGCGGCCCACGTTCCCCGCCACATGGTTCAGGATCAGGACGGCCAGGTTGGCGGCCGTGGCGTTGGCGTGATGCCCGGCGTACCCCGGACCCACCGCCACCGCCGGAGCCGCGTCGGCGAACCGGCGCGCCAGCTCCTCGATGGACTCGGCGTCCAGCCCCGAGGCCGCGGCCACGGACTCGGGCGTGTAGGCCTGCAGGACCTCCCGGTACGGGCCGGCATCCCGGCCGCCGGAGCGGGCGATGACGTTCGCCATGGCCAACGCCACAGCGGCCTCGGATCCCGGGGCGATGGGAAACCACTCGTCCGCGTTCGCACCCGTCAGGCCCAGGCGGGAGCCCAGGAACACGAACGTGCCCTTGGAACCGTACTCGTCGGTGGAGGTCATGCGGGCGAAGCCGCGGGTGTGCTCCACTGGGGAGATCCAGCTCTCCAGGAAGTCGGCCCCGAAGGAGAGGACCATCCGGGCTTCGGCGAACTCGTAGGTCGGAGCGACGTTGCGGCCGAAGGCGATGCGGGTGGCCTCTCGGAGTGGGGCTTCCGACAGCGCCTCATACTCGACCCGGCTTCCGCCGACGCCCGAGAGGAAGTTGTCGAAGAGCTCACCGAAGGTCGGCCCGGTCTTGCCGGTAATGGCCAGGACCCGTCCGCCGGCGCCCTGTATGCGCTCGGTGAGCATGGTCTCCGCCTCGTCCCAGGAGATGGGGCGGAGGATGCCGTTCTCGCGGAGCATGGGCCCGGCGAACCGGTCCGGATCGTACAGCCCCTGCATAGCAGAGTGTCCGCGGGCGCAGAGAGCACCGGCGGACACGGGATGGTTCGGATTCCCCTCGACCTTGATGGCCCGGCCTTCGCGGGTCTTTACCCAGACCCCGCAGCCCGCGGCGCATTCGCCACACACTGAGGTGTACCAGGTAGCGACTCCGGGGGTGATCTCCTCCGGGGGCACTACATAAGGAAGGAGTTTCTCCACGTCGTCCGTGGAGCACCCGGCCATGGAGGCCCCGGCGCCACTCACGCCAAGAACCTTCAGAAAGTCTCTTCTCTTGATGCCGTCAGTCATCGGCTTCGCTCAATCCAGGCGGGGCAGTCCCCGTTGGTCCCGGCTCCCACCGCGAGGGCGGGCAACCTGTTCAGATCAGTAATGGCAGATGGTGCAGTCACGCCGCACTTCGTTCTCGACATGGCAGGTGATGCACCAGCCCATCCCGAGGTTCTCCGCTTCAGGGGCGATCTCGTCGATGATCTCGATCTCCTGCACCTGACCGTGACACTCGGTGCAATCCACCCCCGCCTTCACATGACGCATGTGGGGGAACAGGACGTGGTCGGAGACCTTGTAGATGCGGACCCACTCGATGGGCTGCTGGGCGGTCCAGTACTCGCGAATCTTGGCCACTTCCTCGGGGCTGTTCCGCCCCTGAATGACCTGATGGCAACCCCAGCAGGTCGAAACCGGCGGGATGCCCGCGTCCACCGATCGCTCGGCGGAGTAGTGGCAGTACTGGCAATCGATCTGATTGGTGCCAGCATGGATGTTGTGCGGGAACGCGATGGGTTGTGCCGTGGGGTCGGCCGGCTGCTCGATAGCGGTTTCAGCCGGTACCGCGTCCTGGCCCTGGATGAAGGCCATCGAGCCGAGGGCGGCAGCCCCGGCCACAGCGGCGAGCACGATCTGTCGTCTCATAAGCCCTTCCACCCGCACGGGGTGAGAGTTCTGCTTGTGATTTCGGGTCCATCGGGAGGGGCCCAAAGGACGCAAAACTTACCCGCCCGTCGCGACGAAAGTCAACGTTCCTCAGGCCTTGTGGGGAAACATTTTCGGAGGTCCGGAGGTTCTATTTAACTTGAGTTGTCGACTCACGGCTCGAAGGGGCAGATCCATGCCCCGAGTCCGGCCCCGAACGACCGCACCAGGGAACCGCGGACGGGGGGTTCGGAGCCCCCCGCGGACCGCACTCAGGAACGCACACACGAGGTCTTCATGACTCACCCTTCGGTTGGAGACGAAGCACCGCCGCTCGAACTGGCCCGCCTGGGCCAGCTCGTGGAACAGGTGGACCGGGTTTTCCACGGCAAGAGCGACGTCGTTCGCCTGGCGACCGCCGCCCTCCTCGCCCGGGGACACGTGCTTTTCGAAGACGTGCCCGGCGTGGGCAAGACCACCCTGGCGCAGGCCATGGCCCGCGCGATGGGCCTCGGCTTTCGCCGCATTCAGTTCACCTCGGACCTCCTGCCGTCCGACGTGCTCGGGGTGAGCGTCTACGACCCTCGCAACGCGACGTTCGAGGTCCGACCGGGCCCCCTCTTCACCAACGTGGCCCTCTGCGACGAGATCAACCGGGCCCCGCCCCGGACTCAGAGCGGACTCCTCCAGGCGATGGAGGAGGGGCGGGTGAGCATCGACCAGCAGACGCTGGACCTGCCCGATCCATTCATGGTCATGGCCACCCAGAATCCGCTGGAGCACCACGGGACCTACCCTCTCCCGGAAAGCCAGCTCGACCGGTTCCTGGTCCGTCTCACCATCGGCTACCCCGACCGCGAGGCCGAGCGGCAGATCCTCATGGAATCCGCCGAATCCACCCCGCTCCTGGACCGCATAGAGCCGGTCCTCACCCCGACGGAGCTGGCCGGCCTGCAGGACGAGGTCGACTCGGTGCAGGCCGACGACTCCCTGGTGGACTACCTCATGGAGGTGGTTCGCAGGACTCGGACCGAGCCGCGCTTCCAGATGGGCGTGAGCCCGCGGGGCGCCATCGCTCTCTTCCGGGCCGCACGGGCCTTTGCGCTGGTGGAGGGACGGCGATTCCTCGTCCCGGATGACATCCGCGCCCTCGTGGTGCCCTGCCTGGCGCACCGGCTGCTGCCCGTGGGCACGTCGGCAGCCACCGCCGAGGCGCACGACGAGGCGGCCGTCCTCCTGGAGGAGCTGCTGGACCAGGTCTCCGTCCCCGTCTGACCGAGCCCGACATGAGCCGGCTGCGAGATCTCTGGTACGAGGTCCGGGACACCGGGCTCCGGACCTGGCAGTACATCCGCGGGTTCCGCCGGATCTCCTTCACCCGGTTCGGTCTCCTGTTCAGTGCGGCCACGCTGGGAGTCGGCTTCGCGGCCATCAACACCGGCAACAACCTCCTGTATCTGCTGCTGGGCGCCATGCTGGGCGTGATCGTGGTGAGCGGATGGCTCTCGGAGCGCGTCGTCGGAGGGGTGCGGGTGCGTCGGCTTCCCGTGCGATCCGTTCCGGTGGGCGAGCCCGCCCGATTCCACTACCGAATTGAAAGCCTGCCCGGCCGCATCCCGACCCTGGCCCTGGAGATCCAGGAGAAGGATCTGCCCGAGTCCGCCTTCCTTCCCTACCTGGCGCCGGAGGAGGAGGGTCGGGCCCGCGCCGAGAACGCGTTCGTCCACCGCGGAGTGCACCAGCTCGGGACGGTCACGCTTCGAACCGGGTTCCCCTTCGGACTGTTCACGAAGGAACGAGACATCCGGCTGCCGGGAGAACTGATCATCCTCCCCCGTTCGGACCGCCGCGTCCGTGAACCGGCGGTGTCGGGAGGCCGGCGTCGGGCCAGAGGCCCAGCGGTGATCGGAGCTCCCGGGGGGCGGGGAGAGTACCGAAACCTCCGCGAGTACCGGCCCGGAGACGATCCCAGGGACATCCACTGGCGCTCCACCGCCCGAGTCGGCGCTCCCCTGGTGCGAGAGTACGAGCGCGACGGCGCCATGGGCCTCTGGATCTGCCTCGACCTGGCCTTCGAGCCCGGCGACGAGGCGGAGGCGGCGGTGGAGGTGGCGGCTTCGCTGGCCGTGCAGGCCGAACGGACGGGCCGGCGCTATGGTCTGGCCTCGGCCACCCATGCCGTGGAGCCCGGAAACGGCGCGACCCACCTCGATGCCCTGATGGAGGCCCTGGCCCGGGTCGACTTCGATCCGTCGCTGCCAGCCATGGCACCGCCCGCGGACCCGTTCCGCTGCGTCCTGGTGACCGCGGGCCTGGGCCGCGGGGCCGGAGGATTCGCCGATGTCCTTCGTCCCCGGGAGGCGTCGGCATGACTCAGGCCCGCTACCATCGCCGCCTCTCCATCCTCATGGCGGTCTCGGCGCTCCTGGCATTCGCGGGCGGAGCCGGATTCGAGCCCCTCCCGGCCATTCTCGCCGCGGTGGGCCTGACCCTGGCGTTCTTTTGGACGCCCTCCGTGCGGGTGGCTCGGGTCATGGACCGGATCTGGGTCCCCCTGGCGCTGGTTTTCGTGGGTCGGGCCCTGCTCCACGTCTTCGTGATCCAGGACGACGTCGTGATTCCGGTGGTGGACCTGCTTCTCCTGCTCCTCGTGGCGGAGGCGCTCCGGCACGAGGACGCCAGGAACGAGCCCCGGATCTACGCCCTGGGTTTCGCCCTGCTCCTCGCATCCACGGCCTACCGACCCGGCCTGCTTTTCGGCCTGGCGTTCATCGGGTTCGTGGTTCTGGGCACCATGGCCCTCACCGTGGGTCACATGAGGGCCCAGGCCCATCGCCACTCCGGTCGACCGGTCCCGCTGGGCCGGGGTCTGCTCGTCGGGAGCCTGGCCGTGGCCGCGGCGACGCTGATCATGTCCACGATCGTGTTCGTGACCTTCCCGCGCGTGTCCCGGGGCTGGGCCGGGCGGGCCGCCCCCAGTGTAGGCAGCATGGCGGGCTTCTCGAACGAGGTGTCGCTGGGGAGCCATGGGTCCCGGATCTTCCCGAACCCGGAGATCGTCCTGCGGGTCGAGTTCCTCGGGGAGCCGCCGTCCAATCCCGGCGCGCTTTACTGGCGGGGGCGCAGCTACGACCGCTTCGACGGCCAGCGCTGGTCCCGGACCCGGAATCCCCCAGCGTCGCTCGCCACCACGGACTGGTACCTGAATCGATGGGGCGGCCCGTTGGTGGAGTACGACGTGTTCGCCGCCCCCCTCGACAACCGGGTGCTGTTCGCCCTGCACCCCCTCCTTGAGGTGCATCCCGAGTCCGCCATCACCCCCATCATCGACAACGTCGGCGACTTCCAGTACTGGGGGAGCGCGGCTCCGTCCTACGGGGCGCAGTCGCAGATGGGGCGGCCCCACCCCGACTCCCTGCGCGCCGCCGAGGAGGGCTGGGTTCCGGGACGCCGCCTCTATCTCCAGCTCCCCGAGAGCCTCCCCGGACGGATCGGGACACTGGCCGACTCCCTCACCGCCGACGCCGTCACGCGCTACGACAAGGCCGTCACCCTGGAGCGGTGGTTCCACCAGAACTTCCAGTACACGCGGGACCTTCCGGCCACGGCCCGCGAGGCCACCCTCGAGCACTTCCTCTTCAACCGCCGGGCGGGCCACTGCGAGTACTACTCCAGCGCCATGGTGGTGATGCTGAGGACCCAGGGGATCGCGGCCCGGGAGGTGAACGGGTTCCTTGGAGGGAAGTGGAACGAGTTCGGGCAGTTCCTGGCCGTGACACAGAACGAGGCCCACGCCTGGGTGGAGGTGTGGTTCCCCGGCTACGGCTGGGTCCCCTTCGACCCCACCCCCGCCGGGGGAGTGGAGGCCGCCGCCTCCACGGCGTGGTTCTGGCCGGGCCGGTTCCTTTTCGACGGCATGAGCCATCGGTGGAACAAGTGGGTGCTGGACTACTCGTTCCAGGACCAGAACGGACTGCTCGACCGGCTCGCCGAAGCCGTGGCTCCCAGCGACGAGCCGCCCGCTCCCGCGGCATCGGACGACGACGGCCGGTTTCTTTCCCTGCTGAACGGCCCCGTGGCGCTGGCCGTCGGGCTGAGCCTGGCCCTCGCGCTGATCCTCCTGGTGCGGCGCGGCAGGCGACAGCACCTGCCGGAGGCCACGGTACTCTATCTGAGGACACGGGCCCTCTTCGAGCCGCCTTCGCGGGCGGGGTCGGTCCGGAACCGGGCACCCGGGAGCGGCCCGCTGGAGTGGGGCAGGGACCTGGTAGCGCAGGGGGTCCCCGGGGGCTCCGAAGCCCTTCAGGTGGCGGAGTCCTACGCCGGGGTCCGGTTCGGGTCGGCCCCGTGGGACGACGCCACGAGGGCCCGTATGACCCGAGCCTACAGGGCCGCCCGTCAGGCCCGCAGTAGCGCCCCGGCGAATGCCTGATCGGACGCGTTGTGGCGACCTCCCCCGGGGGGTTATCGTCGATTCATGAACGACGCACACCTGGGCTCATCGGACTCCGCGTCCCTCCCTCCGAGGGGACAGCACCTCACCACGCTGAGCCACGAGGGCAGGTTCTGGGACGCGTACCTGGAGTTCGACGACGACCCCTCCAGGCCCGATGGATACCGCGCCCGCTTCGTGTTCTCACCCGGGGATCCGGGCGATCATGAAGGCCTCGTCCGGACGGCGGTGATCATTATCGAGGACTCGTTCGAGGCAGCGGTCCGAAAGGCCCGGAGCTTCAACGACCGCCAGCTCGGCGATCTCCTCCGGTCCTGCCTGGACTGACCCCGGCGGGATCCCCCGGGTCAGGCCTGCCGGACCCAGCGGACCAGCTCGGGCAGGGTCGGTCGCTTGCCCTGCATGAGGATCCCCACCCGGTAGATCCGGCCGGCGACCCACGCCACCGCCGGCACCGATGCCGCCAGCAGCACCACCGACAGGACCACCTGCCACATGGGCGCCAGCCCCTGGGTCGCCTGTGAGAACATCATGATGGGGCTGAACAGCGGGAACATGGCCAGCATCTGAGCCCAGGCCGGGGCCGGGCCGTCCATGGTCGTGATGACCAGCATGAACGCGGCAACGATGATCAGCGTGATGGGAAGCTGGGCCTGCTGCACCTCCTCGTCCGAGCTGCACATGGCTCCGGCAGCCGCATACAGGGCCGCGTAGAGGAAATAGCCGAGCGGGAAGAAGACGAGCAGCAGAACCGCCGTCTCCACCGCGGGAATGAGCTCCACCAGCTCCTGCACGTTCTCGAGGCTGGGGAGGCTCACCACGAGCATCGGCACGACCATGAGCACCATGAACGCCGCCGAGGCGACCCAGATGACCAGCTGGGTCAGACCGACTCCGCCCACGCCCAGGATCTTGCCCAGCATGAGTTCGCTTGGGCGGATGGAGGAGATGACGATCTCCACGATCCTGTCCCGCTTCTCCTCCAGGACGGCCCGCATCACGTACTGGCCGTAGAGAATCAGGATGAAGTAGAGGAGGAATACGCCCAGCAGGGCCGTGAACCGCGCCGCGTCCCGGGCCGCCTCGTCCTGGTCCTCCAGACCGACCAGCTCCACCTCCAGCTCACCGCCCTCCAGGAACGCGGCCACATCGGCGTCGGGCGCCGCCTCCCGCAGCCGCACTTCCAGTACCGACTCCATGACGGCCCTCTGGAGGCCGAACGACCGAATGGTGCTGGGTCCTTCCCGGCCGCGGAACACCACGTGGCCCTCCGTCATCGTGGCCTGATCAAGCACCAGGATGCCGCCCAGTTCGCCCGCCTCGATCAGGGCTTCCAGGGAATCGGCCGCAAGGCTGGCCACGTCCGGATCGGCCAGGTTGAAGTCGGCCTCCTCCAGGCGGGGGCCCAGGCCCTCCTCCAGGACCCCTGTGCCGTCCAGGATGACCAGCGTCGTCCGGGTCTCCGCCCCCCGCGCGGCCATGAACGCCGGTATGAGGAGCATGGCCAGGAGGAACAGGGGAATGGCGATGGTCGAGAGGATGAAGCTCTTGGTCCTCACCCGCTCCATGTACTCGCGCCGGACCACCGTAAAGACGTGTCCCGGATTCATGCGCCACCTCCCCGGCTTCCCCCGGCCGACGCCAGAGGCACGCCCGCGTCCGCGGCGGCCTCCGCCCCGGCGTGATGTACGAAGATCTCGTGCAGCCGCGGCTCCACCCGCTCGAAGCGCGTGATGTCGGCTCCGGCCCGGAGCCCTCTCTCCAGGATCGGCCCCGTTTCGGCTCCGTCTCTGAGGAGGAGGTGCAGGTCCGAGCCGACGGTTTCGACCAGCTCGACTTCCGGCCCTGCCAGCCACCCGTCGTCGGCACCGTCGAATCGCACCGCCACGACTCCCTGGCTTTCGTTCCGCTTCAGCGCCCGGAGGTCTCCGTCCAGGACCTTCCGGGACCGGGAGATCAGGCAGACCCGCTCACACAGCCGCTCCGCGTGATCCATGAGGTGCGTCGAGAAGAGGATCGTGGCCCCCTTCCCGTTCAGCTCCCGGACGATCTCCTCCAGCACGTCCTGGTTGATCGGGTCCAGGCCGGAGAAGGGTTCGTCGAGGATCAGGAGCTGCGGTTCGTGAAGAATGGTCCCGATGAACTGGACCTTCTGCTGCATCCCCTTGGAGAGGTCCTCCACCTTGTTGTCGGCCCACTCGCCGATACCCAGGCGCTCGAGCCACTCCCCGGCCCGCCTCCGGGCCTCCGCCCTCGCCAGCCCCCGCAGCTCTCCCAGAAACGTCAGCAGCTCGATGACCTTCATCTTCCGGTACACGCCGCGCTCCTCGGGCAGATAGCCGACCGAGCTCCGGCGGGTCTCATCGGGATCCGAGCCGAACAGGCTCACCTCGCCCTCGTCGGGGAGGAGGATTCCCATGATCATCCGGATCGTGGTGGTCTTCCCGGATCCGTTGGGGCCGAGCAGGCCGTAGATGGACCCCCGGGGGATCTCCAGGTCCAGGCTGGAGACGGCCGTGTGGTCGCCGAACTGCTTGGTCACGCCCCGGAGGCGCACGGCCGGTCCGTCGGTCATTGTGGTCACGAAGTGATCTCCGTCGAAGGTTGCTGCGGGTCTGGCACCACGAACCCGCGGGTACGAGGGCTGCTCGCCGATCGAGCCCGGGCGGCGGGTCCGACCCTCACCCACCCTGTACGGCCCCCTTCGCGAGCTTCTTCAACGGGTTGCCGCAAGTGCGAGGGCTTCTAAATTTGGAGTCCTTTTCAGAAATCCATCCCAGGGGGCTCCAATGGCGATCTATCGCACGCTCTACTACGGCGACGTCACCGTTGGCGTGGGAGGCCGCATCACCATCCCGCAGGACACTCGCGAAGATCTCGGAATCGAGGAGGGCGACATCCTCACCGTCCGGATCGAGGAGAGCCCCAACGGCACCCGCCAGATGGTGATCTGGCGCTCCGAGCACCAGCCCGACCACGAGTAGGCTCGCAGCCCCCTCTACTCCCCGGCAGCGGCCCGCCCGTCACGAGCCATGATCCTGATCCGCGTGGAGCAGGGTGATATCAGTCTTTTCGCGGGCGACGGCATCGTCAACGCGGCGAACAACCACCTGATCCTGGGCTCCGGTGTCGCCGGAGCGATCCGGGAGCGGGGTGGACCCCTGATCCAGCAGGAGTGCGACGCCTGGGTACGGCAGTACGGTCTGCTGGCCGTCGGACAGGCCGCGGTCACCGGGGGCGGTGACCTGGCGGCCCGCTGGGTGATTCACGCGGCCGCCATGGGCGATCAGCCCGCGGACGCGGACACCATCCGCCGCGCCACGGCCTCGGCCCTCAGGCTCGCATCCCTCAAGGAGATCGGTTCTCTGGCGTTTCCCGTTCTGGGTGCCGGCGTGGGCGGCTTCCCCTTCGAGCACTCCGCACGGATCCTGATCGAGGAGATCCGTGGGTTCCGGTCCGAGAACCGGCGACCGGATTCCGCCGTCCTGTACGGATACACCCAGGACGACGCCGACACGCTGCGCCGACTCCTGGTCTAGGGCCAGTTCAGAGAACCGGCGACCCGGAGGATCGCGCCACCTCCCCGGGGATCATCGCTCGAGATCGGTCCAGCGAATCAGCGAACGCAGGGGCCCGCCTCCATCGTGGTGCCACCACGGGGGTGGCCAGGGCGCGTCGGCCAGCGAGGTCACTCTCGAGGCCCCGATGGCCGCCAGCGCCTCGGCCATGCGGGTGCGTCCCGGCGGGCTCACCCCCTCCAGGGCCACCGTCTGCAGATGCCGTGACACGGAGGTCATCTCGCTGAGAGCCACCTGCAGGTCCGCCACGGCACGGACGCGGATCACCCGCCCGAGGCAGGATCCCCGGAACCCGGGCTCGGGGTCGAGGATCACGCCCCAGGCGAGCGCCTCCCCGCTCCAGAGTTCGAGCGGCGCCCCAGCGGCGATCCGCATCTCCACCTCACCCGTAAGCTGACGGACGGCCGAGGCCTCCTCCGCCTCCATCAGCCCGGGCGGAAGCCGTTCGCTCCAGTGGGCGAGCCGATCCGCGAGCGTCTCGGCGAAGGACCGGGGATCCACCTCTCCCCCCTCCTCCACGTACAGGACGTGCGGAGACACGCACCCGCGCTGATCGAACACGCTCACGGCCCTCGCCGCGTCGTGCGCCACCCTCTGGTGGTCGTCGCGGGTCAGAACCTCCTTCCCGATGAGACCGCAGCTCATGCGGTGATGGTAGGCGGTGATCCGGGTGGTCGGGGGGGTCCGGCCCCGGAACTCGCCCACCACCGCGTCGCTCCCGTAGGCCACCACCGCGTCTCCGACGGCCAGGGCGGCATCCGTCAGTTCCCTCTGGGCCGACGGCCAGTACGCCACCCCAACCGCGACGTCCATCTCCGGATCGGCCTCCGCGAGCCCCCGGGCGAACAGGACCGGGAGAACCACGTCGGTCCGTCCCGGCTTCATGAGGAGCGGAGCCTTCACCAGGAGGCTCCGGATCAGGCTCCCCACCGATACGCCCGGCACGTTCCCGGCACCGATGTGCACGACGAGCCTCGGACCCCGTGCCCGGACCATCCGGGCCCCCCGACCGTGCTGGAATTCGTCCAGTACGCGGGGCTCCGCGAACTCCATGTGCAGGAGCATGTCCAGGCGTTCCGGGGTCCAGTCCAGGGCCATTCCGTCCAGGACCTCCTCGGCCATGGCCGGAGAGAGCCCCGAATTCAGGGGCATGAGGGCCAGGGCCTCCTGGCGGAGAGGATCGGCCGGGTCCAGGAACCGCCGGCCGACCCCACCGATGAGCTCCGCCATCTCCAGCGCGGTCCGGCGCGCGAGCACCTCGCCACCCCACATCCGGAGCGTCGAGGCCAGGTCGTGGAGGTGGTCCGAAGTGATCGCCGGAAGTTCGAGCTGCAGCCCGAAGGTCTCCTGGCGGGATCCCACGGCGATGCTCGGCATGTCGGGCAGCTGCCACGCTCTGAAGCGGTCAGGCACTGGTTCCTCCTCCGGCCCGGAGGATCTCCTCCGTGGTGAGCGAGCAGCCCCTGGGCTCGGCCCCGGGGCTCCGTCCAAGAAGGGAGAACCCACCGGTTCTGGCAATTCCCCGGTCCTCGGTCAGGACGTGGGCGACGGAGTTGAGGTTGGCCAGGTCCAGGTGGGCGAGAATGCCAGGATGGCCGTCCCCGACCTCCTCGAGGGAGACGGGATCCAGGACCCGGGAACGAACCCAGGGCGGGGCCTCGAGCCAGCGGTCCTCGACGGCCGCGGGTGTGGCCGGATCCCGGAGGGAAGGCTCGTAGAACTGGGATCCGAGTTCGGTCATCCCGTACTCGTTCACGATGGACCTCGGGGGGATGCCGGTACACCGCGAGAGACCCTCGTACAGTTCGGCCCGCCCAATCTCTCGGGATCGCCCCTTGAAGCCGCCGGTCTCCATGATCCGGGACCCGGCCGGAAGCACTCGGCGTTGACCGCTCCGGAAGAGCTCGTCGAGCCAGTGGACGAATCCGAACGCGGTGCCCATGAGGAGGACCGGCCGGTCCTCATCGACGGCCCGGTCCAGGGCACCGCCAAGGCCCTGAAGATCCATCCCCCAGTCCGGGTCCGCGAAGTACCCCAGCGATCCCGCGCAGAGACGCTCGGACACGCGCCCCACCATGTGACTCAGGGACGAATCCGGAAGTCGAGCCGGATCCGGGATGAGCGAGGCACTCCACAGGTCGGCCGAATCCGGGATCAGGAAATGGCGGAACGTGGACTCGAGAGCAGCGTGGTAGGGTCGGAGGTCCACCACCGGGTGCTCTCCCCTTCGATCCGTCCCCCGCGTGGTCCCGCTGGTCCTGAAGACCGCTTCGAGTTCCTGGTCCCCCGGTCCCGTCGCCAGCGACACGGACTTGAACGCCGACGTCGGCACCGGAGGGATGGCCGACCAGTGGTCCACGGCACGAGCGGTCAGGCCTCGGCCGCGGCAGAAGGCCCCGTACACCGGGTTCCACTCGAACTGGAACCGGTACAGGGCCAGGGCCAGGTCGTTGAAGTCCGGCTCGCCCAGATCGCCCCCGGGGCCGGCCTCCAGGACCGGGAGCACCCGGGAGCACAGATCCCGGCGCGCCGCTTCGAGATTGGCAGCCATGTCGTGGGGACTTGCGGGTCAGGCCTTCCGGGCCCGGACCCCCCTGCCTCCGAGTGAACCCGTGTGCTCGCCGTCCGAGAGGGTCAGCACCCCGTTCACCACCACCACCGGAATGCCCTCCGGGTACTGGTGGGGATCCTCGAACGTCGCCCGGTCCACGATCGTATCGGGATCGAAGACGGTGACGTCGGCGAAGCCCCCCACCTGGAGCCGACCACGATCCGCGATTCGCAGCTTGTCGGCCGGCATGGAGGTGACCTTCCGTACGGCCTCCTCCAGCGACATGATCTCGCGGTCCCGAACGTAGTGCCCCATCAGCCTCGGGAAACTCCCGTAGCCCCGCGGGTGGGGTGAGCCGGTCGAGAGAGGGCCGTAGGGCGCGTAGGAGCCCCCGTCGGAGCAGACCATCGCCAGCGGGTGGGCCAGGATCGCCTCCGTGTTCTCCTCCGACATGCCGAACCCGATCATGCCCACGGAGTTTCGCTCCTGGATGAGGAGGGATCGAACCAGCTCGAAGGGGTCCTCTCCCCGTTCCCGGGCAAGATCTCCCACCTTCCGGCCCCGGGCCCAGGCCCGCTCTTCGGTGCGGGTACTCGTGATCTGAACCGCGTTCCAGTCTCCCAGCAGGGCCACCTTCGCACGGCACTGGGCCTCGAGGGCCGGAAGCTGATCCGGGTCCTGGAGGCGGGCCAGGAAGGCGTCGGTTCCTCCCGACCGGGCGGCGGCCGGAAAGAGGTTGGCCAGGCCCGTGGAGTAGGCGATGTAGGGGTACCGGTCCAGGTGGACGTCGATTCCGGACGCTCGCGCTCGCTCCAGCGCGCCCAGGACGGCGCCCGCCTTCCAGTAGTTTCGCTGGCCCTGGGCCTTGAAGTGCGCGACCTGTACGGGGATCCCCGCCATGCGCCCGATGTGGAGCGTCTCCTCCACCGCGGCCATCACCCGGTCGTCCTCGTTCCGCATGTGGCTGGCGTACGGGAGCCCGGTTCCCTGGAGCTCCGAGGCCAGGGCCACCAGCTCTTCCGTGGACGCGAACGACCCGGGGGTGTACTCCAGCCCCGAGGAGAGCCCGACCACGCCGCCGGCCAGGGCCTCCCGGACCAGGCGCCGCATGGTCTCGATTTCCTTCGGCGTGGCCGGGCGGTTGTCGGACCCCACCACGTAGCCCCGAAGCGTGCCCTGGCCGAGCATCGTGGCCACGTTCACGGCGGGAGCGAGACGGTCGATTCCCGACAGAAAGCCCACCGGGTCCCGGAAGTCGATCTGGCGATCGTACTCCCCGGCATATCGGTCGCGGGTGCTCCGGAATTCCTCGTCGTTCCAGGGACCTACCGAGCCCCCGTCCTGCCCCACGACCTCGGTGGTCACGCCCTGTCGGATCCGGCTCTCGGCCCGGGGCTCCACGAAGAGCGACATCGAGGCATGGGAGTGGACGTCGATGAATCCGGGGGAGACGACGTGACCCGCGGCGTCGATCTCCGTCGTTCCCCGCTGGGTCACGGTCCCCACCGCCACGATGCGGTCTCCATCGATGGCCAGGTCCCCGCGGTACCGCTGACCCCCGGTGCCGTCCACGATCCATCCGTTGCGAATGATGAGGTCGTGGTCGCGACGGGGCGCGTGGACCGAAGGTGCGCCGATTGGCTGGGCCGCGGCTGATTCCGCCATGGATCCGCCCAGGGCCAGCGCCCCGCCACCCATGAAGGACCGCCGCACGAACTCTCTGCGTTTCATCGGATTCACCCGTTGTGTTGCTGTGCGGGGCTCAGGAGCCGCGGCGTACCCGCCCGGGCTCCAGCCCCCCGGTCTCCAGGATCTTGCTCTGGAGGCGGAGCCCCTCCTCCTCGGCGAACTGCACGGCGTGCTCCAGGGCCGACCGAAGCCGCTCGTACTCCTGCTCCGGAAAGTCGTCTCCCTCGGCGTGACGGAGAGCGCCCTCGAGGGTGTCGAGCTCCCGCGTCGCTTTCTCCACGCTCCGCACGAGCCGGTTCAGGGCCTTCCGGGCCTCGCTCTCGGCGCTGGACACCGCCACCGGTCAGTCCCCTCCACCCGGAGGCTCCGGCTGACCGCCCTCGTTCCACTCGGCCCGGTCACCGTTGGCCAGGATGATCACGGCCCTGGCCGTCGCCTCCGTTACCGCGGCCATGTGCTCATAGTCCAGCCGATCGGCCTCGTCGCTGGGCCGATGGTAGTCGGGGTGCAGGTTGAACGACGAGATGGTGTGGGCCGGAATTCCAAGGTATGCGAAGGCGATGTTGTCGCTGCGAAAGAAGAAGTTCTGGTCCAGCCGTGGATCCGGCACCAGGTCGATCCCGCCCTCCACCAGACCTTCGCCGAGGGTGGTCCGTTCGAACCCCGTGAGCCACGCCTTCCCGAACCCGCCGACCGCTTCGTCCGGTCGGCCGATCATCTCCACCTGAAGGTCGGCCACGGTCCGGTCCATCGGGATCACCGGGTTGTCGATGTAGTACCGCGTCCCGAGCAGCCCGGTCTCCTCACCGGTGGTCAGGAGGTAGATGATCGTCCGCTCCTGGGGGCCGAGGGCCTCGAGCATCCGGGCCACCTCCATCACGGCCGCCGTGCCGGAGGCATCATCGTCGGCCCCGTTGTAGATCGAGTCGCCGTCCACCGGAGCCCCGATTCCGACGTGGTCGAAGTGGGCTCCCAGGATCACCGCCTCGTTCCTGCGCTGCGGATGGGATCCCGGAAGCACGGCCACGACGTTCACGTCGTTCACGTCGCCCAGAATCTCGGCCCCGTCGGGGATTCCACTCCCCCGGATGACCAGTCGCTCCCGGCCGTTGGCGAACCGGACCCGGCTCATGGGCACCGCCTGCATGTATCCGGACGCGTAGGCGGGAGTGACGCCGTAGGCCTCGAACTCGTCGGCGATGAAGCGGGCGGCCCGCGCCGAGCCCTCGGTCCCGGTCCGGCGCCCCTCCATGGAGTCGTCGGCCAGGGTCGAAACCAGGCGCTGGAGAGCCTCCGCAGAGGTGGACAGTTCCTGGGCGTGCGCCGGGTTCGCGAGGGACGTCGAGAGGGTGAGGCACCCCAGAACGAACGCGGCACTGCCCAGTCGCAGCGCGGAATTGTGGATCGACTTCATGAGGTCTCCGGGATCAGATCAGGCCCGCGACGGAGAGCAGCGCCCGACCTCCCAGCAGGAGGGACACGAGGACGACGAGTCCCCCCAGCAGATTGGAGCGCCAGGTGTTCCGGTGCTCACCCAGAAGGGCGGAGTCGTTGACGGTGACGACAAGAAAGATGGCGACGACCGGGAGGAGAATTCCATTGGCCGCCTGCGCGAACAGAATGGCGGCCACCGGGCTGACCCCGGTCAGGGCGAACGTCACGCCGGTGGCGAGGACCGCCGCCCACACGGCCCGCACACGCGGACTCCGCAGGTCCCTGTCCCATCCGGCGGCGCCGGCCACGGCGTAGGCCGCGGCCAGCGGAGCGGTGATGGCCGAGGTCATCCCGGCGGCGAACAGGCCGACACCGAAGAAGATCCGGGCCCAGCTTCCGAGGAGGGGCTCCAGCTGCCGGGCCATGTCGGCTGCCGACGCCACGCCGGTTCCCCCGGAGCCGCCCCCGACCCCTTCGAAGATGGTCCCCGCGGAGGTCAGCAGGATGGCCATGCTCACGGCACCCCCCACCGCGATGGACAGGACCAGGTCCTGCCGCACCTCGGGCAGGGCCTCGGGTCCCTCGCCACCCCACTTCTCACTCACGGTCGAGGCGTGGAGGAAGAGATTGTAGGGCACCACGGTGGTCCCGATCAGGCCCACGACGGTGAGAATGCTCCCGTCGGGAAGCGACGGAACGAAGAGTCCCCGGGCCACGTCGGGCAGGGCGGGAAAGACGACCACGACGGTACCCAGGAACGCCAGGGCCATGACACCGACCAGCCCGACCATGAGCCGCTCCAGGACCCGGTAGCTCCCGGTCCACAGGACCGCCGCTCCGACGGCTCCGATGACCAGCGCCCACATGGGCGGACGCCCGCCGAACACCCCGCTGAGCCCCAGGGCGCCGCCCAGGAGGTTCCCGGTCTCGTATGCCGCATTGCCGATGGCGATGGCCCCGATGATGAGGGCCATGGACACCAGGCGCCCCATCGCGGAGGGAAAGCGGGCCCGCATCGCCTCGCCCAGCCCCGAGCCCGTGACGAGGCCCAGCCGGGCCGACATCTCCTGCAGGATCATCGTGGCGAGCGTGGAGAACAGCAGGGCCCAGAGCAGTGCCGTCCCGAAGCCGGCACCGGCCACCGTGGCGGTGGTTACGGTGCCGGGTCCGATGAACGCGGCCGCGACGAGCCAGCCCGGCCCGGCCCGACCCCGGCCGCCGCGCCCCGCCGGACCGCCCTCCGGGTCGGGGCCCGTGACAGAGTTGGAGGAATGATGGGTCCCGGTTGAGCCGGTCATCCAATACCTTTGAAGGGTGTGAGGAGGGGCTTCAACCTAGAATGCGCCCCTCTCCCCGGCCAACGCCCCCCGCAGAACCTGCTATCCACGATGAAGCTCCCTGCCCTGGGCCCCGCAGCCCGCCTGGCTCGGGGTCTCTGGATCCCGGTCCTCTTCCTCCTCGTCGGGTGCGACCTTCCCACGTCGCTCCCCAGCTGGAACACGGCCTGGACCCTCGTGGGAGTCAACGACGCCATCGTCACTTCGGATCTGCTTCCCTCCACGGTCCGCGAGGAAGGCACGCGGTTCGTGCTCGACTCCATCTCCTCCAGGCGCACCGTCAAACTCGGCGACGTCTGCGAGGTGTGCACCTGCTTCTCCGGACCCATTCCCCGCATCGAGATCACGCCCCAGAAGTTCTCCCTGCCCCTTCCGAGCGGCGTCTCCGAGGCGGCTCTGGAGGAGGGGCGGGCCCGGGTCGTGGTGCACAACGAGGTGGGCTTCGACCTGCTGGACAACGGCGAGGGAGAGCGGGGTTACCTGCTCGCCGAGCTCCGGGACCTCCGCACGCGCGAGACCGTCGACTCGGTGCGGATCGACGACCCGTTCCCTCCGGGCGACTCGCTGGTTCTCGATTTCGATCTGGGCGGCCTCACGGTCCACAGGAGCATGCAGGCCCAGATCCAGGGGGTGACCCCGGGGTCCGGGTGTGACTCCATCGACCTCACCGAGGACCTGGGCATCCGCTCACTGGTGACCCTTTCCAACGTCACCGCCAGCTCCGTCGTCATCTTCCTGACCGACGGGGCCGTGGCCATCGACGACGAGGTCATCGAGCTGCCGGACCTGGTGGCGGACCGCCTCCGGGCCGGGGAGGCTCAGGTCTCGCTGGACGTGGAGCTGACGTCCACGGTGGCGGCCGAACTGGACCTGGTGATGTCGCTCGCTGCGGACCCCGAGAAACTGTTCACCGAGAAGGCGGCGCTCTTCACCCCCATTCCCGTGGCGCCCGGGTCCCTGGAGGAGCCGAACGAGATCGCCAAGACCTTCCTGCTGGACCTGGACGGCCTGGAGGGCGCCGAGACGCTCTACCTCGCGGCTCGAAACCGGGTCCTGGGCAGCCGGTCGGTCCCCATTCGCGGGGGCGAGGGGATCCGGTACAGGGTGGTCATCCGGGCGGAGCTCCCGTCCACGTGAACCGGATACGGTGGGCGGCTCTGGCCGGGGCGGCTCTCGCCGGCCTCTCGTGCGGGGACTCCCGCCCGGGCACCTCCCCGCTGGGGCCGGACGGCAGCCCCTTCGACCTGGTCATCGCCGGGGGTGACGGCCAGGAAGTCCTGAGCGGCCGTCGCTCCGAGCTGCCCTTCTCCGTCCGGGTCACGGATCAGGCCGGGGACCCCGTGCCCGACCGAATCGTGGAGTTCGAGCTCACCGGCGAGGCCGGCGGGATCCTGAGTCAGCCCCGCGCCATCACGGACTCGGACGGTCGCGCCGAGACGTTCCTGCTGGAGTCCAGGCCCGGTCCTGGGACGCTGATGGCGCGCGTCCCGGGCACACCGCAGGCGGGGACCCTCTCGGTGGAGTTCACCTTCGAGGTCGTCCGGGCCCCGGGCGAGATCATCTTCGACGAGGGCACCGGGGAGGTGGGCCTTCCCGGCTTCCCCCACCCCGACAGCGTCGTGGCCGTTACCCTCCTGGACACCGAGGGCGACCCCCTGGAGGGCGTGGAGATCTGGTTCGCCGCCCAGGGATATCTCTCCATCTACGTCGACACCACGGATGTGGACGGCCGGGTGGAGACGCGCCTCCGGCGCACCAATCTCAGCGTCGGCTCCGGATCGGTCTTCGCCTTCATCCTGGGAATGTCGGAGCTGACCACCCAGATCAAGCGCCCCGTGGCCCGGCCGGCGGAACGCGTCATCATGGTGTCCGTGGATGGACTCCGGGCCGACGCCCTCGAACGGCTGAACCCGCCCGCCCTGTCCCGCATGGTCACCGAGGGGGCCCACACGGTTCAGGCCCGGACCGTCACCCCCTCGCTCACGGTCCCGGCCCATCTCTCGCTCCTGTCGGGCGTGACGCCCCCCGAGCACGGGGTCTACCAGGACGTGGTGGAGCTCACGGAGGACATGGTGGACCTGGAGCCCCTGTTCCGGTTCGCCCGCAAACGGGGACGAACCGCCGTGGCCTTCATGGCGGGCGAGGGCCCGCTTGAGGGGTTCGAGGACGCACTCGGATGCAAGCAGGCCTTCGGGCTGGACTCGCTCCAGCTGGTGGATCCGACCGCACCGGCCGTCATGGAGGCGGCCATGGAGGCGACGCTGGATCCGTCCAACGAGCTGGTCTTCCTCCATTTCCCCGACCCCGATCTGGCCGGGCACGCCCACGGCTGGAACTCCCCCGAGTACGATGAGGCGGTCCTGGGCGTGGACCGGCAGCTGGAGATCCTGATGGAGGCGCTGGCTCCCGTGCGGGACTCGGTCCTCGTGATGGTGACCTCCGACCACGGCGGGGGAGGCGCCTACGGGCAGTTCCTGCACGGCTCCCCCTCTCCTGAGGACACCACGATACCCATCTTCCTCTGGGGTGCCCGGGCCCTGGCGGGAGCCGACCTGGGCGAGGCATCGATCGTGGATCTGGCTCCCACGGCCCTCTGGGCACTGGGCATCCGGCCCCCGAACCACTACGAGGGGGAAGTCCTGCTGAGGGGATTCCGCTAGCCCCTCGGGATTGCATTAGATTGCGGCCCCTCAGAACGCACTACCCCGAGGTACCCTGAGATGACCCAAGTCATGGACGTGGCCGTCATCGGGGCGGGCCCCTGTGGCATCGCCGCCGGAGCCGCGCTCAAGAAGGCCGGTCTCAAGGCCGTCCTCTTCGACAAGGGGTGCATCACCGCGTCCATCGTGGACTATCCCCCGTACATGACCTTCTTCTCCACGGCCAGGAACCTGGAGCTGGAGGACGTCCCCTTCGTGGTGCCCGGCGGGAAGCCCACGAGGCAGGAAGCCCTCATTTACTACCGGAGGGTCACCGAGCACTTCGAGCTGGACGTGCGGCAGTACGAGGAGGTGCTCGCGGTCGAAGGGAAGCACCCCTCGTTCAGCCTCCGGACCCGGCGGCAGTCCGACGGCGAGGAGACGGTCTACGAGGCGGACTCGGTGGTCCTGGCCACCGGCGGGTTCCACGAGCCGAACTTCCTGGACGTCCCCGGCGAGGACCTGCCCAAGGTCATGCACTACTACACCGAGCCCTATCCCTATTACGACCAGGACGTGGTCGTTGTGGGCGCCGGGAATTCAGCCGTGGAGTCGGCCCTCGAGCTGTTCCGGGCCGGGGCCCGGGTCACCATGGTCCATTTCGGCGACACCATCGACAGGGGCGTGAAGCCCTGGGTGGTGCCCGACATCGCGAACCGGCTCGAGAAGAAGGAGATCCCCTCCCTGTTCCGGAGCCGGATTCACGAGATCCGGCCACGCTCGGTCCTGGTCGAGAACACCGGCACCGGGCAGATCACCGAGATCCCCAACGACTTCGTGTTCGCGATGACGGGGTGGCGGCCCGACCGCTCGATTCTGAAGAGCCTGGGAGTGCACATCGATGCGGAGACCGGGATTCCGAAACACGACGTCCGGTCCATGGAGACCAACGTGCGGGGGATCTACATCGCGGGCGTGCTGGCGGCCGGGTACAACGCCAACAAGATCTTCATCGAGAACGGGAAGTGGCACGGGGGCATCATCGCCCAGTCCATCATCCACCGGAGCTGAGGACGCCTCGTCAGCCGCGGCCCAGGCGCCGGACTCCTCCCAAGCCGACCGGGGTCAGTCGAACCAGCCGGCTCCCGTCAGTTCCCGGACCTCCACCACCGGACCATCGGGCGACCCCACCCTCAGAACGCCCGGGACCTCGATCTCCCGCCGCACGTAGCCCAGGCCCAGCGACTGACCCGCTCGGGGGGAAAGGGCCTCGGAGGTGACGACGCCCCGACTCCGCTCCTCGCCGGGAGCGAACAGCTCGGTCCCCGGGGCCACCGCCGGCCCTTCACCGAAGCGCAGGCCCCGCAGGTGTCGATTCACCTGCCCACGGTCACGGATCCTCACGATGACCTCCTGGCCCGTGTAGCATCCCTTCTCGTAGTCGATGGCCCGGCCGTGGATCCCGGCCTCCACCGGGATGGTGTTCTCCGTCATGTCGGCACCGAACGAGGGCGTGCCGGCCTCGACGCGGAGGGTTTCCGCCACCCCGAAACCCGCGGGAACCGCCCCGGCCGCGTGAAGCGCCTTCCAGGCCCCGCGGATGGCGGACTGGTCCGCCGTGAGCCTCCAGGCGGGCGTCGCCAGGTCGCCCATCCGCCGCACCCGGATGCCCGCGGCCGGGTGAGCCCCGACAGCCAGCACGTCGCCTTCGGCCATGGCCGCCAGAGCCTCCCGCTCCACCCTGAGACCCAGGGCCACGCGCTCGAGGAGCTCCGGGGCCCCGGGCCCTGCGACGGTCATCGAAGCCAACTCACCGGAGGCGTCCTCCACCTTCGCCAGGCGGGGCGGGATGAAGCGGGCCAGGTGAGCCAGGGTGCCCTCCGCTCCGCCAATGGGCAGCTCCATCAGCAGTCCGGTCTCCGGATCCGATCCCCTCCACCCGATCCAGAGATCGGAGAGCATCCGGCCCTTGGGCGTCAGAATGGCCGCGTACGCCGCCGTCCCCCCGGCCACCTCGGGCTCCGCCGCGGCTAGCGGATCCGGGACGGTGTTGGTCATGACGCCCTGGATCATCTCGGCCGGCTGACGGCCGCTGATCACCACCGGGACGGTGGGAGCGGTCTCGAGCAGCGCCACTCCCTCCACGGCGGCCCGGTACTCACCCTCCGGATCGCCGAAGTGTCGCGCGACCCGCTGGCCGCGCGCCTCGGCAAAGAGGGCGCCGGCTGCGGCTTGAAGATCCTCCAGGGGGCGTGGATCGGACATGGTGGTGCGGAATTGGCGCGGCCGTGGGCCGGGACTATGATTCGGGGCCTCGGGGCCGGAAACTACCGGACCCGATCAGCCTGGTACACCCGCGGTACCCCGCTGGGCGGGCCAGGTGCGAACCCCAACGTTGACGCCGCATGCCCGACGAACCAAGGGACCAGAAGCCCCGGATTCGCCTGACTCAGTTGAGCCACGGCGCCGGCTGAGCCTGCAAGCTCGGCATGGCCGAGCTGACGCAGGTCCTGCGTCCCCTCATTCCCGTGGACTCCGAAGAAGCCCTGGTGGACGCCTCCACCCGGGACGACGCCGCGGTGTATCGGTTGAACCCGGAGCGGGCACTGGTCATCACGGTGGACTTTTTCGGCCCCGTGGTCGACGACGGGTTCGACTTCGGCCGCATCGCCGCCGCCAACGCCCTCTCCGACATCTACGCGATGGGCGGGCGGGCCCTCTTCGCGCTGAACCTCCTGGGCTTTCCCCGGAAGCTCCTGAGCTCCGGAGTGCTGGAGGAGATCATGGCCGGTGGGCAGGAAATCGCGACCCTGGCCGGCATCCCCATTCTCGGCGGTCATTCCATCGACGATCCGGAGCCCAAGTTCGGGATGGTGGCGGTGGGTGAGGTGCACCCGGACGGCATCGTCACCAACGCCGGCCTGGCCCTGGGAGATCACCTGGTTCTGACCAAGCCACTGGGCACCGGGATCATCGCCACCGCAGTGAAGGGCGGGGCCGCGACCGAGGGGGAGATCGAGGCCGCGGTCCGCTCCATGACCCACCTCAACCGGGAGGCGGCCGAGGCCATGACCGCCTCCGGCGTGCGGGCGGCGACCGATGTCACGGGGTACGGACTCCTGGGCCACCTTCGCACCATGCTGTCCAACTCCGGCGTGTCGGCCACGCTGCGCAGGGGCGACGTCCCGCTCCTGCCGGGCACCGTGCGGCTGGCTGAGGCGGGACACATTCCGGGCGGGACCCGGCGCAACCTGGAGGACCTGGGGGGCACGGTTCGTTTCGACCCCGGGCTCTCCGAGGTGGACCGCCTGATCCTCGCCGACGCCCAGACGTCGGGGGGGCTCCTCATGGCGGCGGGCGAGGAGATCCTGGAGGATCTCCTCGCCCGTCTCGACGGCGGCCCGTTCGACGCCACCGTCATCGGCCGGGTCACCGACGGCCCGGAGGCCGTGGTGACGGTCGAGCCCTAGCTCGAAGCAGCCGCCTTCTTCTTCCGGGTCGTCTTCCGGGCCGGCTTCGCTCCGGCTCCGGAGGACCCGGCTCCATCCTTGCCGGCCCCATCCTTCACCAGGGCCAGATCGATCACCTCGTCCAGCGTCTCCACCAGGTGGATCGTGATCTGGTTCCGGACGTCGTCGGGGATGTCCTCCATGTCCGCGTCGTTCTCTATGGGCAGGATGATCTCCGTGATGCCGGCGCGAACCGCGCCCAGGACCTTTTCCTTCACCCCTCCGATCGGCAGGACCCGGCCCGTGAGCGTCAGCTCACCGGTCATCGCCAGGTCCGAGCGGACCTTTCGGCCCGAAAGCGCCGAGATCAGGGCCGTGGCCATCGTGATACCCGCCGACGGGCCGTCCTTCGGAACCGCTCCGGCCGGCACGTGGATGTGGACTTCGAGGCCCTTGAACCCGTCCTCCTGGATTCCCAGCTCGGACGCGTTGCTCTTGGCGTAAGAGAGCGCGGCCCGGCCGGACTCCTTCATGACGTCGCCCAGCTGCCCGGTCAGGACGAAGCCCTCGCCCGGATGGACCGAGGCCTCGACGAACATGATGTCGCCCCCCATGGGCGTGTAGAACATGCCCGTCCCCACACCCACCGTGGGCTCCGCGCGCATCCGCTCCGGATGGACCCGGGGACGGCCCAGGTGCTCCCGGACCTCCTCTTCGCCCAGCTGGGCCGGCTCGTCATGGCCGCCGGCCACCTTGAGCGCCACCTTCCGGGCCAGCTTTCCGAGCTCCCGCTCGAGCTGTCGAACCCCGGCCTCCCGGGTGTACTGCTGGATCACGAACAGGACCGCGTCGTCGGCCAGGTCCAACTCCTCATCCCGCAGCCCGGCCTCTTTCCGCTGCCGCGGTAGCAGGTAGCGCTTCGCGATCTCGACCTTCTCGGCCTCGGTGTAGCCGATGAAGTCCACGCGCTCCATCCGGTCCAGCAGCGGGCCGGGAATCCGGTCCAGGTAGTTGGCCGTGGCGATGAACAGCACCTCGGAGAGGTCGAAGGGCACGCCCAGGTAGTGGTCGGTGAAGGTGGAGTTCTGGGCCGGGTCCAGGAGCTCGAGGAGCGCGGAACTCGGATCGCCCTGATAGCTCACGCCGAGCTTGTCCACCTCGTCCAGCAGGAACACGGGGTTCTTGGACTTCACCTGGCGCATGCCCTGGATGATGCGGCCGGGCATGGCGCCCACGTAGGTCCGCCGATGTCCCCGGATGTCCGCCTCGTCCCGGGCTCCGCCCAGGGAGATCCGGACGTACTTCCGGGCCAGCGACCGAGCGATGGACTTCGCGATCGAGGTCTTTCCCACTCCGGGGGGACCGACGAAGAGGAGAATCGGGCCGCGGCCGGTCTCGTCGTCGGCCGCCTCGGGACCGCCCTGGTCGTCGGCCGTCAGGTCGGCCTCGCCGTTCGTGACGCCGACCGACTCCTCGTCGGTCGCGTCCCCGGTCTCGGCAACACCGTCGGCCTCGTCCTCCCCGGCCGCGGTCTCCTCGGCACGCTCCATCTGGAGCTTGCGGACCGCCAGGAACTCCAGGACCCGGTCTTTCACGTCGGACAGGCCGTAGTGGTCCTCGTCCAGAATCTCCTGGGCCCGATCCAGCACGATCTTGTCCTCGGTCCGCTCGTTCCAGGGAAGTTCCGTCACCCACTCGAGGTAGGTGCGAATCACCTGGTACTCGGCGGACTGGGGGCTGGTACGCTCGAGTCGCTTCAGCTCCCGCTCCACCTCCTGGCGGGCCTCTTCGTTCAGGTCCAGGGCCTCGACCCGCTCGCGCAGCTCCTCCATATCGCCGCGCTCGTCCTCGTCACCCAGCTCCTTCTGGATCTGGCGGAGCTGTTCCCGCAGCAGCATCTCCCGCTGCCGCTCACCCAGCTCCTCCTGGACCTTGGCCTGGATGTCCTCCTGCGCGTCGATGCGGGCCAGTTCCTTCTCGACGGCCAGCAGGGCGCTGCGCATGCGCTCCTCGTCGTCCAGCTCGTCGAGGAGGGCCTGCTTGTCCTGGGTGGAGAGGTCCAGATAGAAGGCCACGAGGTCCGCGAAGGCGCCCGGTTCGTCCACGCCCTGGATCAGCTGATTAAGGGCCTCGGCCGGCACTCCGCGGCGGGTACCCAGCTCCGCCGCCCTCTGTCGGAGTTCCCGGTCCAGCGCCTGGAACGCCGCGTCGCTCTCGTTCCGGGGCGGGATCCGCTCCATGGGATGAAGGATGGCGTTGAGCATGGACTCGCCGGTGCTGTCGTAGGACAGAGCCTGCGCGCGACCCTCTCCCTGTACCAGGAGCTGAACGCCACCACGAACGCGGTGGGTCTGGATGATGCGGACGACCGTGCCCACCGAATAGAGGACCTCGGGATCCGGATCGTCCACGTTCTCCCGCTGGGCCACGGCGAACAGCCGACGATCCCCGTCCAGCGCGGCCTGAACGGCCTCGACCGTACCGGGTCGACCGGCGGATATGGGAACGGCCACGCCGGGATACACGACTGTGTCCCGGAGGGGAAGGACCGGGAGCGTGAATCGCTCGGGGCGGGCGGGTGCGGAGTCCTGCTCGCCGGCGTCCTTCTTGGTGGACTTCTTGGCGTCAGACATGGTGTATTGGCGGTTCCTGTCCGGGTCGAGGGCCCGGGCTTAGGTTTTTTTCAGGGGTGGACCCGGAGAAGTGCAGGAAGCTTGCCACCTCCGGGGGCCCGTTTTCGTGCCGGATCTGCAGACGCTCTGCCAGAATGGCTGTCCGCTGGGCGCGCTGCCCGGGACCCGGCCCCCGCCCGCCTGCCAAGGTTGGCACCTGCGAACCCGATCCGCCACCCGACCCGGCAGCCCGGGCGACCCGAGCAGCGCTGGAGACCGTGTATGGACAAACCCCTGGACGGCGTGACCTGGTTCCGGCGCCTCGCCGTCGCCGTGGAGAGATCCGGCATGCGGGTCTTCGTCGACCCGTTCGGCATCCCGGCCGGCGTCTCCCCCGCCGACTTCGTGCTGCTGACCCACCCCCACTACGACGTGTTCTCCGAGGAAGACATCGAACGTGTGCGGGGGCCGGAAACGGTGCTGGTGGCTCCGGCCTCCATGAAGAAGCTCGTCCGCGACGCGGACCACTACGTGCGGCCCGGCGATCTCCTCACTCTGGGGGATCTCCAGGTGCTGGCCGTCCCGGCTTACACCCCCGACAGCCGATTCCATCCCCCCGACGCGGGCTGGCTGGGATATCTCTTTACGGTGGGCGACGTGACCTACTACCACGCCGGGGACACCGGCCTGATTCCCACCATGGCCGGAATCCGGTGCGACGTGGCCTTTCTGCCCTGCGACGACCGGTACTCCATGGGTCCCGAAGACGCGGCGAGGGCCGGAGAGGCCTGCGGCGCCTCCGTCATCGTCCCGGTCCACTGGGGCGGCTCCACCGGCAAGCGGGCGGACGCCGAACGGCTGGCGGAACTGTTCGACGGCGAGGTCACGATCCTGGATCCGGCCGGCTGAGGCGGCCCCGCCGCATCAACGACCGAGGCCGCGGCACCCGAGGGGTGCCGCGGCCTCTTCCGTCCGGGGCCCGACTCCGGCCGAAGCCGAATTCAGCGCCCTTTCAGCTCGATCTCGTCAGTTCCCCAGGAAGGAGAAGCCGATCAGGAAGGAGTTCTCGGACATGGTGCTGGTCACGTCGCTGCCGGGGATCGCGCCCGGGCCGTACATGGGGCCCGAGATGCTGTTCTCGAGGACGTGGTAGTAGCCGAAGTTGAGTTCGACGTTCTCAGCAAGGCTCCAACCCAGACCGGCCGTCAGATGGTGCTGCACGATGGCCGGGGCCGGGATGTTGAAGAACGAGACTTCGTCGCTGATGGGGTTGTCGCTGTAGTTGTAGCCCGCCCGAAGCGCGAAGTCCTCGCTGGCCCACCACTCGAGACCGGTGGCGATGACGAAGATGTCGTCCCAGGCGAACCCGGCGACGGAACCGTCCGCGTTGAACGGCGGCACCTGGTCGACCTTGAAGCCGTCGGTGCTGCTGTAGGTGATGTACTTGCCGTCGAGGCCGACCGTCAGGCTCTCGGTCCGGTAGGCCAGGCCCGCGCCGTACACCGCCGGCACGTTCATCTTGAACGTGAAGGTCCGGGGGAAGCCGAAGCCCTCGCTGCCGGGCGCCTTGTTGGTGGAGTTCCACTCGAAGTCCTCGAAGAACTGCTCGCTCGTGTAGGCGAGCCCGAGGGACCACTGGTCGTTGACCAGCCATGTGAGACCCAGCTGAATTCCCACTCCGAAGGCCGACGAGTGGGCGGTGGCGTCGGGATAGAACGGCATCGGGGCCGGGCCGCCGGGGGTCATGCCCATGCCCATGTCCGGGTTGGTCATGGGAGCCGGCATGACGGAGAGGCGAGCCCAGTCGAAGTTGAACGCGGCGCCGAGCCATACGCTCTCGCTGGCAGCGAATGCGAACGCCGGCGCGATCTTCATGAGCTGGAAGTCGGAGTAGACCTGTCCGAAGCCGCCCACCGTGGTCGGGGCGAGGATGGGGTTCGACGGAACGCCCGTGCTGCTCACCGAAGCGGCGGCGTAGTTCACGCCGAATCCGCCGATGCCGAGTCCGGCGAGGCTGACGACCGCACGGTCACCGACGGGCATGGAGAAGCCCAGCGCCGGGATGGGAGTGAACTCCGTGGTTCCCTTCGTCGAGCCCGAAAACCCCATGGGGTGCGTCGAGCTCAGGGACATGGTCGGCTTGAACATCTCGAACGAGAAGTCCGCCCGGGTGTTCTCGAAGGCCATGAGGCCCGCGGGGTTGGTGTAGACAGCGCCCAGAACGTCCGCGGGCATGGCGATTCCCACGCCGCCCATGGTCGAGTTGATGGCGCCTACGCCGTGGAGGAAATGCCCGTCTGTCGCTGCCGCCGGCTGCGCCACCGTGGCGCCCGCAACGGCGAATGCGGTCAGGAGCATCAGGACTTTGCTCTTCATTTTTCCTGCCCCCTTCCAATGGAAAGGCAGTTGGGGTTCAGGTCCTCTGGGGACCCATGCTGATGGATTAATCACGGCCGACGACCTCCTCCAGGGCGGACTCCAGCCCGGGCGGGAGAGGGAAGGCGGCCGCCAGCGCACCGGCCGTGTCACCGCCGGTGGATGTGGCGTCGGACCAGGACAGCGCCCACGTCGCGTAGGCCTGTTCCAGGTCCGGTGCATGTCTGTCGATGAGAAGCGCGCCGCAGCGGGTGGCCGCTCGGGCCGAGAGGTCCGCCCCCTCGGCCAGGGTTCCGGCCTGGATTCCCGACGCCTGCATGGCTTGCCGCACCGCCGGGTAGCAGAGCTCCCGGACGGAACGGACGGCCACGTCCAGGAATGCCGCGTCGGATCCGGCGGCCAGGGCGGTGGGAGCCAGGCCGATGACGATCTGGTTGTCCCAGGGGTTGGACGGATCCCCTTCGAGAATCCGGCCCTCCGGGCCGACCGGGGCCGAGATCATGAGGGCTCCCCGGGTCAGGGCATACCGTTCCAGATATCCGGCCAGGGGCGCCCCGATCTCGCGGCTCCAGCGGGCCTGCACGTCCGGAAGGACACGACCCAGGGCCTGGTAGTCGGCCCGGGCCACGGCTTCGTAGGAAGAGGCCGCTTCGGCCTCGACCAGGTCGAGGAACCGTGCCAGCCCCTGCCGTTGGGCGGGGGTCGCCAGAACGGTGGCGACCGCCGTGACCCCGAACCGGCTGGAGACGTCCAGCCCGCCGGGAATCCCCCGGGGCGTGTCGGAGACCCTGCGGAGTGCCGCGACCAGGTCGCCGATTCCGGCTCCCGGGAAGTAGAGGGGCACGAAGTGAAGAACCTCGAAGGCCGGATCCGATTCCACGATCCCCATCACCTCCGGCACGGCCGACTCCAGGGGCGTGACATCTCCCTGCATCCGGGACCGCTGGAGTGAGAATCGCCCGCGGTATCCGGGGTCGTAGAGCGTCGCGCCGCCCATGGGATCGACGCCGGCCAGCGCCAGGCCGTGGTACCAGAGGTCCAGGGCCGGGGACACGCCAAGGGTCCACGCGACATCAGCCGGGACCGGCTCGTCCTGAGAGCCGTGCGCGTGCAGGGGGAGGGAGAGCAGCAGCCCCACCACCGTCCAGGCCAGCCAGGCTGGCGGACGGCCGGGGAAACGACCCGGAGGCCCTCCCGGGCCGTCGGATCGGGCTATGTTTGTTCGGCCGGTGTATGTCATGCGGGTTTCCCCGTTCTCATTCGGGCCGGACGGAAGGTCCGGCGTCCAGGAGGGGGGCAAGACGGAGGCCAAATCCCCCGCCATCCCGCGAAACCGCCGTTCCAGGTTGCAGCTCTGTCGCCAACTCCGTGATGAGAAGGCACTTGCGGGATCTCCAACGCCGACCTGGACGGGTCCGGCCGAGGGTCTCCCGCATGGCTCTGGAACCGGGTGTTTCAACACAGTGTTTCACGCCAGAAGGGCGAGGAACAAAACGTCCCGAACCCCCTGAACACAGTGTCCGAACCAGAACAGATCATTCCGTTCGAGCGCCTCCCCGAGGGTTTCGCCGAGACCCTCGATCAGGTGCCCGCCGAGCCCGCCACACCCCGGCCCGCGGCGACGATCGTGCTCCTCCGGGAGGGCGCAGGCGCAGGCCCCGAGATCCTCCTGATGCGCCGGAGTCGGAGCGCCGGGTTCGTGCCCGGGGCGTACGTCTTCCCCGGGGGGCGCGTGGACGCCGACGACTGGAGTCCCGCGATGCTCGAGCGCCTGGACGGGCTGGATCCGGCCGGAGCGGAAGCACGCCTGGACCTGCCCGACGCGGACCCGCCCGCCATCGCCTACTACATCTCGGCGCTACGGGAGGCGTTCGAGGAGACCGGTCTCCTCCCCGGTCGGGACGCCGTCCCGGCCCCCGCTGCGATCGACCCGGTGGTGGAGCAGATCCGGGACGACGTGATGTCGGATCGCACCCCGTTCGGCGACGCGCTGGACTCCCTGGGAGTCCGACTCCACGGGGGGGCCGTGGAGTACATCGCCCACTGGATCACTCCCGTGGTGGAGCCGCGTCGGTACGACACCCGGTTCTTCGCGGCGGAAGTGGCCCCCGGATCGAAGGCGGTCGTCGATCCCCGGGAGATGGTGGACGCTCTGTGGCTCACCGCCGAGGAGGCACTGGCAAGGAACGCGGAGGGGGCGCTCCCCATGGTGTTCCCGACCGTTCATACGATCCGGGAGCTGGTGGGAATGGAGTCTCCCGCCGAGGTCCTGGCGTTCTACCGGAGCCGGGACATCCCGGCCATCCTTCCCCGGCTCGTGAAGACCCCGCTGGGCGTGGGGCTGGAGGTGGACGAGTAGGTCCCGGACCGCGGCGGCTCTCGGGCGACCACCCGTTCACCAGCCCGTCAGCCCAGGGCGGCCAGCGTCTCCCACGCCTGGGGCCGCCGGCCCTCCTCGACGTCGTGAATCAGCTCCACCAGCCGATCGGTCAGCGGACACCCGATCCCGTTCTCGCGACCGACCTGTGAGATGGGCGCGATCTGGGCATCCACCTCGGTCCTGCGCTTTCGCACGGCCAGGTCCCGCCAGACTCCGGAGTGGCTCTTGGCCGAGGCCCGGTTGAAGCGGACCAGGTCGTCCAGGCTGAGCTCCGCGGCGCTCGGGGGAGCGTCGGGCGCGAACGCCGCAGGATCGAACCCGTCGAATCCCTCCGGGCGGACCCCCTCGGCCGCGGCCACCGTCATGACCTCCCGGCCCAGCCCCACGAGCGCCGACCGGCGTTCCTGCGACTCCAACACGTCCGCGATGGACGCGTCGACCAGCGCCGTGGCGAACAGAATGGATCCGTAGGCGAGCTTCCCCCAGAGGAAGCCCCAGATGTTGTCGGTCAGCACGGCCTCGGGCTCGAACAGCCTGAAGAGCTCGTGAACCGATCGAATCCGCTCCCCGTCGGTGACTCCGTCCAGTTCCCCGATCACCACGGCCCCGCGGTTGCCTCGCAGGACCAGCCCGGGCTCCAGCACATCGGCGCCGAAATTCACGAAGCATCCGACCGTCCGGTGCGACCCCACGCGATCGGCGATGACCCGTTCGTTCAGGCCGTTCTGGACCGAAACCACGAACCCGTCCGGAGCCAGCAGAGGCTCCAGCTGATCCAGGGCCCCCTCGGTGTGGTGCGCCTTCACGCACAGCAGCACTCGACGGAGCGGGCCGGTCAGTTCTTCCGCCACCTCACCCGGGAGAACGGCCCGGGCCCGGACCGTGAAGGCGTCCACCGGACCCGTGATCCGGAGACCGGAGCGGTTGATGGCCTCGACGTGGGCCTGGTCCGCGTCCACGAAGAGCACCTCGTGCCCGGCGCGTAGCAGGGCGGCTCCGATGGAGCCCCCCATGGCGCCCGCGCCCCAGACGACGACGGGGTCCCCGGTCGAGCCGGAGACCCCAGGTCGGCGCTCGATCACGGAGCCGCCCTCTCGGATCGGAGTCGCCGGCTCAGGCGGCGCCCCCCGGGCCGTCGATGGCGTCGGCCACCAGTTCCACGACGTGCCGGACCTTCACCGGGTTGGCTTCGAACCCGTCCTGGGCCTTGAGACCGTCCTCCAGCATCGCCATGCAGAACGGGCACGACACGGCCAGGGTGGGAGCGCCGACCTCCAGGATCTCCTCGGCCCGGTTCCAGCTCACCCGGGGCTCCGCCTCCTCGCGCCAGAAGTTCCCGCCCCCGGCTCCGCAGCAGAATCCCTCCTCGCGATTCCGCCCCAGCTCGACCACGTCTCCGCCACTGGCTTTCACCAGGTCCCGCTGATCGTCGTAGATGCCGTTGTACCGCCCGTAGAAGCACGAGTCGTGATAGGCCACCTGGCCCACTCCGCTGGCCCCGGGCAGGCCCTTCGACCGCACCAGCTCGTTCACCACCTGCTCCACGCTCAGGATCTCGAACGGCATCTCTCCCCGCCCGATGGCCGGCGGCTCCGAGCCCTCCTGGCGGGTCCCGTCGATGTCCAGGCCGAGGAAGTCCTTGTAGTCCTTGCCGAAGACCTGGTGGCAATGGGGGTTGGTGACCATGAGCCGCTTGAACGACACGCTGGAGAACAGCTCCATGTTCATGGCCGCGTTCATCTGGAACTGGAGCTCGTTCCCCATGCGCCGGTAGTTCTCGCCGCAGCACACCTCCGTGTCGCCCAGGATGCGGTAGTCGACACCGAAATGATCCAGGACCTTCAGCGTCGCCCTGGTGGATTCGATGCTCCGGTCGTCGTAGAGGCCCCAGCATCCCACCCAGAACAGGACGTCGAACTCCTCGCCCGGCTCGGCCACGCGGGGCGCCGGGACGCCGTCCTCCCCGGCTCCCAGCTTCTCCAGCGTCTCGGCCTTCCGGTGCTCCCCATACCCCCAGGGATCTCCCGAGCGCTCCATGTTCTGGAACACGCGCTGGTACTCGGGGCTGATCTCGCCCACGTCCAGCACCTGGTAGCGCCTCAGGTTGAGCAGCATGGAGAGGTGGTCGATGTCCACCGGGCACGCCTGCACGCACGCCATGCAGGTGGTGCACTGGAAGAGGGTCTCCGACGCGATGATGTGGTCGACCAGCGGCTGGTCTTCCAGCGCCACGCCCTCGATGCTCTCGCCCGAGGCCGCGAAGGCCTCCTGGGCCACCTGGTACTGCTTCCCGTGGGGCTGCATCCCCTTGGCGTGGTACTTCAGGTCGACGATGAAATCCCGGGGATTGAGCAGCTTGTTGGTGGCGTAGGCCGGGCAAGACTCCTGGCAGCGCCCACACTCGATGCAGGTGATGAGGTTCAGGCGGTCGGTCCAGGTGAAGTCGTTGACCCTGTTCCAGCCGTACGACTCGCCCCCCTCGAAATCCAGCTCGGCCTCCAGGTCCAGCGGATCCATGCGCTGGTGATCCACCAGTTGCTGGGTCACGGCGTTCACCGGAGCGCCGAGGATGTGGAAGTGCTTGGAGGTGGGGACGTAGGCCAGGAACCCGAAGGCCGCGACGAGGTGGGCATATCCCCAGTACTCGGCCGCGGGCGCGCCAGTGTAGCGCTCCATGATGTGGGTGAGCGCGATGAACCCGATGACCGCCAGGACGACGGCCGATTCCCTGCTGTAGTACGTCAGGTACGGCGGCCGGATGACGTAGCGGCGCCAGGCGAGAGCGGCGATTCCGGCCAGAATGGCGAAGGCGAAGAAGTCCACCACGTAGAGGAACCCGGCGGCCGGCCCCAGGAGGAATCCGTCCCCCCCGGTCGCGAGCTTGGCCAGCAGGTCGAGGGTTGCGGCCGCGAAGGCGATGAACCCCCAGAAGATCATGGCGTGGGCCCAGCCGGCCGTGAGCCTCTCCCGGACCTTGCTCTGTCCCAGCACCTCGCCGAAGAAGATCCCGATCCGCTTCCCGACCTGATCCGACCGGTCCTCCGGCTTGCCGCGCCGTACGAACTTCACCTTGTCCCAGGCGAGATAGAGGAACAGGCCAAAGGCCCCGATCAGATAGACGCCGACGGCCAGGCGGATGATGTCGTGGGTGCTCATGCGTTCGCCTCGGGGGCCGAGCGGCCCCGGATCGTCTTTTCAGGAGATGCCCCCCCGGGGGCTCGGGGGTCGCGTGCGCAGCGACGCGGACCTACCCTCGGACCCGAAGGGCCTTCGCCGGGTATATCGCCACCCGGCAACAGCAGACGCCGCAGACGCGGCCGACCCAGATGGCCCGCAATCCGCAGGCCACACGGCCCTACGGTAGCGAATCACCCCCCCCGGCGCACGGGCGGGAACACGGACCAGCGGAGAACTGACATGGGTGCCACTCGGCCCACTACCCTCGGCGAACTGAGAGCCTCCGGATACCGTTCGAGGACGGTGAAGGAGGAGATGCGGGCCAACCTCATCGAGAAGCTGAAGGCGGAGGAGACCCTCTTTCCCGGCATCCAGGGGTACGACGATACGGTGGTGCCCCACGTGGTGAACGCCATCCTGTCCCGCCACGACTTCATCCTCCTGGGGCTGCGCGGCCAGGCGAAGTCGAGAATCCTCAGGGAGCTCGTGACGCTCCTGGACGAGGAGATTCCCATCCTGGCGGGCTCGGAGGTGAACGACGATCCGCTGGCCCCCATCTCCAAGTTCGGACACGGGCTGGTGGAGGAGCACGGGGACGACGCCCCGGTGGAGTGGATCCACCGCGACAACCGGTACGTGGAAAAGCTGGCCACGCCCGACGTGACCATCGCCGACATCATCGGTGACGTGGACCCCATCAAGGCGGCCCGAGGCGGGCACATCCTGGCTGACGAGCTCACGATTCACTTCGGCCTGCTTCCCAGGGCGAACCGGGGCATCTTCGCCATCAACGAGCTCCCGGACCTGTCCGGGAAGATCCAGGTGGGCCTGTTCAACATCCTCCAGGAGGGGGACGTGCAGGTAAAGGGGTACCCCATCCGGCTGGCCCTGGACCTGATGATGGTGTTCTCGGCCAACCCGGAGGACTACACGGCCCGGGGCAAGATCATCACCCCGCTGAAGGACCGGATCGGCGCCGAGATCCGGACCCACTACCCCATGGACCTCGAGACGGGCGTGGACATCACCCGCCAGGAGGCCTGGACCCAGCGGAACGGCACGGGCGTGGAGCTGCCCATCTTCGTCGAGGAGGTGGTGGAGCGGATCGCGTTCCTGGCCCGGGCCGACAAGCGGATCGACCAGCGCTCGGGTGTGAGCCAGCGGATGCCCATCACGGTGATGGAAAGCGTGCTGTCCAACGCCGAGCGCCGGGCCCTGCGCCTCGGGGAGAGCGACGTCGTCCCCCGGATCGGCGACATCTACGCGGCACTTCCGGCCATCACCGGCAAGATGGAGCTCGAGTACGAGGGAGAGCTGCAGGGCTCCCAGTCCATCGCCCGGGAGCTGATCGCCAGAGCCTGCCTCGAGGTCTTCAACGCCCGGGCCGGCGGCGCGGACGTGGAGGGCATCGTGGAGTACTTCGAGACCGGAGGCGCGCTGCAGGTCTCCGAGGACTCGGCAGCGTCGGCCTGCGTCCAGGCCTTCGAGCTGGTGCCGGACCTCATGGAGATGGTGGGGTTCGTCGGCCTCGTCCCCGAGGGCGCCCCGGACGGAGTCCGGGCCGGAGCCTGCGAGCTCGCCCTGGAGGCCCTCGTGGCCGAGCGCAGGATCAGTCGCTCCGACTCCGGCAGCTACGCCCGGACACCCCATGAGTCTCCGGGCGGCGGGCCCGGCGGGTTCACCTTCGACCCCTTCGGCAACGCGTAGGGGCCCTGGACTTGGGTCGCCTCCTCGCCATCGATGCCGGCCTCCGGGCCGGCATCGCCGTGTATGGTCCGGACGGCCGACTGGAGGAGTACCGGTCGACCAACTTCGGATCGAGCGCCCGATTGAAGCGCGGGGCGCACGCGGTCATGTCGGGGGTGACGGACCTGGACGCGGTAGTCATCGAAGGGGGCGGGCCGCTGGTGGAGCCCTGGCTCAGGGAGGCTCGCAGACGGGCCGTGCCGGCGCAGGTCGTGGATGCCGGGCTCTGGCGGGAGACTCTGCTGCTGCCGCGTGACCGGCGCACGGGTGCCTCCGCCAAGGAGCAGGCCGACACGCTGGCCCGCCGGGTCATCGAATGGTCCGGCGCGTCGAGGCCGACATCGCTCCGTCACGACGCCGCCGAGGCGATCCTGATCGGACTGTGGGCCGTACTCGAGGCCGGTCGGTTGGAGACCTCCCCGCTCGGTTAGCCGAGGCTCCGCACCAGACCCGGACACCCCCTACCCATCGGGACGCGGGGCCCGCTTGCCTCAGTCGCGTCTCCACCCGTACCGTCCCGCAGGCTTTCCGCAGACGGACGGTCCAGCCCTGGCGTCCCGCCAGACGCACCCCCCACCCAGCAAAGCGCCCCCGAGGCTCCATGAGCGACAACCAGATCGAGCGGCTCAACGCCGCCCTGACCGATCGGTACACCATTGAGAGGGAGCTGGGAGAGGGAGGCATGGCCACCGTCTACCTGGCGGATGATCTGCGCCACGAGCGGAAGGTGGCCCTCAAGGTTCTGAAGCCCGAACTGGCCGCCGTGGTCGGGGCCGACCGCTTCCTGGCTGAGATCAAGACCACGGCCAATCTCCAGCACCCGCACATCCTTCCCCTGTTCGACTCGGGAGAGGCCGACGGTTTCCTCTTCTACGTCATGCCCTACATCGAGGGCGAGACCCTTCGGGATCGCCTGGACCGCGAGCGACAGCTGCCCGTGGACGAGGCTCTGGGGATCGCCACCGCCGTGGCGAGTGCGCTCCAGACAGCCCACGACGCCGGGGTCGTCCATCGGGACATCAAGCCGGCCAACATCCTCCTCAGCAGGGGGGAGCCCCTGGTGGCGGACTTCGGGATCGCCCTGGCCGTAGGCTCCGCCAGCGGCAGCCGGCTCACCGAAACGGGCCTGAGTGTCGGGACTCCCTACTACATGAGTCCGGAGCAGGCCACCGGGGATCAGGCGATCGGCCCGGCCAGCGACACGTTCGCCCTGGCCTGCGTCCTCTACGAGATGCTCGTGGGGGAGCCGCCCTACCCGGGGAGCACTGCCCAGGCCGTCCTGGGGAAGATCATTCAGGGAGACCCGGTCTCGGCCACGACGATTCGGAAGTCCATTCCACCCCACGTCGACGCGGCGATTCGAAAGGCCCTGGAGAAGCTGCCCGCAGACCGGTTCACCGGGGCACAGGACTTCGCCAAGGCGCTGGGAGACAAGTCGTTCCGTCACGGTGATGATCCCGTCACCGCGGCGGCCCGAGGGGGCGGTCGATGGAAGCCCCTGGCGATGGGAGCCTCCGCGGTGGCTGTGGTCCTCGCCGGCATCCTGGGAGTCACCGCTCTCCGCCCGCCCGCCCCTCAGGGCGTTGAGCGGTTCGCCCTCAGCCCCCTTGAGGGCCAGACCACCAACTTCGAGTTCGACCTCTCAGACGACGGCTCGTTCATCGTGCTCAGCACCGTGGTGGGGAACGAGTCTCAGCTGGCCCTCCGCCGCCTCTCGGCACTCGAGGCCATCCCCATTCCCGGGACCGAGCAGGGAACCTCTCCGGCGGTATCCCCCGACGGGTTCGAGGTGGCGTTCACCGAGGCAGGGAGCCTCCGGGTCGCGCCCCTCGCGGGAGGCGTCGTCCGGACCCTGGCGGACTCTGCCCAGTGCTGCGTTCGGTGGGGCTCGGACGGGTTCATCTACTATCTCAACAGCACCTCCAGCATCTCCCGTGTTGCCGATTCGGGCGGGGACTCCGAGCGCGTGACCGAGTCCACCCCCGGAGAGATTCACGTGGACTACGAGGTGGTGCCCGACAGTGACGTCGCCCTGTTCACGGTCTACGGCGCGCCCTACCGGATCGAGGCCGTTCGCATCTCTACCGGGGAGCGCTCCGTGGTGACCCCCGGGGCCAGGTCCTTTCTGGTCGACGGCCGCTACCTCGTATTCGGCGACGTGGACGGACGGATCCTGGCTGCGCGCTTCGACTCCGACGCCATGGCTCTGGCCGGGCCGGCGATTCCGCTGGTGGAAGGGGTCCGGGTGGACGGGAACGACTACCCGTTCTTCACCGTCGCTCCCGATGGCACCCTTCTCTACTGGACCGGTGCCTCGACGGCGGGTGACAACGCTCGCGTTGTCCGGGTCAACCGAGAGGGCAGAGTCACGCCCGTCGACCCCGGGTGGCGGTTCGACCCGGGCACTCCCGAGGTGGCCCTGGCACTCTCCCCGGACGGAGAGCGCCTGGCCGTCAAGATCGCCGGGGACACGGGGGACGACATCTGGATCAAGCAGCTCGATGACGGCCCGCTGTCCCGGCTCACCTTCGACGACGGGCTCGATCGCAGGCCGCGGTGGTCCCGGGATGGATCCATGATCTGGTTCAACTCGGACCGCAACAGCGATCCGGGTACATACGATCTGTGGGCCCAGCCGGCCGACGGGACCGGGTCACCGGAACTGATCCTGGACCTCGAAGGATCGATCCTGGAGGCGCAGATGACTCCCGACGAGCAGGTCTGGGCGCTTCGGATCGGTGGGTTGAGCAACGTGTTCGGTGTGCGAGACCTGGTGAGCCTGCCCGTCGGGGGAGCCGAGGCCGACCTGGAGGCGGTGGCCGCAGAGCCCTACGACGAGAAGGGGTTCTCTCTGTCACCGGACGGGCGCTGGATAGCCTATGAGTCCACGGAGACGGGACGGGACGAGGTCTACGTCCGCCCGTTCCCCAACTCGCAGGACGGGAAGTGGCAGGTGTCGAGCTCCGGCGGCACGAACCCCAAGTGGGCCCGCAGCGGCCAGGAGCTCTTCTTTGTGAACGGCGCGGGGGAGATGGTCGCCGCCGCGGTACAGACGGGCGACGGCGCCTTCCGGGTCACGGACCGCAGTCCCCTGTTCAACGTGTCCGAGCGCGGCCTGGATTCCGAACCCAACTACACCAGCTGGGACGTGGACGTCGACGATCGGGGATTCCTCATGATCCAGTTCGGCGCGGCGGACCAGGAGACGATCCCCACCGAATTCGTCCTGGTTCAGAACTGGATCGAAGAGCTCCGGGCGAGGCTGGAGAACTGATCGGCCGGGGCCTCACATGCCGGCCGATGTCCCCGCGCCCGGCACCCCCGGGCCCTACCGCCCCCCGTCCACCGACAGCACCTGCCCGGAGATCCAGTCCGCCTCGTCCGACGCGAAGAAGAGGACCGCCGAAGCGATGTCCCCCGGCGTCCCGAGCCGGCGGGCGGCAATCGACTCCACCAGCCGCGCCTGGCCCTCGTCACCGTAGCTCTCCCACTGCCGCTCGGTGCTCGGGTTGGAGAGCACGAACCCCGGCGCGACGACGTTCACGGTGACACCGTGGGGGCCCAGCTCATGGGCCAGCTGCCGGGCCAGACCCAGTTGGGCCGACTTGGCCGCGGCATAGGAGTGAATCCCGGTCAGGCTGACTCTGAGCCCGGCGCCCGACGAGATGAGGATGATCCGCCCCCGCCCGGCCTCCTTCATCGCGGCCGCCACCGCCCGGGCCCCATGGAAGGCACCGTCCAGGTTCACCGCCTGGATCGCCCGCCAGTCCTCGTCCGAGACGTCCTCCACCGGACCCCCCACCTGACCGAGGACGCCGCCGGCCACGTGGACCAGAACGTCGATGCGGCCGGTCTCCTGAAGCGCGGCCCGGGCCCACGCGTCCACCGCAGCTGAGTCGGTGACGTCCACCACCCGGGCATGGAATCCGGGAACGGCGATCTCGCCGGCCGCTTCGGCCAGCGCGGTCGAGTCCGCGTCGGAGCCCCACACCGTCGCGCCGGCCTCCAGGAACGCCCGACAGATACCCCGGCCGATCCCCTGCGCGGCTCCGGTCACCAGGACCGTGCGTCCGGTGAAGTCGTAGCGGGTCGTGCCGGGGCCTGCTGCGCCGGGCTGGCCCGACGCTCCGGTCCCGCCGGTCCGGCCGGCCTCGTCGCCGCTCACTCCCATGCTCCTTCCAGCGCCTCTCTCGTCTCCTCCACGCCCACCGCCCAGAGCGCCTCCATCACGTCGTCGGGTTTCCGGTAGTCGCCCCCGTAGTTCCCGTCCCCCAGGTAGTGCCTGACCTCGGAAGGACTCATGGAGCCCATGGCCTCGCGGTCCGTGGGCTCGTGGGGATGCTCGGGCATCGCCACGCCGGGCAGCTGAGTCCACGGGAAAGCCTCCATCCATGAGGCGTGCCCATAGACCTCGTCGATCTCCCGGACGAGAGCCATGGTGCGGGGCGCGCGCCACCATTCGTGGAAACGGACCCGGCAGTCCGGATGCGCGGCCGTCCACTCCTGCGCCACCGCCCCGGCGGGCGCGTTCCCTCCGTGCCCGCTGACGATGAGGATCCGCCGGAATCCTCCCCGATACAGGCTGTCCAGCACCTCCGCTACCAGCGCGGAGTACGTCTGGACCGACAGGGTGATCGTGCCGGGAAACGCGCTGAAGTACGGCGCGATCCCATAGGGGATGGCGGGAAACACCGGAACCCCGAGCGGTTCGGCCGCATCCAGCGCCACCCGCTCGGCCAGGATCGCGTCGGTCGCCAGGCTCAGGTAGGCATGCTGTTCGGTGCTCCCAAGGGGAAGGACACACCGGTTGTCCAGCTGGAGGTAGTCCTCTACCTGCATCCAGTTCATCTCGGCAATGCGCATGGCGGTCTCCCGTTTCGCCGCGACTGACCCCACGACCCACGATCTCGGCCCGACGAACCGGGCCCGACCCCCAAAATGGGAGCCGGGCCCGACTCAGGCACGGTGCCCCGCCTTCGGACGGGTCAGGGAACGGTTACCGGTCGGTCACCAGCCGCTTGAAGGGCTCCAGCTCCCGCTTGATGGCCTCGAGTTCGGCCATCAGGAAGTCGAACCGGGCGTAGGCGTCCTGCCCGGGGCGCTGATCGGCCCGGCCCAGGTTGGAATAGAGGTATCCCATCTGGGACAGCAGGCGAGGAGTCTGATACGAGCCACCCTGCTTCGTGTGCATCCGGGAGTGGAGTTCCTGGAGGGCCTCCACGGACCGATCGTCGTTCCGCTCCATGGCCGCCTCCAGAGCCTCGTCCAGCTCCTCGGCCACCTGGTTGGCATCGGTGATCATGTCCCGGGCCATGATGCGGAACTCGTACTGCGCTTCCACGTCGGCCTGCGTCACCCCGGTGGCCACCACCCGCGGATCCATGGTGATCTCCACGGCCCTGGTGTCACTCCAGTCGCCCACCGTCAGGCGGACCTGGTAGTCTCCCGGCACCACCATGGGACCGCCGCGCGCCGCGCCACCCGGGCCGTGGACCCGCATGTCCCACACGAACCGGTGGAGACCGGCTGAGGTCTGGAGCCGCGGGGTACCCACGGTGAACGTGAAGGGGGCCCTCATCTCCTGACCGGACTCGGTCCGCTCTCCGTCACCCTGACCGGAGAAGCCCATGACCTCGTTCCCCTGCCGGTCCAGGAACTCCACGGTCACCTCATCGGCGGCTCCCGCCAGGTAGTAGTCGATGACCACGCCGGCGGGACCGTACACGGGCTCCGACGGATCCGGCTCACCGAAGTTGAACCCGCCGCCCCGGCGCTCGCGCATGGCCACGGTCGGATCGAAGAGATGGGCGTCGGCGTTGGCCACCGCCGCGTCGAACTGCCGCAGCGGCGAGAGGTCGTCCATAATCCAGAAGGAACGGCCCATGGTCGAGATGGCCATGTCGCCATTCACCATCTCGATGTCGGTGATGGGGGTCACCGGCAGGTTCCGCTGGAAGGACTGCCAGTTCGCGCCGTCGTCGAAGGACACGAACATCCCGAACTCCGTGCCCGCGTAGAGCAGATCCTTCCGCACCGGGTCCTCGCGAATCACCCGCGTGGGGTAGTCGGCCGGAATCCCGTTGGTCCCGTCGGTCAGACGTGCCCAGGACTCGCCGTAGTCGTCCGTCATGTAGATGTAGGGCTCGAAGTCGCCCAGCAGATACCGGTAGACGGCGACGTAGGCCTTTCCGTCCTCGAAGCGGGAGACGTCGATGGTCTGGACGCGTCCCTCCGGCGGCAGATCGGACGGGGTCACGTCCGTCCAGGTCACGCCGTTGTCCCGGGTCACGAAGACCACGCCGTCGTTGGCCCCGGTCCAGATGACGCCCCGCTCCCGCGGCGATTCCTCGATGACGTAGAGCACCGAGTAATGCTCCTCACCCGTGATGTCCCGGGTGATGGGCTCACCCGACTCCTGCTGCCGCTCCGGACGGAACGCCGTCAGGTCGGGACTGATGGTCTCCCAGGTGATCCCGCCGTCCCGCGTCCGGTGCACGAACTGCGATCCGTGATAGACCACGTTGGGGTCCCAGGGCGACACCTCGATGGGCACCACCCGCTGGAAGCGGAAGGGGAGGTTGGCCGGATTGTCGCCGTAGAGGTTGGCCATCCCCACGTAGTACTGCCGCTCCTGCCCCGAGATCTGGGAATACAGCCCAAAGCGGCCCTTGCAGTTGGAGTAGACCGTGCTGGGATCCCCGGGCTTGGGCACAGCCGGACCGGTCTCGCAGCCGCCGATGGCCTTCCAGTTGCCCTGGTGGCCGAACTCGGAGTCGTTGGCCGGTGGATTGGAGGGCACCATGACGGTGGAGTTGTCCTGCTGCCCGGCGTAGAGCCAGTAGGGAAGCTGGTCGTCCACGTCCACCTGGTACAGCTCGGCGGTGGGCTGATTGTACTGGACGCTCCAGGTCTCTCCGCCGTCGAGCGTGACGTTGGCACCCCCGTCGTTGGACTGGACCTGGATCATGGGGTTGTCGGGGTTGATCCACATGTCGTGGTTGTCCCCGTGAGGCGTACGCCGACGCTCCCAGGTCTCACCGCCGTCCATGGACCGCCAGAACTGGGTGGCGTTCACGTAGATGACGTCCGCGTTGGTCGGATCCACGTCCACGTTCGTGTAGTAGAACGGACGGTCCATGAGGGGCCGGTGGTTGCTCAGCAGTTCGAACGTCCCGCCCCGGTCCTCGGAGAGGTACAGGCCCTCGGCCGGCTCGTTGGTCTCCACCAGGGCGTAGACGCGGTCGGGCGCGGCGGGCGTAACGGCCAGGTCGATCTTGCCGATCAGTCCGGAGGGGAGGTTCAGCATCACGTACTCCCACGTGTCACCGCCGTCCACGGACCGCCAGATGCCGTCCTCCCGCGCCGACTCCTGCATCCCGGAGATGATGGTCCAGGGCTTCCGCTCGCCCCTCCACATCCCGGCATAGACCACGTTCGGGTTCTCCGGGTGGAACTCGATGTCGATGGCGCCCACCGAGTCGGAGACGAAGTGCACCTGCTCCCAGGTGTCGCCGCCGTCGCGAGTGCGGTACACGCCTCGCTCGTCGCTCTTCCGGAAGGGGTTACCAAGAGCGGCCACGAAGACCGTGTTGGGGTCGTCGGGGTGGATCTCGACGCTTCCCAGCTGACCCATTTCCCGGAGTCCCTTGAACTCCCAGGTCTCACCGGCGTCCGTCGACCGATAGATCCCGCGGCCCACGATGACGTTGGAGCGGATCCCGTCCGAGCCCGTGCCCACCCAGACCACGTCGGAGTCCGAGGGGGCTACGCGGATCGCACCGATGGATCCCGTGGCCAGGTAGTCGTCCGCGATGGGCGTCCACGTCTGGCCGTTGTTGGTGGTCTTCCAGACTCCGCCTCCGGTGGCGCCCATGTAGAACGTCGTGGGGTGGTCGCGGTGACCGGCCACCGCCGTCACGCGGCCGCCCCGTGAGGGGCCCACATTCCGGTAGGTGAGGCTGGTGAGATTCAGGTCCTCCAGGCTCTGGGCCGCGACGGGCGCCGAATCGGCCAGGGGGAGCAGAACGAGAGCGGCCAGGGCCGCTCCGGATCGAACGAGACGCGTCACGCTCATGGGGACACCTTGTATGGAGTCGAACCGAGGAGCAGCGGGGGCCGAAGGGCCGCCCTGACGCACTGCTCCGGGGCTTTGGTCAGGGGTCTGAGATTGGGCCTCGGCCCGCCGGGGGTCAACCGTTTTCGCCCCCCAAGAATTCCCGATTCAGATGGGTCATCGCAGCCTCGAGAATCTTCCTCTGGGCCACGGGGAGAGCCAGCTCCGCCGCACCGTTGGAGGTCACCCATCGGCGGGGCGGCGGGACCGGGTCCGATGAAGCCTCCCGGATCACCAGGACGGGCTCATACCGAGCCCGCAGATGGGAGAAGACATGATCCACCGGGGCCAGGGGGACGCCGGCGGTCGCGGGGCCCTCCCCGACCTTCGCGCTTCGCCCCCCTACGGTCTCCGGAAAGGCCCACATCCCGGCCAGCAATCCCGAGTCCGGGCGCTTCTCCAGCAGGACCTCCACCTCACCCCCGCCGTTCCGGCGGGCGGCCACCTCCACGGGGATGGTCTCCTCCCGGACCCTTGTCGCCTTCTTCGGCGCGGGCCGCTCCGCCACGGTCCCAGCCGCATATGCCCCGCACCCTTCTAGCCATGGACACGCCCCGCAGTCCGGCGAACGAGGGGTACACACCGTGGCACCGAGTTCCATGAGGGCCTGGTTGAAGTCCCCGGGGCGGTCCGGATCGACCAGGGCTCCGGCCCGCTGCCGAAGCCAGGCGGACCCGGGCGCGGCCTCGTCGTGCAGCCGGGCCAGGACCCGCCTCACGTTGCCGTCGACCACCGGCTCGACCCTGCCGAACGCGATGGAGGCCACCGCGCCGGCGGTGTACTCCCCGATCCCGGGCAGTTCCCGCAGCTCGTTCGGGGAGGCGGGCAGCCGGCCCCCGAACCGATCCCGTACCATGGCGGCCGCCCGGTGGAGGTTCCGGGCCCGGGAGTAGTAGCCGAGACCGGCCCACAGGCCGAGCACCTCGTCCTCGTGGGCATCGGCCAGGACCGAGACGGTGGGGAACCGCTCCATCCAGCGCTGGTAGTAGGGAATCACGGTCTCCACCCGGGTCTGCTGGAGCATGATCTCCGACACCCAGATCCGGTACGGGTCCGAGGTTCGACGCCAAGGCAGGTCCCTCTTACGTTCGTCGTAGAAGGCCAGGAGGCGTTCCCGGAGACCCTGGTCGTTCATGTCCCTCCTCTTCGTGGATCCATCCATGCGCTTCACAACCTACAAGAAGTACGAGGGCGGGTTCCTGGACGCACTGAACCTCGAGGCCCTCATGGAGAAGCTCTCCAGCTTCCTCATGGACGGAGGCTTCGCGGGCGGCCCCCACTACCACCCCTACTGGGGTTGGTCCGGGGCGGAGGACACCACGTCGGTGGATTCCCTCAAGTACCACCTCCTGGAGGCTCTCATGGAGAGCGGCCAGCTCACCCCCGAGATGATCCAGGAGCTCCGGGGAGAGGGTGAGGGGGACGAGGAGGTCCAACGCCAGATCGCCGAGCTCATGGACCAGATCATTCAGAAGATGGTGGAGGAGGGGTACATCTCCCTCTCCGAGGACGGCCCGCCGACCATGATGGGGCCCACCCAGGACGTCACGGGCCAGGGGACCGTCGACGAGGCCCGGGACGCCGCCCAGACGGTCCAGTTCAACCTGACCAACAAGGGAATGGACTTCCTGGGCTACCGGGCGCTGCGGCACCTCATGTCGAGCCTGGGGAAGTCCACCTTCGGCGCGCACGACACGCCGAACCTGGCCACCGGGGTGGAGGCAGGCTCGGCCCCGCGTCCGTACGAGTTCGGCGACACCATGAACCTGGACATCCCGGCCACGCTCAAGAACGCCATCGAGCGGGAGGGCCTCCAGGTCCCGCTGAACCTGGACTACTCGGACCTCATGGTGAGTCAGACCGAGTACCGGTCCAGCTGCGCCACGGTCCTCATGCTGGACATCTCCCACTCCATGATCCTCTACGGGGAGGATCGGTTCGGGCCGGCCAAGAAGGTGGCGCTGGCGCTGTCGCACCTGATCCGGACCCAGTTCCCCGGGGACGTGCTGAAGGTGGTGACGTTCGGCGACCGGGCGGAGGAGATCCCGCTGTCCCGGCTCCACACCGCCCAGGTCGGACCGTTCCACACCAATACGGCGGAGGGGTTCGAGGTCGCCCGCCGGGTGCTGACGGCCACCGGCAAGGAGATGCAGCAGATCATCATGATCACCGACGGGAAGCCGTCGGCCATGACGCTGCCGGACGGGAGGATCTACAAGAACTCGGGCGGCCTGGACGGCCACATCCTGCAGCGGACCTTCCGGGAGGTGGCCGCATGCAGGAAGGCCGGAATCCTCATCAACACCTTCATGCTGGCCCAGGACCCCTACCTGATCCAGTTCGTGAAGAAGACGTCCGAGATCGCCCGGGGGAAGGCGTACTTCACCAGCACCGTCACGCTGGGTCAGTACATCATGATGGACTTCCTGAAGGGGAAGAGGAAGAAGGTCAGCTGAGGCCGTCCCGGGCTCAATCTCGTTCCGCCCCTCCTCCTCGGACCCCCGCCGGGCGAGGAGTCCCCGACTACCGCGCGTACAGCAGCACCGCTACCACGTGGCTGGCCGAGCCGCCCAGCACGAACAGGTGCCAGATCGCGTGGGAGTAGCGTCCATCCCGCAGATAGAAGTACACGCCGCCGGTGTAGAGCAGCCCCCCCAGAGCCAGCAGCCCCAGCCCCTCCACCGGCATGCTCATGACCAGCGGGCGGGCGGCGACGATCACCAGCCAGCCCATCAGCAGGTAGAGCGCCGCGCCCAGCTTCGCGTGGCCCACGCCCCGCGAGACCTTCACCATCACCCCCAGGAGCGCCCCTCCCCAGACCACACCGAGGAGGGTCCAGCCCCACCCACCCCTCAGCACCCCCAGCGTGAAGGGCGTGTACGTGCCGGCGATGAGCAGGTAGATGGCGGCGTGATCCACCTTCTGCAGGAAGTCCTTGGTCCGCCCGGGTGGGGTTCCGTGGTAGACCGTCGAGGCCAGGTAGAGGAGGATGAGGGTGGCCCCGAACACCGCGGCCCCCACGATGTCCATGGCGCTGCCGTGCCGGATCGCGTTGATCACCAGGGCCGGTGTGACGGCCACGGCGCCCAGCAGCCCTATCCCGTGGGTGAGGCTGTTGGCCAGCTCCTCGGCGGGGGTCGGCTGGTCCTGGTCCATTGCTCCTCTGGGCCCTTCGTTCGCGTGTCCGCGGCCGTCCGGGGGGGGGCGGCCGCGATTCGGGGGAGTGTCAGTTTGTCGGCCCCCCGCCGAGTTCGCCACCGTAGCCCGGCGCGGCACCCGACCCTAGTATCCGGCATGGCTACCCGACGCGAGTTCCTCAGACGCACCGCCCTGGCCTCCGCGGCCCTGGCGATCCCTTCCGCGGCAGGGGCGACGCCCCTCGGCGGCCCCCTCCGGAACTCCACCATCCGCGGGGTCACCCCACCGCACGGCTCACCCGGGCAGGTCGCCCAGGACGAGGCCTACTGGAGGGAGATCGCCCGTCAGTACGAGGTGACCGACCGGACGATCAACATGGAGGCTGGCTACTTCGGCATGATGCCCCGGCCCGTGCTGGACGCGTACCATCGCCACATTGACCGGGTGAACCGGGAGAGCTCGTTCTTCGCCCGGCGTGAATATCCGGCCATGGCGCTGGAGGCCCGGGAGCGGGTGGCGTCGGCCCTGACCGTGGACCCCGGCGAGATCGCCTTCACCCGGAACGCCACCGAAGCCCTCCAGGCGCTCATCGGTCAGTACAACCGCCTGGAGTCCGGCGACACCATCATGTACGCCGACCTGGACTACCCGGCCATGCAGCAGGCCATGGACGCCCTCGCCGCCCGGAAGGGCGCCACCGTGGCGACGCTCGATCTCCCCGAGCCCGCGTCGTACCAGGGCGTCATGGACGCCTACGAGGCCGCGCTGAACGCGCACCCGCGCACCCGACTCCTCCTCCTCACGCACGCCAACAACAAGACCGGCCTCATCCACCCCGTGGCCGACATCTCCGACCTGGCCAAGTCCCGCGGGGTGGACGTGATCGTGGATGCGGCTCACTCCTTCGGGCAGGTCCCGCTGGCGCTGGAGGACCTGCACGGCGACTTCGTGGGGCTGAATCTGCACAAGTGGGTCGGGGCCCCGGTGGGCGTGGGCGCCATGTACATCAGCAGCGACGGTCTCGATCGAATCGACCGGGCCCACGGCGATCCCGGATCGCTGGACCGCATCGACAGCCGTATCCACACCGGGACGACGAACTTCGCCGCCGTCATGACCGTTCCCGCCGCCCTCGACTTCCAGGAGGAGATCGGGGTGGAGCGGAAGGCGGCCCGGCTCCGCTACCTGAGGGACGCCTGGGTCGGACCCGCCCGGAGCATCGCGGGCGTCGACATCCTGACGCCCGACGACCCCGAGCTGGTGGGCGCGCTCACCAGCATCCGGCTTCACGGAGACGGCACCCGTGAGGGTAACCTGGAGCTGGCTCGGGCTCTCGCCGACGACTTCGGGATCTTCACGGTCTACCGGACCGGAGTCGCCCGGGGGGACTGCGTACGGGTGACCCCGGCCCTCTACAACTCTCCGGCGGACGCGGAGAAGCTGGTTTCCGCCCTGGGCAGCCTGGCGAAGCGGAGGAGCCAGAACTAGGGAGCCGGTGATCCTCCCGGCGGCGCGCCCGGGCCATCGTAGCGCTCGCGGCCGGCGTGGCCACCGGATTTCCCCATCTCGGCCTTCACCTCGGCCAGTTCCCGTTCGGCCCAGCCCCCCTCCTGCCGATCCGCATGCCGTTCGGCGAGGCGCGCCAGCAGGGGCGCGGCCGCCGCGATGTCCAACCGCCCCTTCCGGATCATCTCCACCGCCTCACGGGTGAGGAGGATCTCCATCCCGACCTCGGGATTCGAGTCCCTGAGGCCCCGCCGGAACCAGGTCAGGGCGGAGTCGTGGTCGTTGAGCTTGTCGCGGTGCAGGCGACCCAGCTCCAGGTAGAGCTGAGAATCCGCGGGATCCGCCGCGATGTATCCCTCGTACTCCTCCACCGCCCGCTTGTACTCTCCGTGGGCCACCAGGGCCTTGGTCCGGGAATAGTCGTTTCGGGTCGCGCCCCGGCCGGGGGCCGCGAAGGCCAGCAACCCGACGGAGCCCGCGAGGTCGGTTAGGCCGAGGACCGCGCCCATGGCCGCGACGGGGCCGAGAAGAGCACCCAGAAACGCGCCGAACCCCTGGGACAGACCCAGCTTCTGGAAGATGAAGCCACCGACCAGGGCGCCCGCGGCAAACCCGATGGGCACCATGTATACGGCCGCTCGAAGGAACCGCGCCCGGGCGGCGGCGTCCACATCCCTGGGGCCCTTGCCGGGCTCGCGAGACGCGTAGTTGCGGCGGACGGGATCGAAGCTGGGCATGCAGCCAGTCTTGCGTCGGCCCCGCCGGTTGCGCCAGCCTTCTGGCCCCGCGCCACGCCGATCGCCCCCCCCTCCCAGCCGAGCCGACCATGACCGGACCGACCCACCCCTACCGCGTGATCGACGCGTTCACCGAGTCCCCGTTCGGGGGCAACCCCGCGGCGGTCCTGATCCTGGAGCAGGCGCTCCCGGCCGCGAGCATGCAGACCATCGCTGAGGAGATGAACCTCTCCGAGACGGCCTTCGTCCACCCGGCCGACGGGGACGGCCGCCGGCTCATCCGGTGGTTCACCCCCACCGACGAGGTTCCCCTCTGCGGCCACGCCACCCTGGCCTCGGCCCGCTCCCTCCTCGAGGACGGCGTGGCCTTCCCGCTCCAGCTCAATTCCGCCAGCGGCCCGCTGGAGGTCCACCGGGAGGCCGACGGTCGGCTCCGGCTCGACTTCCCCGCCGATTCGCCGGTGCCGACGGACCCGCCGCCGGGCCTGATCGAATCGCTGGGCCTGCCCGACGGGGCCGTGGCGGCCGCGCACGAGGCGCGAAACCTGTGGCTCGTGCGGGTCCAGAACGAAGCCACGGTGGACGCGGCGAGCCCCGATTTCGGCGCGATGAAGGCGGTCGACGCGGCCAATCCGGCGGGACCGTCGGATCGGGCGTCTCTGGGAGTGACCCTGACCGCGCCGGGGGACGACCCCGGCGTCGATTTCGTCTCCCGCTTCTTCGCGCCCTCCGTGGGCGTGGATGAGGACCCGGTGACCGGGGTCGCCCACACGGTGCTGACGCCCTACTGGTCCGGGGAGCTCGGGCTGGACGAGATGGAGGCCCGCCAGATCAGTTCCCGGGGTGGAGCGCTCCGGGTCCGCGCTTCCGGAGACCGGGTCCACCTCATCGGGCAGGCCGCCATCGTGGCCGAGGGGAGGATCCTCCTCCCCTGACGGGGTGGGACTGCCGCCGTCCTACCGAACCGCGGCCACGAAGCTGAGGAGGATCCGACCGTCGTTGTTGTCGAGGGCTCCACGGCCCACGGCCTGGGAGTCGTAGAGATTGCGCAGGGAAAGCTTCAGCGAGAACGCGTCGGTCAGCGTGAAGGCGAGCCCCGTATCGACCTGCCACGTGTAGATGTTGAAGTCGGCCGCGTTGGGCTGGTACCGGCCGGAGAACGTGAAGGTCAGGTGGTCGGTTCCCAGGGGCGTTTCGGCACGCATCGCCGCGCTGAGCCTTCCCAGGTTCGTCGTCTCGGCATCCACGCCGTCCACGACCGCGGGGTCCGTCCGCTCCCAGGTTCCCCCCAGCGCGAGCTCGAGCAGGTTCGACTCCCCCTGCACGGCGGTCCACACGGCACCCGCACCGAGGATGGTCCGGAGATCGATCGCCTTCTCGAACGACTCGTTCGCTTCGGCGTTCACGTACGGCTGGACCAATCCGCCCGTGATGTAGCGCAGCCCTCCCCTCAGGATCCAGGAGCGCTTGTTGACGAAGGTGTTGCCCTCGTTGTCCGAGCCCTCCCCGTACTCGAACACGAACTCTCCCTCGGGCTGGAACGTGGTGCCCGTGTAGCTGGAGGCGGTCTTGAAGATCACGGAGGTCTGCCGGGAAGCTCCGTAGAAGAGGCTTCCTCCGATCTCCGAGTCCAGCTTCCAGAGCGGCTCCTCCTGGGCCGTCACCCCACCGGGGAGCCAGACGAGAGGGGCCAACAGGACGAGGAACGGGTACCGAGCGCGGGACAGAGGGGTCATGGGCGGGGTCCGGACAACGAAAAGGCCGGTCTGGCGAGGGACCGGCGATGGGAGGCGCGGGAGCACCAGATGTGCACCCCTTAATCTAACACCACCCCCAAGAGGCGGCGGGGATCCCACCGGACTCCCACCCGAGTCCCACTAGAGTCCCAGGGGGTGCCCCGGAGCCCCGCCGGGCACCTCGGACGCGCCGGCTCGAACAGGCCGGACACGGGCGATCAGCTCTTTCCCGGCACCTCGGGGATGGAGGCATCCTCGGGCGCGCGATCGACCCGATCCTCGGGGTCCTCGCCCCAGGCGAGCACCTCGTCCTTCGTCCACCGGAAAAAGATGGCCGTGATCCCGACCCAGAAGATCAGCATGCCGGGAATCCACATGATGAGCCCCCCCAGGCGCTGGTCCTCCAGGGGGCCCAGGCCCGATACCCGGGGCGCCACGGCGTACCACGGATAGAACACCACGTCGGAGAGGGTGATGAAGGCCGCCACGATGGTGGACGGCACTCCGAACGCGAACAGGTACATCATCTGGAGCGGGCCGTCAGGGATCCGCTGCAGCTCCGGCACCGGGTTGATCACCGGCCACCACATCATGACGGCCGCGGCCATGAAGGTCAGGTGCTGGACGATGTGGACGTTGTGGTTGATCAGGGCGGCGTTGTACATGCCCGGGATGTGCCACCCGATGAACACCACGTTGTAGAAGACCCAGGCCGTAGCCGGGTGGGTCAGGAACCTGCCGACCCGGTACACCACCGGGTGCTGAATCGCCCTCCGCACCAGCCAGTCCGGCAGCCCCATGATGAGGAAGGGCGGCATGATCAGCATGATGAGGATGTGCTGGATCATGTGGGCGCTGAACAGGTACTCGTCGCTCATCTCGTGGAGCGGGCCGTTCAGCGCGAGGAAGATCACCCCCACCGCCCCGTACCAGAACACCTGCTGGCGGATCGACGGCCCTTCGGGCGCCCAGCCGTACTTCCTGCGCGCCGGCCCGGTCAGGAGGTAGTAGGACCCGGCCAGGTAGAGGCATCCGACGAGGATGCTGACGTAGAACTCGAATCCGAAGATCCGGAGTCCGTCGCCCGCTGCGAACAGGGGGAAGAGTGAGGGGAGTACCGAGGTCATGGACGGTGGCGATGAAACGAATCGAGACCGGGGAAGCGCTGGGCCGCCCCGGTCTCGATCCTACCCCGAGTTCGGGGGGACGTGCGTCAGGCCGGCGGAACCACGCCGTAGGGCGGAAGCACCTTGTACAGCACGATCAGGGCCGAAACCATGAACGCGGCCAGGACGAATCCGGCCATGAACACCCCGGTGAAGATCGGGCTGTCCATCTTGAGGTGCATGTAGTACGCCACCACCAGGACGAACTTCCCCGCCGACAGCACGAGGAGGGACGGCACCAGGACCGACTCCAGCGACGGGATGTAGAAGATCGCCACCTCGACGGCGGTGATGATGGTCAGGACGACCCCGATGAACCAGTAGAATCCCGGGGAGCCGTGGCCACCCTCGTGTCCGTGATCGTGTCCGTGAGAATCCGCAGCAGCGCTCATGGTCTCTTCCAACTACTGAATGAGGTAGACGAGGGTGAAGATGGCGATCCAGACGATGTCGACGAAGTGCCAGTACAGACCGGCGATCTCGACCTGGAGCGACTTCTCGGGAGGCAGCTTGCCCGTGAGCCCCCTCAGGAGGAGGATCGTGAGCCAGACCACGCCGCCCGTCACGTGGGCGCCGTGGAAGCCGGTGAGAACGAAGAACGTCGACCCGAACACGTTCTTCTGGAGGGTCAGTCCCTCGTGATAGAAGTGCGTGAACTCGTAGACCTGGAAGCCCAGGAACGAGGCACCCAGCACGATGACCATCATCAGCCAGAACCAGCCGGCCTTCGTGCCCTTCTGAACGCCGTCCAGGGCCAGCACCATGGCCAGGGAGCTCATGAGCAGGACGAAGGTGCTGATGGTCGTCAGCGGGATGTCCAGGACGTCCGCCGGATAGGGGCCCGTGATGCTCGCGCCCTTGTACACCATGTAGGTGCTGATCAGGGTGGCGAAGAAGAGGCACTCCGACCCGATGAAGGTCCAGAACCCGAGCTTCCAGCTGTCGAGGCCGGTGCTCGTGTAGTGATGGTCGTCGTGTGCGACGGCAGTCTGGGACATTTCCAGGCTCGCTAAGTCAGGGGACCGGCGTCAGCCGAACTGGGGCTCGGTCGCCCACTTGTACATGCAGAAGAAGGTGCTCAACAGCCCGATGAGGGGCACCCACCAGATGCCGGTCAGGACCAGGCACCAGGTGAGCGAAATCCCTGCCGCCGTCAGCAGCGGCCAGTAGGAGGGGTTGGGCATCTCGGGCTCGGGGCTCGCGTGCACCAGGAGCGCGGCCTCCAGCTCCTTCTTCTCGTCCTCGTGCCAGAGAGGCTCGCGGCTGCGGACCTCCGGCAGCACCGGGAAGTTGTAGTGGTGCGGCGGTGAGGGGATGGCCCACTCCAGGTGGGGGGCGTCCCACGGGTTGTGGCCCGCTTCCTCACCGTTCTTGCGGCTCCAGAAGATGTTGTAGACCACGATCAGGGAGCCCAGCCCGAAGATGAACGCGCCCACGGTCGACAGCTGGTTGAAGAACTCGATGTTCGTGTCGGCCGTGTAGATCCAGGTCCGGCGCGGCTGACCGTAGAGCCCCGAGAAGTGCATGGGGAAGAAGGTCAGGTTGAACCCGATCATGGTCACCCAGAAATGCCAGTAGCCCAGCTTCGGGTTCATGATCCGGCCGGTCACCTTCGGGTACCAGTAGTACAGCCCGGCGAACAGCCCGAAGAGACGGTGAACACGGCCACCAGGCCCACGGACCACAGCATGGCGTTGGTGAACTTGATGGAGCCGCCCCACATGGTGGCGATCCAGTTGAAGATCTTGATCCCCGTGGGCACCGCGATGGTCATGGTGGCCGCCACGAAGAACGCGTCCGCGATGGGGCCGAGTCCGACCGTGAACATGTGGTGGCTCCACACGCCCCAGCCGATGAAGCCGATGAGCACGCCGGCGTAGACCACCACCGGGTATCCGAAGAGCGGCTTCTTGGAGAAGGTGGGGATGACGTCCGAGATCACGCCGAAGGACGGCAGGACCAGGATGTACACCTCCGGGTGACCAAACAGCCAGAACAGGTGCTGCCAGAGAATCGGGTCACCACCGGCGGCCGGAACGTAGAAGTTCGCCCCGAAGAACCGGTCGAAGGCCAGGAGGATCAGCGCCACGGCGATGACCGGGAGGGCCGTCACCAGGAGGAAGCTGGTCACCAGCGTCATCCAGGTGAACAGGGGCATGCGCATCAGCTTCATGCCCGGGGCCCGGAGGTTGATGATGGTGGTGATGAAGTTCACACCACCCGCGATCGAGCTGATCCCCAGGATCGACAGGCCGATGATCCAGAAGTCCACGTTCAGACCCGGCGACTGGGTGGCCGAGGTCAGCGTGGCATACCCCACCCAGCTGGTGTTCGGCGCGGCGCCGAAGAGCCAGGACGCGTTCAGGACCAGTCCCCCGAAGAAGAAGATCCAGTAGCCCAGCGCGTTCAGCCGGGGGAAGGCCACGTCCCGGGCTCCGATCTGGAGGGGGACGATGTAGTTGAAGAACGCCACCGCCATGGGCATGGCGACCAGGAACACCATGGTCGTGCCATGCATGGTGAACAGCTGGTTGTACGCCTCGGCGCTGATGAAGTCGTTCTCCGGGCTGAACAGCTGCACCCGGATGAACAGCGCCTCCAGACCCCCCACGAACAGGAAGAACATGGAGGTGAGGAAGTACATGATGCCGATCCGCTTGTGATCGACGGTGGTGATCCAGCTCCACAGCCCGGTGTCCTCGTGATGGACCTCGGCCTCGCCGTGGGCGGTCTCTGTGGTGGTGCTTACCGACATGATTTGGATCTCCTCGCCTACTGCAGGCTCAACAGGTAGGCGGCGATGGCGCGGATCTGCTCATCGGTGATGTTGGTGGCCGGCCAACCTCCGGCGGCATAGGCCGCACCCGGCATCCGGGCGTCGGGCTTCACCGACTGCGGATCCTTGATCCAGCGGATGAGGTTCTCCGAGTTGTTCTCCAGCATCCCGGCGGCGATGGAGGTCCGGGATCCGAGCCGGGTCAGGTTCGGTCCCAGGACTCCGCCCGCCGGGGTGCCCTGAATGGCGTGACACGCCACGCAGATGGACTGGTTGAAGAAGACGTCCCGACCCATGGCCACCATGGGGTCCTCGGCCACGGTCTGGGCCGCCGCCTCCGCGCCGGCCTCGGTGTCCTGCCCGGCCTCGCCCTCCGCTTCGGCTGCCGCGGCGGCCAGCGCCTCGGGCGCCAGGGCCGTGGGCGAGGTCTCACGCATGGCCTCGACCCAGGCGTCGAAGTCGGCCGGGGAGTCCCCCATGACCTTCATGCGCATGAGCGAGTGGGACTGGCCGCAGAACTCGGCGCACTGACCCAGGTACTCGCCCGCCTCCTCCAACTCGAAGAAGAGCCAGGTGTACTTCTGACCCTCACCCTCGGGCTTCCGCACGATGGGGTTCACGTCCCGCTTTCCGCCGATCCGGGGGACCCAGAACGAGTGGATGACGTCGGTGGACTCGAGGCGGAGGTTCACCGGCCGGCCGACGGGCAAATGCATCTCGTTGGCCGTGGTGATGCCCAGCTCCGGGTAGTGGAACTTCCACCAGTAGCGATAGCCCGTGACCTCGACGGTCAGCGCGTCGTCCCCGTAGGGCCGCTGGGTCTCGAAGACCGCCTGGATGGTCGGGATCGCGATGGCCACGACGATGATGGCCGGGACGATGGTCCAGGCCAGCTCCAGGCCGAGATGGCCGTGGACCTGCTTCGGCCGGGGCTGATCGGGCCGCTCCCGGAACCGGAAGACCGTGTATCCCAGGATGGACCAGACCACCACCAGGATCCCCATCGTCCACCAGAAGATGTCGACGTAGAGCGAGTGGATCGTCCGCCCGAACTCGGTGGTGGGATGGATGGTGGACTGGGGGTAGGCGTCAGGCTCCCCGCAGGCCGCCACGAACCCGGCCAGGACCAGAGTCGCCGCCAGGGACAGAATCCGTCCCCGGTTCGACCCGATCCAGCGCATGAGGCGTGCAGCTGAAGTCACGAACCTCGTCTCCTCTTGTTCAACAACGAACCGCCCCCCACGGGGGCGAGCCACCGCAGAATACCACAGGGGTCAGGGCGGTCGCCCTGGCTCCGGTGAGCGTCTGCGGCAATGGACTGTGAATGACCCGGACGGCCCGAACGCGGACCGCTATCCCAACCCCTCCAGCGGAATGGCCTCTTCCAGGAGCATGACGGGGATGTCGTCCCGCACGGGGTACAGCACCGTACCGTCTTCCCGGACCAGGCCTTCCACCACGGTCTGCTCGACGGGTGCCCCGCCCCGGTTCTTCAGCGACCCCCGGGAGACCGCTTCGTTCACCCTCGAAAGCAGGTCCCCGTCCGCTGGGCGGACCGGCTGCTTCGTCTCCGGGCAGACGAGGATTTCCAGGAGTTTCTGATCAACCATGGACGTGGTACTCTCGCGACGAGTCGACCGTCTCTGTTCGCGGCCAGGGCGGCGCTGAGCCGTCGACCCTGGTTACGAAGCCACGTAAGTTACAAGGGAACAAAGGGGTAGGAAACCTCGAAAAACCCAATAAGCTTCAACGACGAAATCGCGTCCGCTTCGCGCCCTCCCGACGGTCCGGACGCGGACTCCCCGGTCGGCTCCGACCCGCGCCACCACCGAGACATGACCCGACGCCTTCCTGCAGTTCGCCTCTCCCACCTGGTACCCCTGGCCGCGCTGGTCTGGGCCTTGGGCCTTGCCGCACTGGCATCCGCCGAGGTCAGCCCCGAGGGCGCGAGCGCCCGGCCGGCGGGTACGGCGCTGGTGATTTTCGGAGCGGATACCGTGGTGGCCGAGGTCGCCCAGACCCCCGAGGAACGACAGCAGGGGCTCATGTACCGGGAGCACCTGGACGAGAATGCGGGAATGCTGTTCGTGTTCGACCGGGCTGAAGAGCGGTCGTTCTGGATGCAGAACACCTACATCCCGCTCGACATCGCCTACCTCGACTCGAGCATGCGGATCATCAACATCGTGGCGATGGAGCCCCTCTCCACGGAGCTCTACGAGTCCGAGGGTCCCGCGCTGTTCGCGCTGGAGACGAACCAGGGCTGGTTCGAGGCCCGGGGGATCGGCCCCGGAGCCCAGGCGATCATCGAGTTCGGCCGCTAGGACCTCAGCCCCACGAGCACGCTCACGAGCTGGTCCACGTCCTCGGGGGTGTTGTAGACGTTGGGCGAGACCCGCAGCGAGTTCCCCCGCAGGGACGCGTAGATGCGATTCTGCGCGAGAGTTGCGCTGACCTCCCGGAGGTCCATCCCCTCGGGCATGCGCACGCCGGTGATGTGCCACGCCCGGTCCTCGTCCGCGGTGATTCCGTACCCGGCCTCCGCCAGCCGGCCACAGGGGTCGGTCATGAGGGTCCGGCAGTACTCCTGAATCCGCTCGGGTCGCCATTCCAGCAGCAGACCCAGGGCTTCGCGGAGCATCGGCAGCAGGATGAAGTTGCTCCGTTCCCCCACGTCATAGCGGATGGCCCCGGGCTGATAGTCGTCCCGGTAGTCGACCAGACCCTGGAAGTCTTCGCTCCCTCCCCGGGTGATCCAGCCCTCCTCCAGCGGCTCCCCACCCTGGAGATGAGGCGCCACGTACGCCAGGGCGATGGAGTAGGGCCCCAGTAGCCACTTGTATCCGGCGACGATGAGCATGTCGGGCCGGATCGCCTGGACGTCGAAGGGCAGAGCTCCGACCGACTGGGTGCCGTCGATGACGAGGGCGGCGCCCACGCTCCGGGCCCGCTCGGCGACGACCGGAAGCTCGAAGAGGGTTCCGTCCGCCCAGTGGACGTTGCCCAGGGTCACGACGGCCGTGTCCTGGTCGATGGCGTCGAGAATCCGCTGGGTCCAGCCAGAGCCGCGGCCCCCACCTGAAACCTCGGCCTCGTCCGGGGGCGAGACCATACGGATCTGGGCCCCGGTCCGCTGAGCAGCCGAGCGCCACCCGTAGACGTTCCCGGGGAACTGCTCGAAGGCCATGACCACGTTTCGGCCCTCTTCCAGCCGGAGGTTCCGGATAGCGATGGCCACCCCGTACGACACCGAAGGGAGGATGGTGACGGCCAGGGGGTCCGGGGCGTTCACCAGCCGGGCAAACCGCCTCCGGATCTCCTCCGCGTCGTCGAAGAAGTGGTTGGGCAGGATGCCGGAGGGATCGCACTTCATCCGAATCCCATGGATCCCCGCCGCCTCCACCACGCGGGCCAGCGGGGACTGGTAGGCGCAGTTCAGGTAGTACTTGTCCGAGGGCAGGGAGAACGCGGCCCGCTGCTCGGTGAGCGGTGCGAGCCCGGCGGTGGGGCCGGGGGAGGTGGCGGCCACGTCGAACATGAGGTTCCCTCCGGAGTCAGGGGTGGGCAGGGAAACTACCACTCCGGAGGTGGCGGGACAGGGTCCGGCGGTGGAGATCGGTCCGGCGACGTGAGCGGCCCGGGGAAGACCCGTCGGAGTCCGCCGGCCACGGCCGACGCGAGGTCACAGCCCCAGCCAGTAGTTCACCTTGACCATGAACAGGTTCTGTCCCTCCAGGGCCCAGAGTCCTCCGAAGTCCCGGTCGAAGTCGAAATTGCCGAACACCTCCCGGTTGCTCCGGTCCTGCTGCCACACCAGGAAGACGGTGGAGCCGGGGCGGTACTCCCAGCGGAGAACCACGTTGCTCCGGAGCGAGCGGAAGTTGAAGTCCCGGTCTCCGAAGCTGTCGTCGGCGATCCCGTCCCCGTCGAAGTCGACCCACTGATCCTTCTCGGCGGAGTCATAGCAGATCCGCCCGAACTGGCAGTGCACCTCGTCCCCGACGAACCGGATCTGACCCTCTTCGAACTCGTCGAAGGCGAAGGACCGGGTCTCCTCCAACTGCTTGTACTGCACGTAGTCCCCGGCCGAGAGCAGGATCTGGGCGTACCCCTCCAGGGTGAGCGTCGGGGAGAACGCGTAGTTGACCCGGAAGTCCATCTCCACGGTTTCCCGATCCAGTTCCGCGAACAGGTAGCGGGTGCCGTACGTGGGCTCGTACTCCAGGACGTCGGACGTGGTCACGTACTGCGCGTAGTTGGTGTTCTCCCCCCACTCACCCTCGATGCTCAGCTCGAGCCTCGACGACGGCCGGAACTCCAGCGTCAGACCCAGCTCATACCGGCTCCCGCTCCCCTGGGTATCCCGGGCGTACTCGAACTCCGGGAAGAAGGCGTAGGCCTTCCGGGGATCCGTGTTGTAGCGGATGGAGATGGAGCGATTCCCGGGCTGGGCCATGACCGGCCCACCCCGGGTCTGGGTGAAGCTGTACATGTTGGGCCGAGCCCGGAGATTCACATCCAGCGCGTGGTAGTTCAGGAAGGTGTTGTTCCAGCTCAGGCTGAACGACCCGTTCTTGTGGGCCTTCTTCCACGAGTCCAGGGAGGTCGCGTCATTGAGCGCCTCATGGCTCCAGTTGTGGAAGGTCCAGAAGTTGATCCGGTAATCCCGGAAGATTCGGCCCGGCTGGATCTCCCGGTACCCGACCCGCATTCCGCCGTCCAGGCGCTCCTGGTTGGTGCTGAAGCCCAGGTCGTTGATCTCGAAGCCGGGGACGACCTGGCCGGCCCAGACGCCCCAGGTCCAATGGTCTCCACCCCGCTTCTCGAGCTCGAGGCGCCACTCCGCAGCCGACATGCTGGTGCGGGTGGAATCCATCTCGACCCACTCGGCATCCGGCCGCTGGAAGAGGTGGTTGGCCTGCCGCTGAACCCGGATCAGGGCCGTGGAGTCCCCGCGGATCATGCTGCTGCCCAGGAACCCGGAGAAGGCGTAGTTCCGGTTGTCCCAGGTGTGCTCGAAGTCGGCGCCCAGCGTGTAGGCCTGGGAGGTCAGCCAGTCGAAGCTCCCGTCGCTCGGCAGATCCCGGTGCATGCCCGTGAAGATCCCGCCGATCTGGGTGTCACCCCCCCGGAGATCCTGCTGCAGCCGGACCACGCCGTACTCGGACCGGGGCTCCACCCGGAAGTCCCGGATCTCGTCGTCCTCGGCGTAGTAGGCCTGGCCGAACTCCTCTTCGGTGACGGCGAACAGCCCACCCACCGACAGCCCGCCGGGCGTACGGCCGGTGAACTTGGCCGCCCCGATGATCGAAGCCGCCTGGGGGATGGTGCTGAAACTGGCACCGCTCGGCTCGCCCCCATGGGGGTTCCGACCGATGCGCCGGCTGTAGTAGAGCTGGTTCTGCCGACCGGACAGTTCGAAGTCGAACACCCGGGCATCCTCGACGAAGAAGGGTCGCCGCTCCTCGAAGAACTGCTCGAACGCCGTGAGGTTGATCACGGCCGGATCGGCCTCCACCTGCCCGAAGTCGGGGTTGATGGTGGCGTCCAGCGTGAAGTTGGAGGTGACCCCCCACCGGAAATCCAACCCCACCCGGGCGTCCGCGGCCCGACCGTCGAAGAAGGGGTCTCCCTCCTCGGCCGGCGCCGTCTCGACGCTGCTCAGCATGTAGGGACGGCCCTCCAGGCGGCGTGCGCTGCGCGGAACCTCCACACCCTCCAGGCGCCCGAATCGGCTCACCCGCCCCTGCTGCACCCGGGACTCCAGGGAGAAGAAGCTGATCTCCTCCGTGGCCACGCGGCGGCGGGAGAAGTTCACCCCCCAGGTCTGAGGGTCATCCCCACGGTCATAGCGGATCTGCGAGAGCGGGATGCGGATCTCCGCCGTCCACCCCTGATCGTCGGTCCGTGTCGCGGACGCCCACACGGCGTTCCAGTTCCGGTCCTCCTCCGTGTCATTGGAGAGATACCGGTCCGCCTGGACGTTGGAGGCCGACACCTGGAACAGGTAGCCCGTGCGCCGGTCCAGGTTCGGGTCCAGCAGGATCGTAAAGCGATCGAACTGGCCGTCCTCGTCCCGCCGGACCAGCTGGTCCGCGATGGTGCTGGGCTCCGGGTCCAGCATCCGGGCCGCCACATAGAGGGCGTTGTCGCTGAACAGCACCCGAACCTCGGTCTGGACCTCGGCGACCTCTCCCTCCAGCGGCTGCTGCTGGATGAACCCGGTGGCCACCGACGCTGCAGCCCAAGCCTCCTCGTCGAGAATTCCGTCGATGTCCACCTGGCCCACGAGGCGGGCCGCTGCGGTCGTGGGCAGCACGGCGGTCGAATCGGGGGAGACCGTCGGCGCGGTCGACAGCGCCGGGGACGCCTGGAGCCGCGGTGCCGGCCCGGCGAGAGCCATCAGGAGGTTCAGGACTGGAATCGCCGGTCGGCGGAGCTTCATGAGGTACCCGGTGGTGGATGCGATGCGGGCCGGCGCGGCGCGGGCCCTGCCGTCAGGTTCCGGGGGCGCCCCCGTCCGCGGAAGCCCCCTCCAGCGCCGAGTGCAGAGGGATCGGGGCCCGATCCAGAACCGACAGGTCGATCTGTCGGGCCATCTCGTGAACCTGCTCCAGGGAGACGCGGTCGGCCCGGAGAACGTTGAGGACCGCCCGGGCCACCGCAGGGTCCAGGTCGTCCCTCGACAGAACCCAGTTGATCACGGCTACAGTGGGAAGGTCGGCCTCCACGCCGGGGTACACGCCTCCCGGAATGACCGAGGCCTCGTAATACGGATACTGCTCCCGCAACTGGTCGGCGGCGGGTCCCGCCAGCGGAAGGATCCGGGCGCCTCCCGTGGTCGTGGCCTCCAGCACCGCCCCGGCCGGATACCCCACGGACATGAATGCGGCGTCCACGGAGCCGTCCCGCAGTGCCGCGGCGGACTCGGAGAACGAGAGGTAGCGCACGTCGACGTCCTCGTAGGTCAGGCCGAACGCCACGAGGATCTCCCGGGATGACTGCTCCGTACCGCTTCCCGCGGCCCCGACCGACACGCGGAGCCCCGCGAAGTCCGCCACCGACTGCGCATCGCTGGACCGGTTCACGAGCACGTGGATCCGGTTCGGGTACAGCGGTGCCAGGATGCGGAGCGCGTCGGACCCCTGCCCCTCGAAGTCGGCCACCCCGTGATACGCCTGGTAGATGGTGTTGGCCGTCGCGAAGGCCATGTCCATCTCACCGGACATGATGCGGTTCACGTTCTCCACGGCCCCGCCGGTCACCTCGGCGGTGAACCGACCCAGCGAGTCCTGCAGGGACAGGCGCGAGGCCAGCGCCCCACCGAGCGGATAGTAGATGCCCCCGGTTCCGGCCGTTCCCAGGCTGTAGAACCGAGCCGGTCCACCCTCCCCGGAGCAGGCCGACAACGCGCCCAGAGCGAAGGCGAGGGACAGGGCGGTGGCGGGCCGGAGGAGCGTGAGACGACGAGACCGGCGGCGCCGGCCTCCATGGGTGAAGCGAGGAGTGCCCATGATGGGGTGGGTCCGTTCTTCGGAGGGTCCGTCAGGGCCGGCTGGATTCAGGTCGCCGGAGCTTGATCGATTGGATCCGGAGCCCGGGAGAACACGACCGCGCCGGCCAGTACGGCCAGCCCGGCCAGGGTCGCCCACGGCACCGGGGCCAACACCATCAAGGAACCCACCATGATCGCTCCGCGCCAGAGGCCGGAGAGCGGGCCCCGCAGGTATCCCATGAATCCGGCAGCCAGACCGGTGAGTCCCACCAGCGCCGTTCCCGAAGCCAGGACCACCTCCGGCCAGGTCCCCTGGAGCAGGAGCGCCGGCTCGAACACGAAGAGGAAGGGAACGGCGAACCCGGCGGTGGCCAGGATCGCCGCCGTCACGGCGGTGCGGACCGGAGGAGCGCCCGAGATGCCCGCGGCGGCATAGGCGGCCAGCGAGACCGGAGGCGTGACGTTCGAGATGCACCCGAAGTAGAAGATGAACAGGTGGGCGCCCAGGAGCGGGACCCCCATTTCGACCAGCGCGGGCGCTCCGAGGGCGGCGAGGACGACGTAGGCCGCGGTAGTGGGCAGCCCCATCCCCAGCACGACCGACCCGAGTGCGGTGAGGGCCAGGGCCACCGGAAGGCTTCCGCCCGACGCCGTGATGATGAGCTCGGACATCCGCAGCCCGATCCCCGTAAGCGAAGCCACACCCACCACCACCCCGGCCGCGGCACAGGCCGCGGCCACCTGGACGGCTCCCCCCGCCGCCTGCAGCAGGGCACGCTGGATCTGCGCGCGATCCGGTCGGGTCTCCGGGCGGAGGAAAGCCATGGCCGTTCCCGAGATCACCCCCCAGAACGCGGCCCGCATGGGCGAGCGCCCCTGGGCGAGCAGGACCACGACGATCAGCAGCGGGACCAGCAGGTGGAGCCTTCGGAGAACCTCCGTGAACTCCTCCTCCCCGGAGGGCTCCAGCCCCATGCGCCCAGCCCGGAAGTGGATGGCGGCAAGGAGTGCCGAGTAGTAGAGGAGCGCCGGAATGGCCGCGGCCAGGGCGACGGTGCGATAGGGGATGTTGGTCCACGTCGCCAGGATGAACGCACCGGCACCCATGACCGGAGGGACCAGCTGCCCCCCGGTGGATGCCGCGGCTTCGATGGCCCCCGCGAAGAAGGGCTTGAATCCCGCACGCCGCATGAGGGGGATGGTGAAGGCACCGGTGGTCACCACATTCGCCACCGCGCTCCCGGACAGGGACCCCATGAACGCACTGGCCACGGCCGCTGTCTTTGCCGGTCCCCCCCGGCTGCGTCCCGCCACCTTCTGCGCCAGGGCGATCAGCAGAGCACCGCCGCCCGCCACGTCCAGGACGGCCCCGAACAGGATGAACAGGTAGACGAAGTCCGCCGAGACCCCGAGCGGAATGCCCCAGATGCCCTCGGTGGAGAGGTAGAGGTGCTCGAGAATCCTTCGCGTCCCGTAGCCCCGGTGGGCGAGGACACCGGGGAGCCACGGCCCCGCGAAGGCGAACGCCAGGGCCCCGAAGCAGACCGTGACCAGGCCCCAGCCCGTCGCTCGACGAGCCAGCTCCAGGACCAGCACCAGGGCGGCTCCGGCCGCCACCAGGTCGAGCGGCGTGGCCCGGCCCGACCGCCGGACCAGTTCCTCGTTCTGGGTCACCAGGTAGAGGCACGCGAAGAGGGCGGCCACGGCCAGGGCGACGGTCCAGCCCTCCGCCACCGTCCGCGCGGCCCCTCGTTCCACTGCTTCGGCCCGCTTGCGCACCCCCACGCCCAGGAGGCCGATGAGGGCCATGAACAGGAGGTGGGTGGGCCGCTGGACCAGGGCCGTGAACGGGCGAAAGCCCGCGCCAAAGAGGTGGAAGGCCGCGGCTCCCGCCGCCAGCAGGAGGACGCTCCTGCCCCGCCAGTCGGTGGTGGAGCTCGAGGCGGCCCCGTCCCCCTTGCTCACGCGACCCGCTCCTCCATCCGGTCAACCCGGTACTCGGAGAAGGAGAAGGAGCAGGTGAACGCCGGCGACACGGAGTTCAGAACGTGGAGAGAGCGATCGTCGCCCTGGTATACGAAGTCCATCTCGAGCAGCCGGGTCCGGGTGTTGAAGAGCTGGGCCCGGATTCCCGGGCGGCCCCAGGTCCGATAATGGGCCCCGTGGACGCCTTCGACCATCCGACCGCCCATCCGCACCAGCGTTCGGCCCACGATGCCGGCGCCGACGACGAGGAAGTCCGGTCGGTCCAAGACGGGTCAGCGGAAGATGGCGAGCCCGGATGCCAGCAGCGTGGCCCAGACCATGAGAACCGCGAAGGCCGATCCCCACGAACGTCTGCTGTCGAGGTGGTGCGCGCCCACCGCGATCACCGCGTACGACCAGATCGTGAAGAAATCGAGACCGTGGAGCACGTTGAGCAGGTAGCCGTCCGGCAGCACCAGCTGCGCGAACGTCCCCAGCCCCAGCGTGAGCTGAAGGTCTCCCGACGAGACCCTCAGCGGCAGGAGCGCCATCGCTCCCAGCGCGGAGATGAAGAAGCCGTGCGCCGTGACGGCCAGGTACTGCCGATAGGTCGCCTGATCCCCCATCACGAACGCGAAGGCCACCGAGCAGATTCCGGCCACCAGGAACGAGAAGACGAACCAGAAGACCAGGGCGGCCAGCAGGCCCACCGTCCGGCTGAGGGTGACGAAACGCTCCAGGTTGTCCGGGACCGGCTGGTCCCGCTCGAGGAACTGGCGCCGCATCATCTCCATGGTGACGTCGGCGGGCACCAGGACGGTGCTCAGGACCACCACCAGACCACCCACCAGCAAGGCCCCCAGCCATCGGGGGTTTTCCCGGAGTTCGTCCATGACGCCTCCGGGCGAGAACAGGGTCATCGCCAGTCGTTTGGGCAGGCTGGACACGGGGTCCTCCAGGCCGGGGTGCACTCGATTGTAGTCGACTGGGCTACGTTCTGGCGACAGGGGGCCTTCACCGGTTTGAAACACGATCCGGGTTGGCGGGTTATGGGGGTTCGATTAGGGTTAGTCCTGAGTAGCGCAGCAAAGACGGATCAACGGAAACGCGAGTCGAATGGGATACAGCACCAAGGGCGGTGGACGGGAGTCGGACCGGATTCTCGACAGCATCGATCGGGCCAGGAGTCGCAACGAGTTCTCAGCCTCCCCCTTCGACCGTCAGGCCAGCGGTCGGGACCTCAACACCGAGGTCCCCGGTCTCGACGCCATGCAGTCCGAGCGCATCCGGCGCGTGTTCAAGACGGTCGAGACCGCCTACGTCGCCTGCGCCCAGAGCCCGGAGATCCGGAAGCTGGCGGCGCGGTTCCAGAGCATCGGAGACCTCAACGAACACCAGGCCCGCGGCGACGTGTCGGTCACCATCCAGTACCTGGACCACGACCGTTACGACGACATCGGGATGGCCCCCTTCGAGATCTCGGCCGAAGACCTCGACGAGGAGAAGAAGACCTCCGGCACCAACCGCGCCGACGCCAACGGCCTGCGGATTCTCAGGACTCGGCTCAGGGACGGAGTCCAGTCCGCCTTCGCCAAGCTCGAGCCCCGGGTCCGGGACGCCGTCCGTGAGCGCGCCGACATCGGGCACGTGGCGGCGGTCGTGACCGTCGACCTTCGCTCCGTGAGCTGAGGGTCCTCGGAGAAGGGACCCGGGATTGGGAGGCAGCTCGAGGCCGGACCTCCGGGTCTTCCTGATCCTGCTCGGCCTGCTGCTGATGCTGGCCCTGGCATTCGACATCTCCCGCCATGACTCCGCGGTCCGGCGGTTCATGACGCCGGAGTTCCGCAACCCCACCGCGGGTCAGCAGATCCGCGACGAGGCCGTTTCCCGGGTCCGTCGACGCCAGTGACTCCACCGGCAGCCCACTCCGCCCTGCCTCGCCCCCGCCTCCTCATCTTCCTGGACGGAGTGGGCATCGGTCCGGGCGACGATGGTGTAAATCCGTTTCTGAGGGCGGAACTCCCGGTTTTGCGCGGCCTGCTGGACGGCCAGGTCCCCACGCTCGACGCCCCCGAGATCCGTACCGCCTCGGCCATGGCGTGGCCCCTGGACGCGCTCCTCGGAGTGGAGGGCACGCCGCAGAGCGGGACCGGCCAGACCACCCTCCTCACGGGCCGCAACGCGGCCCGGCTCTTCGGTCGGCATTTCGGACCCTGGACCCCCACCAGCCTCCGCCCCGTCCTCGCCGGGGAGTCCATTCTGGCCCGAACCCTCGCCGCGGGCCGGTCCGCGGCGTTCGCCAACGCCTATCCGCGGGGGTTCCTGGAATCGGCCTACGGTCGCCGACCGGCTGCCCCTCCCCTGGCCGCGCACGGCGCCGGGCTCCTGGTGCGGCACGAGGAAGCGCTCGGCCGGGGCCAGGCCCTGGCCAGTGAGATCGTGAACACCGGCTGGCGGACCCGTCTCGGGTTCACGGACCTCCCGGACATCGGACCCGCCGAGGCCGGCAGCAACCTGGCTCGGATCGCCGGAGATCACCACCTCACCCTGTACGCCCACTACACCACCGACCACGCCGGCCATCGCGGGGGCATGGCCGGAGCGGTGCGGGCCCTGGAGCGGGTGGATGCGTTCCTGGGTGGGCTGCTTCAAGCCGCCTCACCCGAGCTGGGGATCCTGGTCACCTCCGATCACGGCAACATCGAGGACGTCAGGGGCGGGCACACCCTGAACCCCGCCCTGGCCCTCGGGACGGGATGGATCGCGGAGAGGGCCGCCGCCGACATGGAGGCCGACGGCCTCCGCTCACTCCAGGACGTGGCGGGCCTGCTGCTGGAGGGGATCGAGACGCCCTGACCAGCCGATGCGGTCGATCGGCCCCGTCCAGCCATCGGTTCGCCCCGGGGGCCCGGAAAACCTCAGGGCATGGCATCACGACCCCAGGTGCTGGGCGACATGCTCGTCCGTTCCCGCCTCCTGTCCGCCTCCGACCGGGACGAGGCTCTCGAGGAACAGCGCGCCTCCGGTGAACGGCTGGGCATCATCCTCCTTCGCAGGGGCTCGGTTTCCGAGGAGGGCCTGTTCCGAACTCTCGCCCAGCAGCTGGGCCTGCCCTTCCATCGGGCTCCCCTCAGGCCCGATCCTTCAGCGGTGGCACGGGTCCGGCCCGACGTGGCTCGGAGATACCGCCTGATTCCCCTCGCGGAGAAGGCTCGCACGCTCTCCGTGGCCATGGCCGACCCTCTCGACCTGACGGCCGTGGACGACCTCCGGTTCGAAACCGGCCTGCGCGTGGACCCGGCGGGGGCGGCGCCCTCCGCCATCGGCGCGGCCATCGACCGACACTACGGCGATCGCTTCGCCGCCCTGCTGGGCGCCCTCCCCCCGGAGCTGACCGAGCTGGAGCAGGACGATGACGCCGGCCTCCAGCGAGCGGCCCGGGCCCGACCCGTGGTGGCCCTGGTGGACCAGCTGCTGGAGGAGGCTCTGGCCCTTCAGGCCAGTGACCTGCACCTGGAGCCGGGCCCCACCGCCCTCAGGGCCCGGGTCCGGGTCGATGGCCTCCTTCGGACCCTGGCCAGCCTTCCCCCCGCCAGTCACCGGGCCGTGGTGTCTCGCATCAAGGTGATGGCCAGCATGGACATCAGCGTGCGTCGTCGTCCACAGGACGGGAGCTTCGCCATCCCCAGGGGGTCGGGCGCCGAGGGCGGCCCGGTCCGCAAGTTCCGCGTCTCCACCCTCCCCGGGCAGGGAGGCGAGAAGGCGGTCGTGCGGATCCTCGACCCCGAGCAGGTTCCGCGGGGCCTCTCCACCCTGGGCATGGCTCCCCGGGACCTCGAGTCTCTCCGCGACCTGGTGGCCCGAGGTCAGGGCGTGATCCTCGCCGCCGGGCCCACAGGGAGCGGCAAGAGCTCGACCCTGTTCGGGGCCCTGGCGGAGGTGGACCTGGAAGGGCTGAACGTGGTGACGCTTGAGGATCCGGTCGAGTATCGGCTCCCGGGCGCGACGCAGGTGCAGGTCGACGAGCGGGCGGGCCTGGGATTCCCGGCGGCGCTGCGCGCCGTCCTCCGACAGGACCCGGACGTCATCATGATCGGCGAGATCCGAGACCCGGAGACGGCGGCCATCGCCCTCTCGGCCGCCATCACCGGCCATCTCGTGTTTTCGACCATCCACACCGTGGACGCCCCGGGCGCCGTGGTCCGCCTCCTCCAGATGGGCGCCCCCCGCCATCTGGTGGCCGCGGGTCTGGCCGGGGTGGTGGGGCAGCGCCTGGTCCGGACCCTGTGCCGGACCTGCGGCGGCAGGGGCATGGTGGACCGGATCGACTGCGCGGCCTGTCACGCCGGGTACCGGGGGCGAACCGGTGTCTTTCAGGTTCTCGGAATCACCACCGAGATCCGCGGACTCATCGCGGAGGGGAGCTCGGCCGAGGCGCTGGCCCGGGCCGCCTCGGCCTCCGGCATGAGGACCCTGGCCGAGGACGGCCGGAGGGTACTGGCCGAGGGGCGCACCACGCCGACCGAACTCGCCCGCGTTGTGCTGGGAGTGACGGGGACTGGGCGACCCTGCCCCGCATGCGGGGCCCCGACACCGGCGCGGGCGTCCGGATGCCCGGCTTGCGGCCGAAGCCTGGAGCGGAGGTGCCACTGCGGCACCGAGATCCTGCCCCCCTGGCGGTACTGCCCCACCTGCCTGCGCCCTGCCTCCCCGCCGGCGTCGGCGTAGCGGCTCCCGGTCCCGATCTCTAGAATCCGGAGGACCTCCAGCCGCCCACTCCGGAACCGCCGTGGCACGAGAGCAGACCTTCCGTCAACGCGTTTTCATCACGCTGGTCGTGGTGGCCATCGTCCCGGCCGCCCTGGCCCTGGGCGTGACGACCCTGGCGCTCAGCGAGGTGCTCTCCGGGATCGGCGCCTCGGGCCCCTGGGTCTCGGTCGGCGCTTCGGGCGGTGAGCTGCTGCAGCGCCTCGAGCCCTATGCGGCCACCGACACGGCCCTGGCGCGGGTGGCCGCCGAGCACCAGACCACGCTCGGGGAGTCGGTCCGGTTCTCCCGCATCTACGAGGTCCTGGCCCAGCGGTTCCTGCGGCTCCTTCCCGTCCTCATGCTCGCCCTCGCCACGCTCGTGGTGGTCCTATCCACCGCGGCCGCGCGAAGGCTGGCCCGGGCCATGTCCCGCCCCATCATCTCCCTGGCGGGGTGGGCGGAGATGGTGGGCGATGATCAGCCCCTGCCACCCTCGTCCCAGGACCCACCCAACGAGGTGCTGGAAGTCCGCCGGCTCCGCTCATCGCTCCGCTCGATGGCGGACGACCTGGCCGCGGCCCGACGACGGGAGATCGAGGCGGCCCGGCTCAGGAGCTGGTCCACCATGGCCCGGCGGGTGGCTCACGAGCTGAAGAATCCGCTCACGCCCATGAAGTTCGCCGCCACGACGATCTCCCGGGTCGAGGACCCGGAGCTCCAGGAGTCCGGTCGGGTGTTGCTGGAGGAAATCGATCGGCTGGACGACATGGCCCGGTCGTTCTCGCAGCTGGGCAAGCTCCCGGCGGGCCCGCCGTCGGAGGTGGACCTGGTGGAGCTGCTCGGCACCCTGGCCCGACTCCACGGCACCGACACCATCCAGGTCGAGGTCGTCGCGGCCGGAGACCCCGATGCACCGACCGTCATCCGCGGCCACTACGACGCGCTCCAGCAGGCCTTCCGCAACCTGCTGGCCAACGGGATGGAGTCCATGGAGGACGCCGGGGTCGAGGGCCGGATTCTCGTGGCGGTTTCCCGGCGGGACGACGAGATCGTGATCCTCATCGACGACGAGGGGCCCGGCATGACCCCCGAAGTCCAGGAGCGCCTGTGGGAGCCCGAGTTCACCACCAAGCGCAGGGGCACCGGGATCGGGCTGACGCTCGTCCGCCGGACCGTGGCGGCACACGGCGGCGAAGTGACGGCACAGACGGCCCCGGGCGGTGGTGCCCGATTCCAGGTCCTGCTCCCGGCCGGAGACTGATCGTGCAGATCCTGATCGTCGACGACGAGGGGAACCTCCGCCGGATGCTCCGCGCCCTCCTGGAGGCCGAAGGGTACTCGGTGGGTGAGGCGGAGAACGCGGAACGCGGTCTGGAGCTGGGAGCCGAGCTCCAGCCCGAAGTGGTGCTCCTGGACCTGGCGCTTCCGGGCATCTCCGGTCTGGAGGCGCTGGAACCGTTCCAGGAGACCTGTCCGGGAACGCCCGTCATCATGATGAGCGGTGAAGCGTCCCTCGGAGACGCCGTCACGGCGACCCGGAAGGGCGCCTTCCATTTTATCGAGAAGCCGCTGACCCCCGAGGCGGTCCTCCTCACCATCCAGGCCGCGCTGGAGGTGAGCCGGGCCCGGGATCTCACTCGTGCGCTCCAGGCCGAACTCGGCCCCGGCGCCGAGCTGGTTGGCCGGAGTCGGGCCATCGACCGGGTCCGGACCCTGATCCGGAAGGTCGCACCCACCGATGCCCGGGTCCTGATCACCGGAGAGAGCGGTACGGGCAAGGAGCTGGCGGCCACGGCCCTTCACGGCCTCTCCTCCCGGGCGGCCGAGCCCTTCGTACGGGTCAACAGCGCGGCGATCCCGCGGGACTTGGTGGAGAGCGAGATGTTCGGCCATGAACGAGGGGCGTTTACAGGCGCCACCGAAAAGAGACGGGGGCGTTTCGAACTGGCCGACGGCGGAACCCTGTTCCTGGACGAAGTGGCCGACCTGGGTCCCGAGGCCCAGGCCAAGCTCCTCCGGGTCCTGGAATCCGGAATCGTCGAGCGTGTGGGGGGATCCGAGCCCATCGCCGTGGACGTCCGCGTGGTCGCCGCCACCAACCGCGACCTGCGTCAGGCGTCGGCCGAGGGCACCTTCAGGGAGGACCTTCTCTTTCGCCTGGAGGTGCTTCCGATCCACATGCCGCCTCTCCGTGCACGGATGGAGGACGTCCCGCTCCTGCTCGACCACGCCCTGGAGCGCCTGCGACGCAGGGACGGCCTGGCCACGCCGGAGTTCAGCGGCCAGGGGGTGGAGGCTCTCATGGCGTACAGCTGGCCCGGGAACGTACGGGAGCTGATGAACGTGGTGGAGCGGCTGGCGATCCTTCACGCCGGAGAGACCATCGGCGCCCGGGAGGTCGGAAGCCTCCTGCCATCCGGCGCCACCGGGATCCCGGAGGCCGGATTCAGCAGCAGCGATCCGAGATCACTGCGGGACCGACTCGACGACTATGAACGCACACTCCTCACCGGGGCCATGGACGCCGCCGAAGGGAACGTGGCCGAGGCCGGCCGTCTCCTGCAGACGGACCGGGCCAACCTGTACCGGCGTATGAAGCGGCTGGGGATTCGTCACACCGAACAGGAGAGCAGCAACGGATGACTGGTTCAGGTGAGCGGCCACGCGCGGCCCGGCACCCCTCTGCGCCCAGGGTTACGCGATCGTTGATCGTGGTCCTGACCCTGGCCGTAGCCGGGCCGGGCGTCACCGGCCCGCGGTGGGGCCTCCAGGCTCAGGACCTGCAGCAGGCCGCCCTGCCCCGCGAGGTCGCGGACGGTGTGGTAGCCTTCTTCAACGACCCCTCCACCATCCGGTTGTCGGGCGAGAGCCGGATCCCGGCCGGTCGCGAGATCACCGGGGACGTGGCCGTATTCGGCGGTCCACTGTCCGTGGCCGGCCTGATCAGCGGAGACGTGGTCGTGGTCAACGGCGATGTCGTAATTGAGGCCGGAGGTCGCATCGCAGGGGACCTGATCATCGTGGGAGGCGAACTCATGGGGGCGGGGAGCCGCGCCGCCGTCTCCGGAGGCCTGGCGGTGTATGCCGATCGACTGCGGCTCACACGGGAGGGGAACGAGGTCGCCTACGCCGGCGTGGTCCCCGAGCAGGAGGAGGCGGAGATCTCCGGGAACCTGGGGGTGGGATCCCTCCGGTTCACGGTCCGGGCCGGGAAGACCTACAACCGGACCGAGGGCCTGCCGGTCCTGTTCGGACCCGTATTCGAGACCACGGGCCCAAACCCCCTCAGTCTGGAGATGCTCGGACTGTGGCGGACCGACTCCGGCTTCAACCTCGACACCGACGAACTGGGCTACCAGGTCCGGGTCGACCAGATGATCGGTGGCACCCAGGAGTTCTCCATCGGAGCCGAGCTCTTCGACCTGGTGGAGCCCCTGGAGACCTGGGGGCTTACGGACCTCGAAGCCTCACTGGCGACCTTCCTGCTCCACACCGACTACAGGGACTACGTCTCTCTCCGGGGCTGGTCCGCGTACCTGCGGTACCGGCCGAAGGACACGGGGTTCACCGCCACCCTGGACTATCGCGACGAAGACCACCAGTTCCGGCGGGTGGGAAGCCCCTGGGCCTTCTCCGGAAACGATGACCCCTGGAGGCCTCAGCCCCTCGTGAACGAAGGATCGAACCAGACCCTGGGGCTCCGACTCGAGCTGGACACGCGGAACGACCGGCGGCACCCGTCCGGGGGGTGGCTGCTGGACGGCCACATCCGGTTCGGGGTGGCCGGGACCTGGGTCTATCCCGGATACCGCGATCCGTACACGGACGACCCGGACCAGGACGGCGTGGAGCAGATCCCATCGCAGTCCATCGAGCCGTCCTTCTCCACCGGTTTCCTCGACGTCCGCAAGTACAACCGCGTCACCCCGTCGGTCACCCTGAACCTGCGCGGTCTGCTGGGCGGAACCCTGGATGGTGAGCCCTTACCCGCCCAGTACCAGCACGCCCTCGGGGGTGAGGGATCGGTACCCGGCTACTCCCTCTTCTACGGGGACTGCAAGGCCCGAGACACCGTCCTGGGCAAACCGATCCCGGGCGAGGACCTGCCCGACCCGGCGTTCCACCAGTACGGCTGTGACCGGATCGCCATGTTCCAGGTGGAGGTACGCCAGACGTTCTTCACCAACCTGGGTGTGGGCAGCAGCAGCACCGGATGGCTCCCGGTCATCGACCTCACCCCGGGGTGGGCCGTGTTCATGAACGGAGGCCGCGGCTGGGCCTCCTCGGACCTGTCCCCGGCCGGGTACGAGCGGGCGGACACGGAGACCCTCCTGGACGCCGGACTCGGCGTGTTCCTGGGCTCGGTGGGCGTCTACTGGGCGGCACCGCTCACCGGGGACCACGGGGGCTCGAACTTCTTCGTCCGGCTTTCGCACCGCTTCTAGGCCGGATTCGATGAACCCCCGGGGTCTCCGCGGCGTGGGCCGGGGAATCCTGGCCCTGTTCCTGACCATGGTCGCCAGCTCGGCGGCCGTGGCGCAGGACTCCGCTCGCCCGTCGGTCACCCTCGGACCCGCATCGGAGGGCGCGGGTGGGGCCGAACTCCTCCTGGCCGGAATCCTGAACGAGGGCTCCTTCGAAGATGCCCTGGATTCGGGGCTGCCCCTCCGGATCCGGGCCCGCCTGGAACTCTGGCGGGACGAGCTGTTCGATGACCAGGAGGGGGTCTTCGAGTGGCGGATGAACATCGTTCCGGATCCACTCTCACGAGACCTGAGGGTGGTCGGAGAAGGCCCTCCGCCCATGGACGCTCTTACGCCCGATCTGTTCGGGGCGACGGACCTTCTCAGCCGTCCCGTAACCATCCCGCTCCGGCCAACCCGGTCCGGGAGGTTCTACTACCTGGGCTGGGTCGAGGTGGAGACCCTCTCACTTTCCGACCTGGAGGAGTTACAGCGCTGGCTGCGAGGGGAGCTGGGAACCGCCGTCGGAGCGGGGGAACCCGTCGAGGCCGCTGTCGAGGACGGCTTTGGGCGCCTGCTGGTGCGGGCCCTGGGCCTACCTGTGCGGAGAGTCCGGGTCCGGTCGGAGACGTTCAGCCATGACGGGCAGCCGGATTCCGACCGGGACCGGGACAGGTAGCGGGAGCAAGACCAGGACTGAAGCCGCCCGGCGAACCTCGAGGTGGGTCAGCGCGAACCCGACGCTCCCGGACCCCGCAGGAACCGGCCGGGAGATGCCCCGGTGAACTCCCCGTCCCGCAGAACCGGTTCCCCATTCACGAAGAGGTGAACCACGCCGGACGAGAGCTGATGCGGGTCGGTGAACGTGGCGTTCTCGCGGATCGCGCTCTCGTCGAACACGACCAGATCGGCGAAGAAGGACTGCCGCACCTGCCCCCGGTCCCTGAGGCCCACTCGATCGGCGACGGCCGAGGTCATCTTCCGAACGGCGTCCTCCACCGGGAGCGCGTTCTGATCCCGGACGTACATCCCCAGGATCCGGGGGTAGGTACCGTAGGTCCTCGGGTGGGTCATGCTGGTTGCCGCGGCCGGATCCCGGGCCCCGGAGTCGCTTCCAAACTTCATCCAGGGCATCGCGAGCTGCGCGCGGACATTGTCCTCGCTCATGGCGAAGTAGACCATGCCGAGCCCCCCGTCGTTCTCCAGGATCAGGTCCATGGCGGTGTCGATCCAGGACGTCCCTCGCTCCTCCGCCACCTCGGCCAGCATCCGCCCCTGGTAGGGACGCAGCTCGGGGTCGCCCACACCCACGATCATGCTTCCGCCGGGGGTGGCGAGCTGGCACCAGTTCTCCCAGTCCGCGGACCCGGCCTCCACCTCCCTGCGGACACGGGACCGGACCGCCTCGTCCCGCAGGTTCTCGAAGAGTCGGCCATCGGCCTGCATCCATGGCGGCAGACAGGCGGTCAGGGACGTCGACGCCGCCGTGTACGGGTACATGGTCGCGCTGACGTCCACGCCGGCGGCGCGGGCGGAGTCGATCCGGGCCCAGGACGCCTCGGCCAGGGGCCAGTTCTCGACACCCGCCGCCTTGAGGTGGTACAGCTCCACCGGCGCACCGGACCGCGATCCGATCTCGATGGCCTCGTCCAGTGCGCCCAGGAGACCCCGGGACTCGCTGCGGATGTGGGAGATGTAGATCCCACCCATCTCTCCGGCCGCCCGCGCCAGCACCACCAGTTCGTCGGTGTCGGCGAACGCTCCCGGCGGATAGATGAGTCCGCTGGCAACTCCGAGGGCGCCGTCCTCCATGCTCTGCCGCACCACCACGCGCATGGTGTCCAGTTCGGCCGCCGTAGGCTCCCGGTCGGCCATACCCATGGCGTAGCGCCGAACCGTGGCCGCACCCAGGAACGAGGCCACGTTCAGCGAGACGCCCCCGGCCTCCATCTCCTCCAGCCAACCTCCGAACCGAAGCCAGTCCCTGGACCGGCGGACGGCCAGGGAGTCGGACGGATCCAGGGGACCGGTGACGAGCTCGTTGCGTGGGGCGGGGGTCGAGTTCTCCCCCATGATCTCGGTCGTGACCCCCTGGTAGAGCTTGCTCAGGCCTCGGCCATCGCTCAGCAGGGAGTAGTCGGACTGCCCGTTCATGTCGAGGAAGCCCGGCGCGACGACCAGTCCGGAAACGTCCAGCACCTCACGCGCGGCTTCCGGCGCGAGCAGGCCCGCCGGCGCCACGGCGACGATTCGGTCCCCCGCGACAGCCACGTCCCCGAAGAACCACCCGTTACCGGTTCCGTCCACCACCTTTCCGCCCGTGAGCAGCCAGTCGTATCCCGTTCCGGCGGGCGCCGGACCGCGATCCGTCGGACCTCCCCCTCCCACGCAGGCCGAGAGGGCCGATCCAGCCAGGACGACGAGGAGCGGCGAGAAGCCTCTCCACCCCGATCTCCACGCACCGGAGAGTCTCATCGGCCGTAGACCTCCACGCGCTGGGTGAGCGCCTCGACCATGTCCCGCTTCAGGCGCACGCCGATACCGGGGCCCTCGGGAGGAGCCATGGCCCCGTCTTCGACCACGAACTCGGGCTCCACGATGTCCTCCTCCCAGTACCGCCGGGATGCGGAGATGTCCCCGGGGAGGACGAAACCGGGGAGCGTGGCCAGGGCCACGTTGTACGCTCGGCCCACCCCCGACTCCAGCATCCCACCGCACCACACGGGCACACCCCGTTCGACGCACAGGTCGTGGATGGTCCTGGACGAGGCGAACCCGCCGACCCGGCCGGGCTTGATGTTGATGATGCGGCCCGCGTCGATCTCGAGGGCCAGTTCCGCGTCCCCCACGGAGCGGATGGACTCATCCAGGCAGATCGGGGTGTCCAGCTGCGCCTGGAGGCGCGAATGCTGGAGCAGGTCGTCGTAGCCCAGGGGCTGTTCGATCATCATCAGGCCCAGTTCGTCGAGCGCCTTGAGCCGGGACACGTCCTCCAGCGTGTAGGCCGAGTTGGCGTCCGCCATCAGGGGTGTGTCCGGGAACGCGCTTCGGGCCGCCTGGAGCATCTCGACGTCCCGCCCGGGCTTGATCTTGATCTTGATCCGGGCGTACCCCTCGTCCACGTACCCCCGGATCTTCTCCACCAACGCCTCGTTCGAGGGCTGGATGCCGATGCTTACACCGACCGGAACGGGGCGGCGCTCGGCACCCAGCAGCTCCACCAGGCCCACCCCCCGGCGCCGGGCCTCCAGCCCCCAGCCGGCCATCTCGAGTCCGGCCTTGGCCATCCGGTGACCCCGCACCCACGGAGCACCCGACAGCAGGTCCCGGGCGTCCTCCAGATCCCGGTCCAGGACCCGCGGAACGAGGTAGTCCGTCAGGACCGTCCAGGCCGTGTCCACCGTCTCGTAGGAGTACCCCGGGGACTCCGCGGCCACGCACTCCCCCCAGGCTTCGGTTCCGCCGCCCTGCAGACGGACCAGGAGGACCCTGCGGTCCTGCATGGCCCCACTGCTGATCTCGAAGCGCTCTCTGAGGCGGAGCTGGATCTCCCTGAGTTCGATGGTTTCGATGCGCATGGTGGTGACGGTCTCGCCGGGGTCGGGGACGGTGGTTCAGGATCGGGGCGGGGACAGCAGATAGTGGGAGGCGGGGTCACCCCGGTAGAACTCGGTGGCGGTCCACCCGGCGGCGATCGCGGAGGCCAGCACCGCCCGGGTGGCGTGCCTCCACTGAAACGCGAGCTCGGTGTGGTGGATCTGGAGGGGGTGGATGTCGGCCGGGACGGGAACCAGCAGGCCGGGAAGCGCGGGGTCCGGAGGCGGTGGAAGCTCCCCGTGGGGGAGGCCACCGAGCACCGCGCCCTCTCCCGGCACCGGCACGCCCTCGGGACCCCGCTCCACCGGGAACGCCCTGGGCACCTCCGGGAGCGCAGGCGGCCCCTCGCCCTCCACCCGCCGCCGGACCCGGTCGGAATCCATCTCCCAGAGAGCGACGAACCGATCCGTGCCCAGGCCACTGTGCAGGGGGGAGTTGGAAACCCCGTACATGTCCACCACGTACTCGGGACCGGTGATCCCCAGCCGCGCGAAGTTCAGGTGGGCGTTCCGGGACTGAAGGGGGTCGAAGGTCCAGCGCATGCGGGTCACCCCGGCCTCCAGGAGCACGTCACGCTGGTAGAGCTTCAGAGCCACGCCCAGACCGGTTCCCCGCCACTCCGGCCGCACCGCAAGCATGTCCGACCAGTGGACGGGGCCGCCGTCCACGAATCCGGTCATCCCGAACACGAACCCCACGAGTTCGCCGCTCTCGTCGAAGGCCCCGCCGTTGACCCCTCCGATGCGCCCGTTCACCTTCTGGATCGACACCGGCACCCGTTCGGAGAAGCCCTCTCCCCAGGTCAGCTCCTGGAGGGCCACGCACGCCCGGTACTCCGCCATCCCCGCCAGGGCCCGCAGCGTGACCGGGCGTCCGCCGGCCAGTACGGTGGCCTCGGAACTCACGCGAGGGACTCCAGCATCAGCAGCCGCGCCAGGAGGGTACACCGCTCGACGAGGCAGGACTCGTCGATGAACTCGTGGGGCGCGTGGGCTCCGTCTCCCACCATTCCCATGCCGTCCAGGGTGGCCGTGTGCTGGCTGGTGGTGTTCCCGTCGGAGCCTCCGCCGGATACCACTTCCGTGAGTTCGGCGCCGAACTCGGCGCCCGCGTCCACGGCGGCGTGCCACAGCGCGCGGTTTCTGGGCGTACGCTCCACCGGAGGGATCCGAACCCCTCCGTGAACCTCCAGCGTGACCCCGGGAGTGACGGGCCGGATCGAGCGGATCCTCTCTTCCATCCGGAGTCCCTCCTCCAGGGTCAGGACCCGGACGTCCACCTCGGCCCGCGCCTCCGCGGCGATGACGTTCGAGCGAGTGCCGCCCTCCACCACTCCCACGTTCACCGAGACACCCGCCTCGCGATCATTCATCCCGTGGAGGGACTGGATCAGGTGCGCCAGTTCGTTCACCGCGCTGGCCCCGCCGTCCGGGTCCAGGCCGGAGTGAGCGGCCTTGCCCGTCAGCCGGATCTCGAAGGTACCGACGCCCTTTCGCGCGGTCTTGAACGCGCCGCCCGGACCGAACGAGGGCTCCGGGACGAAGGCCCGCTCCACGCGGCGGGCCAGGTGCGCGACCCGGTGCCGCGAATCCGGGCTGCCCACCTCCTCGTCCGTGTTCACGAAGACCACGGGGGTCAGCGGGGGCTCGAGGCCCAACTCCCGGAGGGCGCGCAGCGCGAACACGACGAGGGTCAGGCCGCCCTTCATGTCGAAGACGCCGGGCCCCCGGATCCGACCGCCCTCCCGCACCACCGGCATCAGCTCGAGGGTGCCCAGCGGCCACACGGTGTCCGAGTGGCCCAGGAGGAGCTGCAGGGGAGCCCCGTGCACGCGCCGGCGCGGTACGGCCAGGAGCTGCCCACCCGAGACTCGGCCCGACAGCCGACGCGTCCTGAATCCCAGTTCCTCCAGGGCGGTCGACATGAATGACAGCCCCTGGTCCTGGGACGCAGGGACGGTCGTGGGCGTTTCCATGGTCGCGAATTCCATGAGGAATCCCACCATGTCCTCGTTCATCCGCGCCACGTGATCGCGAATGCGGCGACCCAGGAGTTCAGGCATGGGAGTCTCCCCCGCTCCGGTACCCGGCTCGCCGATAGCTCTCGTCCAGCAGTTCCACGGGATGCCAGACCGGAAGGTCGGAGCCCCGCATTCGGAGCCCCGCCCCGATCTGCATCATGCACCCCGGGTTTCCGGTGGCGACCCCCGCGGCCTCGCACCCCAGCACGTCGTCCACCTTGTCGGCACCGATCCTGCCGCCCAGGTCGGGGTGCGTGATCCCGTAGATCCCCGCGCCGCCACAGCATTCCTCGGCGCCGGGCAGCATCCGGACATCCAGGCCGGGGATGGCCGCAAGCATCTTCTGCGGAGCATCGGTGACCCTCTGCGCGTGAAGCAGGTGGCACGGGGAGTCCAGCGCCACGGAGAGCTCAAGGGGAGCCCCCGGCACCGGACCCGCGTCAGCCAGGACCTCGCTGACGTCCCGGACCCTCCGGCTCAGGTCCTCCGCCTCCTCCGACCCCAGGAGGTGGCCGTACTCCCGCATGGCCGCACCGCATCCCGCAGCATTCACGACCACGTGGTCCAGGTCGGCCGCGGAGAACGCCGCGAGGTTGGCGCGGGCCAGGCTGCGAGCCCCGTCGACATCACCCGCGTGGGCATGCAGGGCTCCGCAGCAGCCCTGACCGCGGATCTCGACCACTTCGTACCCGTTGGCCTCCAGTACCCGGCGGGTCGCGACGTTCACCCGGCCGAACAGCCCCCGCTGAACACAGCCGGTGAGCATGCCCACGCGCCCTCTCGAGCCGGGGGTCGGCCAATCCGACCCGGCACCACGAACTGCGGACGTGTCCGGCACCGATGGCGCGGCCCGGAATCCGCCCGGACGACTCCCCGCCACCATCCCCATGGAGAACCGACCGATCCCGAGCAGACCCCCGGAGGGAAGGACCCGAGCCAGCAGACCGGGGATTCGCGTGCCGCGGAAGAGCCGGGTCAGGGCCAGCCCCGCGTCCAGGGTCCAGCCCCGGGGGAAGACCCAGAGCAGGAGGCGCGTGAGAGTCCCCAGGCCCCGGGCCGAGGCGATCTCCCCCCGCGCCTGCTCCAGGAGCAGACCGTACTCCACCCCCGACGGGCAGACGGACTCACACCCCCGACATCCGAGACACCGATCGATGTGCGTGACGAAGGCGTCGTCGCCGACGTCCATCCGCCCCTCCACCACCGCTCGCATGAGGTGGAGCCGTCCGCGGGGGGAGTCGTTCTCGTCCCCCAGACGGACATACGTGGGACACGCTGGAAGGCAGAACCCACAGTGCACGCAGTGGGAGAGTCGTTCCTCCTGGGCGGCCAGGAGTGGCGCGAGGCTCACCGGCCCTCCCCGTCCGGCGGATGGGCCGGGTCACGCCGGTGGGCGCCCCCCCGGTCCGGAGACGCCGACCCGTCGTCGTCACCCCCGCCCCGCTTCAGGAACGTCCGCACCGCGCGCCACAGGCCCGCCGGACCCAGGGTTCCCCTCCAGGCGATCAGACTCCGGAAGACCCGGAGGTCGAAGTCCGAGTAGGGGTACCACCAGAGCTCCTTCCGGAGCCCCAGGCGGTCCACGAAGAGAGACCGGGACCGGCTCATCTGGAGCAGACCCTCCTCTCCCCGGGTGCGCCCGAAGCCCGAGTCGCCCACCCCCCCAAGGGGGAGCGCGGGCATGGCGTAGTGGCTCAGGGTGTCGTTCACCGACACGCCTCCGGCCCTGAGGCGGCCGGCGACGCGGCGACCCCGTTCCGTGCGCCGAGTCCAGACGCTGGCGTAGAGCCCGTAGGAACCCTCGTTGGCCCGGTCGATGGCCTCCTGCTCATCCCGCACCCGGACGATGGCGAGGACCGGCCCGAACGTCTCCTCCTCCAGCACCTTCGATCCGGGCGCGATGTCCACGAGGACCGTGGGTTCGATGAAGGGCGAGGTGGGATCGGAGCGTTCCCCTCCGATGACCACGCGGGCGCCCCTGGCCACCGCGTCCCGGATATGGGTCTCGACGATTCCGGCCTGGGCCTCATGGGCCATCGGGCCCACGTCGCGGTCCGCGCCCGGCCCGGCCCCGGTCCGAAGCTGTCGCGTCAGCTCGACCACTCTGCGAACGAAGGGCTCGAACACCGTTTCCACGACATAGACGCGCTCCGTGGAGACGCAGGTCTGGCCGGCGTTGTAGAACCCCCCGAACACGATGCCCCGGGCCGCCCGCTCCAGGTCGGCATCCTCCAGGACGATGGCCGGGTCCTTCCCACCGAGCTCCATGGTCACCGGGGTGAGGCTGCGGGCGGCCATGCCCATCACTCGCCTGCCCGTCGCCGTGCTCCCGGTGAAGTGAACCTTGTCCACCCCGCTTTCCACGAGGGCGGCCCCGGTGGGTCCGTCTCCGGTCACCACCTCCACCAGCCCCTCGGGGAGGCCTGCGTCCCGGCACAGCTCGGCCACGAACAGGCCCGTGAAGGGCGTGTACTCGGATGGCTTGAGGACCACCCCGTTCCCGGCGAAGAGAGCCGTGACGGTCGGATCCAGAGAGAGGATCAGGGGGTAGTTCCACGGTGCGATCACCCCGACCACTCCGAAGGGCTCCCAGGTGAACCGGCCGGACTTCCAGAACATCCAGGCGGTGGGCACGCGGCGGGTCCGGAGAATCCGGGAGGCGTTCCTGCGGTAGTACCGGATCAGGTCCAGGCACACGGCCACTTCGGCCAGGGCCTCGCCTCGGGGCTTTCCGGTCTCGGCCTGGATCACGTCCGCGATCTCCTCGGCCCGGTCCCGCATGACCGTGAGGAGCGGCTCCATCCGCCGGGCCCGGTCCTGGGGCGCCAGCGTTCCCCAGCCCCGCTGGACGGCTCGCACCCGCTCCACGGCCGCCCGTACCTCCGTCCCCGACTGAACGGGCACGCTCCCCAGGCGAGAGCCGTCGGTCGGTCGGTAGACGTCGATCTGCGGGAGCGGCTCGGGCTGAGCGGTCACGGACTCGGGCTGGGCGGCGCGGGTCGGCTGGCGCTCCGTGCCGCCGTCCTCGGCCGACGCGGAGTCAGCGTACAGGTCCAGCTCCGGCGCCGAGCCGGGCTCCACCGTCATGAGTCCTCCAGGGAAAAGGGCCCGGGTCCGAGAGTCCCCCCGGGATCGAGCTGCGCCTTCAATCTGGCCATGAGCCCCCCTCCGGGCCCAGCCCCACCCATGGCCCCCACCTGAGCCAGGACGGCGGCCGGCCCCCGATCCAGCACGAGCGATCCGCGCAGCATCTCGACCTCACTCCGGAGCGACGAGACCGCCCGGCCGAAGGCCTCGGTATCGTCCGCACTCCCCAGCCGCACATCCAATCGACCGGTCAGCACATGGCTGTCCGTCTCCGGGCCCCACGGGCCCAGCTCGTCCAGGGCGCGGCTTCTGACTTCCGCCAGCCGGCTCGGCCGGGTGCGGATCTGCAGGTGGATGCCGTCCCCGCCGTTCGGGCCGCTCGGATCATCCCCGACCCAGGGGCCCGAAGACGCTCGCTGCGGGCCGAGGTCGTCCAGCAGCTCCCGCTCCTGTGCGGCCACCGGCTCCCGGTTCCCCTGAAGCCGAACCCGGAGGACCGGCTCCGACCCCGGCCTCGTACCCGTGATCACGCCGGCCAGAGGCAGCATGCTGCTCTGGACGGACCGCTCCGCCTCCTCCAGGTCCGCCGGGGCGGCCCCCCTCACCTCAACCAGCCGATCCGACTCGGGGAGAGGGAAGAAACGGATCGAGATCCGGGTGATCACCCCCAGGACGCCGCGGCTCCCCACGGCCAGACGCACCAGGTCGAACCCGGCCACGTTCTTCACCACCCGGCCACCCAGCTCGAGGATCCTGCCATCCCCCGTGACCAGCGTGAGCCCGAGCACCAGGTCTCGGGGTGCGCCGTAGAGCGGCTCCACGAGCCCGCCCCGACCCATGGCCACCAGCCCCCCGAGCGAGGCCGCCTGCCAGTTCCAGGGATCGAGCGGCAGCCACTGTCCGTTGGGCTGGGTCAGCTCCCGAAGGCCCCCACCCGTGATCCCGGCTCCGAACTCCCCGGTGAGGTCGGCGGGCTCGTAGATGCCCACCCGGGTCAGGCGGTCGGCGGAGATCACCAGGTCCGGCGGGTCGCGGTCGGGCCAGCCGGCGAGGCTCCCCCGTCCCACGCGCACGCGCTGTCCGGCGGCCGTGGCCTCCCGGAGAATGTGGGCCACCTCCTCGGTGGACTCGGGCTGGACGACGCGGGGGTCCGAACCGGCGCTCATGGCAGGACCTTCCCCGGATTCATGCGCTCCTCCGGATCCCACGCCCTGCGGGCCTCCGACATCGCCGCGAGAACCACGTCGTTGAAGATCAGCCCCATGTGCTTCCGCTTGTCGATCCCCACCCCGTGCTCGCCCGTGATGGTCCCGCCGGCGTCGACGCAGACCTGCATGATCTCCTTCGACGCCGCCTCGACCCGCTCGAGCTCCTCGGCGTCCCGTCGATCGAACAGGATGTTGGGATGGAGGTTTCCATCACCGGCGTGGAACACGTTGGCGACCCGCAGCCGATACCGAGTCCCGATTTCCGAGATCCGTCGGAGCACCTCCGGTAGGCGTGTGCGCGGGACCGTGGCGTCCTGCACCAGCAGATCCGGTGCGATGCGCCCCATGGCGCCGAATGCCTTCTTCCGGCCCTTCCAGAGCGCGGCCCGCTCCTCCGCGGCCGACGCTCGCCGCACCTCCCGGGCCCCCGAGCCCATGCAGCACGCCTCCGCCCGGTCCAGGTCGCGGTCCAGGCCCTCCTCGACGCCGTCGAACTCCACCACGAGGGCGGCGCCGGCGTCGGTGGGGTATCCGGCGGCGAACACGGAGGCCTCTACCGCCCGGATCGTCTCGCCGTCCATGATCTCGAGGGCCGCCGGAAGAAGCCCGGTGGAGATGATCTCGGTCACGGCCCGACCGGCATCCTCCAACTCGTCGAAGATCCCGAGCATGGTGCGGATTCCCCGGGGTACCGGTACCAGGCTGACCTCGATCTCGGTTGCGATGCCCATGCATCCCTCGGACCCCACGAACAGCCCCACGAGGTCAAGCCCCTGCAGATCCCGGCCGGCGCCACCCAGCTCGACCACCGACCCGTCGGGAAGCACCACCGTGAGCCCGGTCACGTACCGGGACGTCACCCCGTACTTCAGGCAGTGGGGTCCGCCGGAGTTCTCGGCCACGTTCCCGCCCAGGGTGCAGGCGGTCTGTGACGAGGGATCCGGGGCATAGTGGAGCCCGTGCGGCGCCGCGGCCCTGGAGAGGTGGGCGTTCAGCACACCGGGCTGCACCACGGCCAGACGGTCCACCGGGTCCAGGTCGAGGATCCTCGTCATCCGGGTGGTGGCCACCGTCACCGCGTCCTCACCGGCCAGGGATCCCCCGGAGAGACCGGTCCCGGCTCCCCGGGGCACCACGGGTACGCCTTCGCGGGCCAGGATCACCATCACCCGACGGACCTCTTCCGTGTCCCGGGGGAGGACCACCGCTCGAGGGGCCATCCGGTAGGCCGTGAGGCCGTCCGACTCGTAGACGAGGAGCTTCCTGGGGTCGGTGATCAGACCCTCGTCGCCCACGATGGCCCGCAGCTCTCGCTGGATCGAGTCTGGGAGAGGTGGCGCGGACATGGGTGCGGATCCGAGGGCAGGCCGGAGCGAGCTCAGGCGTCAGCGGTGAGCTGCGGGTTCGAACCCCTAGATTCGGAGAGTCAGCCGCCCCCGGCAACCGGTCCGACGCCATGGACGGTGCAGCCGAGGCCCCGGCCTAGAGATCGGTGTCGCGGACCCCGTCGAGATGAGCCACGATGGCCCGGAGGCTCTGCATGGCCGCGCCGCGCAGCCCCTCCGGCACCTCAACGCCATAGACCAGGTCGAAGATCTCCTCCGCCGAGCCGCCCGGCCGCGCCCTCCTCGCAACGCGGACCTGCTCGACCCTCTCGAGCCTGTGGGCCCGGTAGCGGGCAACCGCACCGGCCACGTCCTCCACCACCGGCCCGTGCCCCGGGAAGACAGCGTCCAGCTCCAGGCCGTCCACCAGGTCCAGGCTGTCGAGGTAGTCGGCCACGCAGCCGGAGTATTCCGCCACCCAGGTGGTGTCTCCCCGGCCCAGGATCAGGTCACCCGAAAACAGCCCACGGTGCTCGGGCCAGTGAAACGCGTAGTGGTGGCGGGTGTGCCCCGGCGTTTCCATCGGCACGAGCCGGCCGTGGTCCGTGAGAATCGCCTCGCCTTCACCGAAGGGACGGGCTGAGGCGCCGAAACCGCGGAGTTCGACCCCCAGAGCCGCGGCCAAAGCCTCCGCACCGCCGGCGTGGTCCCCGTGCCCGTGGGTGAGAAGCACATGGACCGCCACCGCATCCTCGACGGCCTCGAGGATCCGGCTCCGATGTGCCGCCAGATCCGGGCCCGGGTCGATGACCGCGACTTCGCGCTCCCCCACCAGCCAGGTGCAGGTGCCGTCGAACGTGAAGGGCCCCGGGTTGTCCGCCTGGACGACCCGGGGCCCCGTCACCGATCCTGCCACCGTGCCCTACCGGGCCTTCTCGATTGCCAGCTGCTCAGCGAGCTTCGCCGCGACGATTCCGAGGACCTGCTCGTCCTCCTCCTTGAACGCGGCCTCGTCGGAACTGTCGATGTCGATCTGGCCGAAGATCCGATCGCCGTCACGAATGAGAACGACGAGCTCGGACTCCACCGTCGGCGAGCAGGCCAGGTAGTTCTCCTCGGCGCTCACGTCGTCGATGCGGAGGTTCGTGCCCTCGGCCACGGCCCGGCCGCAGACCCCGGTGCCCACCGGAATCCGGGCGTGCTCCGTCGCCGAGCCCACATAGTTGTGGAGCCACAACTCGGTACCCTCATCGTTCAACAGGTACACGCCGACCCAGTCGAATCGAGCGTCGGCTCGCTCGATGGTCTTCACGGCCAGGCGCAGCATGGCATCGGAGAGGAATCCCCCCTCCTGCAGCTGGCTCAACTCCTCCACCAGTGCTCCTGCGTCCAACATCCCGGTCACTCCCGTCTATTCGCTCCTCCGCCCGTAGAGCACCCCCGGGGTGGGGGGTCCGGCACGGAGATCCCGCTTCTGAGATGAACTACACCTCACCCCGTTGGGGGTGCCCTGAGACACACCCCGGGTTGGAAGCCTACCGCGGAGTGAAGTCCGAGTTCCCATCCAGGCTTCGGACGAACGCGGCCATGAGCTGCGCGGCCCGGTGGAGATCCTCCACGCTGACGACCTCGTTGGGGGAATGCATGTAGCGGTTCGGAACGGAGATGAGGCCCGTGGGGACCCCCGCGCGGGTGAGGAAGATCCCGTCGGCGTCGGTGCGGGTGGCCCTGGGCGAAGCCTGGTAGGTGTGGGGGATGTCCTCGGCCTCGGCGACTTCGACCAGGCGATCGAACACCATGGGATGAGCCGCGGATCCCCTGGAGAGAACCGGGCCTCCCCCGATGACGTGTTCACCCAGCTCTCGCTTCTCGAGGTCCGGATGGTCCGTGCTGAAGGTCACGTCCACCACGAGGGCCACATCCGGCTCCAGGGCGAACGCGCTGGCCCGGGCACCCCCTCCGCTGTACCCGATCTCCTCCTGGGCCGTGGCCACCGCCATGGTGCACGCCTGGCCCGGGTCCTCCGCCAGAAGCCGCAGCGCCTCGAGGACCACGAAGGCCCCGATCCGGTTGTCGATGGCCCTGGACGCTATGCGCCCGTTGGCCAGCTCCACCAGTTCCGCTGCCAGCACCATCGGATCACCGGCCCGCAGCCCCAGTTCCCCCGCCTCCTCTCTGGAGGACACGCCCACGTCCACCCACAGGTCCCTGAGCTTGGAGGGCTTCTCCCGCTCCTCGGGCTTCATGATGTGGATGGGCTTCTTGCCGATGACCCCCGGAACGTCCCCCGAGCGCCCCAGGATCGTCACCCGCTGGCCGACCAGCACCTGGGGATCCCAGCCTCCGATCTGATCGACGAAGAGGAATCCGTCGTCGTCGATGTGGGTCACCTGGAGCCCGATCTCGTCGATGTGGCCGGCCAGCATGACGCGGGGTCCACCGCCCTCGTTCACCGTGGCCACCGAGTTGCCCATGACATCGGTCCAGACCCGGGACGCGAAGCCTTCGGCCTCCGCCCGCCAGACCGACGCCGCGCGGGCCTCGAAGCCGGACGGCCCGGGAGCGCTGAGAAGGGACTTGAGGAATGGGGACGCGGTGCGGGGAGCGGAGTCGGACATGGGACTCGGGAGTGGACCGTGAATGGGTTCGTGGCGGGGGAGGGCGGCGCCCGGGCGGGAACCTAGGCGGTGGTCCGCAGCCCGGCCATGGAGGCGTCAGTCCTCCTGGCCCGGCGGGGGGACGACGATCTCGCGGGGATCCAACGACCGGGGATCCTGCGCCCCCGGATGGGACGGTCCGTAACGGTGCGGATCGCCGTCCGCCCCGGGCCCCGGGGGGCCACCGTCCGGTCCGGCCTGCGGCGCGTCCCACATGCCCTGGTTCTGCCAGTTCTCGAAGCCGTACACCTGCATCCGGAGCGCTCCGGCCTCCATACGCCGCCGCGCACTGGCCACCAGTCTGCGCTTGAACCCGGCGCGAATGGGAGGGAGGAGCAGTGAGAACCCGACCAGGTCGGTCATGATCCCCGGCGTCAGCAGGAACGCGCCACCCACCAGGATGGCCAGACCATCCAGAGCCGCGTCCGCCGGAAGCTCCCCCCGGGCCATCGTCTCCGAAAACCTGGAGAACGCCCGAAAGCCCTCCCGTCGAGCCAGCATGGCACCCATCGCCCCCGTGAGCACGATGAGCCCCAGGGTCGGAAGGAGGCCCACCATCTGACCCAGCTGGATCAGGAGGAGGAGTTCCACCATGGGAACCAGGATGAACAGCATGAACAGGCGACCCAGCACGGGACCCCCAGGGTTTTCAGGTGGATATGGGCTTCCGGCTGATACCCGCGCACCGGGGCGACGGATCCGGGCACAACCGGCGCTCTGCGGGTTATCTTTGCTGCGGGCTCAGCCCCGGTCCCTCGCACCGGACCGTCGACCAGAGATCAAGATCCATGGAACAGACCTATTTCCGGAAGGGCTTCGGCCTCAAAGCCGAAGTCAGGCCCCTCATCGATTCCGAGTACCAGTCCGCCCTCGTGGAGCGGATCCGGTCGCGGGCGTACACGGACACCTTCGGCGACGTGACGGTCCGCCTCGCCCAGGAGTTCGGGTTCTGCTACGGCGTGGACCGGGCCGTGGACTACGCGTACGAGACCCGGCACAAGTTCCCCGACAAGCGGATCTTCCTCGTGGGAGAGATCATCCACAATCCGCATGTGAACCAGCGCATGCAGGAGATGGGGATCGAGTCCCTGTATCCGACCCCCGAGGGCGAGTTCGACTTCACCGAGGTCACGCCCGAGGACGTGGTGATCCTTCCGGCGTTCGGCGTGACGAAGGACGACTTCGAGACGCTGAAGGAGACCGGCGCGGTCCTGGTGGACACGACCTGCGGATCGGTCCTCGTGGTGTGGAAGCGAGTCGAGAGCTACGCCCGCGACGGGTTTACCGCGGTGATCCACGGGAAGTACACCCACGAGGAGTCACGGGCCACCGCATCGCAGGCCATGAAGCACCCGGAGGGAAAGTACGTCATCGTCCGGAACATGGACGAGGCCCTCATCCTGTGCGACTTCATCGAGGGCAAACCCGACGCCTGGCCGGCGGAGAAGATCCGGGAGCACTTCGAGGTCAAGTCGTCACCCGGTTTCGACCCCGCGGTCGACCTCGTCCAGATCGGCGTGGCCAACCAGACCACCATGCTTGCCAACGAGTCCCTCGCCATCGGCGCCCGGATCCGGAAGGCGATGGTGGACGGGAAAGGCGAGGAGTACGCGGCCGAGAACTTCCGCTCGTTCGGGACCATCTGCTCGGCCACCCAGGAGCGTCAGGACGCGGTGAAGGAGATGATGGAGGATCCGCCGCACGTGATGATCGTCATCGGGGGGTACAACTCGTCCAACACCAACCATCTCGCTCACATGTGCAGGGAGTACACGACCACGTACCACGTCTCGGACGCGTCCCGCATCGACGTGGAGACCGGGGAGATCCACCACAAACCCGTCCTCGCCGCGGACGCCCCGGAGGATACGCTTTCCGACTGGCTCCCGGAGGGGCCGTTCGAACTCGGGATCACGGCCGGAGCGTCCACCCCCAACAACAAGATCGGAGAGGCCGTGCTGCGGATTCTGCAGATCCGGGGGATCGACGTGGAGGCGGAACTGGCCGGCTGACGAACCGACCCGGATTCAGGGTCGCGGCCTGAGAGCCGCGGACCCCGAACATGTCCCCGTCGGGCTCAGTGCTCGGCGGGGATCCCTTTTCCGAGCTGCTTGAGAAGCCGGCGCAACTCATCCTGCTCGGCGGCGCTGAGATGAGCCGCCAGCCCCTGGATGAATGCCGCATGGCCGGGGAAGACCTCGGCGATCAGAGCCCGACCCTGTGGCGTGAGCTTGGCCTTCACGACCCGGCGATCCTCCCCGGACCGCTCTCGCCGGACCCAGCCGTGCTCTTCCAGCCGATCCATCACGTAGGTGACGTTCCCGCCGGTGACCAGCAGCTTGTCTGCAAGCTCTCCCAGAGAGAGTGGCCCCAGGTGGTACAGGGCCTCCAGAACTCCGAACTGGGGGACCGTGAGGTCGTAATCCGCGACCTTCGTCGCAACTGCTCGAGAAAAAGTGGCATAGGCGCGAGCGAGGGCGATCCAGAGCCTGAGACTCCGTTCCTCGTCTTCGCTCCACGTCCGGGCCGCAGGCGTATCGATGCCCGGGCTATCCAGGGCCAGATCACTCACCGTGTGCCCTCCGGCGGCGTGGTATCCCGAGGACCACGACTCGCGGACGGACCATGACATGGATCCCGCGGGTCGGGTTCCTCGAGACGATGCTCGACTTTTGAAATGTCTCAGCAAGAAACGAACCGCAGTTGCCGCGGGTGGGGCCCGCGCGGCACACCGGGGATCGGACACCGGCTCAGGGGGTGAGCCAGCTCCTGACCCAAGCCCGTCGAGGCGGGCTTGCCTCGACGGAGTTCAGGGCACCCACCAGGTGACCCTCGTCCCAGTTCGCCAGCTCCTCCGGAGACCCGATCTCCAGCGCCGCCAGCGCCCGGCTGAACCGGGTCCCCATGCCTCTGTGCATGGCAAGGCGGGCCACGTCGCGAACCCGTTCGAGCTCCTCCTCCGGCACCGCCGGCACCGACCGGATGAGGTCTGTCGGGTCCGCCTTCGCCAGTGACTCCGGGGTCGGGTAGCCAAAGAGCTGGATGGACTCGGCGTGCGACGGCAGGACTCCGGGGAGATCACGGATCCGAGGTGTGACGGAGGCCACAGTGCCCCAGGACACCAGCGCCCAGGCGGCCGCCACAGCAACTCCACCCCCAACGGTCCACCCTGCCCCGCCACCCCGCCGCCCGACCCGGGCCAAGTGAGGCACGGTGACCGTCCAAAGGAGCATCCCAACCGGCACCAGGGCCATCCACGGGGTCGAAGCGGTTCGGAGGGTGTTGAGCCGGGGCCCTCCGGGTACCCAGGCCGAGGCGGCCAGCATGACGATCAGCCACGCCACCCCCACCACAAAGTGGCTCAGAATGTCCCGCTGGGCCCCGCGCGCCGTCAGTGACGCTACCTCACCCGGCTCCCCAGCACCTTCGGCCGCCGGACCGTCGGTCCAGCGCAGCCTCGACACCCCTCCCAGCCACAGCGCGCCGCCACCCGCGAACCCCAGCCACCAGATGACCCGTACCACCATCCGATCCGGGAGGAACACGTACCGCCACATCGGGAGAGCCACGTTGAAGCCCTCCACGGCCAGAAGCACGAAAGCGGCCCCGACCAGGAGTCGGGGCCGCTCTTCAGGTTCAGCGGACCACAGGGCCCAGAGGCCCATGACCAGCGACAGACCGGCCGGGATCCACAGCATGGCGATCAGACGTGGATGGGGCGCCCCAGTGCGGCAAGGGCTCCCTCGGCCACACCTTCGGAGAGGGTCGGATGCGGATGGATCGCCCGCTCGATCTCCTCCACCGTGGACTCCAGGTGTCGACCGATGACGAACTCGGCGATGAGCTCGGTCGCGTGCGGTCCGACGATGTGCGCGCCCAGGATCTCGGAGTACTCCTTGTCCCGGATCACCTTGATGAAGCCCTCGGCATGGCCCGCGGCCACCGCACGGCCGATGCCGACCCAGGGGAACTTCCCGACCTCGATGTCGAAGCCCTGCTCCTTCGCCTGCTCCTCGGTGAGGCCGACGGAAGCGACCTCGGGGTGGCAGTAGGTGCAGTTGGGCACGTTGTCGTAGTCCACCGTGTGGTGGCCCTCGCCGGCGATGTGCTCCACGCAGGCGATGCCCTCGTGGCTGGCCTTGTGTGCCAGGAGCTGCTTTCCGGCCACGTCACCGATGGCGTAGATGCCTTCGACGTTGGTCCGCATCTGAGCGTCCACCCCGACGAATCCGCGGTCGTCCAGCGCCACGCCGGCCGCGTCCAGGCCCACGTCCTCGGTGTTGGGCTGGCGTCCCACGGACAGGAGGACCTTGTCCACCTCCAGCTCGTGCACCTCACCCTTGGCGTCCTTGAACGAGACCTTCACGCCCGAGTCGGTCACCTCGGCGCCCTCGAGCATCGCGCCCGTGTGGATGTCCATGCCGCGCTTCTTGTAGGTGCGCTCCATGAACTTGGACACCTCGGCGTCCTCCAGCGGGAGGATCCGGTCCAGAGCCTCGACGATGGTGACCTTCGACCCGTAGGCGCTGAAGACGTCGGCGAACTCCATCCCGATGGCCCCGGCGCCGACGATGAAGATGCTCCCGGGCGCGGAGGTCTGGAACAGAGCGCCGGTGGAGGAGAGGACCCTGTCCTCGTCGATCTCGAGGAAGGGGAGACTCCGGGGCCGCGAGCCCGTCGCCAGGATGATGTGGGCTCCCTCCAGAGTGGACGTCCCGCCGTCCGCGGCGGTGACCTCCACCTTCCCGCCGCCCAGCAGACGGCCGTATCCCTGGACGTGGGTGACCTTGTTCTTCTTGAACAGGAAGCCGATCCCCTTGGCCATCTGGGCCGCTACGCCCCGGCTCCGCTCCTGGGCGGGCCCGAGGTCGAAGGTGACACCCTCGGCAGAGATCCCGTGCTTGGAGGCGTCCTTCATCTCGTTCACGAGGAACGCGCTGGAGAGCATGGCCTTGGTGGGGATACAGCCGATGTTCAGGCAAACACCACCGAGTTCTTCGGCCTCTACGCACGCCACGTTCATCCCTAGCTGGGCAGCCCGGATGGCCGCAACGTACCCTCCCGGGCCGCTGCCGATGATGATCAGATCGAACTTGGTTTCTTCGGCCACCGTATCCACCTCTTGGCAAAAAGGGGAGAGCCGGGTCGGCGCCTCGGACTCTCCCGTGCGGGGTCTGGAATCAGAGCGAAAAAGTTAGAAAAGGCGGGGTGCGCGGGCAAACCGGCGGGGCCGGGTTTCCGGGATTCGGCATGAAGATCCGGGGACGGCCGCTTCGTAATCGAGATACCCCGCCCGCCGTCGCCGGATCGACACTGGACGGCTTGGCAGAGGGAACGACGAAGAGGTATTCTGGACGAGCCCCATTTTCCAGCCCGTTCGCCCGACGAGGAGGATCCGATGTGGGAACTGATCATCCCGGCCGCCATCATCGCATGGGGTGTCGGTGCGTATAACGGCCTGGTCCGACTCCGCCGACAGGTGGACGCGGCCTGGGCCGACATCGACGTGCAACTGAAGCGCCGACACGACCTGATCCCCAACATCGTGGAGACGGTAAAGGGGTACGCGGGCCACGAGAAGGACACGCTGGAAGCGGTGATCCAGGCCCGGAACAGCGCCATGACGGCCACCGGCCCGGCGGCCCAGGGCGCCGCCGAAAACATGCTGTCCGGGGCACTCAAGTCCCTGTTCGCCCTGTCCGAGGCCTACCCGGACCTCAAGGCTTCGGAGAACTTCCGATCGCTCCAGGACACGCTGATGGAGCTGGAGACCACGATCGCGAACGCGCGGCGCTACTACAACGCCGTCGTCCGGGACTACAACACCCGCACCGAAACGGTACCGACCAGCTTCCTGGCCCGGGCATTCGGCTTCAGGGAGCGGGACTTCTTCGAAGTGGAAGACGAGGCACGCGACGTGCCCGAGGTGGATTTCGGCGGGTGAGCGAGGCATCGGAAACGCCTGAGACCTCGGAGCCGGCGTTTCCAATTCCCGCGGGGGCGCCCAGGGTCGCCCTAGTCTCCGACTGGTTCCTCCCCCGCATCGGGGGCGTGGAGTACCTCGTAAGGGACCTGGCGAACCAGTTGAGAGTGCGCGGGATCGACGCCAGGGTCCTGACCCCGATTCCCGGCCCCCGGATCCGCGGGGGCGTACCGGTCCATCACCTCTCCGGCTTCCGGGCGCCGATCTTCAACTTCCTCTCTTCGCCGCTGGGGCTCCGGCGGATCCGGACCGTGCTGCAGGACCACCACTTCGACCTGGTTCACGCCCAGGGCAGCATCATCTGCCCCACCGCGTGGGCCGGAGCGTCCTGGGGGGAGTCCCTGGGACTCCCCACCGTGGTCTCCTTCCACTCCGAACTCCGGCATTTCCGACTCCCGCTGAAGGCCCTGGACCTGGCCATCGGCTGGCGCAGCTGGCGGGCGCAGTTCACCGGCGTGTCCAGGAAAGTGGCCGGAGAGATGGATGCCCTTCTCCAGGGTCCGCCCCGGATGCGGGCCATCCCCAACGCCACCGACGTTGATTTCTGGCGACCGCGGACCGGGCGCATCGGGTCGGGAGACCCGAAGCTCGTCCGCATCGTCTCGGTCATGAGGCTGCAGCCGCGGAAGCGTCCGCTTCCGCTCATGCGGATCATTCAGCAGGTCCGATCACGACTCCCCCTCGGCACGCGGCTCGAACTGGTGCTGGTCGGAGCCGGCGACGAGGCCGCCCTCGTCCAGCGATCCATTCGGAGACGCGGCCTGGGCGACGTGGTTCAGCTCCGGGGTCATCTCTCCCGGGAGGAGATCCGGGATCTCCATCACACCAGCGACATCTTCGTGCTGCCCTCGTTCCTGGAGTCCTTCGGGATCGCCGCGCTTGAGGCGAGAGCCGCCGGGGTCCCGGTCGTGGCCATGGCGCAGGGCGGGGTGAAGGAGTTCGTCACCCACGGGGTGAACGGCCTCCTGTCGGGTGGGGACCAGGAGATGGTGACGCATCTGCTGCGGCTGATCCGGAACCCCCGGGAGCGGGAAGCCATGGCGGCGGCCAACCGCAAGCGTCCCTCGCGCTGGGACTGGTCCGTGGTCGTGAGGGAGTACCTGGACCTCTACCGGGACGCCGGCCTCGAGCTTCCGGAGGACGAGGACGAGCTACGCGCCCTCGCCTGACGGCAGCAGGGTCTCTAGCGGCGCGAACTCCCTGCCGAGCCCGCGGAACACACCCACGACCTCGCGAAGGGCATCCAGCGCCCCGTCCCCGGTCCCGAAACGGGAATCCCAGGGGATCCGCGCGTCCCGGAAGTCCACGAACTCCCAGGGGTGCACGAAGAGGACCACGGGGTCCGAGAGTCGGCCGAGAATCCGATCCCGGACGATCCCGGGTGCTCGCAGCAGCGACGGGGGCACGGAGGCCGGCACCCGGATCAGGTCAGGGCTGTCGGGGTGCCCGCGGAGAGTCCGTGGCTTGTACCGGGCCTGGGAGCTGTCCAGCTCCACGCCATGGGCCGCGAGGATCGGCACGAAGCGATCAGGGAACGTCAGGTACGGAGCCCGGAACGACCGAACCGGCGCCACCTCACGCAGCCGAGCGATCGCTTCCCCGATCTCCGCCTCGGCCTCCCGAGCGCCCAGCCGTCCGAAGTTCGGATGGGTCAGGCTGTGGCAGCCGAGGCGATGTCCCAGGTCGACGACGCGCGTGACGAGATTCGGCCTCTCCTCCAGCACCGTACCCGTGCAGAAGACGGTCGTCGTCACGCGGAGGTCCGCCAGGAGATCCAGCAAGCGGGACATACCCTCGTCGAGCCCTCTGCGGGTCCCGAGATAGGGCAGACAGTCGTGCTCCAGATCGATGGAGAGGTGGACACTGGACATGGTCGGCATAATACCCGAACTCATCGAAGCGGGGGAGCCGGCGGGTCATCCCCCCGGCGATCCGATTCGCTTAGTTTGGTGCCCAACGGATCTCGCCAGCACGGAATGACACGAATGCCTCGAGTCTCTGCCCAGCACATCCTCCTCGCGCTGCTGCTGGTGCTGTCCTCTCCGCTCCGCGGTGCGGGTCAGGCCGCCGTGAGCGTGCCCTCGAACGATCCGGCCTACGGGGACCTCAACGCCCTGGCCTCGGTCGGCCTCATCCCCGAGTTCGTCATTTCGGACCGGCCGATCACCCGGATCGAAGCGGCCCGCATGACCATCGCGGCGGAGGACCGCCTGAATACCCGGGAGACCTCCGAGGGGTGGCGTCCCTTCGCATCGGAGGCGCTGGATCGGCTGAAGCGGGAGTTCGGCGCCGAGATCTCACGGCTCCAGTCGGATGATGGCGACGGATTCACCCGGGTCTGGGCCGGATGGTCGGAGCTCAACGGGCTCTACCTGGAGTCTCCCTGGAGGGACGCGCTGGACAGCGGGCTCGGCGGGGTGGACGCCCGGCTCAATCCCCTGGTGGCCAACTTCGAGGGCCGGCCGCGCGTGGATGGCGCCACCCTGGAGTTCGCCGCACCTCTGACGGGCAACTTCACGGACCACCTGGCGATTCATCTCCAGCCCCGTGTCACGCTCTCCAGCCCGCGGGGCGACGCGTCCTCCGAGGCCGAGCTCCAGCTGCAGCGGGCCTACCTGCGTGGGACCCTCTGGAACGTGGAGCTGACCGTCGGTCGGGACGAGATGTACTACGGCCCGGCGTGGAACAGCAGCGCGACGGCCTCGAGCAACGCCCGCCCCCTGGACATGATCCGGGTCCGCAACGATCGGGTCCTCCACCTGCCCTGGATCTTCCGGTACCTGGGACCGACCCGGCTCTCGTTCTACCTCGCCGATCTCGGCCCGGAGCAGCACTTCCCCAACACCAAGTTCTACGGGTACCGGTTCGCGATCCTCCCCTGGGAGCGGCTCGAGCTCGGGCTGAAGGTGAACGCCCTGGGCGGGGGTGAGGGTGCTCCGGAGGGGACCTTCGTCGAGTACCTCCTCGACATCCTGATCATCCCGGACATCTTCAAGACCGAGGACGATTACGACTTCACCGACAAGTACATCGGCTTCGACATGCGGCTCCAGATCCCGGAGTGGAACGGCATGTCACTCTTCTGGGACTTCACCATGACGGACTTCGACTACCGGAGAGTCTGGAGTTCGCTCACGGACGAGGCGGCGCTCCTGGCCGGGGTAGACCTTCCCCTGACGCGGGACCGTCGCTTCGCGACGCGGGTGGAGGGCTCCCTGACCGGCGTGCGGATGTACACGCACCACTACTACCGGAGCGGGTACGCCATGGAGCAGCAGTACCTGGCCGAGCCCTCCGAGCCCAACAGCCGCACGCTGGCCGCCAGCCTCCGCTGGACGGGAGCCAGAAATCTGCTGGAGCTGAAGGGCGCCTGGGACAGCCGGTCCAACGACCAGTACTTCGTGACGGCCGACGCCAACTCCGAGAATCGCACCTACCACAAGGGCGAGGACCGTCCGGAAGAGACCCGGGCGCGAGGTACCCTGGCCTGGATCTACCGCCCATCGTCCCGACCCCTGCGCATCCGGGCCGAGGCCGGTCTCGAGGCCGTCGACAACTTCGCCTTTCAGGAAGGCGAGAGCCGCACCAACTTCCTCCTTCGCCTGGGATTCGAGTACAACCCCTCACTGCGATGAGCGCCATGCGGCCCCTGCTCCGGATCTTGACGGTCGCTCCAGGGTCCGCGGGACTGGGCCTGGGAGTGCTCGCCACCGCGCTCGGCACGACGGGAGCCGCGGCGCAGAATCCGCCGGAGGGTGAAGGGGCCCAGGGCCACCCGGTTCGGGTGATCGCGGAGGAGGCCGACCGGCGCATGGCGCACATGGACCCGGCCGGGGCCCTCGCCATCCTCGACGCGGCACTCCTCGCCTGGCCCGGCCGATCCGAACTCCGCTGGCGAGCGGCCGACGCCGCCATCGCCCAGGGATTCCTGGCTCCGGACGCTGACTCGGCGCTCACGGCCTACCGGACCGCCGAGCATCACGCCCGGGCCATCCTCAGCGAGGACCCGGCATCCCTCGCGGGCCGCTATCGGCTGTTGATCTCCCTTGGTCGCCAGGCCTACCACGAGGACATCCGCGACCAGGCGGGCCTCCTCAGGGAGACCTACTTCCTCTCGGAGGACATCCTGGAGGACGAACCCGGTCACGCGGGAACGCACCACGTCATGGGCACGTTCCACACCGAGGTCATGCGGGCGCCCCGGGTTCTCCGCTGGGTCGGGGCCAACCTGCTGGGCGTGGACGCTCTCAAGTACGTCAGCTGGGAGCAGGCCGAGTACCACCACGACCGCACCATCACGCTCGAGCCGGACGTCGTGCTTCATCGAACACGGCGGGGCGAGTTCTACATGCTGCAGAAGCGGTATGATGAGGCGATGGCCGACTTCGACGTGGCCCTGGCACTGCCGGAGACACACCCCATCGACGGGCTCATGAAGTCGGAAGTGCGCGGATTCGTAGCCCGTGTGGAGAGAGAGAAGGCCGAGGAGGACTCGCGCTGACGCGGATCCGAGATCCCCAGGAGTAAGGGAGCATCACCATGGGTAGATGGGCATTCGGGCAAGGCCACCGGCGGAGCGCGAGACGCACCCGGGTGATCCCTTACGCCCGCACCGCGGTCCTGCTGCTGGTGGTCGCAGCCGCCCCCAGTTTCCCGGGGGCCCCCTCCGGGATGCTCGCGGCCCAGGAGCGGAGCCTGCTCATCGAGCGGTTCGAGGCCACGGTCAGCGTTCTCCCCAGCAGCGACCTGCTGGTGGAGGAGGTGATCCGGGTCCGCTTCAACGGCTCCTGGAACGGCCTCTATCGGACCATTCCGGTGGAGTACCGTCGACCCCAGGGATTCGCCTACCGCCTGGGCCTCAGGGTGGAGTCGATCACGGACGACGGGGACACCCCGCTCGAATACGAGGCATCGAGGGAGCGGCACTACAGGAAGCTCAAGATCTGGGTCCCGGGGGCTCAGGACGCGACCCGCACCCTGAAGATCCGCTACCGGGTCGAGGACGGGCTCCGCTTCTTCGAAGAGCACGACGAACTCTACTGGAACGTCACCGGCGACGAGTGGGACGTACCGATCCAGCGAGCCAGCGCCGTGGTGGTACTCCCCCGGGGCGCGTCCGGGCTCCGAGCCGACGCGTTCACCGGAGGGTATGGGTCCACGGAGCGGGCGGTCGACATCGAGGAGTTCGACCAGGGCTTCGCCTTCGAAGCCCAGCGCAGCCTCAATTTCCGCGAGGGTCTCACGGTCGTGGTGGGGTGGAACCCGGGGCTGGTCGACCGACCCACGGCCACCGACGCGGTGGGTGACTTCCTGAAGGCGAACGTTCTGTTCGTGATCCCCATCTTGGCGTGGGCGATCATGTTCTGGTTGTGGTACACCCGCGGAAGAGACCCGCAGCGGCTGTCCGTCGCACCTCGCTACGAACCCCCGCACGGCATGACCCCGGCGGAGGTCGGGACGCTCCTGGACAACCGACCCGACCCCCGGGACATCATCGCGACCGTGGTCGACCTGGCCGTGCGCGGGTACCTGAAGATCGAAGAGCAGGAGAAGACCGGGTTCCTGAAATTCGGGGGTCCCGACTACCTGTTCCACAGGGTGAAGGACCCCGGGGAGTGGACCGACCTCCATCCCCATGAGCAGGCGGTCCTCCGTGGCGTATTCGGAGGCGGCTCATGGGAGACGGCGCGACTGGACGACCTGAAGGAGGAGTTCTACGAGGACCTGCCGGGCATCAAGACGGGGATCTACGATCGGCTCAAGTCCCTGGGCTTCTATCGCCGTCGCCCGGACAAGGTCCAGGCGATGTACATGGGCGCCGGCGGAGTTGTGGCCCTCGCCTCGGTGGGACTGGCGGTGTTCATCAGTCAGCGGATGTACATGCCCGCACTCTCCATCATCGTCCCGGTGGTCCTGGCCGCCCTTCCGTTCTTCATCTTCGGGTACCTCATGCCCACCCGGACGGTGAAGGGGGCCAGGACGCTCGAGGAGATCCTCGGCTTCCAGGAGTTCCTGCGCCGGGTCGAGGAGGACCGGTTCCGGCGGATGATCACGGGCCCGGAGATGTTCGAGGCCTTCCTCCCCTTCGCCATGGCCCTCGGGGTGGAAAAGAAGTGGGCCGACGCGTTCCGCGACCTGCTCACCGAACCTCCGGAGTGGTACGTCGGGCACCCCGGCGGGATGTTCCGCACCCACCTGTTCGTGTCCAGCCTGGGCGACATGACCCGGGCCAGCCAGACCGCCATGTACTCCCAGCCCCGGAGCAGCGGCGGATCGGCCTTCAGCGGGGGCGGCGGCTTCAGCGGTGGTGGGTTCGGAGGGGGAGGAGGGGGAGGCTTCTAGTTCGCCCCGCCGGACGCGCTCCGCTCCGAATCCAGAAGCGGCACCAGGCCGTCGGGGGATCCGTCGATCCCGGATGCCGGGACGAGACCCAGGATCTCGGTCAGGAACGGGTAGACGTCCACGTTTCGAACGGGGCCGATCCGCTGTACTCCGGCCAACCGGGGCCCGGTCGCGATGAACAGTCCGGACATGACCGGTGACCCCAGACGGTCCGCCAGCTCGACGGTCTCCGGATCGCTCGCCTCCCTCCACCCCTCCGGCGGCTCCGGCGCCCAGCCATGGTCGCCCGGGTTCGCGATCCCGGTCCAGCTGCTCTGGCTGACGCCATATCCGGGCTCGGGCACGAGGATCAGCTGGCCGAAGCGCGCATTCCCCCCCACTCCCCAGTAGTCGGGGGTGTCTTCGGGCAGGAATGCCCGACCGTGCTCCCATGCCGCGTTGATTCGATCCCGTAGTGCGGCGGCTCCGTCCGGATGATCCGACGGGACATGGATGTGCATGAACGGCCCGCCACCGACGACCTTCACCAGGGCGGTGTCGATCGCCTCGTCGACGTTCCAACGCGCGCCCTCGGTCACGTATCCGCCCAGGCCGTGATCGGAGACCGCCACGACGTAGACCTGGTCTCCATGGGGTAGGGCCTCGATCCCGTCCAGCAGCTCCCCCAGATGCCCGTCCACCTCCATGACGGCCGCTCTCGCCTCGTCGGACTCCGGCCCCCGGTAGTGGGCCCAACCATCCACGTGTTCGAAGTAGAGCGTGATCAGGTGCGGCCGGGTCTCCTCCGGACGGGACAGCCAGGTGAGGACCGAGTCCACGCGAACCTCACCCGGGATGTCGGCGTCGAACTTCATCCACGGGTGGGGCTGGATGCCCTGGATGGGCGCCTCGGTCCCGACGAAGAAAAACGCGGAGCTCACCATCCCCTGGCGCTCGGCCGTCACCCAGATGGGCTCCCCACCGTACCACGCACCGTCCTCTACCGCGTCCCGGTCCGCGATCCGGTACATGGGCCACGCTTCCGGGTCCGTTTCACTCGAGGGGTCGAGGAAGGTGTTGGCCACCAGTCCATGACTCCCGGGATACATCCCCGTGGCGATGGAATAGTTGTTCGGGAAGGTCTTGGTGGGGAACGCGGGCACGAGCCGCTCGGCCCTCACTCCGGCAGCCGCCAGGCGGTTCATGACCGGTGGGTCGAACAGCTCCAGGTAGTCGTGCCGGTAGCCGTCGAACGAAATCAGGACAACGTAGGGACGATCCAGCATCTCCGGGGCGTTCACACCCCCGGTCCCGCCGGATCTCCGGGCCTCCTGCGGGACCTCGGAAGCGGCGCCTGATGAAGTCCGGGGCGAGTCGCAGGCCACCACCCCGAGCAGGGTGACCAGGCTCAGCACCAGCGCGCGGATGGAACGGGATCGATCGGTCATCGGGTCACCTCACTGCCCCGGGGACCTGCACCGCGTCCTACATCAGGATGGCGGCGGGTTCCTCCAGCATGCCCTTCAGGGTCTGGAGGAAGCCGGCTCCGGTGGCTCCGTCGATGACCCGGTGGTCGCAGCTCATGGTCACCTTCATCCTCGGCCGGACCACCACCTGCCCGTCCACGACCACGGGAGTGTCCTCCACCCCGCCCACGGCCAGGATGCCGGCCTCCGGGGGGTTGATGACCGCGGTGAACTCGTGGATACCGAACATCCCGAGGTTCGAGATCGAGAAGGTGGCACCGGTGTACTCCTCGGGCTGGAGACGCTTTTCCCGGGCCCGACCGGCCATTTCCCGTACCTCCTGGCCGATCTGGGCCAGCCCCTTCCGGTCCGCATCGCGGACGATGGGGGTGATGAGACCGTCCTCCACCGCGACCGCAACGCCGATGTGGACCCGGTTGTGTCGACGGATCGCCTCGCCTGTCCACGCCGAGTTCACGGCCGGGTGCAGACGCAGCGCACCGGCCGCGGCTCGGATGACCATGTCGTTCACGGACACCTTGGTCCCGTACTTCTCCAGCATGCCGTTGATGGACTTCCGGGCTTCCATGGCCCGCCCCATGTCCACGTCGATCGTCAGGAAGAAGTGGGGCACCGGACCGATGGATTCGGTGAGACGGCGGGCGATGGTCTTCCGCATCTGGGTCAGACCCACGTCCTCGTAGTCGGGACCGTCGAAACCCCCGACCGCCGCGGACGGCAGGGTCGCGCTGGGAGCCGTGGCCGCGTCGGAAGACGGTGCCGGGGCGGCAGGGGCGGCCGGAGCCGACGCCGCGGCCGCGATGTCCTTCTTCACGATCCGCCCACCCGGACCCGAACCCTGCACGGTCCCCAGGTCCAGTCCAGCGTCCGCGGCCATCCGCCTGGCCAGCGGGGAGGCCTTGACCCGGCCGCCATCCGCCGTGGCCTCCGCCGCGGGACCGGCAGGGGCCTCCTCCGAGGCGGCGGAAGCCGGCTCGCCTGTCGGCGCGTCCGTGGCCGCGGCGGTCTCGGCGGCGGCGCCCCCACTCGTTGAAGCCAGGTCGCCGATGTCCTCGTCCGCCCCGGCGATGATTCCGATCACCTCTCCCACCGGCGCGGTCGATCCCTCGGCCAGGAGAATGGCCCTGAGGACTCCGTCCCCCCGGGCCACCAGCTCCATGGTGGCCTTGTCCGTCTCGATCTCGGCGATGACGTCGCCGTTGGTGACCTCATCCCCTTCGGCCTTCGGCCTTCAGCCACCGGACGATCTGTCCCTCCTCCATGGTGGGGGAGAGGGCCTCCATGTGGACCTTGGTTGCCATGTCGTCGATTCCTCGTCGGTTTCGGGGCCCTCGTCATCCTCCCGGAGGACGCGGCCGTCGGATCTAGCGGTAGAGAACCCTGTTGCAGGCCTTCAGGACCTGCTCCACGCCGGGCTTGGCCATCTGCTCCAGGTTCTTGGCGTACGGCATGGGCACGTCGGCCTGGCTCACCCGGATGAGGGGCGCGTCCAGGTAGTCGAACGCCTCCTCCTGGACGAGGGAGACGATCTGAGCGCCCACCCCGGCGAAGGCCCATCCCTCCTCCAGGTAGATCGCCCGATTGGTCTTGTGGATGGAGCGGAGGATCGCCTCGACGTCGAGAGGCCGGATGCTCCGCAGGTCCACCACCTCGGCCTGGACCCCCTCCTTCTCGAGCTTGGCGGCCGCCTGAAGGGCCACGTGCACCATCTTTCCGTGCGTGATGATGGACACGTCCGACCCCTCCCGCTTCACGTCGGCCACGCCCAGCGGGACGATGAAGTCGTCCCCCTCCGGGACCTCGCCCTTCACGTTGTAGAGCATCTCCGCCTCCATGAAGGCGACCGGATCGTTGTCGCGGATGGCGGCCTTGATGAGGCCCTTGGCATCAGCCGGCGTGGCCGGTGTGACCACCTTCACGCCGGGCGCATGGGCGTAGTAGGTCTCACACGCCTGCGAGTGCTGGGCGCTGAGCTGCAGGGCCGCGCCGTTCGGACCCCTGAACACGATGGGGATGTTGAACTGCCCCCCGGACATGTACAGCATCTTCGCCGCGCTGTTGATCACCTGGTCGATGGCCAGGAAGGCGAAGTTGAAGGTCATGAACTCGATGACCGGCCTGAGGCCCACCATGGCCGCACCGACCCCGAGGCCCGCGAATCCCAACTCGCTGATGGGCGTGTCCACCAGCCGCTGGTCTCCGTACTTCTCGAGCAGGCCCTTGGTCACCTTGTAGGCCCCATCGTACTCGGCCACCTCCTCGCCCATGACGAACACGGAGTCGTCCCGGGCCAGTTCCTCGTCCAGTCCCTGGTTGAGGGCGTCGCGATAGGTCAGCGTCTGCATGATCAGCCCTCCCCTCTTCCGTCGAGGAAGAGTCGACCGTGCTCGTTGATCTCGGCGTACACGTTCTCGTACAGCTCCTCCGGACCCGGGAACGGCGAGTTCTCCGCGAACTCGGCGGCCTCCTCGCTGATCCGCCTGGCCTCGGCGTCCATCTCCTTGAGCTCCCCGTCGGTGAGCAGTCCGGCGTCCATCATCCGGACGGTTAGGATCTCGATGGGATCCCCCTTCTCCATGGCGCCCTCCACCTCCTCCTTGGAGCGGTAGGTGCCGCTCACCGGATCGGACATGGAGTGACCCTTGAACCGGTAGGTGTTCACCTCGACGAACTGGGGCCCGCTCCCGTCCCGGACCTCCTGGACCACCTGCTCGAAGTGTCGGTAGGTGGCGAGGACGTCCTGCCCGTTCACCGAGGTCACGGGCATGCCGTAGCCTCGGGCCCGCTCGCGCAGCTCCACGTCCGACACGCGGCCGAAGGCCGTGCCCATGCCGTAGTGATTGTTCTCCACGACGTAGATGACGGGCAGGTCCCAGACGGCGGCCATGTTCTTGGACTCGTGGAACGCCCCCTGGTTCACAGCGGCGTCTCCCATGAAGGCCATGGATACGGAATCCTCGCCCCGGTACTTGATGGCCCAGCCGATTCCGGTGGCCAGCGGGATCTGTGCGCCTACGATGCCGTGACCGCCCATGAACCGCTCTTCCGCACCGAAGATGTGCATGGAGCCGCCATTCCCGCGGGACGCGCCGGTCACCCGGCCGTACAGCTCGGCCATGACCGCGTTCGGATCGACACCCTTGGCGATCGCCTGCGTGTGCTCCCGGTAGGCGGACATGACGTAATCGTCGCCGCGGAGCGGCTTAATGCAGCCCGCGGCCACACCCTCCTGCCCGATGTGGAGGTGGCAGAAGCCGCCGATCTTCCCGATGGCATAGGCCTCCTCGGCCTTCTCCTCGAACCGCCGGTAGAGGAGCATGTCCCGCAGCAGATCCAGGAGCTCTTCGCGGTCGAACCCGAAGAGGTCCTCGGTCCCGGGCTTGGCGCTCGTGTCGCTGCGCGTTCTGGATTTGGTCTCAGCCATGCGCGTGTTGTCCGTGTTCAGGCGGGAGGTCCTCCACCCCGGGCCCTCTGGGGCACCGGCCGGATCGCTTCCCATGTGCTCGTGTTGAATCAGGCTTTGCCGGGCCGTCCCAGTTCGATCTGTACCAGGGACGGCATGACCTCGGCCGGGGCCGGGATATCCGCTTCCATCACGTCCTGGATAGCGCCCGGTCCTCCCGCTTCCAGCTCCCGGGCCTGCTCCTTGGCGTGGTAGGAAGAGCGGACCAGGGGGCCGGATTCCACGTGACGGAACCCGTACTCTCCTTCTCCGATCCGCTTCCAGTCCGCGAACTCCGCGGGGGTGACCCAGCGGGCCACCGGGATGTGCTGCGCCGAGGGCCGCAGGTACTGACCCAGGGTCAGGATGTCCACCGAGGCCTCCCTCAGATCGGCCATGGCCTGGCGGATCTCCTGGGGCTCCTCGCCCATCCCGAGAATGATCCCCGTCTTGGTGAGCATCGTGGGATCCATCTTTTTCACGGCACCCAGGAAGGAGATCGATCGCCAGTACCGGCCGCCGGGGCGGACGTCGGGATGCAGGCGGTCCACGGTCTCCAGGTTGTGCCCCAGGATCTCGGGCTTGGCGTCGACCACGACCCGGAGGGCGTCTTCGTCACCCTTGAAGTCGGGGATCAGCACCTCGACCTGACAGCCGGGTCGGGCCTGCCGAATGCTCCGGATGGTGTCCGCATAGATGCCCGCGCCGCCGTCGGGGAGCTCGTCCCGGTTCACCGACGTGATCACGACGTGCTCCAGGTCCATGGCGGCCACGCTTTCGGCCACCCGGCGGGGCTCGTCCAGGTCCAGCTCGGTGGGCATGCCGTGGGCGACTCCGCAGTACTTGCAGGCCCGGGTGCAGACATCGCCCAGGATCATGAACGTGGCGGTGCCGGCCTCCCAGCACTCGCCGATGTTCGGGCATCCCGCCTCCTCACACACGGTGTGAAGGGACTGGGACCGCATCAGCTGCTTGAGACGGAGGTAGTTCTCGCCACCCGGCGACCTGACCTTCAGCCACTCGGGCTTCCGGGACCGGATGTCGACGGTCTCCAGGCCCTCGTGGGCCCGAATGCGGGAAGTCCCCTTCGGCTTCACGACCCCGGTGTTCTTGCCCTCGGGGGCGTATCCACGGGGAGCCACGGTGCTGTGTTCGCTCATTTCGGCGCGCCCCCCTTGGGGGAAGACGGGAAGAAAGTCCAGAAAGCTACAGCAATCGTCCCGCCGGGTCCAATTGATCCAGAACGCCCATTCTGCCAGCGGCGAACCGCCCGGCCGGCGGGGTGGTTCGGGGAATGGGGCCGGGCGACGTCCGGACCGGGTTGGGAGGGAGCCCGGGAGCCTCAGTCCATGTCGGCGATGCGCTCGACCAGGTAGTCCCGGGCCTCCTCGGGAGAGTCGGCCAGGCAGAATAGATCCATGTCGCCGAGACTGATGGTGCCCTCCTCCACCAGCGTTTCCTTGATCCACTCCACGAGGCCCTTCCAGTACTCGGAACCGAAAAGGACCACCGGGAAGTCCCGGATCTTGCCGGTCTGGATCAGCGTGAGGGCCTCGAACGCTTCGTCCAGCGTACCGAATCCCCCGGGGAAGACGACGAAGGCCTGGGAGTACTTCACGAACATCGTCTTGCGAACGAAGAAGTACCGGAAGTCGATGGCGAGATCGACGAAGGGGTTGGTCCCCTGTTCGAAGGGCAGTTCGATGTTGCAGCCCACCGATGTGACACCGGCCTCCCGGGCACCACGGTTGGCGGCCTCCATCATCCCGGGTCCACCTCCGGTGATGATGGAGAACCCGGCCTCGCCCACCAGCCGGGCCGTATCGACGCACATGGTGTAGGTGGGGTGGTCCGGCGCGGTGCGCGCCGAGCCGAAGAAGGCCACGGCCGGGCCCAGCGAGACCAGCTCGTCGAACCCCTCAACGAACTCGCCCATGATCCGGAAGACCCGCCACGAGTCGGCCGAGTGGTAGCCCGCCGGCGTAGTGGCGATGCGGGGGCCCTGGAGAAACCGCTGGTCCTCGGTTTCCAGCCCACCGGGTACCTGCGACGCACCGCCTACGCCGGGAGGCCGCTCAGCAGCAGCGTCATCGCCTACCTGCCCGGGGGTCTCCCGAGGGGGATCTTCCGAATGGTCAGCCACCGACGTACTCCTCGGCCGCGACCTTCATGTCGGCAAACATGTTCTGATGCGCCTGGTACTCCGGGAGCTCGAGCACCGACTCCTCCTCGTAGGCGTCGAGGAACCGCTGGAAGAAGGATCGAGCCTGTTCCTGGTCCCCGAGACCGGCCGCGGAATTCCCTGCGGCGGACAGGTTCAGGAGATGGTTCGGGTAGGTGGCCAGACCCTCCTCCGCCGCCGCCAGCGCAGCGGCCCAGTCCTCACCCTGCTGGTGGAGAAGGGAGAGGTGGAAGAAGCCGTCCTGATCCAGGGGGCGGGCCATGTCGTACGACTGGATCGCCATGGGGAGGAACTGGGTCATCTCGGCCACGTTCCCGGAACTGGCCGCCGTCATGACCCGGTTGAACAGGCGGTCGGCCGCCTCTCTGGGGCTCATGTTCTGGATGTCCACAGGGCCACCGGTCCCCCCGCTCGGGGAGCCGAGCGGGGGCCCACCGGGCTGCCCAGGCAGGGGCGCCTGAGCCTCGGGCCGGAGGATGGGCATCATGAAAATGACCATGAGCAGGACCATCGTGGCCCCCGCTGCCCACCAGCCCAGGTTCTTGCTCCCGTCCACATCCCCCGAGGCCCCACCCCGTTTTTTCGCTGGACCGGCCGGCGCTCCCCCGCCCACGGCCTTGCCGCACTGCGTGCAGAAGCGGGCTCCGCCCGCCAGCGGTGCGCCGCAGTCCCCACATGACTGGGACTGAAGGGACTGACCGCAGTGAGAGCAGAATTTTCCGGACGCGTTCTTGCCGCAGGACGGGCACTTCATGGGCGGGACGCCTCGTGGTCTTTCAGGTGTGGGTCGGCGGGACGGACCTCAGGGGCCCGTCCCGCCCGCTCAGTTGACCCTCAATTCTCCGGAATCATGGCGTCAAAGAGAAGGGGCCAGGTCGAGATCGTCTGGGCGCGATAGTTCGGCTGGAACCCGAACAGGACGACGGAGCCCCGACCCACGTCCATCTCGACGATGGCCGCCTGCCCGGCGACGTGCTCCGGACCCAGCACCCATCCGGAGCGAAGCGGATCCCCTTCGGCGTACCGCGCCAGCACTCGGGCACTGCCGTCACCGACGTCGAAAGCCCGGCTCGAACGCCAGTACCACGCCGCCAGTTCGTCGTCGACGGAATCCGACAACCGGTGCTCCGGCATCAGATCCAACCCCAGAATGGAGCCGGGGATGTAGAAGTCCTGGGCCGGAAGACGCTCGACCCGATTCGACACCCCCAGGTCCAGCAGATCGATGGCGAAGTCGGTGGCCTGCTCGATGGCCACCAGTCGGCCGCCGTTGCGCACGAAGTTGGCGATGGCCTGCGACCCCTCGGCGCCCAGGCCGCCTGTATACTCATCCGGCAGCACTCCGGGGGCGAAGCCTTCCTCGATGGCCGATCGGTCCTGGGTCTGGAAGACGATCACGTCGTACCGGTCCGCCAGGTCGCCGGACCGGATGTCGGCATCGTGCAGCGTGTCGTATGCCATCCCGTGCTGATCGAACACCCATCGGGTCCACCCCTCGGGCATGGGCTCCCGCCAGGATTTGTACATCCCGATCCGGGGCGCACCGGATCCGGTCAGCCCCTCGGGCAGCAGATATTCGACCTCCGGGATGGCGATGGGACCCGACAGCGCGGCCGTCACCGGGCCCTCGGACGGCACGGCGTCCATGTCCATGAGGAGGGGTAGGGTATGGGCCGTCACATCGTACGGGCGGACCGGAGGCCCCCCCGGGAACTCGCGCAGGTCCGGATAGTCCTGGACCTCGAGCATGGTCTGCGCGAAGGACGCGTACGGCTGATTCATCGGGATGACATAGCTTCCGGCGGGGTACCGGATGCCCCCGTTCATGAAGTCCGCCTCGGCGCGGTGGACCTCCACGTCGCCCATGGTCAGGATCCGCAGCACGCTCTGGAGCCCGGCCTCGTTGTCCTGACCCGCCGGAATGATCCAGGCGTCGGGCCAGGTATCCCAGCCGTCGACCGCGCGCTTGTTGATCTCGTAGAAGTTCCGCAGCCAGAAGGGGCGGTTCCGCGCCGCGTTGGTCAGCAGGGCCAGCGCTCCGGACTCCATGTAGTCGACGATGTCGGGGAGGCCCCACTCACCGCCCGGCCAGGGCCAGGGGAAGTTCATGGAGGGCGCCTGCGCGTCGAACCCGCGCCTGCCGGAGAGATCGGAGAAGTCGAGCTGAACCGGCGTCGCCAGGCGGGCGGAGGCCGTCTCGCTCAGGATCCGTGCACCGCCGTGATAGTGCTGGTAGGCCCGGGCCGGAGTGAAGCCATCGTACTGGGCCGAGGTCACGACCCCCCGCTTCCCCTGGGACGTCAGCTCGGCCGCCATGTACGTACCGAGCTGGTTCACCGCCGTGATGAGGGCCGGGTCGATGTTCCGCTCGAATGGCTCCACGTAGGGGGGGAAGAAGATGCGCGCCCCGGACCCACCCATCTGGTGGATGTCATGGACGATCTGTGGATGCCAGGCGTTGTGTGCCTTCTGCACGGTGTGCTGGGTCTCGACCTGGGTGAAGGCGTACCAGTCGCGGTTGTTGTCGTGGCCCACGTAGAAGTGGTAGAGCCAGGGCAGCGGAGCCGCCTCGTACTCGGTTCCGACCCACTGGTTGTACCAGTCCACGACCCACTGCGTCCCGTCCGGGTTCAGGGAAGGAATGTCGAGGAGAATCACCTCGTCGAGGATCTGCAGGATCTTCGGATCGTTCGAGGTGGCCAGCCGGTGGATCAGCCGCGCCGCCGTCTGTGGCCCGCCGACCTCCGTGGCGTGAATCCCGTGCGTGATCAGCACCACGGTCCGGCCCTGGTCGAGCAGTCGCTCGAGTTCCGCCTCGCCCCGAACCTGACGGGGGTCGGCCAGCTTCATCTGGATCTCGTGCAGCTCTTCCAGGCGCGCGTGATTGTCCGGGCTCGTCACTGTGAGCATCACGAAGGGATGACCCATCGTGGTGGGACCCAGCGTGTCGACCGAGACCCGCGGACTCTTTTTGGCGATTTCTTCGTAGTAAGAGGTAAGAAGAGTCCAGTTCGCCAGCTTCCGATCGGCCCCGATCTCGTGGCCGAAGAAGGAGGCGGGCGAAGGGACGTCCTGTGCGCTGAGGCTACCCGCAAGGATGAGCGTGGCGGCCAGCACCCGACCGAAGAATCGCAACATGGTAAGGAGACTCCTTTGACGTTGTCCGATGACCGCGGCATGGTAGGTCAGCCGGCACGCGAGGAGCAACCACTCCCAACGAATCCCGTGACTCCGAGGCGATGAACATCTTTGCGGCAGGACTGCTGGCCCTGGCCCTCCAGGTGACTCCCCAGGCGGGGGCCCAGGACACCATCCCAGCGGAACCCCCTTCGGACACCTACGCCGACCCCGGCGTGGAGGAGCTGCTGAACCGGGCGAGGGTCGCCCGGGCCGAGGAGGTGGAGGGCATCGAGAGCTACGAAGCTCTCATGAAGGAGCGGATCTACGTCGGCCTCTCCGCCTTCAGATTCCGCCGGGAGCGGAGCCTGTTCCAGCAGCAGCGGGCCGCCCGGTACCGCTGGTCCCGGGACGGCGACCGGGTCGTCCAGTGGCTCGGCGCCCGTCGGCAGATCCCCCTGGTGGAGGGCCAGGAGGAGGCCATGGAGGAAATCGACCGGGAGCTCGCCGACGAACTCATGCGGGAAGTCGACCCCGGGCCGCTGGCCTTCGATCCTTGGGACGAGCGCCTGGTGTTCGCCGACTCCTGGGCGGTACACCCGCTCTCGGACTCTGCCGGGGTGCACTACCGGTTCCTGTCCGGCGACACGCTTAGGGTGGCGCTGCCGGGCGACCAGGGGGAGATCGTCATGATCGAGGCCCGGGTTCAGCCCCGCCGAGACGACTTCCACCTGATGGCGGGCAGCCTCTGGTTCGACCAGGCGAGCGGGTCCCTGGTGCGGGCTTCGTTCCGGCCAGCCCGACCCTTCGATCTGGAGATCGAGGAGCCGGAGGATGCCGAGGAGGTGCCCGGCATCTTCAAGCCGATTATCGCCGAGGTGGACTACATCACCGTGGACTACTCGCTCCACGAGTTCCGCTGGTGGCTTCCCCGCCGGTTCGGGTTCGAGGGAGAGGTGAAGGTGGGCCGGATGCTGGCGATGCCTCTCACCTTCGAATGGACCGTCGGGCAGTACGCGGTCAACGAGGAATCGCAGATTCCTGCGGTTGGCGAGCTGCCTCCGGGATGGTCCAGGACGGAGCGGCGCACCGAGGTGGACGGGCGCCCGGTCTACACCACCATCGTCATCCCTCCCCAGGACTCGCTGCTCCAGTCCGCGGAGCTTCTGGATGCCGATCTGGGCACGACGCCGGTCGCCTTCTCGGAGGCCGAGCTGAAGGAGATCCGGGACGAGCTGGATTCGCTCATTCCGTCCCCCATCGGACTCAACGCCCGCTGGAGCTACGGGTTCCAGGACGCCATGACGCGGTACAACCGCATCGAGGCACTCAGCACCGGGATCGCGGTCGAGGCGGACATGAGCCGCAGAACCACCGTGGGCGGGAGCGCCCGACTTGGGTTCGACCTGCAGCCCAACGGTGAGCTGTTCGTCCGGCGGGGAACCCGCGAGGAAGGGTCGTGGGTCGGGGCCTTCCGGCGCCTGGACTACGTGAACGAGCGCGAGGACCCCTTCGGGCTGGGCGCCTCCGCACTGAGCCTGGCGTTCGGATACGAGGACGCCCAGTTCTACCGGTCCCTCGGCGCGGAGGCCGGGATCAGGGCCAGGACCCGTGGCAGCCGCCGGAGCTTCCGTCTGTTCTACGAGCACCAGAGCGCGGCGGAGAAGACCACCGACTTCAACCTCACCGGACTCATCACCGGCGACGACATGCGGCCCAACATCATCGCCACCGAGCTGGACGTGGTGGGAGGCGAGGTGGGGCTGGACTGGCAGTGGGGCCTGGACCCCCGGGGGCTGATCGCTTCCGGGTCCATTCGGGCCGAGGCCGCCTGGGGCTTCAACGAGGCCCAGGATGGATCTCCGTCCTGTATTCCCGAGACGCCGCCGGAGGAATGTGACGACACCGTCTCGTCGAGCACCCGATCCTACCAGCGGGCCTGGGGGTCGGTGGCCATGACCCACCCCCTGTTCTGGGGCCTGGCCGGCGCGATCGAACTCGGAGCCGGCGCCGCGTTCGGCGACGTCACCGTGCAGCGCGAGTTCTACCTGGGCGGATACTCCAACCTCCGAGGCTTCTACGGAGGGGAGGTCTTCGGCACCGGCGCCTGGCTGGGGAGAATCGAGCTGGCCAACGACCTTCCCGTCGCCCGGTTCTCGGTCTTCTCCGACGTCGGATGGGCCGGGGATCGGGAGGAGTGGACCTTCGAAGATCCCTACGTGAACGTGGGAGCCGGCGCCTCACTGGTGGACGGGCTGGTCCGGTTCGACATCGCCCGGGCGGTCCGGCGGGGGGACGCCTGGCGGATCCACTTCTACCTGGACGGCCTGTTCTGACCGACCGGCCCGGCCGGATCCGTGCCGCCCAATCAGAAGCCGGTAGGCAGGTCCAGGAAGATCCAGTCCAGATCGAACCGCTCCGCCAGCACCGCGCCCAGCGCCCGAACACCCCACGTCTCCGTGGCATAGTGACCGGCCAGGAGCAGGTTCACGCCCAGTTCGCGGGCGTCGTGGTAGGCGTGGTGGGGGGCCTCCCCCGTAAGGAGCGTATCGATACCGGCTGACGCCGCCTCGGGCAGGAGCGAGGTCGCCGCCCCGGTCACCACGGCCACCCGACCGGCGCGCACAGCCTCACTGTCGGCCCCGCGTATGATGGCCCGCACCGGGCCCCCGACCACTTCTTCCGTGTTCCGGACCAGGTCGGCCACGGTCCCCTCGACGAGGCCCCAGACCCCCATGTCGCGCCCCTTGAACTGCCCGAAGGGGCCCTCGACCGGAATCTCGAGTTCCCGCGCCAGGACCGCGCAGTTGCCGACCTCGGGGTGCGCGTCCAGCGGGAGGTGGGCCGAGTAGAGTGCTATTCCTGCATCCAGCAGGGCCTTCAGCTTCCTGAAGCGGGGCCCGGTGATGGGCGCCGATCCGCCCCAGAACAGTCCGTGGTGCACCAACAGGAGATCGGCCCCGGCCTCCGCGGCCCTCAGGATCGTCTCCTGCGAGGCGTCCACCGCCGCCGCGACTCGACGGATGCTGGCCCGCCCTTCCACCTGCAGGCCGTTGATCGCCTGGTCGTAGTCCTCAAACGTCCCGATGTCCAGGAAGTCATCGAGAAACTGGAACAGCGATTCGGCTTTCATCGTCCTTCCTTCCGATGCTCGACGGGCTGAGCCCCTGCAAGTGGCCGGGAGGAATGTGGGGATGTGGAAAACTGCCTGCGCCCAGAGTTATCCACGTGCTGGCGGGTGCCCCAAGGCCCTTTATTGCAACGACTTACCCCAAGGATTGTGGGAATGTGGAAAAGTTAACCTTGCGCCACGCCCGGACTTTCCGTCGAGGCGGACGTCGTGGTCGAAGTCGGCGCCCCTGGGGACTTCACCGCATCCTCGCCCATGGCCACGGTACCGTTCATCACCGCGCCCTCCTCCAGCTGGAGCCGGCGCGCCCTGACCTCCCCCTCGATCCTGGCGCTCGCCTGCACCTCGAGGCGGGACTCGGAGACCAGGGTGCCGTCCACCGTCCCGGAGATGATGGCGTCCTGGGTGCGGAGGTCTCCGGAGACTGATCCCTCCTGCCCCACGACTACGGCCTTCGCGGCCGTGACCGAGCCTTCGACCCGTCCCTCAATCCTAACCGTTCCGTCGGTGAGGACATCGCCTACGATCCGCATCCCCGGACCGATGATCGAGATGATGGAGTCTGAGCTCGCGGCCTGTCCTGCCTTGTCCTTTGCCATGTTCCGAATGCGTCCTAAGGCTGTGTAACCAGGGTCAGCGGATCGACGGGAGCGCCTTCCCTGAGGATCTCGAAATGCAGATGCGGCGCGGTGGATTGCCCGGTCGAACCCGACAGGGCCACCACCTCTCCACGAAGTACCGCGTCACCCTCCGAAACGAGGATCTCGTTCGCGTGGGCATAGAGAGTAACGTAGCCGTTCTCGTGGTCCACGCGCAGGAAGTGACCGTAGACCGGATCCTCCCGCACCTCGGCCACCACGCCCGCCCCGGCAGCCCGCACATAGGAGTCGGTGGGTACCGCCACATCCAGCCCGGAGTGCTCTCCGGCGTTCCCGGCGAGGAGGGAACGGGTCACGAACCCCCGCTCCGTCAGCGGCCAGGTCGTGGGCAGAGCAGCTTCTTCTGCGCTCTCCACCGGCGCGGCGGCGCGTCCTCCCGTGGGCGGAAGCCAGAGCTGCGGGGGGGTGTCCTCACCCGCACCGGTCATGAACATCTGCCGGAGCTGCTCGTACTGCTCCTCCATCTCCACGAGCCGTCCGTTCAGCTCCTCCACGCGGGCCACGTCACGCTCCAACTCCGCCACCCGGACGCGCAGTTCCCGGGCATCCATGGCCTCGCTGAACAAGTAGCCCCAGGAGGCGAGAACGAACACCAGCCCCACCCCACTGACCCAGGCGGCCATCCGAAGAAACCGAGCCCGCCGGCTGGAGAGCTGCCAGGTACGCCTGGAGCCCTCCCCCTCGGGAACGACCATGATCTGGACGCCCCGTCTCTCGCGCTCCCCGGCCACGTCAGTCCAGAACCTCGCCGGTTGACGATCCGGTAAGGAGCTCGAACAGGCGCTCGAAGTCCTCGGAGGACGAGAAGGGGATCTCGATTCGGCCGGTCGTTCCGCCGCTCTGCTTGAGAGTGACGCGGGTCCCGAGGGCCTCCTGGAGGGCCTCCTGGAGGGCGCGTACCCCCGGATCGACAGGAGGCGAACTCTTCTTCCGACGCGACCGCCCGCCGCCGCCTTCGATCTCCCGCGCCACGCGACGCTCCATCTCCCGCACGGACCAGCCGTCCTTCACGGCCTGCCGGGCCAGTTCCCCCGCCCTGAGGTCGTCGTCCACGGCCAGGAGTGCCCGTGCGTGCCCTGCCGAGAGGGTGCCGTCCGCCACCAATCGTCGCACCGATGGTGGTAACTTCAATAACCGCAACAGGTTAGCGACTGCCGCACGACTCTTCCCGACAGCCTGCGCGATCCCTTCCTGGGAGAGCCCGAATTCCGTCTTCAGGGCCTGATATCCCTCCGCCTCCTCCAGGGGGTTCAGCTGGCTCCGCTGGATGTTCTCCACCAGGGCGAGCACCAGGAGCGTCCGATCCTCGACGTCCCGGACCACGGCCGGAATTTCATCCCAGCCGAGTCCCTTCACAGACCGGAAGCGCCGCTCCCCGGCCACCAGTTCGAACTTGCCTCCGGCCCCCGGGGCTGGCCGCACCACGATCGGCTGCAGAAGTCCGTTCTCCTTGATGGACGCCTGGAGGTCGTCCAGCTCCTCCGGGCTGAACTCCCTCCTGGGCTGAAAGGGATTGGGGACTACCGCCCGGACCGGGACCGTTCGAGTCTCACCCTCCTGAACCTCCGGTCCATCGAGATGTTCACCCAGAAGGGCGGAGAGCCCTCGGCCGAGTCGGTCCCTGGATCGATCTGCGCTCATTCCGTCCTCCCCGGTCACTCGACGGCGGGACCGGCCGGCGACCGGGAGATGACCTCCCGGGCCAGCTTCAGGTAGCTCTGGGCCCCCTGCGACAAGGCGTCGTACACGACGATGGGCCGGCCGAACGAGGGAGCTTCCGCAAGGCGGACGTTGCGGGGAATCACGGTCTCATAGACCCTGTCTCCGAAGTACTCCCGGGCCTCCCGCGCGACCTGCTTCGACAGGTTCAGGCGCTTGTCGTACATGGTCAGCAGCACACCCTCGATGGCCAGGTCCGAATTCAGACCCCGCTGGACCAGGCGAACGGTGTTCAGGAGCTGAGTCAGACCCTCCAGAGCGTAGAACTCGCACTGGATGGGAATGAGCACCGAGTCCGCCGCGGTGAGGGTGTTCAGGGTGAGGAGGCCAAGGGACGGGGGGCAATCCACGAGGATGAAGTCGTAGTCGTCCCGCACGGCCGCGACCGCCGACTTCAGCCGGGTTTCGCGATCCGAGGTCTGGACGAGCTCCACTTCCGCGCCCACCAGGTCCCGGTTGGACGGCACCAGGTCCAGGAGGGGAAAGTTGACCTCCTTCAACAGGACTTCGTCCATCGGCGCCCGATCGACGAGCACATCATAGATGGAGGGAAGGTCGGCCCGCCGCTCCACCCCGAGACCGCTGGACGCATTCCCCTGAGGATCGATGTCGATGACCAGCGTTCGCTGCTCCGCCACGGCGAGGGAGGCGCCGAGGTTGATGGCAGTCGTGGTCTTCCCCACACCACCCTTCTGATTGGCGATCGCGATAATTCTCGCCATGTACACCTACGGTCGGCGATTGGAGACGATGGAAGGGCGGGAATATATTGGATGGCCGACGGCAGTGTAAGGTGCCCGAGGCCGCTCCGGGCTGGCTATCGTGCACCCGTGCCGCGGCACTGAAGCAAAACGCCCCGCCCTGCGTAGGGTTTCTGGAGTTCATGACCACACCGACCCCTGGTCCCGACACACACATGCCTACCTCCCGATCCACCCCCCTCCGCCCGCCGAGCCCGCTGCGTCGCAGGCTTCCCCTCGTCCTGCTCCCCCTCGTCCTGGCACTGGGTGGATGTGATGAAGACGACCTGCTGGGTCCCAACGACCCGGCACTCGAGCCACTCGTAGGCGAGTGGCGGGCCACGTCCTTCCGGGTTGAACCGACTGCGGCCCCGGCCCTTGGGTTCGACGTAATCGAGGAGGGCGGCCGGTTCGGACTGGATATCGAGCCCAGTGGGCGCTACGCGGCCGTGCTGGAGTTCAATGGTCTGGTGAGCACGGAACTCGGGACGATCACCGTGTCGGGATCAGAGCTGATTCAGACCCCGACCGACCCTCCGGGTGATCCCACAACCGTGAACTGGGAGTTGATCGACGACGATCAGCTGATCCTGACTGGAGAGAGCGAGTTCGACTTCAACCAGGACGGGTTTCCTGAACCCGCCAGCATCCGCATCGATCTCGACCGGGTCACGCCCTGACGGTTGTTTCACGTGAAACAGAGAACAGGGGGGGCCGCTTCGGCGGCCCCCCCTGTTTCACGTGAAACACTTCGTGGATCTCAGGCCGACTGCGGCGCGGGCGCATCCCGGAGCAGGGTCCGAAGCCCGTTGAGGTCGGCCAGAAGCCGAACGTTCTCGGCCGGGGAGTCGTCCACACCTGACGCTCCAGGCCCACCGACGAACACCGGAACGGACTCGGGGACAGCCGCCCGCAGCGCCCTGATCTCCTCGGCCACCGCTTCCTCGGTTCCCGTCCGAAGTGCCGAAAGTGCTACCGCTGAAGCCCCCAGACCCAGGGTGGCGCGGGCCACTTCCGCGGCGGGGAGGTCCGGTCCCAGGTAGGCGACCCGCCAGCCGGAGTCAGCGGCAACGATCCCCGCCAGGAGAGCTCCGAACTCGTGGACCTGTCCGGCCGGCGTACCCAGGACCAGGAGCGGACCGTCCGACTCGGGAGCCAGCGAACCCAGCAGCCAGTCCAGCAGTCGTCGGATGACTCCGGAGGCCAGGTGCTCGTTGGCCGGGCCCATCTCCCCGGCGACCCAGGCCTCACCCATCGCCACGAGGACCGGAACCAGGATCTCATCCACGAACACCTGGGGGCCGAGGGAAAGACAGCTCCGCTTCAGCGAGCGCTCCAGCCCCAGTCCGTCCAGCCCGGCGATGGCCTGGAGGGCGGTGCGTCTTGCGGCCTCGACCTCGGACCGTCCCTGCCCGACCCGGTCTACGAGACCGGACCGGCTCTCAATCGCATCCTCAGCCACGAGCGCCGCGAGCTGACCGTTCGTCAGGGCCGCGACAGACGACGCGCCGCGTCCCTGCTCCGAGGCCGCCTTGATCAGTCGCAGCCGCTCGATGTCAGCGTCCGAGTACAGCCGTTGGCCGGCTTCGGATCTCCTTGGCTCTACGGCAGCGTACCGCCGCTCCCACGCGCGGAGAGTGGCGGGCGTCAGCCCGGCACGGCGAGCTGCCACCCGAATCGGATGCCGGGGCTCGCGGCTGTTGGGGAGTGAATCGGTCCTGTTCATACCTAATTGTACAAAGCCCTGGGCGCTCGGTCAATCGATTGTCCAGCTTTTTTTTCGACAGGCCCTTGACGGCATCGGAGATTGCTGTACAATTGCTGTACAATCATCCAGGCCGGCGACCCCCGGCCGCAGCTACAGGAAGAACATCATGCTCAAGCTTGCAGCGCTTCCCCTGGCCCTCGCGGCCCTGCTCGGACCGACGCCGGCCGACATCTCCGTCGAGAACGACGAGGACATCGTCTCCGTGGCCACCGAGGCCGGCTCGTTCAAAACCCTGCTGACCGCGCTCGAGGCCGCCGGCCTGACCGACGTCCTGAAGGGCGACGGCCCCTTCACCGTCTTCGCTCCCACGGATGAGGCCTTCGCCGCCGTGCCGGAGGAGACCCTCAACGCTCTCCTCGCCGACAAGGAGGCCCTGACGGCCGTGCTGACCTACCACGTGGTCTCCGGCAAGGTCATGGCCGAGGACGTGGTCAAGCTGAACTCGGCCACCACCGTCCAGGGCCAGGACGTGGACATCAAGGTCGACATGGGCAAGGTGTACGTGGACGGTGCGCAGGTCGTGGCCGCCGACGTCCCCGCGTCCAACGGTGTGATCCACGTGATCAACAAGGTGATCCTGCCCGAGATGTAATCGGGAGGCTCGACCGACTGAAACGACCCCGGCGGCTGCTTGCCGTCGGGGTCGTTTCTCGTTGCGGTCTCCCCCGGGGCCCTGTTCGGATTGGAAGGGCCTGCCGGGGTGAGGGCTCTCGCTCCCCTCAGACGCCGGGGGGAAGAGCGGCTCGGAGCCTCCGCACCTCCAGCACGAGATTCTGCAGATCCGCCGGAGACACTCCGGGAATCCGTCCCGCCTGGGCGATGTTGTCGGGCCTGACCCTGGAGAGCTTCTCCCGTGACTCGTAGGACAGCGTCTCGAAGTCCATGTACGGGAGATCCTCCGGCAGCCGAAACTCTGCCTGCTCCGCCAGCCGTGTGGCCCTGGCCCTCTCCTTCTCGACATAGCCGGCGTACTTGAGGTCGACGTCCACCGACACCAGCGCCTCGTCGACCCCCTCCTCCCCCAGGAACGGAGCGTCCATTGCCTCCGCGAGCGCCCTCCCGGACACCCTCGGACGCCGGAGGACCTCCACCGCTCGAGTGGCCCTGGCCAGCGGCGACGATCCAGCACGCTCGAGTTCGGACGAAGCCGCCTGGGGGGTAATCACGGTGCTCTCGAACCAGACCCGAACCCGGTCCTGGAGTCGCTGCGCCTCGGTCGCCGCGAGTTCCTGGTCGTGGGTCAGGAGGCCCAGAGCACGACCCATGGGTGCGAGCCGGTTCACCACGTTGTCCTGCCGGAGGAGAAGTCGGAACTCCGCCCGAGAGGTGAACAGCCGGTACGGCTCGTCCACACCCCGGGTGACCAGGTCGTCGATGAGGACCCCGATGTAGGCCTCGTTCCGCTCGAGCACCCAGGCGTCCCGGCCCTGGGACCGCAGCGCGGCGTTGGCACCCGCCACCAGCCCCTGGCCGGCAGCCTCCTCGTAGCCCGTCGTTCCATTCACCTGCCCCGCCAGGAACAGGCCGGCCACCCCGCGGTGCTCCAGCGAATGCCGAAGCTGGTGCGGTGGAAAGTAATCGTACTCGATGGCGTAGCCGAGCTTGGTGATTCGAGCCTCCTCCAGACCGGGGATACTGCGCAGAAACTCTTCCTGCACGTCCCCGGGGAGTGACGTCGAGAGCCCGTTCACATACAGCTCGGAGGTGTCGAGTCCCTCCGGCTCCAGGAAGACCTGGTGGCGGGGGGAGTCCGGGAACCGAACGATCTTGTCCTCGATGGAAGGGCAGTAGCGCGGACCCCGGCCCGCGATCTCCCCGCCGTAGAGAGCGCTGCGGTGGAGGTTCTCGCGGATGATCCCCTTGAGGTCGTCACCGGTCCAGGTGATCCAGCAGATGCGCTCGCCCGGCCGTTCCTCCCGGTGGTAGGGGTGGAACCGGAACTCCTGCGGCTCGCCCGGCTGCTCCTCCACCCGGGAGTAGTCGACCGTCCGCCCGTCGATGCGGGGGGGAGTGCCGGTCTTGAAGCGCGCCACCTCCAGGCCCGACGCTTCGAGAGCCTCCGCCAGCCCGACCGATGCGGGCTCGCCGGCCCTGCCCGCCCGGACGCCCGGCGAACCCCCGACGTGGATCCGGCCGCGGAGAAAGGTCCCCGCGGTGATCACGACCGATCGGGCCGCGATCTCCAGCCCGCCCTGGGTCCGAACACCTCGGACCGCGCCGTTCTCGACGACCACATCGTCCACCCGGTCCTGGTACAGATCGAGGGCTGGCAGACCATCGAGGATTCGCCGAACAGCCCGGGGGTAGAGCCCGCGATCGCACTGGGCCCGGGGGCCCCACACCGCCGGGCCCTTCCGGCGGTTGAGCATGCGGAAATGGATCGTGGACGCATCGGTGGCCTGCCCCATCACCCCGCCCAGAGCGGCGACCTCCCGCGCCACCACACCCTTCGCGACCCCGCCGATGGCCGGATTGCAGCTCATCTGCCCGATCCTGGCGAGATCCGGGGTCAGAAGCAGGGTTTTTGAACCCATGCGCGCCGAGGCCGCCGCCGCTTCCGCGCCCGCGTGTCCGCCGCCGACCACGATCACGTCATAGGTCATACCGACTCCTCATGGGCCGCGGGATCGAAGCCGCAGGTCAAAACCGAACCTCGAACCCGGGGCGCTCCGGGATGTCGGCCGGCCGATCCATCACCTGGACGGCCTCCACCCTGGCCGCCGGCGGCCCGGCCTGAAGTTCGGCCAGCAGCTCGTCCACGCGCTCCACCGGACCCCGCAGCCCGATCTCCACCGAACCGTCGGACCCGTTCCGGACCCAGCCGTCCAGGCGGGCCGCGTCCGCCCGCTGCCGAACCCACCAGCGGAAGCCGACGCCCTGCACTCGACCCAGCACCATGACTCGGACCTCTCTGGTCGCAGACACGAGTCCTCTACTTCCCGATGCAGAAAGACGAGAAGACGCGGTCCAGGATCTCCTCGCCCCCGATGACCCCCACCAGCTCCTCCAGCGCGGATTCCGCGCTGCGCAGATGGGTGGAGGCGACCTCGCCGGGGAGACCCGACCGGAGCGCCTCGGCGAAGCCTTCCACCTCGTCCGCGGCGGTGGCCAGGGCACGCGCCTGGCGGTCCCGCAGTACGACGGGTGACTCAGCCCGGAGCGCGTCCACCACCTCCGCGAACACCAGCTCGGCAAGCTGATCCCTCAGCTCCGCGATGCCCTCGCCGGTCCGGGCGCTGACTCGGATCTCGGGGAAGGTGTCGCCGAGACCCAGGTTCACCGGTTCCGGAGCCTCGTCGCACCGGGTCCGGACCAGAACCACCACCGGTGCCTCGAGCCCCTCGAGGAACGATCGCTCCTCGCCGTCGAGATCCAGCCCGCCGGGCACGCAGTACAGCACCGCCCTGGCATCGCCCAGGAATCGACGGGCGACCTCGATCCCGATCCGCTCCACCTCCCCCGAGTCCTCGTCGACTCGAATCCCGGCCGTATCCACGAACCGGAACGGGAGTCCGGAGATGGAAACCGTGGCGTCGACCGCATCGCGGGTCGTCCCGGGCTGGGGCGTCACGATCGCCCGGTCCTCTCCCAGGAGGGCGTTGAAGAGAGAGGACTTCCCGGCATTGGGTCTTCCGGCCAGGACGGTCAGCGCGCCGTCCCTGAGGAGCGCACCGCCGGGCGCCGTGTGCAGGAGTTCCCGCAGGTCAGCCAGCAGGGTGTCGGCCTGGAGCGCGATGGCATCCGTCGCCAGGGGGGCGTCGTCCTCCTCCGGAAAGTCGATGTGGTGGACCAGCGCCGCCTCCAGCCCCAGGAGCGCCGAACGGAACTCGGCCAGGCGGCGGGAGAACGCTCCCTCCACCTGCGCCAGCGCGGCGCTCCGGAGGGCCGGAGTCCGGCCCTCGACCAGGTCGGCTACGGCCTCGGCCTGCGTCAGGTCCAGCTTTCCGTTGAGATACGCTCTGCGCGTAAACTCCCCGGGTTCGGCGACCCGCATGCCCAGGCTTCGGCAGGCATCCAGCAGCAGATCGGGGGTAAGGAGGCCGCCGTGGCAGGTGACCTCCACCAGGTCCTCGCCGGTATAGCTGGCCGGACCCCGGTACACCACCACCATGCATCGATCGATGGCGTCGCCGGTGTCTGGATGGATGAGAGCCCGCAGCGACGCGACGCGGTCTGCCGGCACGTCCCGGGCGGGGAGGAGTTCCATGAGACCCTGGTGGGCCCGCGGCCCCGACCACCGCACCACGGCCAGGGCCCCCGCTCCCGGCGGAGTGGCCTGCGCTACGATGGTGTCGAGCATGGAGGCCTCCTGGTGGAACACCCCTGCCGTCGCCCCGGACCGGGCCGGGTCAGGACTTCTTGCCCGACCCCCCGGAGCGGCCCTTCTTCTTGCCGCCACCCTTCCCCGAACCGGACCCGGACGGGGCGCCCGAGGCGTCCTCGCTCTTGGAGGAGCTGTCCTTGGTGGGCTGCTTGTGGAGCTTCATCTCGGCCTGGGCCCGCTTCCGCTCACCCGCGATCCAGTACTGCTGCGGGAGCGTCGCGATGTTGGCCGTGGCGTAGTAGAGATTCAGGCCGGATGCCAGGTTCGCAAAGATGAAGAGCATGAAGATCGGCATGATCCACATCATCGCCTTCATCTGCGGGTTCGGCGTCTCCATGGACCGCAGGCTGATCCACTGGATCAGGAACATGGAAGCCCCGAGGATCACGGGAAGGATGTACAGCGGGTCGGCCGCCGAGAGATCCGGGATCCACAGGAACGGCACGCCGCGAAGCTCCACCGTGTTCTGGAACACGAAGAAGAGCGCGATCAGCACCGGCCAGGGCAGGAGCATCGGCAGGCAACCGGCCAGCGGGTTGAAGCCATGCTCCTTGTAGAGCTTCATCAGCTCCTTCTGCATCCGCTCCGGGTCGTCCTTGTACTTCGTCTGCGCCTCCTGGAGGAGGGGCTGGACGGCCATGTTCTTCAGCTGGGCCCGCATGGCCTTCTGGTTCAGCGGGAACAGCACGATCCTCATGGCGACACCGAAGATGATCAGCACCCACCCGTACCCGATGTTCAGGCTCTCGTGCAGGAACACGAGGATGGTGGTGATGATGCCCGTGAACGGCCGGATGATGGGTCGGAAGAACCGCCACCCGTAGACATTCACGTTCTGGAAGTCGCGCCCCAGCGCACTCAGGGCCTGGTAGTCCTGGGGCCCCGCGTGCATCCGGTACGCGAACCGGCCACCCGGGTCCATGGGCTGGGTCACGGTCAGGTCCACCACGAACGGGGCCCCGGTGGGAATGGCCAGGGCGCCGCCGAAGCGGGCGTTCTCCTGATCCGGCTCCGACCCGGCCAGGAGTCCGACCACGAAGAACTTGCTCTTGAACGCTACCCAGTAGAGCGGGCCCGGCTCGACGCGGGGTTCTTCGAACCGGCGGGTGGTCTCCGTGCGAAGACCGTCGGTCGCGTGGTTGAGGACGTAGGCCATGGCCCGCTCCTCTTCCTCGCGCCGGGCCTCGTTGAACGCCAGTCCGCTGCCCACATCGGTGAATAACACGGAGCTGCCCGTGGTACCGAGCCGGCCTTCCACCAGCACGGTGTAGGTCTCGGGGTCGAAGGTGTACGCGACCTCCAGACCGGGAAGCGACGGGCTTCCGGCGTAGCTGAACGTGAGGGTGGCCGGTCCGCCGTCCCGGCCCACCACCAGTCCGTCCGGATGGGAGGCCTCGAAAGCGACCCCGCGATAGTCGAGGGTATCGTTCCCGATCAGCAGCCGGTTGCCCAGTACGCCCAGACCGTCGGGCGGAAGGAGCTGGACCGGTCCCTCCTCCACGGCGGAGCTGAAGCTCAGGAGGTCGGCGCGGACCAGGCGCCCGCCGTAGGTGGAGAAGGTGAAGTCGTAGAGGGGGCTCTGAACGCGGATCAGGCCCTCGGGGGTGATCGCCGGACCCAACTCGGCCTGGGCGGCCTGACCCTCCGAGCCCTCCACGGCGGGCACGCTTGCGCCGGAAGCTCCCTCAGGTCCGGCTTCCGCTCCCGCCGCCGCGTCGGTCACGGCTGCCGGTTCCCCGGCCCCGGGCTCGGCGGCTCCGGCGTCCACCCCTGCCCCCTCGGCGGTCGGGCCGGCGGGAACGGAGAGAGAATCAGCGGTCTCGAGCGGGTCGGGCTGAACCGGGGGGAAGAGGATGTTGGTCCCGACCAGGACCAGGACCATCATGGAGATGGCAACTAGAAAGCGCAGCTCGGTTCGCATGGACCCGTCTATTTCTCGATCCCGGGGACGGGATCATATCCCTTCCCGCCCAGGGGATGGCATCGCAACACGCGCCGGACGGCGAGCCAGGATCCCTTCAGAGCCCCATGCGCCTCCAGGGCCTCTTCGGCGTAGGCCGAACAGGTCGGTGTAAACCGGCACGAGGGCGGGGTCATCGGAGAGATGCCTGCCCGGTAGAACCGGATTACCGCGAGGAGGGCGGATCGGAGCATAGGATCTTGGTGACCTCCAGCAACTCCTGCTTCAGTTCTTCGAATCCAGCTTCGTAGGCCTCACGCCGGGCGCGGACCAGCACGTCCATCGGTGCGGCCGCCGCTCGGAGGGCGGGGAGCATTTCCGTCCTGCCCACCTCCCTCAACCTCCGCTTCAGGAGGTTGCGGTCCACGATTCTGTGTCGGTGCTTCGGTACGACCACTCCGAAGCGTGGACGCGAAACGGGGGAAGCGTGGAAGAAGACGTCCAGATGGGAGGTCCTCTTTCGCTTCCCCCGCCTCATCAGGGTCCGGATTTCCTCGGACCTGTGGATCCGGTCCACTCGAGGGAGCCGGAATCCACCCGGCGCTCCCCCGACCGGGCGCGCCGAAGTCATGTCGATTACTTGGAACCGATCTTGACGACCAGCTGGCGCCGGCCCTTGGCGCGACGCCGGTTGAGGGTCTTTCGACCCGCCTTCGTCGCCATCCGCGAACGAAATCCGTGCTTGTTGATCCGCTTGCGGTTCCGCGGCCTGTATGTCGGCTTCATCGTTCCTCACCCCGATTCGGGCGCTACGTGCATAAAATAGAGCTTGGAAAGGTACCGAAAATGCCGGATGAGGGTCAACCCTCGCAGACGTCGGCTCAAGCCCGGGCCCACCCCCCTCCGGCGGCGCCGGAATGACGGGCTCCAAAGATGGCCCCCGAACTGGTAAACATCCAGTGACCACGGGGTCTAGATTGACTTTTCCACACCCCATTCCTAGCTTCGACGCCCTTTCCGCCGGAACCACGTTCGGACCCCTGGTCCGCCCCCCTTCCACCGAAGAAATCCCGGTCCATCGCTGGCATGGAAATCACCGCTCCCGAGCTCTGGCAACAGGTCCTCCAGACCACGCGGTCGGCCATGCCCGAGCAGAGCTTCCGGACGTGGCTGGCCGGATCGGAGGCGGTGGCGCTCACGGACACCACACTCGTGGTCGAGGTGCCCAGCCCGTTCCACGCCGAGTGGATCGAGGACAAGTACGGGCCGAGCATCCATGAGCTGCTGAACCGGATGCTCGGCAGGCCCATCCAGGTGACCTATGCCCCCCGCTCCACGGGTCGGGTCGATATCCCTCTGCCCGACCTGGAGGTGGAGCCGGAGTTCCCGTCTCCCGTACCGGTCACGCAAGGGTCGCATCCGGGAGCATCCCCGGGTCCGCACGTGGTCGCCATGAACGACCGGTACACGTTCGACCGGTTCGTCGTGGGGCCCACCACCCAGCTGGCCGCCGCGGCCTGCCGAGCGGCCGCCGAGAATCCCGGGCGCATCTACAACCCCCTCTTCCTCTACGGCGGGGTCGGGCTGGGCAAGACCCATCTCATGCACGCGATCGGGAACGCCATCCTGGAGCGGGAGCCCCGCAAACGGATCGCGTACGTCACCAGCGAGGAGTTCACCAACGACCTGGTGACCTCCATCCAGCGCGGGGTCATGGCCGCCTTCCGGGCCCGCTACCGGCAGATCGACCTCCTCCTGGTGGACGACGTTCACTTCCTGGAGGGGAAGGAGCGGACCCAGGAGGAGTTCTTCCACACCTTCAACGCCCTTCACGACGCCAGGAAGCAGATCATCCTGACCTCGGACCGGCCGCCCAAGGACATTCCGGGACTCGAGTCCCGCCTGATCTCCCGGTTCGAGTGGGGACTCGTGGCCGACGTGAAGCCCCCAGACTTCGAGACGCGCATGGCCATCCTCCGCAAAAAGGCGGACGACGACCAGCTGGTCATCGACGAGGAAGTGATCGAGTACATCGCACGTCACTGCACTGCCTCCGTCCGGGAACTGGAGGGAGCGGTCATCAAGCTCCTGGCCTACTCGTCGCTGACCAACCAGGAGGTGACGGTCACTCTGGCCCAGACCGCGCTGCAGGGCGTGCTCTCCGAGGACCGCGGCGCGGACGGTTCCACGCTGACCCCGAAACGCATCGCCAAGATCGTGGCCCGCGAGTACGACGTGGAGCCCAAGGCCCTGGCCTCGAAGCGGAGGACGCGGACCGTCACCGTGCCTCGGCAGGTCGCCATGTTCCTGATCAAGGACATGCTCGACACCCCGCTGGTGGACATCGGGGATTTCTTCGGAGGACGGGATCATTCCACCGTCATCCACTCCATCCGGAAGGTGGAGGAGCAGCTCCCCCAGGACCCCGAACTGGCCGCTCGTGTGAAAGCCATCCGCGAGCGACTCCAGGAGTACCTTTGAAGCTGGGTGTGGATAAGTCTGTGGAAACCGTCTGGAGGGTGCCGGGAGAATCGGAACATCCACAGAACCATCCCGAAGTCCACAGCGGAAATCGGGTTGTCCCCAGGGTTTTCCACGAGCCGGAATCGGACGTTTTCGAAGTGTTGAAAGGGGGTTCCGAGGGTTTCCCCCAGAGTATCCACACTTCCACACCCCCTATTTCTACTACGAACCTTTCGTACTACAGATGAAACACTTCATTTACGCCGTGGAAATCGACTTGCAGGTCCATCCCTCGGAGGGACGATGAACTTCTCGATCACCAGGCAGAACCTCCACAGCGGCCTCGCCGCCGTCTCTGCCAGCATCCCCACCAAGACCACTCTTCCGGTGCTCTCGAACATCCTTTTCGAGACCACGGACGACGGGGTGTGGATGAGCGGGACCGACCTGGACGTGGCCGTCCGGATCCTGGTGCCCGCCGAGATCTCCGAGGCCGGTTCGCTGACGGCCCCCGGAAAGAAGCTCCAGGAGATCGTCCGTGAGCTCCCGGACGCCCCCGTGCAGGTGTCCACCCGGGGGGACCAGATCGAGCTGAAGTGTGGCCGAAGCCAGTTCAAGCTCAACGGCCTGCCGGCAGAGGAGTTTCCGGCCCTTCCCGAGGTTCCGTTCGGCGAGGGCTGGAGCGTGGGTGGAAAGGACCTTCAGTCCCTGATCCAGCACACCTCGTTCGCGGTCTCCACCGAAGAGGCCCGCCCCATTCTCAACGGTGTCCTCTGGGAGCTTCGGGACGGGCGCATGCGAATGGTCGCGACCAATGGACATCGCCTGGCTCGCATGTCGGTTCCGGCTGGCCAGACCGAGGCCACCAGCGCCGAGTTCATCGTGCCTCCTGGCGCGCTGCAGCAGGTCCAGCGGCTCTTCGGTGAGGACGACGTGGAAGTGGCGCGGGGCGGGAACCACCTGGGCTTCCGATCCGGAAATAGCGAGGTGTACACGCGGCTGATCGAGGGCACGTACCCGAACTACGAACAGGTCATTCCGAAGGACAACGATCGGCATGCCCTGGTCGAGAAGAAGACCCTGGAATCGGCGGTGCGCCGGATGGCGGTCGTCGCGTCGGACCAGACGCACCGGATCCGGATGCAGTTCCAGGATGGGAACGTCCAGCTGACCGTTCTCACTCCCGACTTGGGTGAGGGCTTCGACGAGCTGGAGCTGCACTTCGAGGGTGAACCGCTGGAGATCGGCTTCAACGCCAATTATCTCCTCGAGGTTCTGCGCTACATGCCCACCGACGAAGTGAAGATGAGCTTCAAGGCGCCGGAGCGGGCCGCCACGGTGGAGCCGGTGGCCGCCGATGGCGAGGATGGCATCGACTACCTCTGCCTGGTCATGCCGCTGCGCCTGTTGGACTGAAGAACTGTCGGCCCGTCGAGACCCGGTGGTGGGAATCTTCCCGCCGCCGGGTTTCGCGGTTCAGGACTGCGCGTCGGCCAGCAGTTCCGAAGCGGTGAACGCGGCCAGCAGGGAGTAGCCGACCTCCTCGATCCGCTCCCGACCCCCCTCCTCGCGGTCCACGAGGGTGAGCACGGCGACGACCGTGCAACCATGCTCTTCCAGGGCTTCCACCGCCTTGAGAGCGCTCCCCCCACTGGTCATGGAATCCTCGATGACCACCACGCGGGCCCCCGCGGGGACCCCGCCCTCCACGCGCTGCCCTGTACCGTAGTCCTTGGCCTGCTTCCGGACCGAGAACCCCTCCAGGGGATCACCGGCGATCCAGCTGGCGTGGGCGATAGAATAGGAGATGGGGTCGGCGCCCATGGTGAGGCCGCCGACGTGGGAGACGTCCACCCCGGCAGACCGGATGAGCTCCAGGCCAACCCGTCCACACAGGTACTGCCCCTCGGCGGACATGGTGGTCCGTCGCGCATCGATGTAGTAGGAGGACCTGGCTCCGCTGGCCAAGGTAAAATCCCCTATCTTGAGGGAGCGCTCGATGAGGAGCGCTTTGAGCCTCTCCCGGTCGTCCATTCAGGTTTCTCCGCGACGCAGGGGGTGGTATAACCAGAGTTGGCCAGAACGGCGCCGGACGCCGGCGCACCGGAACGTCTTCGGGCCACCGAGTCGCGTCAAGAGAGGATTAGCTGGCAGTGAGACCCGGTCGACTCATCGTTCCCATGTCGATGATCCTGGTTGCGGCCTCCGTGCTGGTGAGCTGCCAGGAGGATCCCCTTCCTCCCGTGGACAGCTTCCGCTTCGGGCAGGTCGGCGAGGTCCGGGTCACCGTCGTGGAGCCCCTTCTGTTCGGCGTCGGGTCGGTACAGCAGGTCCTTACCTGGAATTCACAGGGGCCCTGGACGCTCTACGAGCAGATCGACTACCGGGGTGAGCTGGGCGATGATGCGAGCCTCCGGAACCGCGGGGACGACGTGGCCTACGCAGCCGCGTACGCGGCCCTGATCGCCACGGTGAACGACAACGAGAACCTCTCGCTGTTCATTCCGGAACTGGATCCGTCGCTGAACCCGGACTGTGGGGTCGATGAATCCACGGTCACGTTCCGGATCCGGGACGATTTGCGGGGTGAAGAGATCTCCTGGTCCCGCTGTGACCACGGGCCCCTGGGCGGTCTCACTCCGGTGGGCTCGGGGCCGGACGCGGAGGCCGCCCGCGTGATCCTTGCCGCGATCCTGGCACGCGATCTGTCACTCTCCCCCTCCTGGGTCTCGGACTTCCAGTCCTCTCTGCCGTTCGGCACCCTGGATCGGGGCGAGGATTCGGGAATTGACGACCTGGTGTCGCGCGCGTTCATCGGGGAGGAGGGCTCCTCGGAAGCGCCCGCGGAATGGGCCGGCTTCTGGGCGGCGCACTCGGATGGCCAGCCGCTTCCCGAGGTGAACTGGGCCGAGGACATGGTGCTGGTGGCCGGGGACGGGGTGCGGAACGAGGCCGGCGACAGCCTGGAGGTCCGCCGCGTCCTGCAGGTGACGGGCGGAGGTCTCGCGGAACCGGTGGAACGGGCCCCCGGGGACTTCTGTTCCCCGGCGTTCCGTCCGCATACTCCCTTCCACATCGTGTTCGCTCCGAGAGTGCCGCCTCCCGTCCTCTTCGCCACACTCAAGGTCGAGCGGGTTCCCTGTGGGACCTAGGTCGCGGAACGAGGTCGGACGATGAGTCTTCGGCGTCGGTTCGTGCTCGTGTTCGCCGCGTTCGCGGCGATCATCACGGCCCTGGGCGGCTACCTGAGCTGGAGGGCCAGCTCCGCGGCCCTGGAGCGGGAACTGGACGACAAGCTCCGGCAGGTCGCCGGAGCGGCGGCCCAGGTCGGCTTTCCCTCCAGCATGGTGGTGGGCCTCCAGCCCGGCGACGAATCCTCGTCGGCCTGGAACGTGGCCTACCAGAGGCTCTCGTCGCTGCGCCGGTATGTGGATGCGGCGTACCTGTTCCGGCAGGACCGCACGGTGCTCGTGTCCACCGAGGGAGCCGAGGCTCTGCCCATCGGTACCCGACTCCGGTTCCTCGACCTCTACCCGTTGGAGCTCGACCAGGCGGAGCGGCTGGGCTCGTCCACCACTCCGGTGTTCGAAGGCGGAGACGGCCGGCTGTTCAAGTACGGCTTCGTTCGCCTCGAGCAGTCGGACATCTATCTCGCCGTCCTCATGCGGGCGGACTACCTCTCCCCGCTGGACACCTTCACTCGGACGGCGCTGTTCGGCTCTCTCGCCGCCACCATCCTGGCAGCACTGCTTGCGGCGGCGCTGGCCGCGGAGATCGTCAGACCCCTGGAGCGGCTGAGCAGGGCGGCCCTGCGGATCCAGCGTGGACACCTCACCCGGCCGGTGGCCGTGGAGAGGGCGGACGAGCTCGGGCGCCTCTCCCAGGCGATGGAGCGAATGCGGAAGGGGATCCTGCAGCGGGACGAACAGCTCCGGCTAATGCTGGCCCAGGTGGCCCACGAGATCCGGAACCCGCTGGGCGGGCTGGAGCTCTTCGCGGCAGCGGCCCAGGACATGGATGATCCGGAGGAGCGAGACCGGATCCTCGGACGGATCCGAAACGAGGTCGAGGGGCTGAACTCCACGATCAACGACTTTCTCGTGTTCGCGCGCCCACTCGAGCCGCACCTCGAGTTGCACGACATTCGGGGACCCATCCGGGAGGCGGCCGACCTGGTCAGTGCAGAGCTGAACCAGCGGGAGGGAGCGCTGACCCTCGTGATGCCGGACGAGCCGGTCCTTGCCCGGGTGGACCCGGGCCATGCGAAGGGGATCATGCTCAACCTGCTGCGGAACGCGGCGCAGGCGGGGGACCGGGTGGAGCTGGAGGTGACGACGCACCACGGCGAGGTGATCGTGACGGTCCGGGACGATGGGCCGGGGATCCCCATGGATCTTCGGGATCGGATCTTCGATCCATTCGTCACCGACAAGGAGCAGGGGGCCGGTCTTGGCCTCCCGATCGTGCAGCGGCTGGCCGAGGCGAACCACGGGCGGATCGAGCTGGCGGCGCCGGGGGCTCCGCTTGGGAGCGGTGCCGAGTTCCGCCTATATTTGCCGGGAGCCGAAGAACTCCCGCTTCCCGACCACCTTGAGTAGCGGGTCCGAGGCCTGGCAGCGGCCCACTCGCCCCCCCGGCGGGCCCTCCCGGAACCGGACCTCCCGAGACTGACAGAAGGCATGTCCCAGATCCTGATCATCGACGACCACGACTCCATGCGCGAAGGCCTGGAGCTCCTTCTCCGTCGCCGCGGTCACAAGACCGTGGCCGCCGATGGCGGAGAGCGGGGTCTGCAGATCATGGAGGAGGAGGGGGCGGATCTCGTCATCACGGATCTCAAGATGGCCCGGATGGACGGCATCGAGGTCCTGCGGAACGTCCGGGAGCGGTTCCCGGGCACGGACGTCCTGGTAATCACGGCCTACGGAACCATCGAGAAGGCCGTGGAGGCCATGAAGCTGGGAGCGGCCGACTTCCTGACCAAGCCGTTCTCATCGGAGGAATTCGGGGTGAAGGTGGACCGGATCCTCCGCACGCGGGACGAGCGGGTCCAGCTGCAGGCGGAAAACCTGGCCCTCCGGGTGGAGAACACCGCGCTGCGGGAGGACTCCGACGCTCGCTACGGCGAGATGGTGGGTGAGGCTCCGGTCATGCGGGAGGTCTTCAGGCTCGTGGATCGAGTGGCCCGGAGCGACTCGACGATCATGATCTACGGCGAGTCCGGAACGGGTAAGGAGCTGGTGGCCCGAGCCATCCACGCCGCGTCGCCCCGGCGGGACGGACCCTTCGTGCGGGTGAACTGCGGGGCCCTCTCCGAGAGCCTCCTGGACTCCGAGCTGTTCGGTCACGAGAAGGGCGCGTTCACGGGCGCCGAGCGGCAGCGCCGGGGCCGGTTCGAACTCGCCGACGGCGGAACCCTGTTCCTGGATGAGATCGCCACGGTCTCCCAGTCCACCCAGATCCGGCTGCTCCGGGTCCTCCAGGAGCGGGAGCTGGAGCGGGTCGGAGGGGAGGAGACGATCCCGGTCGATGTGCGGATCATCGCGGCGACCAACACGCCTGCCGACGAACTCCGGGCCGGGGGGGAGTTCCGCGAGGACCTCTTCTATCGCCTGCACGTGGTACCGATCACGCTTCCGGCGGTGAGGGAGAGGAAGGGCGATATCCCTCACCTCGTGGACCACTTCGTCCAGAAGCTCCGCGTCAGGACTCAGGCCCGCGCCCAGGGCCTCACGCCCGAGGCGCTCAGTGTGCTGGAGGCCTATCACTGGCCCGGGAACGTCCGCGAGCTCGAGAACGTGGTGGAGCGGGCTCTCGTGATGGCTGACTCCGAGATGGTGGATGCGGAGGACCTCCCCCCTCTGGACCTGACCGAGACGGTTCGAGCCAGTCGGACCGGGGAGGACCTGTCCGGAATCCTCGACGGGGGCCTGGACCTGAACGAGGCGGTCGAGGGGATGGAGGAGCGGCTCCTTCGGGAGGCGCTCGAGAAGGCCAACGGGGTGAAGGCCGAGGCGGCCCGCCTGCTGGGCCTGAAGCCCAGCGCGCTCTACTACAAGCTCGAGAAATACGGAATCGAGTCGTGAACTCCGGGGCGACCCCCCACCCGCCCCGGGCCGGGGTGTTCCTCCGGGTCCTTCTGCTGGGAGTCCTGGCCGCGTGCCTTCCCGTCGTCGGACCGACCCCCCTTCGCGCCCAGGTGGAGGCGGCCCTCAGCCAGGCTGAGCTGGAATACGAGGCGGCCCTGCAGGATCTCGAGTCGGCCGAGGCCGCCCGGGCCGTGGTGGAGGGGCGGTTCACTCGCTGGGCCGAGGAGGCGGACGCCGCGCGCAGAGCGGGGGACAGCGACCGGCTCGAGGCGGCCCTCGCCCAGGCACAGGCCCAGTCGGTGGAGCTTCGTCGCCTCGACCGGAGGGTGACGCAGGCCCAGGAGGTCGTGAGCGAGGCCCGGCAGACCTACCTCGGACTCCTGGACAGCCGTCTCGACGCCATCCTCGAGGAGGCGCGGACCGCCTCGGCGGAGGACCGGGTCGGTCTCATGGTCCTGGTGGAGGACCTGAACAACCGCGTGGAGGAGGTGGAGGCCGAAGCCGGGGCGGATGACCTGTTTGGTCCCCCGGTGATGCCCGAGGTGGTGTTCGATCCGCGGGACGGTCCCGTCGAGCTGCGGGTGAAGGCGGACCTCCTCGAGCGCAGGGCCCAGGCCTACGATTCGCTCCTGGTCCAGGTCGAAGACCGGATCGACACCCTGGAACGGCGGGTTCAGCGCGACCAGAGCCTCCGACAGTTCCTCGAGGGAATCGATCGATTCGGCGAGACCCAGCTCCCGGTCCGGGCCCCCGACGCGCGAGACCCGGTCCAGACCGAAGGTCAGGCTCCCAGCGACTCCATCAGCGCCACCCGTCAGCTCACGCCCGCCGAGGAGATCGACCAGCTTCGGTTCCTGCTGGACGAACTCACCACGACCCGGGACCAGCTTCGCATTCGAGCGCGACTCTTCCGCGACCGGGCCGGGGGGAGCGTATGGGCATGATCGGCCGCCGCTCGACGACGTTCGGACTCGCGCTGCTGGCCGCTCTGGCCCTCGTCGCGGACGGCTCGGCACAGGTCCAGGTCCGGAACCTCGTCTTCACCGGGGGCTCCGCTCTGGAGGCGTACCGGGGGAACCTCACCTCGGTGACGATCCCGGTGGTCGACAGCACGGAGGCCGTAGGCGCTGCGGTTGGGCAGGTCACCGGCACGACCGACATCCGATTCCTCGGGGACGAGTCCCAGCGGTTCGACCTTCACCTGGATGCAGGGCTCCGGCAGTTCACGTCCTGGGGATGGACCGGGCGCGACTATTCCCCCCGTGAGTGGGTGGGGACCGGTGAGCTGAGTTACGAGCGGGTGGGCGACTGGGGCGGGATCGAGGGCTCCCTGT
>JBDHIJ010000001.1:272682-293426 GCA_039587435.1 Gemmatimonadota bacterium
GGGGGCGGTGGGTCCACGATCGGTCTCCTTCGCCGCTCTACATCGAGCCGGGGTATGGGCGGATCATCGGAGACCTGGGGTACACGACCCCGTACTACCGGGGCGTCCGGTTCGACGGTTCGCTACTGCTGGAGTACGCCGACTACTGGACCGAGCCTGCCGCCCCCCAGCTGGATCTCCTGGACCGGGAGTCGGTGGGAGTCGAGGTCGGTGCCGAGTGGGGATCCGGTGCTCAGTTGCGGGTCTTCAGCGCGTACCACGGATACCGGTACGAGAAACAGAGCACCTTCGATCCTTCGGACCCCATCCGGAGGGACCGGATGGTCCGGGGGGGCCTCGACTGGACTTCAGACCCGGAGGCTTCGTACTACCTCCAACTCGGGGCCGAAGGAATCCTCAACCGCTCCAACTCCGCGCGTCCGGAGTACAACGCCATCTCGTTCCGAGGGGTGTTCGCCACGCCGCTGCGGGGGGGTGTGCTTCTGAACGCGTTCGTCCAGCTCACCGACAAGAACTACCTGACCGAGACGGAGTTCGCCCTGCTGGTGCCGGGCGAGGAGGCGGACAACGCGTCCGTGATCTTCGTGGAGGTCAACAAGCAGCTGGCATCGAACCTCAGCGGAGCCTTCCGGGCGGGCTGGACCCGGGCCGAAAGCAACATCGCGGACGAGTACTTCGAGCGATTCAGCGGGACGCTGCTCCTGTCCTTCAGGCCGGACTGGCTCCGCTAACCGCCTTCGGCCCGAGCACCCACGCCAGGTATCTCCCGTGGTGGGAGAGGCTCACGTCGAGGGGAGCCAGTTCCTGACCGTAGACGAGGCGAGGGGGACGGCGTCCCTTCGGCCCCTCGCCGCAGATCAGTTCCAGCGCCCGCTCGTCCACCCCCAGCACGGCCGCCGCGGCCGCCCGGGCGTCGAGCCGGACCAGCGCGGACGGGAGGCTGTGGATCGGATCGGCCTCCCGATCCGTGAACCGGGGCTCGATGAACCGGGCCCATCCGACCGGATCCCGCAGGGGGCCCGCCTCGGGGAGCCCGTCCCCCATGAGGTGATGCTCGGCTCGGGGGACCACCGATCGCCTCAGCACTCCGGCCTCCAGCGGATCGAGGGGGCTCTCCGCGTGGGCCCATCCGATCATGTGGATCCATCCGGCCGGATGGGTGTCGAGATGAAGGGTGACGCGCTGTTGGGGACGGTCCTCCGATGCCCAGTCCACGTGCCCCCAGTGCCCGTGCTCGTCCGGGTCGGGGTGGACCCGGAATGCCCGGTGTTCGAAGATGGGGGGCGTTCCGAGGAGCTTGGTGACGACCTTGAACGCCGTCTCCTTGGCGGCCCACAGTGTCCAGAGCTCCCGGTCCGAGTCGGGAGAGTCGTGGATCCACTCGATCTCCTCGTCGGTGAACACCCGGCGAACGAAGCGGGCCTTCCTCGACTGCCCGACGCTCCTCGGGTCGCGGAGGTCCACCACATCATTGCCGATGGGAGGCACCGGACGAAGGGGTCCGGGTTGGCCGGCCCTGGAGTCGGAGTCAGACATGGATCAGCTGGAGAAGTCCCTTTCGCGGTTCAGCGCCCTGAGCCGGGAGATGCGGCTGCAGATGCTCCTGAACTACTCGAAGAAGTTTCCCGAGCTCCCCGCGGAACTCGAGACGGCCCGCGACCAGGGCATGAACCGTGTGGAGGAGTGCCAGACTCCCCTGTTCCTCTGGACCGGCCTGGACCAGGGAAAGGTGTCGATACACGCATGGGCGCCGCCAGAAGCTCCGACCGTTCGAGGGTTCGTCGGGTTCCTCATCGAGCAGCTGAACGGCTCCGACCCGGCGGACGTGGCGGACCTTCCCATGGATACGCTGGAGCGGATGGGGCTCTCCGAGGTGCTGGGCGTCATGCGCACGAACGGGCTGAGCCACGTGCTGATCCGCATCCGCACCGAGGCGGCCAGGCTCCGGGATCAGGCCTGAAACGCGTCTGGAGCGCGGGACCCGATCCGGAGCGCCGGCCCGGATCCGGACCGCTACTCGCCGACGTAGATGATCTTCCAGATCCGGCCGGTCTGGGAGTCGGAGACGTAGAGCGAACCGCCGGGCCCCATGGCCACGCCGGTCGGACGGAAGCGGGCGTCACGGGGGCTCACGTTCTCTCCGGCGAACCCGTCCGCGAAGACCTCCCACTCACCGGTCACGCGGTCCCCGTCCATGGGGACGAAGACCAGGTTGTAGCCCGCCTGCGGGGCCGGGGCCCGGTTCCATGACCCGTGGAAGGCGATGAACGCTCCGTCCCGGTAGGCCTCGGGGAACTGGGCGCCGGTGTAGAACTCCAGGTCGTTGGGCGCCCAGTGCGCCGGGAATCCGATGAGGGGGTCGACCATGTCGGCGCACCGGCCCACATCGGCTCCGTCTCCGCCGTACTCGGGGGCCAGCACCTTCGTGTCGGTCTCGGGATCGTGGTAGCAGTAAGGCCAGCCGTAGTCGTCGCCCTCGTTGATGGGGCCGAACTCCTCGGACGGCTTCTCCACCCGCTGCTCGGTGGTGTAGAGATCGGGCCACAGTTCCGAGAGGGAGTCCCTCCCGTGAACCACTCCGAACAGGGTTCCGGTGATCGGGTTCCGGGTCAGGGCCACCACGTTCCGGAGACCGGTGGCGAAGCGCATACCGTCCCCCTGCTCCTGTCGGCGGGCCGAGGCCAGGAACCGCCAGACCCCGGCGCGGGTCTCCAGTTCGGTGCACGGATCCAGGCCCGGTGAGCCCTGGGTGCGGGCCGTCTCCATGCAGGCGTTGGACGGCGAGCCGATGTTGACGAACACGTGGCCGGACGTGCTGAGGGCGATGCTCTTGGCCGTGTGGTTCCGGTCCGCCGGCAGGTCATGCGCCACCGTGTCCGGCCCGCTCGCCGGCGTCATGCTCCCCTGGGGGAGTTCGTATCGGAGGACCGCGTCGTCCGGGGCGAAGTAGAGGTCGGTCCCGTCGAGGACGAGGTCGTTGCCGCCGGTGATCCCCCAGCGCTCCTCCATGTCCGCGACGCCGTCACCGTCCGAGTCCCTCAGCACCACAACGCCTCCCGGCGTGACGGAGCGGTCCCGGTTCCGCTGGTTCCGGATGGCGACGAGGACGTCGCCGCTGGGGGCCACGGTCAGGTGCCGTGCCCGCCCCAGAGAGTCGGCGAACACGATCGCACAGAATCCGGCGGGGAGGGTGATCCCGCCGTTGTCCGGAGCGCAGGCGTCCGCCGAATGGGGAGCCGGCACCGACTCCGGAACGGCCGGGGCGCTCGAGTCCCCGGCAGGTCCGCAGGCGACGAGCGCCAGTGCTGCGGCCGAGACGGTGAACGGGGTGCTGCGGCGGAGCGCGGAGCGGATCATGACCGTTGCCTCCAGGGGGTATTCACGACCAGGGGCTGCAGAATCGGCCGGCCCTCAGGCCGAGTCAACCGGATCGGCCTTCGGCCAGAGCACGGCGGGCTTCGTCGGGGATTCGCATGGGACGCCCGTCCTGACCGATCCACACCGCGACGACCGATGCCTCGGCGGCCACCTCGCCGTCTCGCTGCCGAACCGCCACCTGGCGCAGGGTCATGCTGGACGCCCGCCAGTGGTCCACCCAGGTGGTGACATGGATGGAATCGCCCAGGACGAGCTCCCGCCGGTAGTCGACCTCGATCCGAACGACGTGGATACCCCATCCCCGCTCCAGGAGGGCCGGGAGCGGAAAGCCCCCGTGGTCCAGGGCCAGGTAACGGGCGTGCTCGAAGTAGTTCAGGTACGCGGCATGGTTCACGTGTGCGAACCCGTCCAGCTCGTAGCCGCGCACCTGGAGGGTGCACTCGAAGCGCGGCGCGTCCGTCGTCATCCGTTGCTCCTCATGGGTGGTACCACTAGCATCCCAACCCCACGGGGGATGACCTCCGTGGGCCAGGAAATATCGAGGAACCATGCCGCTTTTCCAACGAGCCTGCCCCCGCCGCGCGGGGTCCGTCGCGCCGGCCGGGAGCCGCGGAGCGCGAAAGCTCGTGGTGTCGGCACGCCCGCTCTCGGCGCTCGTGGTCCCGGCGCTGCTGGCTTCCGCGCTCCTGGTGCCAGGCCCGGGACATCGGCTCGTGGGCCAGGAGGACGGAGGAGACCCGAGCCGGCCGCTCGTGGTCTACTCGGCGGCGTCCCTGTCCACGACCCTCCCGGCGTACGGGCGGGCCTGGAGCGAGCGCAGGGACCTGGAGGTCCGGTACTCGTTCGACTCCTCCTCCCGTGCGGCTCGCCAGATCGCCGCCGGAGCTCCCGCCGACCTCTTCATCAGCGCCGACCGGGCGTGGGTGGACTGGCTGAGGGCCGAGCTGGGTCTCGAGAGTCCGGGACGATCGCTGCTCGGGAACCGGCTCGTGCTGATCGCGGGATCGTCGGGCCCGGAACGCGGCGGGTTCGAGGAGGCCGCGGCCGGTGGGCTCGGGCCCCTCCTGCTGGCCGGAGAGAACGTACCGGCGGGTCGCTACTCCGACGCGGCGCTGTCGGCGATGGATGCCGAGCTCGGAACCTCTGCCGGTGACCGGATCCGCGGCGGAAGTGTGCGCACGGTGGTGGAGGGAGTCGCTTCCGGCGCGGCACCCGTCGGTCTGGTCTACGCCACGGACGTCCGGGCACGGGCGGACCTTCGGGTGCTCGACACGGTTCCGGCCTCGTTCCACCCTCCCATCGAGTACGTGGGCCTGGTTCTTCGGCCCGACGCCCCGGATGCTTCGGTCGCCGAGGCCTTCCTGGGGGCGCTGCCCACGAGCGGGGTGTTCACCGAGGCCGGCTTCACGCCGGCTCCGGGGATCGGCGGCGCGCCCGCTGCGCGTTCCGGGGGCGCGGCCGTCCCGCCCCCACCCCTCCCGGACCCGGTGAGCGCGGTGTGGCTCTCCGTGATGGTGGCGGTGGCGGCCACCCTGGCCGGGCTTCCGCTGGCGGTGTTCCTGGGCTGGGTCCTGGCCCGGAAGGAGTTCGCGGGGAGGACGCTGCTCTCGACGCTCGTGCTGGTGCCCCTGGTCCTGCCTCCCGTGGTCACGGGGTTTCTCCTCCTGGAAGTGCTCTCGCCCCGGACCCCGCTCGGCCGCCTGCTCGACGCGGCCGGCCTGCCGATTCCGTTCACGATCCTGGGGGCCGTCCTGGCAGCCCTGGTCGTGGGGATGCCCCTCTACGTGTCGGCGATTCGGGGAGCCTTCGCCTCGGTCGACCCCCACCTGGAGGAGATGGCGCTGACCCTGGGCGATCGGCCTCGGCAGGCGTTCTGGCGGGTTACGCTGCCGCTGGCGGCCCCGGGGATCGCGGCAGGGGCGATCCTCGCCTTCGCTCGGGCGCTGGGTGAGTTCGGTGCCACGGTGGTCCTGGCCGGGAACATGGAGGGAGAGACCCGCACCATCGCGCTCGCCGTGTACACTCTCCTGGAGGCACCCGGAGGCCGGCAGGCCATCTGGACCCTGGTGGGGGCGTCGGTGCTGCTGTCGGCCGGAGCGCTGCTCGGCTACGAGATCCTCACCCGGAGGCAGCGGGCCCGGGCGGAGTGGGTCCGATGAACGGGACCCGGTCCCCCTGGCTCCTCGGTGCGGCCCGCCTGGAACTGGGCGGGCTCTCCCTGGACGCCGAGTTCCGGTTCTCGGATCCGCGGGTCGCCGTCGTCGGACCCTCCGGCTCCGGCAAGTCGACGCTGCTCCGGATCGTCGCGGGCCTCGAGTCCCGGGCCATCGGGGAGCTCGAGGTCGATGGTGAACGGTGGCTGAACGGAGGGGGCCCCTCCATCCCGCCGTGGCACCGCCGCGTGGGGTGGGTCCCGCAGCACGATCAGCTCTTTCCGCACCTCACCGTTCGGGAGAACCTGGCGTTCTCGTCTCCCGCCCCTCCGGCGGTGGAGGAGATGGCCAAGGACCTCGGCCTGGCCGGGCTCCTGGAGCGTCGGCCACGGAAGCTCTCGGGGGGCGAGCGTCAGAGGGTGGCCCTGGGCCGGGCGCTCCTCTCCCGTCCGAGGGTGCTGCTCCTGGACGAGCCCTTCTCAGCCCTGGACCGCTCGGGCCGCGCGGAGGTGGTGGGCCGCCTGTCGGCTTGGCTGGATACCCACGACGTGCGCCTGGTGCTCGTCAGTCACGACGAGCGGGACGTCGAGGCCCTCTGTCCCGAACGCTGGGAGCTGAGCGGCGGGACCATGACCCGCCTCACCGGAGCCGCCTAGCGGGACTCGCGGCCTCGGGGCCTCTGGGCCACCGGGCTGCCGCGCCCTACTCCGTCGCGGGCTTCCCCTGGCTGACCCGGTGCATGAGGATCGCGGCGCGGGCGATGACGTGATCCAGGTTCCCCAGTTCCACCGTCTCCCCCGGAGCGTGAGCCAGCGATCCGTATGCGCCCAGTCCGGCCAGCGAGGCGCCTGCGTGGGGCGCGGCGAACGAGATGTCGGCGGCCCCCCGGCGACTGGGATCCAGGGGCGGCATGGCTCCGCCCCCCAGGTCCTGGTTGGCCTGGCTCAGGACCTCCAGGAGCGCCTCGTTCGCCGACGAAGGCGACATGGCCGGGTAGCCCTCGATGAACTCGATGGACGCGTCGGTCACGGGAAGGCTGCGAGCCACCACCGCCCGCATGGCCTCCTGGGCCCGCTCCAGCTGCTCCTGCGAGATGGTCCGAATCCCTCCGTGGACCGTCACCGTGTTGGGGATGACGTTGGTCTTCCCGAACGCCTGGCCCGAGGTGGACTGGAAGTCGTACTCCACCTCCGTCCCCCCGAGGATGGAACCGGCGTTGAACGTCAGGTACTCCTCCCCCCGGACCTCCTCGTAGAAGGCGTTGAGGATCCGGGCGGCCTCGAAGATCGCCCCGGCCCCCGCCTGCTCGCTGAAGATCCCGGACGAGTGGGCCTGGCGGCCGTTCACCGTCAGCACCCACTCCGAAGCGCTGCGGCGAGCTACGGTCCCGTATTCCGTGCCGTCGTACGCCACCCCGCCCTCGAACCCCAGCGCGATGTCCGAGCGCTGGGCCGCCTCGATCAGCGGGGCCCGCGTCACGGCCAGGGGCTCCCCCGGGCTCTCCTCGTCTCCCGTGAAGGCGACGATCAGGTTCATGTCGTCCAGCAGGCCGGCCGCGTCCAGCGCCTTGAGGGCGTAGATCATCACCACGTCGCCCCCCTTCATGTCGTTGGCGCCGGGTCCCGTGCCGATGTCTCCGTCGACCGAGAACCCCTGGAACGGATCGTCGGCTTCGAACACGGTATCGAGGTGGCCGATGAGGAGGAGCGTCGGTGCGGAGGGCGATCCCCGGCGCTCCGCGAAGAGGTGCCCGGAGCGGCCCACCTTGGCCATGTCGATCCAGCGGGTCTCGAAGCCGAGGGCGTCCAGCTCGCGAGCGAGCACATCGCCGACTTCCCGCACGCCGTCGAAGGTCATGGTGCCCGAGGGGATCTCCACGATCTCCCGGAGGAGGGCGATGGCCTCCTCGGTGTTGTCCCGGGCGAAGTCGGCCACGAGCTGCTCGGCCGGCGACAGAGCCTGGGCGGAGAGACCGGCGTCCCCGGAAATAATGGGGGCCAGGGCCATCGATAGAGTGATTGCGAGGGAGAGGGCGGTGGTGCCGGATCGGGTGGGACGCGCTGCGGCCATGCGAAACTCCAACGGGCTGGTGGTACCGGGCCGGAGGGGGTCCGCCCCGGCCGACTTCGAAGGACGCGAACGTCGGGGTTTCCCGACCCCTTCGCAACGCCGCTTCGTGGCACGGATCTTCCCTGCCCCTACTTGACGCTGACCGGCCCCGCCCGCAGGGTGGGGGTCGGCTGAAAACCCAACAAGACAGTTCCCCCGCCCATTACACCCTGAATCCAGGGAGCACTACGCATGCTCAGCGATATCGAAATCGCACAGTCAGCGACCATGGAGCCCATCGTGGACATTGCCGCGAAGGTCGGGCTCACCCCTGACGACATCGAGCAGTACGGGAAGTACAAGGCCAAGGTCCCCGTGGCCGCCGTCGAGCGGCTGGGCCGGCCCGAGGGGAAGCTCGTCCTGGTCACCGGGATCAGCCCGACCCCGGCGGGTGAGGGGAAGTCCACGACCGCGGTGGGTCTGGCCGACGCGCTGGCCATCCGGAACCAGAACCCGTTCCTGTGTCTCCGTGAGCCCAGCCTGGGTCCGGTGTTCGGGATCAAGGGCGGAGCCGCCGGGGGGGGGTACTCCCAGGTCGTTCCGATGGCCGACATCAACCTCCACTTCACCGGAGACTTCCACGCCATCACCTCGGCGCATTCGCTCCTGTCGGCCATGCTCGACAACCACCTCTTCCGGCCCAACTCGGCACAGCTCGACCATCGCCGCGTAACCTGGGGGCGGGCGGTGGACATGAACGACCGGGCGCTGCGGAAGATCACCGTGGGGCTCGGCGGACCCAACGGTGGGATCCCCCGAGAGGACTCGTTCATGATCACGGCGGCGTCCGAGGTCATGGCCATCTTCTGCCTGGCCAAGGACCTGGAGGACCTGGAGGAGCGCCTCGGCCGGATCATCATCGGGTACACCCGCCAGCAGGAGCCCGTGCGGGCGTCGGCCGTGAACGCTCAGAAGGCCATGACCATCCTGCTCAAGGATGCCCTGGCTCCCAACCTCGTGCAGACCCTCCGGGGGACGCCGGCGTTCGTGCACGGCGGACCGTTCGCCAACATCGCCCATGGCTGCAACTCGCTGTCCGCCACCAAGGCGGGCCTGCGGCTGGGCGACGTGGTGGTGACCGAGGCCGGCTTCGGAGCCGACCTGGGCGCCGAGAAGTTCTTCGACATCAAGTGCCGCTTCGGAGGCCTGGAGCCGGAGGCCGCGGTCGTCGTGGCCACCATCCGCGCCATGAAGATGCACGGCGGGGTGGCCAAGGCGGACCTGGGCGAGGAGAACGTGGACGCGCTGCTCAAGGGGATGGAGAACATGTTCGGCCACGTGGAGAACGTGGCCAAGTTCGGCGTGCCGCCCCTGGTCGCCCTGAACCGCTTCGCGTCCGATACCCCGGCCGAGGTGGAGGCCGTGCTCAACGCCTGCCGCGAGCGGGGCGTCCAGGCGGTGGAGGCCGATCCCCACGGGGGTGGCGGAGAGGGCTGCGTGGACCTGGCCGACGCGGTCTTGGAGATCGTGAACTCGGGCGAGGCCTCCTTCAAGCCGCTCTACCCCGACGAGATGGGCCTGGCCGAGAAGATCGAGACCATCGCCACGGAGATCTACGGGGCCGACGGAGTGGACCTGGTGGGCTCGGCCGGCAAGGACATCGAGCGCCTGGAGAGCGCGGGCCTCGGGAACTCGCCGGTCTGCATCGCGAAGACCCAGTACTCGTTCAGCGACAACCCGGCGCTGCTGGGGCGGCCCTCGGGCTTCCGGATCGCGGTGCGCGAGGTCACGCCCTCGGCCGGCGCCGGCTTCGTGGTGGCCAAGACCGGCGACATCATGACCATGCCCGGGCTCGCGGCCACGCCGGCGGCGGAGAACATGAGCATCACCGCCGACGGGGTCATCTCGGGCCTGATGTAGAGGCCCCCCCGGGTGTCGGGTCCGACCCGACTCACCCGCGGCAGGGCACGCGAAAGGGCCCCGGCGAGATCGCCGGGGCCCTCTTCGTTCGACCCGGGGTCCGTGAACCGGGATCGGATCAGCCCTCGAACGCCTCCAGGATCCCGAGGACGTGGTCGATGTCCGACTCGGTGTGATCGGCGTTGACCTGGAACCGGATCTCCTCGTCCCCCCGGGGCACCACGGGGAAGGCCAGGCCGGTGGCCAGAACGCCGTTGTCGAACAGGTGCTGGACCAGCGCCCGGGTCTTCATGGTGTCTCGGACCATGAGCGGCACGACCGGGTGCTCTCCGGGGATCACCTCGAAGCCCCGGTCCACGAGCCCCTTTTCGAACCGGCGGGTCAGCCCCCGGAGTCGCTCCAGGAGCGCCTCGCCCTCGGGGCTGTGCAGCACGCGCAGCGACTGCAGAGCCGCCTCGGCCTCACCGGGCGTGATCGGGTTGGAGTAGATGTACATGGGCGAGGATTCCCGGAGGAAGTTCACCACCGACTCCGAGGAGACGACGTAGCCGCCGTTCACGCCCAGCGCCTTCCCCAGCGTCGCCACCAGCACGTCGGCCGGGGGCGACACGCAGTACTCCTCGGTGCCTCGTCCCGTTCGCCCGAACGCTCCGACTCCGTGGGAGTCGTCCACCACGACCACGACCCCCTCCTCGTAGTGGTCGTCATATCGGCGGGCCAGCTCCATCACCGAATCCACCGGTGCGTGATCACCCCGCATGGAGAAGATCCCGTCCGTCACGACCACGGCCCTGCGGGCGCGCCCGGCCGAGCTCTCCAGCGCTTCCTCCAGCGCCTGCATGTCGAGGTGGGGGTAGACCACCTTCTCCAGCGGACGGGCCAGCCGCATGGCGTTGATGATGCAGTTGTGGTTCAGCTCATCGGAGATGACCGCCGTCTCCTTCGTGATGAGGGGCACGATCACGCTCACGATCGTGGCGTAGGCGGACGAGAAGATCATCCCCGCCTCCCGACCGTGGAACGCGGCCAGCGCCCGCTCCAGCTCCACGTGAGGGGTGTAGCTCCCGCTGATGAAACGGACGGCACCGGGGCCGGCCCCATAGGAGTGCGCTCCCCGCTCTTCCGCCTCCAGCACGTCGGGCCGGAGCGACATCCCCAGGTAGGAGTTGGAGTTCATGCGGATGAACTCCCGGTCTCCCTCTCCATGTAGGAGGAAGCGGGGACCTCGGTCCCCCGATGGGCGGATGACTTCGCGGACGATGGTCTCCGCGCCCTTGGCCGTGCCCTTCTGCTCCAGGTCCGCGACGTGGTTGTCGAGAACGGCGGTGATCCGGTCCAGCGGCATCGTTCGAGGCTCCTTGCGTGGCGTCCGGGCCGGCGCCCGGGTGGGGAATCAGTGTTGGTCGGTGCCGAGCTTCCTGGACAGCTGCTCCAGCATGTCGCTCGTCATGCGGTCGAGGTCGAACTCCGGCTTCCAGTCCCATTCCTCGCGGGCCGCCGAGTCGTCGATGGACCGCGGCCAGGATTCGGCGATCCCCTGGCGCACCGGGTCCACGTCGTAGTCGATCTCGAACTCGGGGATGTGCTGCCGGATGGCGTCGGCCAGCCTGCGGGGGGTGAGCTGCATGGCCGTGACGTTGAACGCGTTGCGATGGACGAGCCGGTCGGCGTCCGCCTCCATCAGCTCGATGGCCGCGCGGATGGCGTCGGGCATGTACATCATGTCGAGCTGCGTGTCTTCAGACAGGAAGCAGGTGTAGCGGCCCGAGTCCAGGGCCCGGTAGAAGATCTCCACGGCGTAGTCGGTGGTGCCCCCTCCGGGCGGCGCGCCGTGGGAGATGAGCCCCGGGTACCGCACGCCCCGCACGTCCACGTCGTAGCGGAGGTGGTAGTAGTCGCAGAGCAGCTCGCCGGCCACCTTGGTCACGCCATACATGCTGGTGGGACGCTGGATGGTGTCCTGGGGCGCCGGGTCGGGCGGAGTGCCGGGACCGAAGGCCGCGATGGAGCTGGGCACGAACAGCTTGCAGCGAGCCTCGCGGGCTACCTCGAGGAGGGCGTACAGCCCCCCCAGGTTCACGCGGTAGGCCGCGTGGGGCCGCTCCTCTGCCACGGCCGAGAGGATGGCGGCCAGGTGGTAGACGGTGTCGGCCCCGTGGTCGATGATGGCGTGGGCCAGCTCGGCCCCGTCCGTACAGTCCAGGACGCGGTACGGGCCACCCTCCGAGACGTGGGTCTCCCCGGCGCGGCGAATGTCGGTGGCCAGGACCGCCTCCGCCCCGAGCCGGGACCGGAGTTCCGCGACGAGCTCGGTGCCGATCTGACCGCCGGCTCCCGTGACGAGGACTCGCTTCAAGAGGACTCCTGCATTGTACGTTCGAGAGTTCCGCCCGATGCCCGGAGGGATCGGCAGGGCCCTTCAATGTAGGCGGGGTCCGGAGGCGAGGCGAGGAGGATCCCGGGCCCGGATCCGGAACAAAGAAAAGGGGAGCGGATGCAGCAGCATCGCTCCCCTTCGAGCGCCTCCTCCAGGACTCGAACCTGGGACACCCTGATTAACAGTCAGGTGCTCTAACCAACTGAGCTAAGGAGGCCTTCGCCGACCGAACCCGGCATCGGCAGACGCGAAAAATAGTAAAGGCGCAGGGGGGGCTCAAGGTGCGGCGGGGTCGGGATCGAGCGAAGTAGCAGCGCGGGAGTGCGACCCTCGGCGGCCGACCTCAGTGGCGGGCCGGAGCAGGCGGTGGAGGGACGGACCGACGTCGTGCCCCGCCCGCCACAGCTCGTCGAACCTCCTGCCCACCTCGAGGGCCTCGTCAGGAGAGCACCGGATGCCGAACGCTGGTCCCCTGAACGGATATGGACGCCGGAACCAATGGTGCCCCAGCAGGGCGCCGCATCCGGCAGCCGAGCGGAACACCGAGAAGTCCGGACTCCATCCTGCCAGGGGGCAAGCCCGGACACAGAGGGTGCCCCGCCCCATTCGCCCCAGCAGGTACCGGAGCGGTCCAGCTGTCCGGCGCGAGGTCAACGCTCTCCGGGCATCCCAGATGAGGACCTCGGCCTCGACGCGGGCGAGGAGCACGCGGATCCGGCCCACGCCGCCGAGTTCGGATCGCTGAAGATCGACCCCGCTCAGGTGGATGTGCTGAAGCGCGACGTCCAGCTGAGATGCGGACCCGAGGAGGTCGACGAAGTGGTCCCTGAATGTCTGCCGGGACCGCTCGTGAAACAGGACGGCCCCTCGCGGCTCGCCGCTCTCGTCGGCCATATGGGATTGCCCGTGGGTCATGAAGTACTCTGACCCGAGGCCCGGGGCGGAGGGATGATGGTCGGGGCCTCACTTCGGCTGGACGGGAGGCTCGGGCTGTCTCAGTCCTGCCTGCGCACCGCCCGGGGATCGGACGCGGCCGGGGTCACTGACATGTCCAGTTCCATCTGCCCCCGGTCCGCCCGCGGCACCGCGTGGCAGGCCCGGCACCGGGCCTCGTAGGATTCGGAACCGCCCACCTGGATGGTCGGTCCCTCGGCGGGGGCCGGCTCGCCCCCGATGAGGCGCTGGTTCCGGGTGGCCAGGTCGCCGCAGACCATGCAGATGGCGTGGAGCTTGTCGATCCGTTCCGCCACGGCGAGCAGGGACGGGATGGGGCCGAAGGGCTCGCCCCGGAAGTCCATGTCCGTCCCGGCCACGATCACGCGCACCCCGCGATCGGCCAGCGCGTTGGCCACCGATACCACGCCCTCGTCCAGGAACTGGGCCTCGTCCACCGCCACGACCTGGGTGTCGGGGTCGATCTGCTCGGCGACCTGCGAGGAGTGATGGACGGGTCGGGCCTCGATCTGATGCCCGTCGTGGGAGCTGATCACCCCCACTCCGCCATAGCGGTCATCGAGCTGGGACTTGAAGACCTGCACTTGGCGGCCGGCGATGAGGGACCGCCGCACCCTGCGCTGAAGCTCCTCGGACTTGCCGCTGAACATCACGCCGGTGATGACCTCGACCCATCCGTCCTGCGCGCCGTGAAACATGGGCCGAGGCCGAGGTGATCAGCCGCTGAACAGCAGAACCAGGCCGACGGTCGCCGCGATGAGCGTCACGATGGAGGAGATGAACTCGATGGTGTCCCTCCACTCCGACCGGGCGGCCGGGGGCACGTAGATCCAGTCTCCGGATCGGATTCGACCGCTGGCCGTCAGACTGGCATTGTCGGCGGTGAGGTCGATGATGCTGGTTTCGCCGTCCCGGACCAGTCGGACCTCCGACGCGTCGGCCGCGGCCTGGATTCCGTAGCCGGTGGTCGCGATTCCCGTCCCGGTTCCCCCCGCCTCCGACACCGCGTCGATGATGGTGGAGGTCGGGTCGAGGAAGAAGCTCCCCGGCTGCGGGACTGCACCTGTCACGTTGACCTTCAGCGAGGCGGTGACGTCCACCACCGGGTTGGAGTAGTAGGCGGAGAATTCACGCTCCAGCAGCTCCCGGACGTCGATGGCGTTCAGGCCGCTCACCCCGGTGGATCCGATGTAGGGCAGGAAGATGTTCCCGTCCCGATCGATGATGCGCTCGCCCGTGATCTCGCTGATCTCGGTGCCGGCAGCCGTAAAGAACTTGAGGTCCACCCGGTCCCCGGCTCTCAGCGTGTATCCGTAGTCAGACTCCTGCGCGAATCCGCCGGCCGGAATCAGGAGGGCCAGGGCGGTGAGGAACACGGCGGAGGATGCGAGACGTCGAAGCATGAAATCCGATGGGCTCGGGGACCGGAGGTTCGGCAACGGCCGATCTCCGAGTTTATCGGATGGGCCTTCCGGGTGTCCAGCGATATTGGGGGATTTTTCGCCGCGGGCGCGTTGGGGGCCACCCGGCCCCCGGCTAGGTTCCTCAGGTCGCGGACGCGACCCCTCGTACGGGGAATCGGACTCGCGGACCCGCCGGCTCGTAAACATCGTAGATGGGGGAGGCGTTGTGCTTGTCAGCCCAACCCCCGAAAACAGACCTTAGACTTCACGTTGGCCGTCCCGGTACACCGTGTTGCTTGACAAGCACTTACCGGGGGCGCACTATGCACAGGGCCATCCGTAAACATTTGATAACCTCTTCCGTGAACCGCGCTGTTCACCGGGCTGGACGGGTCCTTCGTGGAAGCTCATAGAAGCGGATCGCCCTCGCCTGAGGGCTGGACCATCGATGGTGCGGAACAGCTGATCGGGAGTCTCAAGGGAGTCGTCTCGGTGCGGGTTGTGGCCCGGCCGGGAGGCGAGGTGGACGAGATCCACGTCCTCACGACCCGCGAGGTCGGTCCCAAACAGACGGTGCGGAACGTGGAGTCCGCCCTCCTGGCGCAGTACGACCTGGAGGTGGACCACCGGAAGATCTCGGTGGCGCAGACCGACCGGGGAGCCGAGGAAGCTGCCCTGGTAATGCAGACGCCGGTCCGGCTGCACGAGGGGGAGCAGGCGGAGGCGAGCCGGATCCTCTTCGTGGGGCACCGGGTCGCTTCGGAGCGCTCGCACCGGGTGCTGGTCCGGGTCACGGTGGAATGGAAGGGTGAGCGATTTGAAGGCGCGGCCTCGGCTGCCGACCTCCCGCGTTCGCGGCTGGAGGCACTGGGCGAGGCCACGCTGAAGGCCGTCGAGACGGCCATATCAAAGGATGAAGAGGAGGAGGCCACTCCGGTGGCGCTCTCCCTGGATGGGGTGAAGCTGGTCGATGCGTTCGACCGGACTTTCGTCCTGGTAGCGGTTCACGCGATGTACGGACGCGAGATCACCTCGCTGGCCGGTGCATCTGCGGTAGATGACAGTTCGGACCGGTCGGTGATCTTGGCGACACTCCAGGCCACGGACCGGTGGATTCGGGGTCGGGCGTAATCGCTCGGCCTGAACCAACAAGGAAAGGGGAGTTGTCCCTCTCGGAGAAGACAAGACATCACAGCGGAGCCTGAGCGGATTAGCGGAGCGCGGCGATCCCCCTAGCGGCGGGATCGACTCTACACCCGAAAGGAGGTGAGAGATGTGTTCCAGTCTCTGTTCGATGCTGTAGGTGCTCTTCTGACTATGCTGCCTGGCGTATTGGGGTGGTAAGCGAAGACCGAGAGGGACAACCCCGAGCTCTTGTGAAAGCAATCAACCTTTTCGTTGGTGTGATCGCGCTGATCGCTGCGGCGAGCCTCCTGATAGTTCCATGGGAGGCTCTTCGGCCCCTTTGGGGGGTCGAGTTCGCGGGATTTGCCACGCTCCTAGCGTTCGGGTTGATCTCCGAGTCCCAGACGAACCGTGTGGCTGTCGCCAAGAGCACGGGGCAGTCATCGATAGTGTTCATTCCGCTGTGGGCATCGGTGGTACTCTTCGGGCCAGCGCCGACAGTGCTGTTCATGGTGGTCACCGGCATCATCGGAGAGACCCTGATCCGGCGGAAGGAGCCCATCAAGGCAATCTTCAACGTTTGCCACTGGATCATCGCCGTTGTTGCGGGGGGACTCGTTTACCAGTCATTGGGAGGCATCCCTCTCGCTTTCCAGTCTACTGGTGGCGCAGTCGGTGCCGACCTCGGAGCGCAGATCGTACCGTTTGTTGCGTTCGGTGCCGTGTTCATGGCGATCAACGTGACTTCCGTGTCTGCGGCGATCGCAATCTCAGACGGGGTGTCCGTCCGGCAGATTGCTCCGATGGTTCTGGCCCATTCGGGCATGAACCTGTTGTACGATCTCCTGCTCAGCCCCATAGCAATCGCGCTTGCCTATCTCTACTTGGCGGCCGACGTCCTCGGCCTCGCAGTATTCCTGCTACCGCTCTTGGCTATCCGGCACGCCTACCAGGTCAATCTGCGCCTACAGGATGCCAACCGGGACCTACTGAGGGCCCTGGTGAAGGCCATCGAGACTCGAGATCCTTACACTTCGGGTCACTCGGTTAGGGTGGCTGCGCTGGCCAAGCTCATCGGTCGGGAACTTGGGCTGCAGCGCCGCCAACTAGACATGATCGAGACGGCGGCTCTATTGCATGACATCGGCAAGATCGATGCAGTCTACTCAGAGATCCTGCGAAAACCTGCTGAGCTCTCTGAGGACGAGAGGCAGATCATCGAATCCCATGTGACCAAGGGAATCGAGCTTCTCAAGTCGGTTTCCTCGTTCCCCGATGATGTGCTGGCCTCGATCCGTTATCACCACGAGAGGATGGACGGGAAAGGCTATCCGGAGGGAATCCGCGGCCGGCAGATTCCGATGGGAGCGAGGATCATCAAAGTATGCGACGCTGTGGATGCCATGCTTTCTGATAGGCCCTACCGTGACGCACTGTCCTTGACGGCTGTGCGAGAGCAGTTGGTGATCCACAGCGGGACGCAATTCGATCCTGAAATCGTAGGAGCGATCCTTCGCTCCGAAGTTCTTGAGGAGCACAAGGAGGAGGTGGATCGGACTCGCGATGCCACCCTCTCAACTCCCCCAGTCGAGCTCGCCCGGGTTCTGAGGCCGACCGGCTCTTAACCGCCACTTAGGCGGATTGCCTCCGGATCCTCTGGATCTCCGCCTGCAATTCTCGGCAGCGCGCCGCGAGGCCAAGGTCTCCCGCGACCTCTAGGAGTCCGGACAGGCTCCTCTCCGCGGCCTCACGGTCCACCCTAGCTTCGATCAGGGCTCGTTCTTGTTGCAGCTTTATCCACCCCATGACGAACCGATGTTCGATGGCGGAAGAGGCGCGTTCGAGGGAATCCAGCGCTTGGTGGAAGCGCCGGTAGGTAGCATGCATCCGACTCTCGAACAGCCCGATCAGGGATGAATCGTAGTGACGCCTGAGGGCGGCTTCGGGTAGAAGCGCGCTCCGGTGTCTTGCCTCTGATAGGTCCCCCAGCAACAGAGACGCCAGGCCGATGGCCGCCGATGCGCAATACGTGAAGTAGGGCGCGACCTGGTCGTCCAAGAAGCCTTCCGCTCTTCTGAACGCATCCAGAGCCCCCTGATAGTCTCGGAGGTTGAGGAGGCACTCCCCGCGGTTGTAGTGAAGGAGGAAGTTCGCGGTCGGGGCAGAGCTTCCCTCGATTAGGGTGCCGGTTAGGCCTAGCTCGCTCATGGCCCGCTCGTATTCACCAGCGTCCAGGAACCACACAGACCGGTTCAATCGGAGCAAGAGACGAAGGTCGAATTGCCCCTTGCCCTCAACCAACCGCTCTGCCTCGCCAAGGTAGCTCTCTCCTTCCGCGGTTCCGAGCAGCCCCTGGCAGGAGTGGACTCCGATCAGTCTGACCAATGCCCTCCGACGTTGGGCGAGTTGATCGGCCTTCACCGAGAGATCGTATGCGTCCTCAGCGTGGCGCGCTCCCTCGGCAGGGAGCCCGTATGAGAGCTTCATCGCCAGGACTGCGTGCCAGAGTGAACTAGCCAGTGGGTCATCGGGCGGCGGAGCTATGCCCTCGAGTCTAGATAGTAGGTGGGCGGCGCCTTTGAGGTCTCCGGCGCGGTCAAGGATGTGGAGCTCCACGTCCCAAGCCAGGAAATATGGCTCCCATTGCTCGGCCGCCTTAGAGAGGCTCCGGATTGTCTCAAGCCGATCGGTGACTTTCGAAAGGGAGGCGTCGGGCATCATCGTCCTCGAGTCGCATTCGAGGATCTGCGCCATAAGAGATCTTCGGATGTCACCGTGAGCTCGAAGAGCGGCAGCGGCTCCCGCGAGGACGTCCGCCGCATCGACATATGCCCCGGTTTGGTGACGGAGTGTCCCTATCCGGAACAGGAGGTCGGCCTCCTCTGCCGGGGCATCCGATCCATCAAGCGCGATGTGCAGGTACTGTGCTGCTTCATCGGGGGAGCCTGCGGCCTCAGCCTCATCGGCCGCGGAAAGGGCGAAGGTCCGTGCCAGTCCTACCTCCCCAGCCCGGGAGAAATGGACAGCAAGGCTCCCTGGATCTGCGTTGGGGACGTTCAAGAGGAGATGCTTGCCAGCTCTGCCATGAAGCCAGGCTAGCCGGGCCGGGCTCATGCGCCCGTAGACACAGTCCTGGACCAAACCGTGAATTACCCGAGCTTGCCCTCGATCCCATTCGACAAACTCGGCATCGCTGAGTTCTTCGAGCGCGAGTAGGCTGTTCTCCACTGCTGGTCCGAGGAGGCGGCTCACCGACGCAGCGCTTACCGGATGCCGCAGCACGCTCAGAAGCATGAGTACCCGTTGGCCGTCAGTAGAAAGTGCCTCTATCCGTGGTACAAGTGTCGCGGCGATGGCCGGAGGGAGTGACAAGGGACCTCCTCCCCGGGTCCGCTGCCTAGTCGAAGTTCGGGCAAGTTCGCTGAGGAAGAACGGATTCCCGCCACTGAGTTCTAGTATCTCCTCTACCGCCGCCAGTCCTGTGTCAGGGGCCAGGCTGTGGACTAAGGCAGCGGAGGACTCTCGGGTCATTGGCCGGAGTCGGATTGTGGTAATCCCCCACGGCGCAGCCTCGCAACCCTTGAGAAACTCGTTTGCGCGAGTGCCTGGAATCCGGGCGGTGGGGTTTTGGGTCAGGATGATCGTTAACCCTCCAGTGTCCCATCGACGCCGCATGTACCCGAGCGCAGATGCGGAGGTCTGATCCAACCACTGGGCGTCGTCCAGTGCTATTACGACAGGACCGTTTTCGGAGATCTTTAGAACGAGTTGATGGATCCCCTCCAACAGGCCCCTAAGGGTCAGGTCAGGTGCCCGCCGGGCGGGTTTCCTTTCGGGGCCGTCTCGCTGACCCAGTTCGGGGATGGCCTCGAGAACCACTTCCTGCCACGACTTCGGCAGGCCCCGCAGCGCTGCTTGCCCCTGCGGTCCCGCGAGAAGCCCCGATAGGGTGGCCAGTGGCAGCTCCCGCTCGATCTCGCTGCAACCAGCTGACAGAACCGTGATCCCGTCCAGCGCGGCGGCTCGGGCGCCCTCACTGAGCAGTCGTGTCTTGCCTGACCCGCCTCCCCCGGAAATCAGGACCAGTTCAGGCGCGGATGCAGGAGCCCTTCGAACAGCGCGGACCAGGCTGCTGAGTTCGTCCTCTCTACCCAAGAATTGCGCGCCGTTAGGTGGGCCCGTCGGTGTGTGTTCGGCTGAGGATCCATGGACTCGAGCCCTCTCGGCCAGCTCAATGGTCTCCCTGGAGGGTACCCAATCGGGTATCCCCAGATCGCTCCGCATCCTCTCAATGAAGTTCACGTAGGCAGCCTTGGCCTCACCCGCCCGCCCTAGCGCTGCATTTGCCCAAATGAGATCTCTCAGGACCTGTTCATCATGAGGGTCGAGCCGCATGAGGACCTTGGCTGCCTCTGTCGCTTCAGACCATTTTCCTGCCCGCGCGGCACTGGCCCACACCGATGAGGCTCTCTCGCGCACCGCGGCTCTAAGGCGCACTCTCCTAGATCGCGCCCACTCGGCGAGAGGTTGCGCCCCCTTTGAGTTGAAGCCAGGCGCGAAGCCGAGTTCCAGCAGGTCAAGAGCTTGGTCGAGCCGCTCGGAGGCTAAGAGTGTGTGAAACTCTTGGAGGTCCGTCCTCAATTCCCCCTCGGCCATCACCACCAGATCTCCGTCGATCGCAAGGCGCACGCAGGGACCGAGTTTCCTGTTTAGCCCATAGAGCAACTGACTGAATCGGTGGCGCACCACGCTTTCCGTATCCGGTGGCCAGAGGAGATCGCAGGCCATCGCCCGCGTCAACCCGGACCTTTCCCGCTCCCCGAGGATGAGAAGGAGTGCACCCTGGAGAGGGCTCACGGCTATGCTGACGTGGTTCCGGGTCACGCGCGGTCCGCCGAAGGCATAGACCCGGATGGTCGGGTTTGCGCTCATCGGGGGTATGTCGTGCCCGACCGAGACCTCAGCGGGACTCTTCAATGGAGGACCTCCCCGATCGACATCACCGTTTTCTAACACCGGGGGGTACGGGGCAATCTTCGATTGCTGCTCGGCCCGAGCAAGGATTCCATCTCCTCCTGCGTGTTGCCTCATGGCCGAAGAGCTTGTCTCTCACGACGTCGGGGGCTGTGAAGCGATTGCGGCGTTCTGCGCGTCCGCGTTGACCGGGACCGTAGCCCGTCGCCGGCGCCCTGTGGTTGGAACCGCTCAAGGCACGCGGTGCGCCTAAGTGGGGCCTTGAGGCTGCCGGTTGCCGCCTCACGGTGCAGCCACCGCTCGACGATCCACTCCCACCCGAGTCGCTCGCGTACCACGGATGGTCTCACACCGAGAAGGCGCATCATTTGGTTGCTCAGAGAGAACCCGTCGGGATACCCGAGACGTGTG
>JBDHIJ010000114.1:0-4171 GCA_039587435.1 Gemmatimonadota bacterium
GTGGAGGAGATGGAGTACAAGAGCGCCAACGGGATCGGCACCCTCACCGAGGAGCTGTACCGGCTCATCTTCGTGGGTGTCCCGTGCTACCCCATCTTCCGCCGCTTCACCGAACTCTTCACGGAGCTGGGAGGCACCTTCGTCAGCTCCACCTACCTGCGGTTCGCTTCCGGGGGAGCCAGCCTGGGCTACGAATACGACACGGACAAGCCCCTCGAGAGTCTCGCGGAAGGGGTCCTGATCGGCGTCAGGGACGCCATGGACAACATGTTCCACCCCACCGGCGCCCTGATGGAGATGATCGACACCCTGGGAGCCGACGGCGTCGTCTACCACCCCATCAAGAGCTGCCGGACGGTATCCACCGGTCTGGCCGACAGCCGCAGAGCCCTGATGGAACTGCGGGACACCCCCAGCCTGTTCATCGAGTCCGACATGATGGACCGCCGGGTCGTGTCCGAGGCCCAGCTCAAGAACCGCATCGACGCCTTCTTCGAAGGCCTCGCCACCCGCCGACAGAGGGTCGCCTCGGGAGACTGACCGCATATGGCATACGCAGCAGGAGTGGACGTCGGGTCCACACAGACCAAGGCCGTGATCATCGGTGAGGACGGCAACATCGTGGCCCGGGCGCTGACCAGTACCGGAGCCAACGTGATCCGGGCCGCCGAGGGCGCGTTCCTGGAGGCCCTGAACCAGGGCGGTCTCCGGGAGGAGGAGGTGGAGTACGTGGTGGGCACCGGATACGGCCGCTACAAGGTGACGTTCGGCAACACCCAGGTGACGGAGATCAGCTGCCACGGTCGGGGGGCGGTCCACATGTTCCCGGGCACCCGCACCGTGGTGGACATGGGCGGCCAGGACACCAAGGCGATCCGGGTGTCTCCCGACGGGGAGATCCTGGACTTCTGCATGAACGACAAGTGCGCGGCCGGAACCGGGAGGTTCCTCGGCGCGGCGTCCAGCGCCCTGGACATCCCCCTCGACGAGCTGGGCCCGACCGCCCTCAGGGGTGAGCGGGCCGTGAAGATCTCCACCACCTGCACGGTGTTTGCCGAATCCGAGGTGCTTTCGTGGCTCGGCCGGGGCAAGAAGATCGAGGACATCCTGCTGGGCGTGCATCAGTCGATCGCGAGCCGCAGCACGGGTCTCCTGCGCAGGGTGGGGATCGAGGACGAGGTGACGTTCACCGGGGGTGTGGCCAGGAACGTGGCCATGATCGACGCCCTGAACCGATCCCTGGACGCCAGCGTGAACGTGAGCGACGAATCCCACTTCATGGGGGCCCTGGGCGCGGCGCTGTTCGCCCTGGATCACATCCTGGCCGCCCGGACTCCAGCGAGGCACGAAGCATGACATACACCGTCGGAATCGATGTCGGCTCGACCTACACCAAGGCCATCGTCCTGGACGAGGACCGGGCGGTGCGGGGCCGAGCCCTCCTGCCCACCGGGTTCAAGCTGACGGAGGTATCGGAGCAGGCCCACGGTGCGGCGCTGCAGAACGCCGGCCTAGCGCCGTCGGACGGGGAGTACGTGGTCGCGACCGGCTTCGGCCGGCACCAGGTCGACATCGCCGACCTGAAGGTCACCGATCTCACGGCCGGCGCCCGGGGCGCCACCCTCCTCTTTCCCGGAACCCAGACGGTCCTGGACGTGGGCGGGCAGACCATGAAGGCCAGCCGGCTCACCGACGGCGCCAAGGTCAAGTCCTTCCGCCTCAACGACAAATGTGCGGCCGGGACCGGGGCGTTCCTGGAGAAGACCGCTCGCTACATGGGGTACTCCACCGAAGAGATCGGGCCGCTGGTCAACACCTCCAAGGAGGCCATCGCCATCTCGGGCGTGTGCGCGGTATTCGCCGAATCCGAGGTCATCAACCACCTCTCACAGGGCGTAGCGCCCTCGGACATCATGCACGGCGCCATCGTCTCCCTGGTGGGACGATCGGTGCAGCTGATGAAGCGGGTCCGCATGGAGCCCGAGTACACCGTCATCGGGGGCATCCTGCGCTTCCGGCGGATGGTGGAGGTCATCGAGGCGGAGCTGGGCGCCAGGGTGAACGTCCCGGACGGGGACATGGTCCAGTACACGTCCGCCATGGGGGCCGCGCTGCTGGGCCACATCCGTCTTCAGCAGCTTGCCACCCCGGAGTCGGGGGCGGCGTGAGCGGCGGTGGGCCCGGCAGGGGGACCGGCCGGGACCCGCCGGCGGGAGACCGCCGGCGCTCGCTCCCAGTCGTCGGACCCCCGGGGGAGGCGCAGGACCCTGTTCACGCCGTGGTCCCCCTGGTGGAACAGGAGGCCCGGCGGGTGCTCTCCGAGGCGGAGATCGCCCCCGACCCCCAGCGGATCGCCGACGGATGGGAACGCCGCTTCATCGCCGACGGCCCCCGGGCCGACGAGATGATCGCCCTCTACCGGGAGCTGGGATTCGAGGTGGCCGCCGACCCGGTGAGGCCGGAGCAGCTCGGAGACGACTGCCAGGACTGCCAGGTGCTGATCCTGCTGGAGTTCAAGACCATCTATACCCGACGGCCGGAGGGCTAGAGCGCCCCGTCACGGACGCACGGGGCGCGTTGCTGGATGTTCGGCTGCGCCGCACTATGAGCGCAGAGACGACCTGAAGAGACCGCTCTTTACCTGAGAAGGCGCCAGGAGCCATGCGATGCACACGATGTGGCCGGGAGGCCGCTGACAGCGACAAGTTCTGCCCCGAGTGCGGGATGTTCCTGCGGGATGCGTTCATCGACCAGCGGGTGCTCGACGCGCTGACCTCGGCCAGCGAGGGCCGACACCGGGACGCCCGCCGGGAGCTGGAGCGCCTGGTGGAGGCCGAGCCGGACCAGGCCCTGGCGTTTCACCTGCTGGGAGCCGTGTACTTCCGGCAGGGCACCCTGGACCTGGCCATCGACTGCTACCGCAAGGCGCTGGAGCTGGCTCCCGAGTTCGTGGCGTGTTCCTACGACCTGGGAGTGGCCTGCTACCACCGCGGTGACATGCCCGGAGCCGTTGCGGCCTACCGCCGGTGTCTGGAGATCGATCCCCACTACAACGCGGCCCACTATCGGCTGGCCATCGCCCTGTTCCACTCCGGAAGCCTGGACCGGGCCCTGGAGCACTTCGAGAAGTCCACGACGCTGACCCCCGAGTACCTGATGGCCCGGTACCACATCGGGATCATCTACCAGCGAAAGGGAGACCTGGAGGCGGCCGCCCGCGAGTTCCAGCTCAGCCAGGAGGAGGGGATCGGTGAGGTGAGCAGCCTCTATCACCTCGCGGCCATCCACCGGGCGCAGGGTGACACCCAGAAGGCGGACGAGCTCCTGGAAGAGGCCCGCCGACTGGGAGATGTGGGAGGGTGACCGCCGTGACCCCTGCCTCGCGGGCACGCTGAGATGTCGAACGTCCCCGGCGAAGACAAGCTGATCCACGACTGGTCGGCCGAAGGTGGCGAGGTCGCCGCTCCGCGGGCCGCCATGCTCGACGACGAGACCCTCCGGGATGGCCTCCAGAGCCCCTCGGTCATCGATCCGCCGCTGGACGTGAAGGTCCAGATCCTCCACCTGATGAACAGCCTGGGCATCGAGACCGCGGACATCGGCCTGCCCGGGTCGGGGCCCAGGCAGCGGGAGGCCGTGGAGCAGCTCTGCCGGGAGATCGCCGACGGCGACCTGCGCATCAAGGCCAACTGCGCGGCCCGGACCATGGTCGTCGATATCCAGCCCATCGCCGACGTGGTTCAGAAGACCGGGGTACCCATCGAGGCCTGCGTGTTCATCGGCTCCAGCCCCATCCGCCAGTACGCCGAGGAGTGGGACCTGGCGCGCATCCTCCGTCACACCATCGACGCCATCGAGTTCGCCGTCGCCGAGGGGCTGGAGGTGATGTACGTCACCGAGGACACGATCCGGGCCAACCCGGACGACCTCCGGGTCCTTCTGACGGCAGCGGTGGACGCGGGGGCCAAGCGGCTCTGTCTCTGCGACACGGTGGGGGCCGCCGTCCCGACCGGCGTTCGCAACCTGGTCCGCTGGGTCCAGCGCCTCACCGTGGAGCTGGGCGTCGAAGACGAGGTCGGCATCGACTGGCACGGCCACCGGGACCGGGGCCTGGACGTGGCCAACACCCTCGCCGCCCTGGAGGCCGGGGCCACCCGGGTCCACGGGACGG
>JBDHIJ010000115.1:0-4158 GCA_039587435.1 Gemmatimonadota bacterium
GGGCGGGACCCCGGCACGCGTGGGCCGGCGGGCGTGCGGGAGAAGGACGTGGCGCTGGCCATCGGCCTCCTGCTCCACCAGAAGCTCTCCCTCCGAGCGGACTACGACGTCCGACTCACCCGCGAGGCCGATACGCTGGTCGCGGTCTGGGATCGCGGACCCATGGCCACGCGCTGGAAGGGCGAGGACCCGGGCGTGTTCATCTCGCTGCACGTCAATGCTTCGCCCACGAATCCCTCGGCCCGGGGCTTCGAGACGTTCTTCCTGTCGGAGGCCCGGACCGAGCACGAGCGGCGACTGGCGGAGCTGGAGAACGCCCCCATGGGCGGTCCGGTGACGAATCCGCTGGACTCGGACAACCCGGAGCTGGGGCTGATCCTCAACGAGCTCCGCAACCTGGACCATTCGCACTGGTCGTCGCTCCTGGCTGAGATGGTCCAGGACGAGCTGGCCGAGGTCCACCCGGGCCCGAACCGGGGGGTGAAGCAGGGACCCCTGGCGGTCATCACCAACGCCATCATGCCCGGGGTCCTCATCGAGATCGGTTTCGTGTCCAATCCGGCCGAGGAGCAGCTGCTTGTGGACGCCGGGTTCCAGGAGGAGGTCGCGGAGGCGGTCGCGGCGGCGGTGGACCGGTTCCTGGAGCGGTATCCCCCCGGAGCCAACGCGGACGCGCAGCCCACGTCACCGGACGGCGGGCGTGACGGTCGGCGCGACGGTGACGGCGACTCCGACGGCGCCGGCCGTGAAGGCAGGACCTTCTGATGCTTGCCCGCACCGTCTTCGGCATCGAGTTCCAGAACCCGGTTCTGCTGGCGGCTGGAACGTGCGGCTTCGGCCGGGAGCTGGCGGAGGTGGTGGACCTGGAGTCGCTGGGTGGCTTCGTGATCAAGTCCATCACTCCGGAGGTGCGGGGCGGAAACCCGGCCCCCCGGGTGGCGGAGATTCCCGGCGCCATGCTCAACTCCATCGGTCTGGCGAACCCCGGCGTCGAAGCGGCGTGCACCGACAAGCTCCCCTGGCTTCGGGACAACATCCGGAAGGCCCGGGTCCTGGCCAGCGTGGCCGGGCACACCGTGGACGACTACGTGCGGGTGGTGGAGCGAATGGAGGCCGAGGAGGGGTTCGTCGCGTTCGAACTCAACCTGTCCTGCCCGAATGTGGGAGGCCTGCCCTTCGCGCTGGACCTGAACGCGCTGGCCACCGTGGTCTCCGCGGTGCGACCGCTGACCCGGCGTCCCGTCATCGTCAAACTCGCCCCCAACGCGCCCGACCTGGCCGAGACGGCCCGGGTCGCCGAGGGCGCCGGCGCCGACGGCATCACCCTCATCAACACCATGCCGGGACTGGCGCTGGACGAGGACACGGGCGCGGCCCGACTGGGGGCGGGCGGGGGCGGGATGAGCGGTCCGGCCCTGAAGGCCGTGGGACTGGCCGCGGTCCGGAGGGCCCGGACCGGCAGCGACCTCCCCATCATCGGTGTGGGCGGAGTGTTCAACGCCCACGACGCGCTGGACTATCTCAACGAGGGGGCGTCGCTGGTGCAGATCGGGACCGCCTCGTTCGCGGCGCCGCGGGCGGCGGAGGCCGTCATCCGTGGACTGGCTCGACTGGACCGGGAGGGTGCGCTTCCCGAGCCCGCCCCCGCTTCCGAACCCTCGACCACTCCGGTCCATGGCTGAGATCATCATCGCACTGGATTACCCGGAGTCCGGTCCGGCGCTGGACCTGGTCGATCGGGTCGGCGCCGACGCCGACTTCTACAAGGTCGGTCTGGAACTCTATACCCGGTCCGGCCCCGAGATCGTGCAGGCTCTGGCGTCGCGCGGGAAGCGCGTGTTCCTGGATCTGAAGCTCCACGACATCCCGAACACGGTGGCCGGCGGCGTTCGATCGGCCGCCGAGCACGGCGTGGACCTCCTGACCGTGCACGCCGCGGGCGGCCCGTCGATGCTGGCCCGTGCCGCGGAGGCGGCCCGGGAGGCGGCCGAGAGCGGCGGGCACCGTGTCCGGATCGTGGCGGTCACGGTCCTCACCAGCCTTCCGGCCTTCGAGGTGGAGGAGATCTGGGGCCGGACGGTGGACTCGGTCCGCGATGAGGTCCTCCGGCTGGCCTCCATGGCCGGCGAGGCCGGAATCGACGGCGTGGTCTCGTCGGCCCTGGAGGCCGAGGCCCTCCGGCACGTCCTGGGACCCGACGCGCTCCTCGTCACCCCGGGGATCCGTCCGGCGGGAGCCGAGACCCACGATCAGGCGCGCGTGGCCACGCCCGCTCTGGCCGTGGCGGCCGGGGCCAGCCACCTGGTCGTCGGCCGCAGCATCACGCAGGCCGCCGACCCGCGGTCGGCCTACCGGGCCATCGCGGAGGAGGCGGCTGCTGCGGCCGCCGGCGGTCACACCCCGGGAGCCCTCGACGGATGATCCCCCGCGCTCGCTTCCGGCGGCCGCGACCCTTCGTGGCCGCCCTTCTCGGCGTCGGCCTGGTGGGTGCGGGCCAGGGCCCGGGCGCGTCGGGCCTGTCGGCCCAGGAATCCCTTCAGGCCGTCTCCGCCGGGTTCGCCGCGGGATGGGGAGGAGGGGACCTCCAGAGGGTCGGGGACCTCCTGAGGCCGGCGGGACTCCGACTCGATCTGACCGGCCACCGGGCCGGTCAGGTGAGCGTCCGCCAGGCCGTTGCGGCACTGGGAGATTTCCATCAGGATCACGAGTCGGTCGAAGCCCGGGTGAACCGAGTGGAGGAGACCGGGGGTAGTCCCACGCGAGGGTTCGCCGAGATCGCCTGGACTGCCGTGCCGTCCGGTACTTCCGAGGCCCGGACCTACGTCATTTTCGCCAGCTTCGTGCGAGAGGACGAAGCCTGGCTGATCTCCGAGATCCGCGTCCTGCGCTAGGGCCGGGACGCGCCCACATCTGCCTGCGACTTCCATGGCCTTTCGGATCTACAACACCCTGACCCGATCCCTCCAGGAGTTCGAACCCCTGGAGCCCGGCAAGGTCCGGATGTACGCCTGCGGCCCAACCATCTACGCCCGCGCCCACATCGGGAATTTCCGGGCATTCATGGTCTACGACCTGCTCCATCGGTACCTGGAGTGGAAGGGGTACGAGGTCCGGTTCGTGAAGAACTTCACGGACGTGGACGACAAGACCATCCGAGACGCGCTGGCGGCCGGCATGACCATCGCGGAGTTCACGCCCCAGTTCGCCCAGGCCATCCTGGATGAGTCCGCCGTTCTGGGAATTCGGCGGGCCGATTCCTACCCGCGGGCGACCCAGTACATCGATCCCATGATCCGGCTGGTGGAGCGCCTGGAGGACAAGGGCCTGGCCTACACGACCGACGATGGATCGGTCTACTTCTCCATCTCCAGGTTCCCCGAGTACGGGAAGCTCTCCCGCATCGATCCGGACGCCGTGAAGTCCGGTGCCAGGGTGGCGGTGGACGAGTACGAGAAGGACGACGTCCGGGACTTTGCTCTGTGGAAGGGCGCCAAGGACGAGGACGAGCGGGCCGGAGCGGCCTGGGATTCTCCCTGGGGCCGGGGCCGGCCCGGCTGGCATCTCGAGTGCTCCGCGATGGGACTGGAGGAACTGGGCGAGACGCTGGACATCCACATGGGCGGGGAGGACCTGGTCTTCCCCCACCACGAGGACGAGATCGCCCAGTCCGAGGGCGCCACCGGAAAGCAGTTCGTCCGGTACTGGGTCCATGTGAAACACCTTCTGTCCGAGGGGCAGAAGATGTCCAAGTCCCTGGGGAACACCTACCTGATCCCCGACCTCATCGAGCGGGGCTACTCGGCGGCGGCCATCCGGCACCAGCTGGTGTCGTCCCAGTACCGGAACGAGCTCAACTTCACGCTTGCCGGGCTGGACGCGTCGGCCCGTGCGGTGCAGCGGCTGGTGGACTTCCGGGATCGGCTGCGGGATCTCGCCCCGACCGACGAGGCCGAGGCGAACGAGATGCAGGCCCTGGCCGCCGAGGGGCTCGCCTCCTTCGAGGCGGCCATGGACGAGGACCTCAATTCGTCCGAAGGACTGGGAGCCCTGTTCACCTGGCTCAACAAGGTGAACGCCGAGCTGGACCGGGTGGGCGGAGCCGTCTCCGCCGAGGACCGCGACGCGGCGCTCGGTACGCTCGAGAGCATCGACCAGGTG
>JBDHIJ010000055.1:0-19036 GCA_039587435.1 Gemmatimonadota bacterium
CACCCGAGGCCCTGCCCAGCCGCGTCCGGGAAGCCCAGGCCCCTCAGCTGGTGGAGGATCGGCTTCCGCCCAACCCCACCATGGAAGTCATCGAGAGGGCCTACATCCAGTGGGTCCTCGCGGCGGAGGGCGGCAACAAGAGCCGGGCCGCCGAGGTCCTGGGCATCGACCCCAGCACCCTGTATCGCAAACTGAACCGCTACGGCATCGAGGCCTGACGGCCCCGCCTTCCACGGAGAATCCCCCGATGGTCGTTAAGTCCCACGGACCGGTCGTTCTGCGCCGGCAGCCGCCCGAGCCCCCCTACAACGCGGACCGGATCACGCTGACGGTGGTGATCCCCGCGTACAACGAGGTGCAGACCGCGGAGAAGCTCCTTCGCCGGGTCCAGGAGGTTCCGCTGAACCTGGAGGTCATCGTGGTGGACGACGGGTCCACCGACGGGACCCGGGATCTGCTCTCCCGACTCCGGGACGAGGGTCTCATCGACCAGCTCATCTTCCACGAGGTGAACCGGGGGAAGGGGGCCGCCCTCCAGACCGGGTTCGCCAAGGCCACCGGGGACGTGGTGGTGGTCCAGGACGCGGACCTGGAGTACGACCCCTACGAGCTCGTCCTCCTCGTGGAACCGATCCTCACCGGTCGCGCCGACGCCGTGTATGGGTCGCGGTTCCTGGGAGGACCCCACAGGGTGCTGTTCTTCTGGCACATGGTCGGGAACAAGTTCCTCACTCTGCTCTCCAACATGCTCACGGACCTGAACCTCACCGACATGGAGACGTGCTACAAAATGGTCCGCAGGGAGCTGCTTCAGTCCCTGCCCCTGTCGGCGGACCGGTTCGGGATCGAGCCGGAGGTCACGGCCCGTCTGGCCCAGGCCCGGGCCCGGATCTACGAGATGCCCATCAGCTACCACGGGCGTTCCTACGACGAGGGCAAGAAGATCGGCTGGAAGGACGGGGTCTCGGCCATCTGGTACATCCTCCGGTCCAACCTTCTCGGAAAGCGCCCCCCGCGCTGGCAGCTCTCCGGAAAGGCCCACTGGCTGGAGCCCCGGGAGGAGACCCCGGCCCTCGCCGGATCTACCGGTGAGTCGATTGCCGGCGCGACCTCACCGAACGCCCCCGCGGCGTCCGGCGCGGATGGAATGCCGGTCGACTCTCCGGCTCCGACTCCGGACGAGGAGACGCCGGCGCCGTGATGGAGCGCTGGAAGGTGCTCCCCGAGGGGACCCGTCGGCGGCTGGTGATCCTGGCCTGCGCGACCGTCGCTCTGTTCGCGCACATCGACGCCGTGGACCACGAGTTCGCCTTCGACGACGTCTCCATCGTGCTCGACAACAAGCTGATCCACTCCACCGCAAACCTGGGTGAGGTGGTGACCACGCCCTACTGGCCGGGGGAGTGGGGGGACGAGGCCGGCCTCTGGCGCCCGGCCGTCATGGCACTGTACACGGTCCAGTGGGCACTCTGGGACGGAAATCCCACCGGGTTCCACACGGTCCTCCTCGTCCTTCACGCCCTCACCACGGCGCTCGTGGTCATCCTGGCCCTGGAGTTCGTGGGGCTGGGGGTGGCCGGGCTGGCGGGGCTGGTCTTCGCCCTGCACCCCATCCATGTGGAAGCGGTCGCCAATGTGGTCGGTACGGCGGAGGTCCTCTCCACCCTGTTCGTGGTCTGGGCCTGTGTTCTCCACGTGCGTGGCGGACCCAGCTACGGATACGGCCGAGTCGCGGCCGTGGCCGCCCTGTACGCGCTGGCCTTCCTCACCAAGGAGGGGGCGATCACGTTCCTGGGCCTGGTCTTCCTGCTGGACGGATTCCGGCGAGACCTCACGCTGAAGGACCTTCCGAACTACCTGAGCCGTCGGGGAGTTCTCTACGCCGCCCTGATCACCGTGGCGGCGGTGGTCCTCCATGGCCGACGGCTCGTCCTCGGGACCGTGGCCAGCGCGATCCATCCGCTCGGGGCCCAGATCCTCCACGAGGTCCCCCGGATCTGGACGGTCCTGACCACGTGGCCGCACTACGTCCGGCTGCTCCTGTTCCCGCTGGACCTGTCGGCGGACTACAGCCCGCAGGTGATCCCCCTGCAGTTCGATCTCACCCTGTCGGGGGCGGTGGGGCTGGCGCTCGTCCTGGTGATCCTGGTCCTGGCACTGCTGCTCTGGTCGCGGGGGGAGTCGGTCACCGAAGACCCGGACACCGAGCGGTTCTTCGGATTCGGCGTTCTGTGGGTCGTCATCACCATGAGCCCCGTGAGCAACGTCCTGTTCCTCTCCGGGATTCTCCTGGCCGAGCGGACCTTCTACCTGGCCAGCGTGGGGTTCGCCCTCACGGCGGCCTGGGGTCTCTCCCGCCTCCTGGAGAACCGGGGGACGGCGGGCCAGGTGGCCGTGATCGTGTGGGTGGGCTTCCTGGGCTGGAAGACCATCGACCGGGTGCCGAGCTGGAGCACGCACCGGGAGGTCTTCCTCACGCTCTATGACGAGCATCCCGAGTCGGGCCGGGTCCAGTGGACCCGCGCCGGGTGGACCCTGGACGCAGGGCTCCGATCGGAAGGATACGAGGCCTACCGCATCGCCATCGGGTTCCTGAACCGGGACTACCCACTGATGGTGGGGATGGCCGACCAGTTCGTTCGCCTGGGGGATCGCCGGACCGGAGCCGCAATCCTGGACCTGGCGACGGCCGACTGGCCGGACTATCCCTGGCCTGCGGAGCGGGCCGCCATGGAGTTCTACAACCTGGAGCAGTACGAAGACGCGATCCGGACGGGGCAGGAGGCGCTGGCTCGTGGCAGCGAGAAGGCCATCGTCCTCCACGTGCTCGCCAGTTCCTACTCGGCCGTGGGCGATCACGCCCAGGCCGTGGCGTCCCGCCAGCAGGCCATCGCCCAGGGACAGGACCGCTGGGAGCAGTGGGGATGGCTGGCCAACGACCTGGCCGAGGCAGGACGCCTCGAGGAGGCTATCTCCGCGGCCGATTCCGCTCTCGCCCGTGGCGCGGGGGCCGACGCCCGGGCCCAGCTGGAGGATCTGAAGCGCCAGTGGGCGGACTCCCTCTCCTTATCGGATTTTGCAAGAGATCGGCAGAATCCGTGATGCAAACCGCGAAATCCCACCTGACTACATATGTTTACAAATCGGGAATCGCGTTGTATAACAAGGAGTTGTGACGTTCTGGCACGGGATTGGTCCGTGCTTTGCCCCTAGAGGGCGTGACGCAGGAGCACCCATCACCTCGCAGCAGGAGAAACAGTCATGCAGGATCGCAAGGGTTTTACCCTCATCGAGCTGCTCATCGTGGTCGTGATCATCGGTATCCTGGCGGCTATCGCCGTGCCGAAGTTCTCCGCCACTCGTGAGAAGGCCTACGTGTCGGCCATGAAGTCCGACCTGCGGAACATCGCTTCCCAGCAGGAGCTCTACTACGCCGACAACACCTACGTCTACGCGTCCACCACCACGGCTCTGAGCTTCTCGCCGTCCTCTGGTGTGACCCTGGCGATTACCTCCGGTGGAGCCACCGGTTGGTCCGCTACCGCCGTGCACTCGGCTCTGACCGGCACGACCTGCGGTACCTATCACGGTGACGTTGCCTCGCCGCAGTCCACCGCCCTGCCGAACCCCGGCCTGGTGGAATGCTGGTAAGCAGCTAGTCACACTCGCGGGACGCGCTGCCTGATCGGCGCTCCTGCGCGGAACGTGAGTTGGGGGTGTGGTTCGGGAAACTGGGCCACACCCCTGTTCACTTTCCAGACCTCCCAGACCCCCGATAAACTCGTGTCGAAGCATCCGGCACCCCCCTCACCCGGGAGCTGAGGATCATGGTGCATCCGTCTGACAGGCGCGGGTTCACGCTCATCGAGCTGCTGATCGTCGTAGTGATCATCGGCCTTCTGGCGGCCATCGCCGTGCCGAAGTACAACAACTCCCGCAACCGAGCGTTTTCCTCGACGATGAAGTCGGACCTCCGCCACCTGATCACCAAGCAGGAGGTCTTCCATGGCGACAGCCTCTTCTACGCCTCGGACATGTCCCCTTGGAGGGACCTCCCCAGCGCGGACGTGACGATCACGGTCAACGCCGCGGACGGACGTGGGTGGGGCGCCACGGCCTGGCACGCCGCCCTGCCGAGCGAGCAGTGCGGAGTATATTTCGGGTCCGCTGCCGCTTCCTCCGGCAGCCCGGCTACCGAGGCCGGCGCCCCGATGTGTACATTCTGATCGAACAGGGAGCTGAATGACCGAAGGGGAAGGCGGGTCCTCGAGACCTGAAGCGGCGGCGACGCCGGTCGGCCCCAGTCTGCGAAGGGAGGTCCTCCTTCCCTTCGCGCTTCTGTTCGCCCTGGGCACGACGCTGGCCGGACTGGCCATCTTCCTGCTGGGGCCTCTCATGCGGTCGCCCCTGGAGGCCATGGTCGTTCTGGGCCTCATCGTGGCCGGCGACGTGGCGGTCATCTTCATCTTCGCACGCTGGACCCTGAACCGCGCCGTCCTGGATCCCATCCAGCAGATGGTGGACGACGCCGGCCGAATCGCCGCCGGGGAGCTTCACAGCCGCATGGGCGACGTGGAGTCGATGGAACTGCGAGCCCTGTCGGGGAGCGTGAACGCGATGGCCGACCGGCTCATCGAGGACCAGGGCCTGCTCGCCGACAACGTCCGGTCGCTGGACCGCACCAACGAGGAACTCGTCGAGGCCCGGGACCAGGTCGTCCGCTCGGCCCGGTTGGCCAGCGTGGGGACGCTGTCCGCCGGGCTGGCGCACGAGATCGGGAACCCCCTGGGGGCGCTCCTCACGTTCCTCGACGCCACCCGGCACCGGCTTCCCCCCGACTCCGATGCCGCCGACGTCCTCGAGTCCGCCCGGGGCGAGGCCATGCGCATCGACGGCATCGTCCGGAGCCTGCTGGAGTTCTCCCGGCCCAACGCCGCCGAGGCCGGGCCGTTCCACGCGAGTGACGTGATCGAAGGGGTCCGTACCCTGCTGGAGGCCCAGGGAAAGACCGGCCGGGTCGAGATCCGGTGGCCGGACCGGGTGGAGGGCGCCCGGCTCGAGGGCGATCCACAGCACCTGGAGCAGATCCTGGTGAACCTCCTCCTGAATGCCCTGGATGCCCTCGAGGGCACAGCGGATCCCACGATCCTGATCTCCGCCGACCTCGCCCAGCTGGAGGCCCGTCACGAGCCCATCCGCCGGGAGAGCGATCCGCCCGGTGTGGACTACTCCCATCGCCGCAGAGTCGCCCGGCCCCCGGAGGCACCGCTCGAGATGGAGCGCGCCCTCCAGATCCTCACCATCGAGGTGGCCGACAACGGACCCGGGGTCCCCCCGGAACTCCTGGAGTCACTGTTCGATCCGTTCTTCACCACCAAGGACCCGGGCGAGGGGACGGGCCTGGGCCTGGCCATCTCGGCTCGACTGGCGGAGGGGCTGGGCGGTACTCTAACGGTGGCCAACCGCTCCGAGGGTGGGGCGGCGTTCACACTCAAGCTCCCGGTGCATCCCGAATGAGAATCCTCGTCATCGACGACGACTCCGGTCTTCGGAAGTCCCTGACCCTCATCCTGGAGGACGGGGGTCACGAGGTCGTGGCGGCCTCGGACGGGGACGCGGGGCTCGCCCAGGCCGCCGAACACGGTCCCGAGCTCATCCTCTGCGACGTCCGCATGCCGGGCATGACCGGCCTGGAGTTCCTCAAGGCCTACCGGACGGCCGGGGGGACGGCGCTGGTGATCGTGATGACCGCCTATGGGAGCGCTGACCTGGCGGTGGAGGCCATGAAGGGCGGTGCGTACGACTACCTGCCCAAGCCGTTCGGTGCGGACGAAGTCCTGCTCACCATCCGGAAGGCTCAGGAGCGGGAGGAGCTTCGTCAGGAGGTGGGGCGGCTCCGCGAGCGGGTGCAGGTGGGAGAGCGATTCGGCGAGATCATCGCCCGGTCCCCGGCCATGGTCCACGCCCTGGAACAGGCGGCCAAGGTGGCCCGCCATCCCACACCGGTCCTGGTCTCGGGCGCGAGCGGGACCGGTAAGGAACTGGTGGCCCGCCTCATCCACCGGGAGAGCCCCCGGGGCGAAGGACCCTTCATCCCCGTGAACTGTGGCGCGATCCCGGAGCACCTCCTGGAGTCGGAGTTCTTCGGGTACGTGAAGGGCGCGTTCTCGGGCGCCGACCGGGACCGGGAGGGCCTGTTCGAGGCGGCCGACGGAGGGACGCTGTTCCTGGACGAAATCGGGGAGCTCCCCATGCCCCTGCAGGTCAAGCTGCTCCGGGCCCTGCAGGAGGGCGAGGTCCGTCGGGTGGGCGACAACGCCATCCGCACCGTCGACATCCGGATCATCGCCGCCACCAACCGGGACCTGGAGGAGGCCGTCCGGGAAGGGGAGTTCCGCGACGACCTCTTCTACCGGATCGCGGTCCTGAACATCAAGCTGCCTCCCCTTCGCCACCGTCCCGAAGAGGTTCCGATCCTGGCCGGGCACTTCCTCGAGATCCTGAGCGGGCGGCTGAACCTGGCCCCCATGGGCCTGGAGCCCGAGGCCATGGAGGCCCTTCAGGCCTACGCCTGGCCCGGCAACATCCGCGAACTGGAGAACGTGCTGGAGCGGGCCGTCGTACTGGCCGAAGGTGAGCGCATCGGCCTCGACGACCTCCCCATGCCCATCCGGACTCCGGGCAGCGAGCCCACCCTGGCCACGGTCTCCGGCGACGACCTGTCGGTGAAGCGGCAGACCGCGGACCTGGAGCGGGCCCTCATCCTGCGGGCCCTGGAGCAGACCGCCGGGAATCGGACGAAGGCTGCCGAGCTGCTGGAGCTCTCCCCGCGGGCTCTCCGCTACAAGATCCGGGACTACGGGATCGAATAGCGGCTCCTCGGCGGGGGCCCGAACCGACATGGGCTCGCCCCGCCGCCCGCCCCATCCTCCCGCATGCGACGCGGCGGGCACACTCTCCTGGAACTGACGGCCGGCCTGGCCCTTCTCTCCATCATGGTCTCACTGGGCGCAGCCCGGTGGCGCCACGCCGTCGACCTGCTGGCGGTGACGTCGGCGCGGGAGGCGCTGGTCCGGGAGCTCCACTGGGCTCGCGCCATGGCGCCTCTCGCGGGTGGGGCCTGGGTGGAGATCGTGCCCGACTCGGGGCTGGTCCGGGCCGGAACGGGGGAGCGCAGGGAGGGTGGTGATCCGGGTCTCCGGGAGACCCGGCTGGGTGAGCGGTGGGGCGTGGCGCTGACGGCCGGAACGACGCCCCGGGTGGTCCTGCGTTTCGACGACCTGGGCCTGGGCGTGGCCGCGTCGCGGAGCTTCACGCTCTCCCGCGGGAGCCGGATGCGGGGGCTGGCGCTGTCGGCTTACGGAAGGGTTCGCCGCTGGTGAGCCTCGCTCCCGTGGGTCGATGTCCGACCGTGGATCCGGCCGCGGTGCGCCCCTCGGGGTTCGCGCTGGTCGAGGTGATCGTGGGTCTGACGGTTCTGGCCGTCGGTCTGGCCGGATGCTTCGCTCTCCTGCACCTGTCGGCACGGACCCTTGCCAGGGCCGAGGCCATGGAGTGGATGGTGATGCAGGTGCAGGTTCGGGCGTCGGGCCTGGTTGGGGCGCCTTCGGGCGTGGACTCGCTTCCCGAAGGGGTCGTGAACTGGTCCGAGAGCGCCGGCGACGACGGGCCGGTGCGCGCCATCCGGGTGCGGCCGGCCGGAGACACTCTGGTGCGAACGTACCTGGCCCCGGTCGTCCGATGACGGGGAGACGCGGCGTGACGCTCGTGGAACTGATCGGAGCGCTTCTCATCACCGGGGCCCTGGTGGCCGGGGTCAGCCGGGCACTGATAGGGGCCTCCCTCGCCCAGCAGAGCGTCGCCGCTCGGGCGGAGGCCCTCGTCCTGAGCCGTATGACTCGAGTCCTGATCGGTCGGGAGGTGCAGGGCGGGGTGGGCGGCGTCGACTGGCGGCTGACCGGGTCCGACGCGCTCGCCCTGCGGGCGTACCGGGGGATCGGAGTAGTGTGCGGTCCGCCGACCGCGCTCGACCGTGGGCTGCGGGTGCCGGTCCGGTATTCGGGATCTCGCCTGCCGAACGCCCTGAAGGACTCGAGCCTGGTCGTGCTGGCGGACGGGTCGATTGCCACCGTCGACCTTCTCGACATGGATCCGGCCGGATGTCGGGGCGAAGGTGGACTGTCCTTGATCCTGGATCGGGTCGAGCCGGGGGCCGCGCCCATCCTGATCCGGCCGTTCGAGCGGCTCGAGTATCACCTTTCCGACTCGACGCTCCGGCTCCGCCGGGGGAGGGCCGGGCGTCAGCCCCTGGGACCATCGGTGCTCCATCCAGCGAGCCACTTCCGTGCCCTCGGGGATCGGGGCGTGGAACTCCACCTCCAGTTCGCCGATCCGCCGGGGCCCGTGCCGGCCGCCCGCTCCAGGCTGGTGGTGGTGCCAGCCGTCGCGCCGGCCTGGTCGCGTGACACCCGGGGTGGCGTGAAGTGATCCGGGATCGTCACCCCGTCCGGTCCAGCGGATTCGCGCTCCTGGCCGTACTCCTCCTCCTGCTCGTGGCGAACACCTTCGCCCTGCTGGCCTGGACCACCGCGCTGGGGCAGCTGCGTGTCGCGAACGCGTCGGAGCGAGGCCTCCGACTCGAGATGGCGGCTCGTCGGACCCTGGCTGGACTCGACACGCGCACCTGGGAGACGAGCGGCCTCCCGGGGCCGTCCGGTCGGCCGGTGACCATCGGGCACGGAGCCGTCGAGGTCACGCTCACCCCGCTTGGTCCGGAGACCTTCCTCGTGGGAGCGACCGCAGTCGACTCCATCACGGGAGCCCGGCGGGGCCGGACCGAGATGCGCTGGCTCTGGGCCCCCGACCGAGTGCTGCCCGCGTGGGAGGCCCCATGGCGGGTGGCCGGTGGGATGTCCGGGCCTCGAATGCGCCGGCTCGACGGTGTCGGGATCCTGCCATCCGAGTCACGCCCCCTGGCACCCCTGGACCTGGCCCTGGGGTGGCGGCGCCCCGCAGGGGGTGCCGGACCCGCTCCCCCCGGCGCCGACTCGCTGGCCGACCGGTTCGGGATCGACTGGATGGAACCTCCGGATGGGCCCCGGCCGGCGATCCGCGACTCCATCCCGAGCCTGCGGGCCGTGCCCGGGAACCTCCTCCTGGCAGACGGCGACACCCTCATCGGATACCTCTGGGTCGGGGGGGATCTGGTGCTCTCCCCTGGGGCCATGATCCGGGGCGGGGGCCGGGTCCTGGGGGACCTCGTTCTCGCTTCCGGTGCCACCCTGCTGGCCGATCGCTCCGTGGCCCTGGAGGCCCTGGGCTCGTCTCCGGCGGCCTGGAAACTTGTTCCCCTTCCCGTTCCTTCCTTCCCGACGGCCCGATGAGCGCTCCGCGGGCCCCGGACAAACGTTCCACCGTGTGGAAAAGTTTGTTCAGATAAACCTTTTCATTGCCCCGAAAACCGCGCTACAATGGGGCGAGCGCCCTGGCACGGATCTGGTTTTAGAGCTGTGCGGTGGGAATGCATCCCCCCTCGAACGGAAGTGTCCCATGCGCCGCACAGAAGGATTCACACTGGTCGAACTGCTCGTCGTGATCGTGATCGCGGCGGTGCTGCTCACCACGAGCGTGCGGACGTTCGGCGAGATCTTTTCCAGCCGGTCGGTCGTTGCGGCCCGGAGCACCTTCGGAACCCTCCACGCCAAGGCCCGGGCCATCGCCATCGAGCGAGGCACGGACGTGGAGTTCATGGTCAGCGAGGCCGGGGACTCCATCTTCCTGGTGGTCGACGGCACTACCGAGGAGACCTTCAACTTCCAGGAGGCCCTCGGGGTGGACGTCACACGGTACAAGGCCACGGGTGACTTCAAGCTCTGCATGACCCCCCGCGGATACGCGGACACGGGGTGCAACAACTTCACGAGCTGGGAGGCGTTCTTCTTCAACCAGGGGCCGGACTCGGTATGGACCGTCGTCCTCCCCCTGGGGCAGCTTACCTACCCGGAGCGGGTGTACTGATGGGCAAGTCCAGTTTCGCCGACGCACGTCGACCGCAGGCCGCGCGGGATCCCCGCGAAGGGTTCACGCTCCTGGAGGTCATGATCTCCATCGTGATCTTCGCGGTTGGGCTCATGGGCCTGGCGGGTGCGACGGCGTACACCATCCGGACGGTGACGGCTTCAGAACTCTCCACCGATCGCAGCCTGGCCGTGCAGTCTGCCATCGAGATGATCCGGGCCGACGACTTCGGGGACCGGACCTCCGGCTCGGATAGCGTCGGGGAGTTCCAGGTGCGCTGGTCCTCGACCAGCCTGAACGTCAACACCCTGCGCTACACGCTGGTGTCGGTCGGACCCGGGATCGACTACTCGGGGAACACGGTCAAGCTCGGGAACTCCGTGGCCGACACGACCACCTTCACCATCATCCGCCCATGAGTGTCATGAAGAAGAACGGATTCACTCTCGCGGAGCTGCTGATCGTGGCCATGATCGGCGCGGTGGTCATGGGCGCCATCTATGCGGTGCTCATCACCAACCAGCGCACGTACACGGTGGAGAACGTCCGGGTACGGGGCACGCAGTCCATGCGTGCCGGGATGGACATCCTGTTTGCGGAGCTCCGGGAGATTTCCCCGGCGGAAGGGGACCTGCTCGGGATGAGCGGCGACACCATTCTGGTTCGGGTCCCCCGCGAGTTCGGGATCGTGTGCTCGGTGACCTCGAGTCTGCCCTCGTACCAGGTCCGGGTCGCGAAGCTGAGTGATGAGGGGTTCGCGGTCGGGGACTCGGTCTTCATCCTGGCCGACGTGGACACCCTCCAGATGAACGATGACGTCTGGGTCACGGCCCGCGTGTCGGCGGCCACGACCGGTGGCCCCTGCGACGCCGCGCTGTCGGATTCCTCCCAGACGCTGACGCTCACGGCTTCGGGGCACGCAGGCGACACGGTCTTCCCCGGGGCGCCGATCCGCTCGTTCACTCGGTACTACTACGGCACCGCGTACCTCTACTACGGGCAGTACTTCCTGTCCCGGTGGGAGCCGGGCGGATACCCGGAGGGGCTCGTGGGCCCGCTGGCGACGGACGGGCTGGACTTCACGTATTACGACGCCGACGGCAACACCACGACCACGGCCGAGGATGTGCGCCAGATCGAGGTCAAGCTGCGCGTCGAGTCGGAACTACGGGACGCCATGGGGAGCCAGGTCAAGGACTCCATGACGACCCGCATCTATACCCGGAACTAGGAGTGGCATGATGAACACCATTCGAACGCACACCGGTCAGGGTGCGAAGCCCACCGTGGAAGCGGGCGAGGGAGGGTTCGTCCTCGCCGCGGCCGCCTTCGGCCTCATGGTGGTCATCGTTCTGGTGACCGGAGGATTCTTCATGGCCCGGCAGGAGGCGCGGGTCGGCGTCGCCAACGTGCAGGCCTACGACGCTTTCTACTCCGCGGAGAGGGCCCTGGCCGAGCTATCCGGCGCCAACTGGGATCCTTCGACCTACTCGGCGCTCACGCTGATGCAGCCCCGGACCCTCTACGATACGGTCGACGACGCGGCCATCGAGATCGACATCACCCGGTTTTCGCAGAGGCTCTACTACCTGGAGGCCACGGCCACCATGATCAACCGGGGTGAATTCTCCGGTGCGTCGCGGAAGGTCGGCATGATGTACAAGCTGTTCTCGGCGGACCTGCTTCCTCCTGCAGCCCTCACCACTCGGGGCCCGACGGAGATCAGGGGTTCCGCAGAGGTGCATGGCTCGGACACAAACCCGTCTCAGTGGGGCGCGCTGTGCGCTGACTACGGGAACGACGACAAGCCGGGGATCCTCTCGGATGACACGACCCAGGTCTCCGGTGGGAATAACCACACGCTGACCGGAAACCCGGCGGTGGAGCAGGACACGACCATCAACGACTCGACGTTCCTGAAGTTCGGCGACGTGGAGTGGGCCCAGCTCGTCGCCATGGCCGACAAGACCATCGGCAGCGGCGGCACCACGGTCATCAGTGAGAGTGCTCCGGTTCTGAACGGCGACGGAACGTGCAATGAAAGTGCGATCTACAACTGGGGCGACCCCACCAGCGCCTCCAACCCCTGCAGCGACTATTTCCCGCTGGTCTACATCAACGGAAGTGCCCGGATTCAGTCCGGCGGTGTGGGGCAGGGAGTCCTTCTCGTCGACGGGACCCTGGACCTCCGAGGCAACTTCGTGTGGCACGGCGTCGTGATCGTCCAGGGAACGTTCGAAACCCAGGGCTCCGGAAACAGAGTTCTGGGAGGCGTGATGGCATCCAACGCCGACTTCGACGCCCAGAGCCTGGTGGGTGGATCGGTGGTGACCAACTCCACGTGCGCCGCTTCGCGGGCCATTCTGGAGAACTCGGCCCTCACCCGGGTGATCCCGGTCGCGAACCGCAGTTGGGTGGACATCTCCGCCATCGGCGGCTGAGGTTCCTCATCGATGGGCCGGCGACCCTGGGGGCCGTCGGCCCATCTGTGTCTCCCAGACAGGAACATATGAGTTTGCCTCAGATGTTTACTGATTCTTGGTTGTGGGATAGAGTCGAGGTTGTTCTTGACAGGACTGGACTTGCAGTCGTATTCTGATCCCGATAAAGCGGGAAAAATTTGTTCCCAGTTTCGCTAATGGTTCATTCGTATGGCGCTTTTCGGCGGCAGTAAGAGCTCCTATGGGCTCGACATCGGCAGCGGCTTCGTGAAGGTCGTGGAGGTGGATCACTCCTCCGACCAGCCCGAGGTGAAGCGCGTGGCCATGCGTCCCCTTCTTCCCGATGCGATCGTGGAGGGGGAGATCATGGACCCCGGGCTCGTGGCCGACACCCTCCAGGGTGTGTTCCAGGAGCTCGGGATCAAGGCGGCCCTCGTGACGACTGGTGTGGGTGGCCACGACGTGATCATCAAGAAGATCGAGATGGACCGCATGAAGGAGGACGACGCCCGCGAGGTCATCCGCTGGGAGGCCGAGCAGCACGTCCCCTTCGACATCAAGAGCGTCGAGCTGGACTTCCAGATCCTGAACCCCATGGACGAGGGCCTCCGGATGGACGTCCTCCTGGTGGCAGCCAAGCGGGAACTGGTGGAGAACAAGCTGAACCTCCTCCAGGACGCCGGCCTGAGTGCCGGGGTCATCGACGTGGACGCCTTCGCCCTTCACAACGCCTTCGAGTACAACTACCCGGAGGCCATGGAGGGCATCGTGGCGCTGGTGAACATCGGCCACGACACGACGAACGTGAACATCCTGGAGGACGGGATCCCGATCCTGACCCGGGACATCCCGTTCGGGTCGCGCCGGGTCCGTGAAGAGATCCAGCGCGAGCAGGGAATGACGAGTGAGGAGGCCGAGGACATCATCCAGGGCCGGGCGGAGATCCCGGACCTGGCCCGGTTCGTCGAGACGTCCGCCGACGAGGTGGCCGTCGGGATCGAGCGGGCCTCCGCGTTCCTCCTTACACAGCAGGCTGGCGCCGGCCTCGGGAAGATCTTCCTCAGCGGAGGAGGAGCCCGGGTTCCCGGCATGGTGGAATCACTGGCGAGCAGGATGGGTGTCGAGACGACCATGGTGAACCCCTTCGAGCGGGTTCCGGTGGCTCCCGACGCCGGCGTGAACGTGAACCTCGACGAGGCCGCGCCCATGCTCCTGCTCTCCCTTGGCCTTGCCCTTCGGCAGCCGTAACCGGGAGCTGATCCTTGATTGAGGTCAATCTTCTCCCAGGAGGACGCAAGGGACGCCGCGGAGGCGGCTTCTCCCTGTCGTCCATCAGTCTTCCGTCCTTCTCGGGCGGCGGCATGGATCCGTGGATTCTGGGCACGGTCGCGATCGTGGTCCTGGGCCTGGGCTCCATGGGCTTCCTCTTCATGTCCACCGGTTCGCGCCATTCGGAGCTGACCGTGTCCGTGGAGGAGGCCATCGCGGATTCGGTCCGGTACGCCGACATCATCGAGCGGACCCAGCGGCTCCAGGCCCAGCGGGACTCCATCGCGGAGAAAGTCGCGGTGATCCAGGAGATCGATCAGGACCGCTACATGTGGGCCCACATCATGGACGAGATCGCCCGGGCCCTGCCGGACTACACCTGGCTGACCACGGTCCTGCAGATCGGTGTGCTGGAGAATCCCCAGTTGAACATCAGGGGCCGCACCGGGAACCAGCTGGCCCTGACCAACTTCATGAACAACCTCGAGGCATCGCCGTTCCTCCGGGGAGTCGAGTTCGTCTCGTCCACCCAGAGCGTCGTGGCCGATGCCCAGGGGAACGGCAGGACGGTCTACGATTTCGAGTTGAACGTGGAATACGAAGATCCGCCGCCGGAGCTGATCGAGACGGTGCCGCTATTCGACAACGATCCCGCGCCGGCGGAGGGCGAGGGGGACGCGGCTGCTGCGGACTCCGGAGCCGTAGCCCAGGCGGAGGGGAACTGACATGGCCCTGATTCCTGAAGAACCGAACAAGCGGAACGCGGTCATCGCCGGAGTGCTGATCGTCGGCGCGTTCTACTTCTTCAACAGCTACTGGTGGTCGGAGAAGAAGACCGAGATCACCGACATGGAGACGCACCTCGAGACGCTGACGTCCCAGAACGACCGGGCTCGGATCCAGTCGCTCCGGGGCGGAGCCGAGCTGGAGGAGCGGCTCGCGCTCTACATGCGTCACCTGGCCGAGCTGGAGGCTCTGATCCCGGAGTCCACAGAGGTCCCGGGCCTCCTGAACGACATTACCAACGAGACCCTCCGAACCCGCGTCCTTTTGGCCGGCATCCGGCCGCAGGACGAGGAGCCGGGCCCATTCTACACCAAGCAGAGCTTCGAGCTGGAGGTCATCGGCGACTACCACAACGTGGGTGAGCTGATCGCGGGCATCGCATCCCTGCCCCGGATCATCACGCCCACCGAACTCGACATTCAGGAGTTCGCCGGTGCGCCGGCCCAGACGCGCGACATGGAAGCTCCGTTGCTGGCCCGATTCCGCATCGAGACCTACGTGGTGCCGGACCGCCCCGCGGCCCAGCCGCAGAGTGGGCAGCAACCGCCGAACCTGCCGGGAGGTGACCGATGATCCGTTCGGCTGTGATGGGAGCGGTCCTGGCCGGTGTGGCCCTGACGGGAGTCAGCGTGCAGCAGGTGGAGGCGCAGGGGCCTCCGGCCCAGGACACCGCGACACTGGTGTTTGATCGGGAGATCTTCGTCTACCCGAGGTATGACCGGCGGAACCCGTTCCGGCCGCTTCTGGATGCGTCCGAGTCCGGACCGCTGTACGAACAGCTTACGCTGCTGGGGATCGTTCATTCCGATGATCCGCGCTTCAGCGTGGCCCTGTTCGGCGGCGCCACGGTGACTTCCGAAGAGGCGGTCACGAGCGACGCCACCGGCGCTCAGTCCGACACCACCCAGACGGGTGAGGGCGTAACGACCACGGGGCAGGGCATGATCACGTATCGCGCCCGCCGCGGGGACATCCTTGGCAACATGCGAATCATCGAAATCCAACAAGATCGAGTCATCGTCGACGTGACTGACTTCGGGGTTACCGATCAGCGCGTCTTCGTGCTACAGCGAGGTAGCGGAGGAGACGGCCCATGATTCCGGTTCTCGCACTGATTGGGGGACTCCTGCTGGGAGCTCCGCCCGAGCCGGTGACGAACCTCAGCGTCCTGCCCTCGGTTGGGCGCACCGAGATCGTCATTGAGGTGGCGGGAGACATCCAGTATCGCGACTTCACCATGGAAGGTCCCAATCGGTTGATTGTGGATCTCCTGGGGGCGGAGACGTCCCTGCCCGCCGAGACCTATCCCGGTGTGAACCGGGGCGGTGTCCAGGCGGTCCAGGTGAGTCAGTACACCGACGAGGTGGTCCGCGTGGTCCTGGAGCTCAAGGACCTTCAGGACTACTCCATCACCCAGGGCGACGGATACCTCCGGGTTTCCATCGCGAATCCGGGCGAGATGTTCGACCCCTGGGCGACGGACGTCTCCACGTCCCGGACCGCCGTGGAGGAGCCGGCGCCCACCGACGCTTCGGGTGACGAGGCGCCGGAGACGGTCCGCGGATACGAGCGGGCCACGCTGACGCTCCCGTCCGCCGAGCGGTACGGGATCCGGCAGCAGGCGACGACGCCGATCACGGTGACCTTCAAGCAGGCCGCCGTCGAGGATGTGCTGTTCACGTTCTCGGAGTTCTCCGGTCGCTCCATCGTGCCGGGCGCCAACGTCACCGGACTGATCAACGCGGACATCCGCAGTCAGCCCTGGGACATCGCCCTGCAGACGATCCTCTCCTCGCAGGGCTGGGCCGCCCGCGAGCTGGACAGCGGGATCATCATCGTAGACGACCTCGCGAACCTGGCCGAGCGGGAAGGCATCGAGCAGCTGGTGACGCGGACCTTCCGCATCAGCTACAGCCAGGCCGCCGATCTCGTGACCCCGGTTCAGGGACTGCTCACGGAGCGCGGGAGCGTTCAGTTCAGCCAGACGGCGAACACCCTGGTCGTGATGGACGTGCCGCGTGTGCTGGAGGACGTCGAGGCCCTGATCAACGAACTGGATCGCCGGACCCCGCAGATCAGCATCGCGGCCAAGATCATCTTCGTGGACCGCACCGACCTGCTGGAGTACGGCGTTACCTACGATCTCAAGGACTCCCAGGGGAACCAGATCAACGTCCTGACCCCGGGTGGTATCGACTCCAACGGAGACGGGACCATCGACGGGGACGAGGTGGTGGATCAGGGAACCAATGTGGTGACCCTGGGCGGTAACTCCATCGCTGCGCTGGGGAACGCGAACGCCCGGGTGATCAACCCGAGTATCCAGTTCCTCACCAGCCTCGTCATGGGCCGCTACTCCCTGGTGGCGTTCATCGAGGCGCTGGAGAGCCTGAACATCAGTGAGATCCAGGCCACGCCCAGCGTGCAGGTCATGGATAACCAGCAGGCACGGGTACTGGTGGGTGAGCGGACGCCGCTGCGCGTGGTGGACGCTTCGGCCGGTGCCGGCGCGCCCGGCCAGGGCCAGCCCCAGGCCACCGTGGACATCCAGGAGACGGGAATCTCCCTGACCGTTACGCCTCACGTGACGGCCGGAGACCTCATCCTCCTGGACCTGGCTGCCGAGCGGTCCGCCGCGGAGGTGGCCGACTCCGATGCCGGATTCATTTTCCGGACGCAGGAAGCTCAATCAACTGTGTTGGTCCGGGACGGCGAGACCGTAGTCATCGCCGGCCTGACCGCCACGGAGTCCTCCGAGGTACGGACGGGTATTCCGCTCCTCATGGACATCCCCCTCCTGGGCGGGTTGTTCCGCACCACGCGGACGAGAACGACGCAACGGGACCTCATGATCCTGGTCACCCCCTACATCGAGCGGGACGCCCGGTAGGGGCGGCCAGAGGAGAGAACGATGCCTGACGGACGCATGAAAAACGCACGACGGTGGCTGCCCGCCGCCCTCCTCGGGGCAGGACTGGTCCTGGGAGCGTGTGAAGGGAACAACCTGTTCAAGCCGCTCTCCGGCCCGCCGCCGGAAATCGCAAACTTGGCCGCACCCGCATCAGTGAAGGCCGGCCAGAAACTGGATGTGGCGGTCCGGGCCACCGGAGCGCTTCCCATCGACTCCATCGTGGTACGGATTCGGGGAGCCTTCGACGCGGAGGACAAGGCGGTCTTCGACGCCGTCACGTACGACGCGCAGACGGTGCTCCAGTTCGACGTTCCCACGGAGATCAACGACACCGTCGCCACCGTGAACGCCTTCGCGTACGACGCGAACGGCCAGGTGAGCCAGCTCGCCCAGGAAACGGTGCGCATCACCGACACGACGCCCCCCCAGGTCTCGGTCACCGACGTAAAGGCTCCCGCGGGAGCGATCGGTGCCGGATCGGAACTGGAGGTGCGCGTCCAGGCGACGGACAACGTTGCCCTGGCCCAGGTCGGGTATCGATTGCTCCACGAGAATGGAGACACTCTCAACACGGAGCTCGTCGCGGTGACGGGCTCTCGTGCTGATACGACCTTCGTGTACACCTTCACCGAGGACGTACCGGAGGGAAACGTGTCCGTGGAGGGCTTGGCTGAGGACGCGGAGGGCAACCGCTCCGTGTCCACGGGCGACGAGGCACTCGCCGTCCAGGACGTCATCCCTCCCACGATCGAGTTCCTGTTCCCGGCAGCCGGAACGAGCTACCCGGCGGGTAGCGATATCCCGCGTGTGCAGGTCCGCGTCGTCGACAACATCGGCGTGGCCGACGTCTCCTTCAGCGGCGTGGCCAACCGGGGGGATCCGGATCTCGGAGAGCTCGAGGTCGTTGCACGGTACGAGCAGAAAGAGGTCGACCTGACCGTCGCCGGGAACCCGGCCGACACCACGCTGACCCGTGGTCTGGTGGCCGTGAACGACAACACGGCCGAGCCGGCCTTCATCGTCGTCGCCGCCCGGGACAGCCGGGGGAACATCGGCACGGCGACCCTGCCCATTTCCCTGACGGACGGGACGCCCATCGTCGAGATCCTGGAGCCGGTGGACCTACTCGGGTTCCCCGTCGGGGATTCGCTGTTCGTCGTCGCCCGGACCGCCGACAACTCGGCCATCGAGACCGTCGAGTTCAGCGGCGTGGCCCTCCGAGGTGATCCGGATCTGGGTACGGCAACCGAGGTCGCTCGGTTCGAGACCAAGACCGTCGGGCTGGCGCCGGCCAGTGCCGACACGACGCTCACGCGCTGGCTGCTGCCCACGCCCGACAGCACGTCTGAGGACATGCAGCTGATCGTGAAGGCTCAGGACGACCAGGGCAACATCGGCGCCGACACCATCACGGTCCGGCTCGGAACGCCCAAGATCGAGATCCTGGCACCGCCGGACGGAGCCACGGTGCAGAGCGGGCGTTCGCTGGGTGTCCGGGTCCGGTTCACGGATCCGCGTGGAATCCTGAGGGCGCAGATCGCATACGACGGAATCCTGACGGATACGCTTCTTTACACCCCCGAGGACGGTACCACGGAGTTCGTTGCCGACA
>JBDHIJ010000116.1:0-4068 GCA_039587435.1 Gemmatimonadota bacterium
GAGAGTGTACCGGTGGCCGTCAGCACCATCAGCAGCATCAGGCCCACCACCGCCAGGCCCAGTCGGGCGATCCGGCGTGCCCACCTCCACGCCCGATGGCTGCCCTTCAGAAGGCCCCGACCGATGGCCCACCCGGAGAGCCCGATGGCCAGGGGGACCGGCAGATCGAGGACGCCCCCTTCACGGAGGAAGCGAATGATTCCCACAGCCTCGCCGATGACGCCGAGGGGGCCCGAAATCACGTAGATCCAGGCGATGACCTGGACCCCGCGGGGGATCGGGGCCAGGGGGCCTCCCGACGGCACCCGCAGCGCCGACTCCGTGCCCGGGTCCGGAGTCAACCGACGGCCCCGCCCTTCTCGAGGTACTCGGCGAACGCGTCCGGGAGCGTCGAATCCCGCACCCCGCGTGCGGCCCGGTCGAGATCGTACTCCACCCGCCGCACCTCCACCGTCACCGGGTTCGCCGTGTCGCCGGAGTCGAACTCCACCACCACGTACCCCGCCCGTCTGTCGCCGTCCTTGGGGCGCCCCACGGACCCGGTGTTCACGAAGTGGATGCCCTCCAGTGTCCGATGCCAGGGCCTGTGCGTGTGTCCAAACGCGACTACGTCTCCGGATTTCGCCCCCAGGTGCTCCGCCATCTTCAGGCAGAAATCGTCGGAGCGGTCCTCGGTCCAGTAGACGGTGTTCAACACCGGGTTGCCGTGGACCAGGCGAAGCGTCGGACCGGCCAGGTGGCCACCCCGAGGCCGAACCTCCAGCCGGAACGGAAGCCCGCCCAACCAGCGCTTGGACGCATCGCTGGTGTGCTCCAGGGTCCAGGCATAGGACAGGTGCGAGAGTTCGGCCTGCACCGGGTCCTCGTACTTGCACCCGCAATGCTCGTAGCCGGTGGCCGTGGTGGAGTCGTAGTTCCCGGCGACACCGGGAATCCCCCGGGACCGGAGCAGGTCCACCACCTCGTTGGGCCACGGGGCGTACCCCACCAGGTCTCCGAGGTGGTAGGTCACGTCCGTGTCCCCGCGGCCCTCGATGTCGGCCAGGACGGCTTCCAGGGCCGGCAGGTTCGCGTGGATGTCACTGATCAGGGCGATGCGCATGATTCGGCGGGTGGAGCGTCCCTTCGAGTGAACCTGTGTGTGCGACTGCGTTCAGGCCCGCGTTCAGGCCCGCGTTCAGGCCCGCGGGCCCGAAACGCCGGATGGCCCTAGTGGGTTCCGGCGGGCTTGGTTGCCCGTACGAATGCGGCCATGAACCGCCCCTCAACAAGGGGGGCGATGGCGTCCACGTCCAGACCCGCATCCTCGAGGTAGCCTCTCGCTTCCTCAACATCGTACTCCCGGGTGGGTTCGACGGAGGGCTGCTGGAACCCCACGGCGCTCAGCTTGTTCTTGAACTCCTCCTCCTCCAGCGCTCCGGCGATGCAGCCGACCCAGAGCTCCATGCTCCGCCGGATCTCCTCGGGCACCTGGCCGCGAACCACCACGTCGGATACGGCGAACCGCCCACCAGGCTTCAGGACCCGAAAGGCCTCGGCCAGGACCCGGTCCTTGTCACCGGAGAGATTGATCACGCAGTTGGAGATGATCACGTCGACCGAGTCGTCGGGGAGTGGGATCTCTTCGATGTGCCCCTTGAGGAACTCCACGTTCTCGGCACCGGCCTCCGCGGCGTTCCGGCGCGCGAGGTCCAGCATTTCGTCGGTCATGTCCAGGCCGTAAGCCCGGCCGGTGGGCCCCACCCGGCGCGCGGAGAGCAGGACGTCGATGCCCCCGCCGCTCCCCAGGTCCAGAACCACCTCGCCCTCGGACAGTTCGGCCAGCGCCGTGGGGTTCCCGCAGCCCAGCGAGGCCAGGGCCGCCTTCTCGGGGAGGCTGTCCATGGTCACCTGGTCGTACAGATCCCGGGTGATGGGGTCGGTATTGATGGCCTCCACGTTCGCCGTGGTCCCGCACCCGCACGAGGGCTCGCAGCAGCTGGCGGACTCCAGGGCCTCCACCGACGTGGCGGCCTTGCCGTACTTCTCCCGTACCGTTTCGCGGATCTGCTCGGACATGTTCACTTCTCTCCCATCAACATGTGTTGATCAATTGGTCAAAATAAAAGAGGCCGGCCCGTGCGGAAGCACCTCAGCACTCATCTCCGCCACAGCACGAACCGGTGTTGTGATCCCACTCGTCCACTTCGTGGGAGAGGGCTCCCAGGATGCCCCGCACGTCGTCCAGCACACCCGGTGCCAGACGGTAGTAGACCCAGCGGCCCTCGGGGCGGTCCACGATCAGTCCGGCGGCCTTGAGCTTCTTCAGGTGGAAGGACAGGCGGGACTGCGACGCTCCCAAGTCGCTCTGGAGGTCGCACACGCACCGCTCTCCGGAGGCCAGGCGGCGGACGATCCCGAGCCGCGTGATCTCCGCCAGCGCCTGCAGCCGCTGGACGATCTCCGCATCCCGGGACATGGCCCGGGTTGGAGACTGTGTGGGAAGGGGCGTACTCATACCGAATGACTAATCAACGATTGTTGATATGTCAACGCCGGGGCCCGCCCGTGCTTCATGGCCGGTGATTCACGCCTGGTCTCGGGATCTCCGCGTGGGTCAGGCTTTTCCGTCCCAGTCCTCGAACAGCTCCCCGGTGAACCCGGGCTCCAGGTGGGCGAGGCCCTCGACTTCGGCACTGGCCTCCTCCTCGGTGAGGGTCGAGTACCGCGCCTCCTCCCGGTCCACCGGAGCGCAGACGAAGGTCACCTCGACCTTCCACCACTTCACGACCTTCTTCCCTTCGTCGATCTGCAGTCCATCACCCGCCCTGCGGAGCCAGGCTCGTCGGGTCCCCCGGAAATCGAGAGTACGGTTGTCCCGCACGAACCGCTTGCAGCCCCTCGGGCAGGCGCAGTCGTCGCCCCAGTCCTCCTCCCGCCGTTTGAAGGGGAAGGTGAAGTGCGGAGGTTCGGTCGCGCGGGCCGCTTCGGTGGCGTCGCGATCGGTGCCGAACCAGCTGAAGACCTTCCCCTCCTCCTCGAGAACCTCCACCACGCAGGTGTACTGCGTCGTTCCGTCACAGACCCTGTCGGCCATCGTTCCTCCTTCGGTGGGGGGTGCCTCGCCGGACCCCGGCGCTCCTATCGCAGCTCCTCATCGATCATCTCGATCAGTTCGTCCATCGCGGCGAGGACGTTGGGCAGCCCCCGGAGAGACCAGCTGGTGTGGGCCTGGCGAGCCACCAGCAGGCCCTTCAGCTCGACCGTGGGGCGAGCGAGGGCCTCCCCTCCGGCCCCTCCGGATGCCCCGCCACCGGCTAGAACACCACCTGGCGACCCAGCACGGCCTGGCCCGGCCGGGCGCCTTCCACCAGCGCGCCGTCCCGAACCACGAACTCCCCGTTCACCAGCACGAACTCCACGCCCTCCGAGTAGGTGAGCTCGCCGTCGAAATCCGCCGTGTCGATGATCCGGACGGGATCGAAGACGGTGACGTCCGCGTCCGAGCCGATCTGGATCCGGCCCTTCCGCTTCATCTGTGGAGCCACACCCTCGAGCCGCTGAGCGGGCATGAGGGTGATCTTCCGGAGACCGTCCATGAGGGGAAGCACCTCCCGCTCCCTCACGTACCGGCCCAGGAACCGGGCGAACGTGCCGGCACTCCGGGGGTGGGCCCCCGGGGCGTAGGGCATGCCGTCCGAGGCCACCATGACCCGCGGCTCGGCCATCTGAGCCCGGATCCACTCGGGCTTCATCATGTGGATGATCACCACGCCGCCCTCCTCCCGGTACTCGTTGAACGTCTCCTCCGTGAGTCGCTCTCCGGTGTCCTGCCACTGGAGGTCGGAGTAGGTGATCTGCAGCCGCTCCTGCCACCCCTCGTCGAAGATCGCCGACTGCAGGGCCGTGGACGCGGCGGTGTACGGATAGGCCTCGGTGGTGATGTCGGTGCCCCGCTCCTGCGCTCCGAGAATGAGGTCCAGGTTGGTCTGGTAGTCCCACAGGCTCGAGCTGTTCATGTGCACGATGTGCAGCGGCGCACCGGTCGCGACGGCGTTGGCGATCACTTCCTGCATGGCCTGCACGCCC
>JBDHIJ010000056.1:0-18276 GCA_039587435.1 Gemmatimonadota bacterium
CCGGCATCCCCGTGGCCCGGGACCTCCCCCCGTTCCCCGGGGTGGAGCGTGACCTGGCGCTCCTTCTGCCCGCGGGCGTCACCGTGGCCAGCGCGGACGGCATCATCCGGCAGGCGGCTCGCAAGTTCCTGCAGGACGTGACGGTCTTCGACGTGTACGAAGGCGAGGGCATCGGCGAGGGGGTGCGGTCCGTGGCCTTCCGCTTGCATTTCCAGTCGTGGGAGCGAACCCTCACGGACAAGGAAGTCGACAAGGCGGTCGACCGGGCCGCTGGACGACTGAAGGAGGAGCTCGGTGTCGAAATCCGCGGACGATAGGGAGTCGGGCCCGGCCCGTCAGGCGCTGTCGGAACTGGAGCAGGCGGTGGGCCGGCTCCTCTCCGAGGTGGAGACCCTCCGCTCCAGGGTGAAGGAGAGCGAGTCCCGGACCCGGGACGTCGAGGAACTGCTTCGGCGCTTCACGAAGGGCGAGGTCGACCCCGGCAATCTCCAGGGCCGCGTGAGGGACCTGGAGGAACTCAACGAGGACCTTCTCCGTCGGATGGATGAGGGTCGCGCCGGGGTGGAGCGTGTTCTCGCGCGCATCCGCTTCCTGGAGGAGCACCGATGAGCCCCGACGACAAGAACTCGGTCACCATCCGGATCGCCGGGGAAGAGCATGTCATCCGATCGAACGCGGACCCGGAATATACCAAGCGGTGCGCCGAGTTCGTGGATCGGCGGATTCGCGAGATCCGGCAGCAGTCCAGTCTGATCGAGGGCCACAAGGCCGCGATTCTCGCCGCGCTCTCCATCACCGACCAGTATCTGCAGGCCCTGGAAGAGCTGGAGGGGCTCAGCAAGGAGGTGGTGTCGCGCACCCGGAATCTGAAGAGCCGGGTCGAGGCCGAGATCCCCATGGGCGAGGAGTAGGGACTCCAGCCGACCCCCGCGGGTCGCTTGCGCCCGCTGTTCCGGCGCGTCTATTCTGCTTCTGCACTGATATCGTGACCCGGACGCCGGGCGGGCACTTCCTTTCCCGTCGCTGTTCGGCCCCGGATCGCCTACCTCGAACGCCATCGGCGTTCGTTCGCGGAGTAGATACATGAGTTCCCCGCTGGATTACGTTCTGGCGGTGGCCGTTGGGTTGATCTTTGCGATCGTCGGTTTCGCATTGGGGTTCCGCCGGGAGCGGGCCCGGGTGGAAGCCGACAAGGCCGCAGCCAGGGATGACGCTTCCCGCATTCTCTCTCAGGCGCAGCAGGAAGCAGACACACTCCGAACCGCCGCCGAGCTCGAGGGTCGGGAGCAGGCGCTCCGCCTGCGTGAGACCTGGGAGCAGGAAGAGGCCCGGCGCCGCGAGGAGACTGAGCGAATGGAGCGACGCCTCCAGGAGCGCTCCGAGAGCCTGGAAGCCACCTTCGACGCCCTCAGTGAGCGGGAGGCCAAGCAGGAATCCCGCGCCGAGCACCTCGAGGAGCAGTCCCGCCTCCAGGAGGACCGGGCCCGTCGCCTGATCTCCATGGAGGAAGAGGCGCGCGGGAAGCTGGAGGCGCTGGCCGGACTCTCGGCCGACGAGGCCCGTCGGCAGCTCATCGCGGACCTGGAGGACAGGGCCAGGGCCGACGCCGCCAACTCCCTTCGCGAGATCAAGGACGAGGCCCAGCGCACGGCCGAGCGAGAGGCCAAGAAGATCCTGGCGCTGTCCATCCAGCGCATGGCCGCCGCCGAGACCGCCGAGCTCACCGTTTCGGTGGTCCAGCTTCCCAGCGACGAGATGAAGGGCCGGATCATCGGCCGGGAGGGCCGGAACATCCGGGCCTTCGAGCAGGCCACCGGGATTGACGTCATCATCGACGACACCCCGGAGGCGGTCATCCTCTCGGGGTTCGATCCCGTCCGCCGGGAGGTGGCCCGGATCTCCCTGGAGAAGCTGATCGAAGACGGCCGGATCCACCCCGGTCGCATCGAGGAAGTGGTCGAGAAGAGTCGGGAGGAAGTCGAGAAGGGGATGGTGGAGGCCGCCGAGGAGATCCTCTACGAGCTCGGCATCCACAACGTCCACCCGGAGATCGTCCGGACTCTCGGGCGCCTGCGGTTCCGGACCTCGTATGGCCAGAACCAGCTTCGCCACGCCCGCGAGGTGGCCGTGCTGGCCGGGAACATGGCGGCCGAGCTCGGGGCCGACGTCCAGATGGTCAAGCGGGCCGGAATCCTCCACGACGTCGGGAAGGGGATGACCCACGAACACGAGGGCACTCACGTGGAGTTGGGATGGAGGCTGTGCAACAAGCACGGGGAGCCCGACGTCGTTCTGAACTCCATCAAGGCCCACCACGACGAGGAGCCGCACCACTCGGTGGAGGCCTTCCTGGTCACTGCGGCCGATGCGATCTCCGGCTCCCGGCCGGGAGCCCGCCGAGAGATGTTCGACTCCTACGTGAAGCGACTGGAGCGACTGGAGGAGATCGCCACCGAATACCCGGGCGTCGAGCGGTGTTTCGCGATCCAGGCGGGAAGGGAGGTCCGCATCCTCGTGGAGCCCGAGCAGGTGACGGACCAGGAGATGGCGCAGCTCTCCTCCGAGGTCGCGCGCCGCTTCGAGGAGGAGCTCCAGTACCCCGGTCAGATCAAGGTGGTCGTGGTGCGCGAGACCCGCTCCGTAGACTTCGCCCGGTAGGATCAATTCGGCCCGGGATACTGTTAGTTTTTCTGTCTGTCGAGCGACGATTCATCACCTCCACACGACCGAACGAGAGCCCACGTCCATGAGCGCCCAGATCATCTCCGGAAAGCAGATCGCAGAGGACATCCGAGCCGAGATCAAGGACCGAGTCTCGGCGCTCTCCTCCGACCACGGCGTGGTCCCGGGACTGGCCACCGTGCTGGTGGGGGAAGACCCGGCCAGCCAGGTCTACGTCCGGATGAAGAACAAGGCGGCCGGGGAGGCCGGAATCCACTCCCGCCAGATCACTCTGGAGGCGGACATCAGCGAGGACGAGCTGCTCGGCGTGGTCGAGGGCCTCAACGCGGACCCGGAGATCCACGGGATCCTGGTGCAGCTCCCGCTCCCGGACCACATCGACGAACAGAAGATCCTCCTGGCCATCGATCCGAAGAAGGATGTGGACGGATTCCACCCCATGAACGTGGGGCTGCTGTCCACCGGGTCCATGGACGTGCTCGCGCCATGCACGCCCTGGGGAGTGATCCAGATGCTGGTCCGGTCGGGCAACGATCCCTCCGGGAAGCACTGCGTGGTGGTGGGCCGATCGAACATCGTGGGTCGCCCCATGGCCTCGCTGCTCCTCCGCAAGGCGCCCGGCGGCAACGCCACCGTGACCGTCGCCCATTCCCGTACCGCCGACCTGGGCGAGATGACTCGCCAGGCGGACATCCTCATTGCGGCCATCGGCCGACCCGAGATGATTACCGCCGACATGGTGAAGCCCGGCGCGGTCGTCATCGACGTGGGGGTGAACCGGGTGGACGACGACTCCACCGAGCGGGGCTACCGACTGGTGGGGGACGTCGCCTTCGCCGAGGTGGCCGAGGTTGCGGGGGCCATCACGCCCGTCCCGGGCGGAGTGGGGCCCATGACCATCACGATGCTCCTCTCCAACACGGTCGACGCGGCCGTGCGCCTCGCCAGTCTCGAGGGCTGAGCCGAGAGGGAGTCGGGCCGTGACCCCGCCATCCGGCCCGGATGAGTTCCTGGACCTGTTCGACGGACAGGACGCCGAGGACGGCCACACCGTCGAGGGTCGGGACTCCGCAGACGGGCCGGACCCTGCGCGGACCGAGGAGCTTCGTCCCTGGAGCATCTCCGAGCTCAACGCCAGAGCGCGGACTCTGCTGGAATCGGGGTTCGAGTCCCTCTGGGTCGTGGGTGAGGTCACCAACTGGACCCGTGCTCGGTCCGGCCACTGCTACTTCACGCTCAAGGACGACTCGGCCCAGCTCCGGTGCGTGATGTGGCGCAGGGACGCCGCCCGGATCCCCGTGGACCCGGAGGAGGGGTCGCGGATTCGAGCGTTCGGGAGCGTCACGCTGTACGAGGCCCGGGGCGATTTCCAGCTCGCGGCCCGGGAACTCGCCGCGGAGGGCGACGAGGGCCTGTGGAAGCTGGCCTTCGAGAAGCTCCGTCGCACGCTGGAAGCGGAGGGCCTGCTCGATCCGGCTCGGCGTCGGCCGATCCCCCGTTTCCCCGGCAGCGTCGGGGTGGTGACCAGCCCGACCGGAGCGGCTATTCGGGATGTGCTTCGGGTCGTGAGCCGCAGAGCGCCGTGGACCCGCGTGGTCGTGGCTCCCGCCCGCGTCCAGGGGGAGGGCGCGTCGTCCGAGGTGGCCGATGCGCTCGATCGACTCTCGGGATCGGGGCTCTGCGACGTGATCATCGTGGGGCGGGGGGGAGGCTCCATCGAGGACCTCTGGGCCTTCAACGAGGAGCCGGTAGCGCGAGCCATCGCCCGGTCCTCCGTTCCGGTCATCTCCGCCGTGGGTCACGAAACGGACACCACGATCGCGGACCTGGTGGCGGACCTGAGGGCGGCCACGCCGTCCGCGGCGGCCGAGGCCGCGGTGCCCGACCGGGAGGCGGTGCGGGAGCTCCTCGCGCGGATCGAGCCCCGGCTCTCCCGAGGCCTCCGGGCCGGCGTGGACCGGCAGGCCAACCGAGTCCGGGAGTTGAGGCTTCGGATGGTTCGGGGCCTCGAGCGTCGCGTGGAGCCCGGTCGGCGGACGGTGGATCGGGCCTGGGAGCGGCTTCCCAACGCCATTCGCCGGACTCTGGCCGCTCGTCGGGACCGGCAGGGGCGGCTCGCCGGTCGCCTCGAGGGACTCTCACCCCTGAGCACGCTTTCCCGGGGCTACGCGGTGGCCCAGGATGCCACCGGAGGAGTCCTGCGCGCCGTGGCTGACTTCCAGGTGGGGCAGGCTTTCCGACTGCGGGTGGCCGACGGCGAGGTCGTGGCCGAGACGACAGAGCTTAAGCCAGGGGAGGGCGTGACTCGCCCGCCGCCGGCGAATGAGACGGAATCAACCCATGGGGATCGACATGAGTGAGTCGGGCGAATCTGCACAGAACCCCGGGCTCGAGGACCGGCTGGCCCGTCTGGAGGAGATTGTGGCCGCCCTGGAGTCCGGCGAGCTGGAGCTGGATGCGGCGCTGAAACTCTTCGAGGAGGGTGTCGTGCACCTCCGGGAGACCGAGGCGCTTCTTGCCAGCGCGGAGCTCCGCGTCGAGGAGCTTCTGAACACGGCCCAGGGCGACGAGACCCGAGACTTCGGGCGAGGGGACGGATCGTGACCGGCGGAGCCGCATCCGGCGAGCCGTCCAGTGGCGGCTCATCGGTTTCGATCGGCGAGTTCCTCGCCGGGGAGCTGCCCCGGATCGACGCCGCCCTGGACCGGGCCATGGACCGGCTCCCGGCCGGGACTCCGGCAGCCGCGGCCATCCGCCACGGGGTGTTGAGCGGGGGAAAGCGACTGCGGCCCATTCTCCTGGTGGAGGCGTTTCGGTCGGTGCGGGGGGAGGCGCCGGAGGCGGCCTACGACCTCGGAGCCGCGGTCGAGCTCATTCACGCCTATTCGCTCATGCACGACGACCTGCCCTGCATGGACGACGCCCTGCTGCGGCGAGGTGAGCCCACGACGCACCGGGAGCACGGGGAGGACGACACCATGCTGGGCGGTGCCGCGCTCATTCCCCTCGCCGGCCTCCAGAGCTGGAATGCCTCGGGAGACCTGGGATGCGCGGACGTGATCCGTCGTCAGCTTCTCGTGGACCTCTGCCGGGCCGCCGGCTCCGAGGGGATGGTGGGCGGTCAGGTCCTGGACCTTCTCGGCGAGGACGAGGTGCTCACCGCCGAGGAACTGGACGGCCTGCACAGCCGAAAGACCGGCGCGCTCCTCACGGCGCCACTGGTCATGGGGGCCCGCGCAGCGGGTGCCGGCCCGGATGTCCTGGAGGCCATGACCCTCTACGGAAGGTCCATCGGTCTGGCCTTCCAGGTGGCGGACGACATCCTCGACGCCACGTCCTCCGCGGAGGAGCTGGGCAAGAACCCATCCGACGAGGACCTGAACAAGTCCACCTATGTATCCCTTCACGGCCTGGCTGCGGCCAGGGACCAGGCCGGTGCCCTGGTCGAGGAGGGTCTGGAGGCTCTGAGGCGAGGTGGGGTCGACTCCGAGCCGCTCCGTGCTCTCGCTCACTTCATCGTGGAGCGGGACCACTAGGGCGGAATTCCGCCCTGGATCGGGACACGCAACTCAGGTCGGTTCGCGGGGTAGGTTCGGTGCCCCGAGAGGCCTTATGTTTAAGGATTGAGGGTCGAATCGAAGGCCGGCACGACGGCCGGGAGCGGCCTTTTCCATTGCCAGGATACAGCAGGTGAGTCTACTCGATCGAGTCCAGTACCCCGAGGACGTCCGCAAGCTCTCCCGAGAGGAGCTTCCGCAGCTCGTGGACGCCGTCCGGGATCGCCATATCGACGTGGTTTCGCAGATCGGCGGGCACTTCGCGGCCAGCCTGGGCGTGGCCGAGCTCACCGTAGCGCTCCACTACGCCTTCGAGACGCCGGGAGACCGCCTCGTCTGGGACACCGGGCACCAGGCGTACATCCACAAGATCCTGACCGGCAGGAGCGAGGAGCTTCCCACCATCCGCCAGAAGGATGGGCTGTCTCCCTTCCTCCGGCGCGACGAGTCGGACTACGACGCGTTCGGCGCCGGACACGCCGCCACCTCGATCTCCGCGGCGCTCGGAATGGCCCAGGCCCGCGACGTCCTTGGCGGGGACAACTCGGTGGTGGCCATCATCGGCGACGGGGCCATGACCTGCGGGCTGGCCTACGAGGCGCTGAACAACGCCGGGCACACCGACACCGATTTCGTGGTCGTCCTGAACGACAACGACATGTCCATCGCTCCGAACGTGGGAGCCATGAACAAGTACCTCACCGGCATGATCACGAACCCGATGTACAACCGGGTCCGGGACGAGGTGAAGAACCTGATCCACAGGACCCCGGGCTCCCTGGGTGACGTGGTTGAGGGTCTGGCCGGCCGGTTCGAGGAGAGCGTGAAGAACATGTTCGTTCCTGGCATGATCTTCGAGGAGCTCGGCTTCCGCTATGTCGGCCCGGTGGACGGCCACGATGTCGATCGACTGGTGGAGGTCTTCTCCGGGGTCCGCAAGATGAAGGGGCCGATCCTCGTCCACGCCATCACCCGGAAGGGGAAGGGGTACGATCCGGCGGAGAAGGACCCGTTCAAGTGGCACGGGGCCAAGCCCTTCGACAAGATGACCGGCGAAGGGACCAAGTCCGGTGGCGGCGGGCTTCCGCGCTATCAGAACGTGTTCGGCCGCGGACTCACGGAGCTGGGTGAACAGGACCGCAGGATCGTGGCCCTCACGGCCGCCATGCCGGACGGGACGTCCACCGAGATCTTCGGCGATGCGTTCCCGGACCGGTTCTTCGACGTGGGCATCGCCGAGTCGCACGGGGTCTGCTCGGCGGCCGGGATGGCCTGCGAGGGTCTCAAGCCCGTCGTTGCGATCTACTCCACGTTCCTTCAGCGCGGCTACGACAACATCGTCCACGATGTCGCCCTGCAGCAGCTGCCGGTGATCTTCGCCATGGACCGAGCCGGCATCGCGGGCGAGGATGGGCCGACCCACCACGGGGGGCTCGACATCAGCTACATGCTGGGCATCCCTCACATGACCGTTACCGCCCCCAAGGACGGCTCCGAGATGCTGGCCCTCCTCAGGGCCGGCGTGAAGCACGACGACGGTCCCTTCTCTGTCCGGTATCCGAGGGACTCGGTGCCTGCCGAAGTGCCTCACGTGGACGAGATTCCCGAGGTCGAATACGGAAGCTGGGAGATGCTCCGCAAGGGGGATGGCTCGGTGGCCGTGCTGGCGGTGGGGACGATGGTGCTTCCCGCGCTGGAGGCGGCCCGGGCGCTGGAGGCCGAAGGCATGGACGTGACGGTGGTGAACTGCCGGTTCATGAAGCCCTATGACGAGAAGATGCTGAGGGCGGTGGCGGAGGCTCACCACACTCTCATCACCCTCGAAGAGGGGACCGTGGTGAACGGATTCGGCGCCTTCATGCTGCGGGAGCTGAACGAACTGCTGCCGGGGCGGGTCCCGGAGGTCCACACGCTCGGCCTTCCCGACGCCTTCATCGAGCACGGAGCGCGGAAGCTCCTGATGCGGGACCTCGGACTCGACGTCGAGGGGATCACGGAGCAGATTCGCTCCCTGTCCGGCTCGGAGTCGGCCGAGGCCGCCCAGCCACTCACGGCCCCGACGGCAGAGTCCGCCTGACCCCGGGTCCTCCGGGACCCGGGCCCACCGGTGTTCAAGGAGATCACATGACCGGTGACGCGTCCTCCGATTCGCCTTCGCCGCTTCCCACCGACCGCCGGGTGCGGGTGGGTGTGGTGGGTCAACCTCGCTACATCGACCTCGAGGGCGTGGTTCACCGGCTGAACCAGTTCGCCCGGGAGCACGACCTGGAGCTCATCTTCGACGAGGAGGTCCTGCCCCTCGCCCCCGAAGGCTCCGCGGCCCTGGAGCTGTCGGCGGGGAGCGTGGATCTCCTGGTATCGCTGGGCGGGGACGGCACCCTGCTGGCCGCCGCACGCGGTACCGCGGGGCTGGGAATCCCGGTCCTCGGGATCAACCTTGGACACCTGGGCTTCCTGACCTCGGTGGCCGGAGACCACGTCGAAGTGGCCCTCGAGCACTTCCTTCGAGGCGAGTACCTCCGGGACCACAGGCTGACGCTGGAGGCCACCGTCATCCACGCCGACGGATCGGAGGGCGCCACCTACGTCGCGCTCAACGACGTGGTGCTGCACAAGGCGGGGGCGGCTCGCGTGGCGCGCATGGACCTCTCCGTGGGTTCGGGGACGAACCGGGACGAGGTGGGTAGCTTCACGGCCGATGGGGTCATCGTCTCCACTCCCACCGGGTCCACCGCCTACTCGCTTTCTGCGGGTGGACCCATCATCACGCCGTCCGTGGAGTGCATGGTGGTCACGGCCATCTCACCCCACACCCTCGCGGTACGGCCGCTGGTTCTCCCGGCGGACGAACGCGTCACGCTGCGTGAACTCTCCGCCTCCGACGAGATGGTGCTCACCGTAGACGGGGTGGTGGGCCAGTCCCTCGAACCCGCCGATGCCGTCGTGGTGGCCCGTGGCCCTCATGACGTGACCCTGGTCCGCTTCCCGGAGCAGTCGTTCTTCTCGACCCTGCGGAAGAAGCTGAACTGGGCGATCAAGTCGCCCGACGGCCGATAGCGGCGTCCCAACACGGCATTCCAAGGCTCCAGGTCGGCACGAAGTCCCGGCGCTCCATTGAGTCGCCCGGCCCGCCGCCCCACATTCCGGGATGCTCATCGAACTCCGCATCCGCAACTACGCCGTAGCCGAGGACCTCACCCTCCAGCTCCGGCCGGGGTTCTCCGCTCTTACCGGCGAGACCGGGGCGGGGAAGAGCATCATCGTGGGCGCCCTTTCCCTCCTGCTGGGTGAACGGGCCTCCTCCGAGGTCGTGCGGGCCGGTCAGGATCGTTCCACCGTGGAGGCGGTGTTCGACGTCTCCCGGATTCCCCGGATCCCCGCGCTGCTGGACGAGTCGGGCATCCCCCTGGAGGACGACCTGCTGGTGCTGCGGCGGGAGGTCGCCCGGGAGGGACGGAACCGGGCCTGGGTGAACGGCTCAGCCGCATCGGCGGGGCTGGTGGGCACCCTGGGGCGTCTCCTGGTCGACCTCCATGGTCAGCACGACCACCAGAGCCTCCTCCGTCCCGGGCAGCAGCGCGACATCCTCGATGGGTTCGGGGGGGGTCTGGAACTGGCCGGCCGCGTCCGGGACGTCCACCGGCGGGCGCGTGCGACCTGGGACGCGTTGGAGAGCCTGGACGAGCGGCGACGGGAGCTGGAGTCGCGAAGGGATTTCCTGGATTTCCAGTTGGGTGAGATCGAGGGCGTATCCCCCACCGAGGACGAGGACGAGGGGCTCCAGGACGAGCTCCGTGTCCTGGAGCACGCCGAGGACCTGGCCCGAGGTAGTGGCCAGCTGTCGGAGGAACTCTATGGCGGAGACGAGGCGGTGGCCGACCGGGTCGCATCGGCCGCCGACGCGGCCCGCGGACTCTCGTCGGTGGACCCTTCGCTGGAGGCAGTGGCCGAATCCCTGCAGGAGGCCTACCACCTCCTGGTGGAGTCGGGCCGCCGGCTCGGGGACTACGCCGGTCGGGTGGACCAGGACCCGGGGCGGCTGGAGGAGGTCCGGGAGCGGCTGGACGCCCTCTCCCGCCTGCGGCGCAAGTTCGGCCCCGAGCTGTCCGACGTGCTGCGGGAGTGGGAGGCCCTGCGGGCCAGCCGCAGCGAACTGGACGACGCCGCGTTCGACCGCGATCACCTTCAGAAGGAACTGGACGACCTGGAAAGCGAGCTCGTGGGCGCCGCGTCCAGCCTGTCCCGCCTTCGATCCGAGGCCGCTCGCGCCCTGGAGGCGGAGGTGGAGGAGATCCTCCCCACCCTGGGCCTCCCCGGGGGCCGGTTCGAGGTGGCGCTGGACCCTCGAGCGGAGATCGAGGCAGCCGGCGCCGAGTCCGTGGAGTTCCGAGTGTCACTCAATCCGGGATTCCCTCCTGCGCCACTCTCCAGGGTCGCTTCCGGAGGAGAACTTGCCCGCGTGATGCTCGCCCTGAAGACGATCCTCGCGCGCCTGGATGGCGTCCCGACCCTCGTCTTCGACGAAATCGACGCGGGGATCGGCGGGGAAGTCGCCACCGCAGTGGGGCAGAGGCTGGCGGGGGTGGCGGAGAGTCACCAGGTGTTCGCGGTGACCCACCTGGCCCAGGTGGCGTGCAGGGCCGGGTCACACCTCAGGGTCGCCAAGACCTCTGGCCGCGACGGCGTGACCTCCACCGAGGTCTTCCCGCTCTCCGGCGAGGACCGGGTTCAGGAAATCGCCCGAATGCTCGGCGGGGACGGTGGATCGTCAGCGTCTCGGGAGCACGCCCGCGCTCTGCTGGGCGCCTGATCCAGGCTGACCCACCCCAATCCGCCGGAGCCCCGGTGGATCAGCGTGGGCCCCCGGCGCCGGGGTGTTGGCTCAGGAGTCTCCCCAGACCCGGAAGAAGACTCTCATCTCGGCCGAGATACGGGAGAGCTTCGGGGTCCACCCGCCCGCACCGTCCAGGGACGTATCCCAGCGGGCGTGGAGCATGAGGGGAAGGCTCGCCTCTCCCCGGCCGGCCATGGCGACGGTGGAATAGAGGAGCCCGATCCCAAACGTGGACATCCGCTCGTCGGTGGGGACGTTGACGTAGCTCGGATCCGGAACCGGGAACTCTTCGCCACCCTCCACGATCGGAGCCTGCACCACATCGGTCGTCCACTCGTCCCGGCCGCGGGCCGAACGCCGGTACTCCGCCAGCAGGGACATGCCGTCCAGGAGACGAATCCGGGGGGCGATCCGGAGGGACGAGTAGTTGCCCGGTTTCCAGCTCATTGGGGTCCGTGCGAAGGGGACGGCGATAATCGAAGTCGGAGGTTCCCATCCGAACGTCCCCTCTCCTCCCGACCGGATTCCGTACATGTAGCTGGCGGCCAGGCCGAGCCACCCCCAGGCCTGGAGGTCCCCGTACCCCCGCAGCTCGAAGTCCGTCTGAAGGCCAAAGGACCCCAGATCCAGGAAGTCGAGGGCCGCGTCTCCCGGGCCAGAGGCCAGGCGCACGGTACCCCCGGCTGTCAGGAGGACCCTCAGGTCCGGTCGGTCCGGGTTCTCGCCCGGGCGGACGAAGTCCAGGACCCGGGCGTCCGCCGCGATCTCCACATCCCCGATGGTGTAGCTGTTCAGCCATCCCTCACCGTGGTACCCGGCGATCCCCGAGACCGGCTCACCGGTCATGGCCAGCCGGTAGTCATCGGAGAGCGGGGTCTGAGCGATGGGGAGCGGGGCGTTGAAGCTCCCCCCCAGTGCCGCGAGCAGAGCCCGGATCTCCTCCACCCGGTTGAGCACCGAGGCCGCCGCCGGGCTGCCCTGGAGAGCGAACACCGGAGAGGCCGTGAACGTGTGGGACAGAGCCGTGAAGAGCAGGTCCGCCTCGTCGACGGCGGCCCGTGCCGCCTGGCACTCGGCGGAGGAGGGACCCTGAGTGCCGCAGACCTCCTCCGCTCCGACGCGAGCGAGCTGGATGGCGCCGCGGAACTCGGACAGGAAGAGGTTCACGTCGCCCGGAGCGGAGATGGTCGGGGTGACGCCCGCGGTGGCATCGGTCACGGACTCCGCCTGGTCGAGACGGATCCTCCTGCGCACGAACGGCACCGTGAGGCCGAGCGTGAGCCAATCGGTGACGCCAACGGCCGCGCGGAACGGGAGCCGGATCACACCTCCGTCCGCGATGGTCCCCGAAAGTCCGAGATCCAGGTCGTACGCGGCGTCGCCCAGCGCGGTCTGAAGCAGCTCCTGGCCCGGGAAGAGCCTCGAGTCGGCGGCGGCATCGGTGAGGTCGAAGGCCCAGGGCTCCACTCCCTCACGAACGGATCCGTCGGAAACCCTGTATCCGTAGACTTCGGTCCAGTAGGAGAACCGAGCCGCGGCTCCGAACTCCAGGGTCCCCGCCGGCAGGATCGGCGTGAACCAGTCCGGACCCTGGGCGGCCGCCGGGGCAGCCGGGTCGGCTCCGACGAACAGGGCGGAGAGGATCAGCACGCCGGTGAGGCCCGGCGTCCGGGCCAGGCGCGAGGCGATCGCCCCGAGTCCCCGGTGAGCGGGGGAGGGGGACGGCATCCGAAGAGTATCAGGAGAGGGCAGAATCGGGCCTTCGACGGAGCTCTGAAAAGAGTCTGGAACGCGCTCCAAGATAGCCACTCCGGACATCCCGCAAAACGCCACGGGGCAGGTTCTTACGGCGTTTTCCGGTCAGGCCCGCGGGGCCGGCGTCCGGGGCCGTCACGGTCTTGACACTTTCTGGCGTCCTTTCTAGCTTCCGCTTCGCAAAATCACCGCGGGAATAGCTCAGTTGGTAGAGCACAACCTTGCCAAGGTTGGGGTCGCCGGTTCGAGTCCGGTTTCCCGCTCTGGGCCGTGGGGAGATGCCGATCGCAAGCCGATGGCTCTCCCCACAGTCTTTGGCGCCGTGGCCAAGTGGTAAGGCAGAGGACTGCAAATCCTTTATCCCCGGTTCGAATCCGGGCGGCGCCTCTACGCATCGCAGAACTCTCCAGGAGGATCAGCTTGGACATCCCAAACCTGTCGTTCGCCATCGTTGCGGCCCTGGCCTTCGGCTCCGTGGGCGCACTGCTGCGTCATCTCACGGCGAACCCTGAGCGGGAAGGGAAGAAGGACATCATCGTCGCCCACCTGGTGTTCGCGGCCATCGGCTTTGTGGTGTCCTTCATGGTTCTGGGCCCGATGATCCTTCCGGACGGGCACTGATCCCGGTCGGGAGCCCACTTGGGGGTAGGCCCATTTGGGCCGGTGAGTGAAACAAAAGGAGTCCGAACGGCGTATTGTTGTATGTAACGCCATTCGGGCTCTTTTGCTCTATACCTGGGAAGTGAACCGTGAACTCCAATGCGATGCTACAGATCGGTCGGGCCGCCCGCCGATCGGCCCCATGGATCCTCATGGCCGCCAGATGGACTCCGGCCGGCCGAGCCGTACAGGTACTGCGTGCCGGAGCGGTGGTGGCGGGGCTGGTGGGGGCTACGGCTCCACTGGCGGCGCGCCTGATGGTGCGCAGGAAGCCTGCGGTCGCTAGTTGAACCGCCCGGGCGTTCGGGACCGCCGTTCGGTGCCGGAGCGGCGATCCGCGCCGGTCCGCCGGTGGTGAGAGCGGCGGTCCGGGGAACGCCGTCGGTCCAGGCCGCTGCGCCGTTCATACTCCACAGGAATCGCTTCAACGCGGCGCTCCTCCAGACGACGATCGATCTCAATCCTGCGGTCATCGCGACCACGTCGGTCCGTTGCACGTCGGTTGGGAGCAGGATCCTGATTCATCAGCGCAGACTACATTCTGAGGTGGGGTGGGTCGGCGGGCCCCAGGGGGGGCGGACCGCCGATGCGTCCATCGTGAATTCTCGTCCAGTATGTGCCCTTCGCCCGGGAGTCGCAACGATTCGTGCGAGGCTCGGCCCGGGAGCGGGATTGCCCCGGGGAGCCGCCTGTCGTTTTGTATAGGACATGGACCTGACCGTTCCCGGCCTCAACCCCGACGACCTCGCCGCAGCCTTCTTCCAGGCCCTGGTCACCACCGGGCTGGCGATGCTCTTCGTCGCCCTGCTGTTCCGCTACCGCAAGGCCCACTTCGCCTACTGGACGCTGGCCTGGGTCATGTACTCGGGCCGCCTCGCGGCCATCCTCAGCTTTCAGCTCACCGGCGGATACCTTTGGCTGTACTGGCACCAGGTCTTCACCGGGTGGGCGGCCCTGGCGCTCCTCTGGGCTTCCATGGTGTTCAGCGTCCAGGTGCGTTGGCGGAGCCGATACCTGCTCCTGGTGGCGTTCCCGCTGGTCTGGTCCTACCTGGCCATCTACCGGCTCGACAACTTCATGCTCGCTGCCGGGCCGGCCGTGCTGTTTCTCTCCTTCGCCACTCTGGCCACGGGCCTGGTGTTCTTCCGATACGCGAAGGTCGTGGACTCGAATCCGGCACGATTCCTGGGCGGAGTCCTCATTCTGTGGGGCCTTCACGACCTGGACTATCCGTTCCTCCGGGCGATGGGTGCGTGGAATCCCTGGGGGTACTACCTGGACCTTCTCTTCGAGCTCGGCGTCGTGGCGGGTCTGCTTCTCCTGATCCTGGAGGATCAGCGCAGAGGCCTCGAGGTGTTCTCGGAGGTCTCGGAGGACCTGCAGCGCACCGCGCGATCGGGCGACGTCCTCCCGTCGCTGGTTTCCCGGCCCCTCACGCTCCCGGGGGTCAGCGGGAGCGCTCTCTACGCGCTCGAGGAAGGGGCTCGCCAGTTCATACTCGGAGCCGGCGTGTGCGAGGACTGGGCCGACCAGCCTCCTTCGGAGTCGGTGGACCGCGCCATCTCCCGGGCACTGCGGGATGGATCGCCGCACCTGGAGCGTGGCGTGCAGGTCCGGGAGGGCGACGGAGAAGAGGCGTCCTACGCCATCGGTCTTCCCATCATCCGGGAGCAGGAGGTGGCGGGGGCCATGGTCGTGGTGGGCCATGCCCGCGACCCCATTTCGGCCCTGGACGAGGAGTTCCTGCTGGCGCTGGGCCGGCAGGTGGGGACGGCCATCGAAACGGCGGATCTGAACGCCCAGCTCCGCCAGCGCACCGAGGAACTCGAGCTGCTGGCCAGCCGAATGGTCAGCCTCCACGAGGAGGAGCGCCGGCGCATCGCTCGCGAGCTCCACGACGAAACGGCCCAGGTCTTTGCCGCCGTGAAGATCGAACTGGGCGCGCTGAGGGGCCAGGTGGACCCGCAGCTGCACACGCGAATGGACCGCTCACTGGAGCTGGTCGGGACGGGGATCGAGAGTATCCGGGCCGTGACCCGTGACCTCAGGCCCACTGTCCTCGAGGACCTGGGCCTGCTGCCTGCCCTGCGGGCCCTGGTCACCGAATTCGAGGCCAAGGGGAGCCACGCGGTCTCGCTGGAAGCGCCCGACACCCTTCCGAACCTCCCCCGAGAAGCCGATCTTGCTTTCTTCCGGGCCCTGCAGGAGGGGCTCTCGAACGTGGTCCGACACGCCGACGCCACGGAGGTCCACCTCGTGATCGGATCCCCCGATGGGGTGGTCCGGCTGGAGGTGATGGACGACGGCGTGGGGCTCGCGAACGTCCGGCGGGACGGTCACGGGCGTGTGGCCGAGGGAATGGGACTGGCCGGCATGCGGGAGCGGATCTCACGCTTGGGAGGCACCGTGGGCCTCCAGGAAAACGCCTCGGGTCGCGGATCCAGGCTCGAAGTCAGCATCCCGGTGAAGAGAGTGCAGGGGGAGTCTTGAGCGAACAGACGCGCGTCCTGATCGTGGATGATCACACGTTGGTCCGACAGGGGATTCGACACCTGGTGGACGACATGGAGGGCCTGGAGGTGGTGGCCGAGGGCGGAAACGCCGCCGAGGCCCTATCCCTCGCGGCGCTGCATACACCGGACGTCGTGCTGCTGGACATCTCCCTGCCCGACGACTCGGGGCTCTCGGTTGCCACGAAGCTGAGGGCTGAACATCCCGAGACCCGGATCCTGATGCTCACCATGCACGACGAGACGGAGTACGTGCTCGGGGCCGTGGAGGCGGGTGCCCACGGCTACGTCCTGAAGGATGCCGGTCCGGGAGAACTCGGGCGGGCCATCCAGGCCCTGCGGGATGGGTCGGAGTATTTCTCACCGGCGGTGGCGAAACAGCTCACCGCCTTGATCCGCGGCGAGGTGCCTGTGGAGCCGGAGAGCCCGGCGGATGCGTTGACGCCCCGGGAGAAGGAGATTCTGAAGCACGTGGCCCAGGGGAAGACCAGCCGGGCCATCGCCGAGGAACTGGGGATCAGCCCCCGGACCGTGGAGAGCCACCGGGAGAGCCTCATGCGAAAGCTGGACATCCGGTCCGTGGCGGGCCTGACGCGCTTCGCCGTGGAGGAGGGCCTCCTCTAGGGCTGACCCCGCCGGGGAGCGAATCTCGGATCCCCCAAAAACCCGTCCGTACAACTACCTACGCCAGAATCCCGTGGTTTTCCGAATTACGGAGAACCACGGGTTTTTCTAGGTTCGAAGTACGCTATTTCATCCTTGAAACAGGGCGGTGCTACGACACCCAGGAGGGAGCCGAAAAACCGCCCGCCAAAGGGATTCAGAATCATGAAGCGCAATCGTCTCGCCGCGCGCTCGCGTTCGCATCGCTCGGGGACCTCAGGGGTCCGCCGGGCCTTTCTTATTTCAGCGGGGCTGGTTCTCGCACTGCCCCTGGCCGTCTCCGCACAGAACACCCCCGGGCGGGTCGTTCCGGTGGACAGTCTGCCCGACGTCGATTTCCCGACGGTGTTCGCCCTGGAGCCGCTCCTGGTGACGGCCACTCGGACCCCGAGAAGCCTGTTCGAGATCGCGGCACCGACGGCCCGCTTCGAGGCCACGACCCTGCGGGAGTTCGCCGCCAACAACGTGTCGGACATGTTCCGGCAGGTGCAGGGCCTGGATGTGGTGGGCGTGGGACCTAGCCAGGTCCGCCCCCAGATCCGCGGCCAGCGCGGTCAGCGGATCCTCCTTCTCTCCGATGGCATCCGGCTCCAGAACAGCCGGCGTCAGCAGGATTTCGGTGAGGTGCCGGCCGTCATCGACGTGAGCTCCGTGGAGCGCGTCGAGGTGGTTCGTGGACCCGCTTCGGTGCTGTACGGCAGTGACGCCATCGGTGGCGTGGTGAACATCCTGACCCGCTCGCCGGACCAGGAGGGGACCCACGGGGACCTGAACTACCGCTACGGCAGCGCCGGTGGCATCAACAAGGCCGGTGGGAACCTGAACGGCCGCTACGGCCGGTTCGACTTCAAGGTCGGAGGCTCCTACCGGAAGGCGGACCCATATGAGGCTCCGTCCGGCAGCTTCGGGAACATCACCCTCGAAGATCCGGCCACGGTGAACGATACCGGCGTCACGGACTGGGCCATCGACGTCATGACCGGCTTCCAGGTGGCCGACAATCACCGCCTGTTCGCCAAGTGGGAGCACTACGACTCCGAGGACACCGGATTCGGCTGGGTCGACCCGGCCCTCTACAACCCGGGTGCCCCCTACATCGAGATCAAGTACCCGTTCCAGAAGTTCGACAAGCTGACGCTGGGGTATCAGGCCGAGGACCTGAACACGGCCCTCATGGACCGGTTCGACGTGACGGCCTACGGCCAGCGCAACGACCGTGAGCTCGTCTTCGACCTGGACCTGACGTTCTCCATGGGGCCCGGCCGGGAGGGTCGGATCGAGACCACGGACGTCAACAACACCGAGATCGAGACCTACGGTTTCCGCCTCGAGGCCAAGAAGCTGAGCTTCGACAACCTGCTCTGGACCTACGGGGTGGACTACTTCCAGGATCGGGCCATCGGCACCGACGTGAGCAACACGGTCATGACCGGGTTCGGTCCGTTCCCCATGGAGACGACCGACTCCACGCCGAGCCTCCCCGAGGCGACGCTCGGAAGCCTCGGCGCCTTCCTCCAGGGTGACTACGAGTTCGGCACCCGCGGCAACATCATCGTGGGCGCTCGGTACCGGCGCGCTTCGTCCAAGACCTATGAGACCCCGGGTCTGGAGGGCA